>JAKLPS010000025.1 GCA_022013695.1 Weeksellaceae bacterium
ACCTCCAAAATCACATCTTTTACAATGATTCAATATCTCAATTTCTTTGTTTTCAAAAGAAGTTTGAACAAAATTAAAATGAATTTATCCTAAATGCACAACAGGTTATCAAAAATTATTATTGATGCTGGATTAAAAGTTCATCGTCAATTAGGAATGGGGCTTTATGAAACGGTTTATGAACAATGTTTGGAATTTGAATTGAAAAATAGAGGATTAATTGTAGAGAGACAAAAGTTTTTGTCAATAAACTATGAGGGAATGAAGGTGGATAATGCATTTAAAATTGATTTATTGGTTGAAAATAAATTAGTGGTAGAAATAAAAGCGCAGGAAATTCTGACCGATTTTAATGCCGCTCAAGTTCTTAATTATTTAAAATTGGGAGGTTATAAATTAGGATTACTATTGAATTTTAATTCCAAATTATTTAAAACAGGCATTAGAAGAATTATAAACGGATATTTAATAGACTGAAAGACTCCTTTAAGCGAAGCGGCTTTGTGAAACAAAAAAATTAAAAACTTCGAGCTCTTTGCGTTCAAAAAAAAGAAAGAAAATGAAAAACAAGTGGAGAATATTGAAGATACTCATAACAGTCGTCCTTTTTGGATTTCTGCTCAGTTTCTCCTTGAAGCGTTTCAACGATGCCAAGATGGAAAATGTCTCTATCCATATGATCCAAAGCAAAACGCCGGTCTATTTTGTGGATGAAAAGGATATTAAAGAACTCGTAAAACAATATAATCCAACGAGGAAAATTGGGGACATCAATATTCCGGAATTGGAGAAAAAGATTAACCAAATCCCGTTTGTGGACAGCGCCAATGTTTATCTAAACCTGAACGGAAACCTGAATATTGACATCAAACAAAGGGTTCCGGCTTTCAGGCTTAATAAAAACGCAAGAGATTTCTACGTCGACAGAAACGGGGTCGAATTCCCAATTTCAAACAACTTTTCGGTGCCCGTTATGCTCGTGATGGGCGATGTGCAAGCTTCGGAATATATAAAACTGGGGCAATTGGTCGAAAAGATTGACCGAGAGTCGTTTAGCAAAAAGTTTTTCATCGGAATTACCAAGGAAAAAGGAAATTATAATTTGCTGACCAGCGAAGGACATTACAAGGTGGAAATCGGCGATCTCAATCATATCGATTTCAAAATAACCGGTTTCAAAACTTTTGTCGAAAAATACCTGATCAACCAGAATCCGGAAAAATATAAAAAGATCTCGCTGAAATACGACAATCAAATCGTGACCACGCTGAATCCTTATTTCAAAGAAAACGACAGCATCCTCAAAAATGCAAGCAAGATCGAAATCAAAAAACCAGAGGAAAAAGCCCAACAAAATTTGGCACTAGTTGCTCTAAAAAAAGAGTCGGCAACACAGAATTCAGAAGCAGAAAAGGACAATAAAACATCAGAAGCCAAAAAATCTGAACCTAAAATACAACCGCAGAAAATGCAAAAGCCACAAACGAAATCGGCACCAAATAATACAGCCGCAAGGAAAAAAGAAATCGCTGCAAAAAAACCTGAGAAAAAGAACAAGACAAAAATAATCGTAGAATAAATGGAGCCGCGACTTGGCAAATTAGCAAAAGCAGAAAGCAAAACCTTATTTAATCAAATTATTAAGAAAAAATCAAATCGAGCATATGGAAAATCAAGAGTATTCAGTAGGTCTGGACATTGGGACAACTAAGATTGTTGCCATTGTCGGAAGGCGAAACGCTCACGGGAAAATCGAAATTCTGGGCGTAGGAAAAGCAAAAAGTTTAGGCGTTCACAAAGGAATCGTGAACAACATCTCACAAACCATCAACTCCATCAAGTCTGCAGTGGCAGAAGCACAAACCAGCGCCGGCGTGCCTATTCATAAGGTGACGGTGGGCATTGCAGGCAAACACATCCGTTCTCTGCAGCATTCGGATTACATTATGAGAGATCATCCGGATCAATATATTACAGAAGAAGATATCGAAAAACTAAAAGACCAGGTGAAGAAGTTGGTGATGCTTCCGGGGGAAGAGATTATCCACGTTTTGCCTCAGGATTATAAAGTGGATTCCGAAGGCGAAATCCAAGAACCGATCGGGATGCATGGCAAAAGATTGGAGGCCAATTTCCACGTGGTGGTGGGGCAGATGGGGTCTATCCGAAACATCGCAAGATGCGTTCGCGAGGCAGGTTTGGAGATGGAAGCCCTGACGCTGGAACCGCTAGCGTCCTCCGAGGCGGTTCTCACAAAAGAAGAAAAAGAAGCTGGCGTTGCGATTGTCGATATCGGTGGTGGAACGACGGATATTGCGATTTTCAAAGACAATATTATCCGTCATACTTGCGTGATACCTTACGGCGGCGGCATTATTACAGATGACATCAAGGAAGGATGTTCGATTATCGAGAAACATGCAGAACAACTGAAAGTGAAATTCGGATCATCGGTTCCCGAACTTGAAAAAGATAGCACCTATGTTACCATTCCGGGCTTGCACGGCCGGCCAGACAAGGAAATTTCGTTGAAAGTTTTGGCTCAAATTATCAATGCCCGAGTGGAAGAAATTCTAGAAATGGTGAACACAGAATTGAAAGCCTACGGCGCTTTTGAGCAGAAGAAAAAACTCATTGCAGGCATCGTTTTGACGGGCGGTGGCTCGAATCTTAGAAATCTCCGCCAGTTAGCAAATTATACCACCGGATTCGACAGCAGAATCGGTTTTGCTAATGAATATGTTGCGAATGATAAAAATCAATATCTCAAAGGGCCGGAGTTTGCAACTTCCATTGGACTATTAATGGAAAGTCTGAAGATTAGAGATAAGAAATCCCCAGTCTTAGAAGAGGAAATCCTCGAAGAATTGAAACCTCAAATCGAAAATGAAATCCAAAATCACCGTCCCGAAATTCAAACATCGCAACAGAATCAAACGGAGGAAATCGCAAGGCGGAAAGAAGAGGTCAAAAGAAACAGACCCACCTTCGGACAATCCATTTTGGATAAGGTCAAAAAATTCTTTGAAGAAGTAGAAGAGTAACGATAATAATCAAATTGTAAAATCGTTGAAATGCATAACTAAAGAATAAACAATTTTACAAATCAGCAAATTAATTAAACCAACGATTTTACAAATAAATTAAAAAAACAAATTACAATGGACAATATAACGAATACACAAGGTTTTTCCTTTGATCTGCCAAAAGGAAATTCTTCCATCATCAAGGTAATAGGTGTTGGAGGTGGCGGCAACAACGCTTTGAAACATATGTACGAAAAAGGAATCTACGGTGTCGATTTCGTGATCTGTAACACCGATGCCCAAACTTTGGACAACAATCCAGTGTCGAACAAGGTGCAATTGGGAATCTCGATGACCGAAGGTCTGGGAGCCGGCGCCGACCCCGAAGTGGGAGAGAAAGCCGCCATCGAAAGCATAGACGAGATCAAAGCAGCGATGGGTCAAAATACCAAAATGGTCTTCATCACAGCAGGAATGGGCGGCGGAACAGGCACTGGAGCCGCCCCTGTAATCGCAAAAATAGCAAAGGAAATGGGCATTCTCACCATTGGAATCGTAACCGTGCCTTTTAGTTTTGAGGGCAAACGAAGACTGGATCAGGCCGAGTTGGGTCTCGAAAAATTAAGAAATAATGTGGATTCTTTAATTGTTATTAATAATGACAAATTAAGACAGCAATTCGGAAATCTGGGTTTCAAACAAGGCTTCTCCAAAGCCGATGAGGTTTTGACCAACGCTGCCAAAGGAATGGCAGAAGTTATTACAGGCTATTTCGATGTTAATATCGACTTCCGCGATGCCAAATCTGTTCTTCAGAATTCTGGAACGGCTCTGATGTCTACCGGTGTGGCCGCAGGCGAGAAAAAAGCCGAAGAAGCAGTGAAAAAAGCATTGGATTCCCCATTGTTGAACGACAACAAAATCACGGGAGCGAAAAACGTTCTCTTGCTTATCAGAAGCGGTGTTTCTGAGGTGACGATGGATGAGATTGGCGTGATTATGGACTATATCCAGAAAGAAGCTGGGCATACGGCTGATATTATCTTTGGTGTTGGAACGGATGAGGAGTTGGGCGATTCCGTCAGCGTTTTGGTAATTGCAACGGGATTTTCCAACGATGATAAAAAACACACGGGGACAACGGAAACTATCAAATATTCTTTGGAAGACAGACCCAATTCATTTTCCAGAAACAGAGAATCCCCATTCAAAAGCAGCTTTCAGGAAGAATCAAAAATGCCAACTGAAGCGGCAAAAAACTTTTTCCGCCTGGAAGATGAGGATGATTTCGGGAGTTCTAACTTCCCCGCCAATGCCTTAGCCGAAAGTTTGCTGGAAGAACCCCTCATCGAAATCGAAACCATCGGAAGCGAAGCTGCTCAGGATTATTCCAATCATTCGAGCGAAGGAAAGCAAGAATACAATCTGTTCACCTTCGACGAGGACATCACCGAAGAAGTAGATTTGGAATCGCAGGCCTTCACATTCGAAGTTGAGGACAAGCCGAAAGCATCTTTCGCAACCGAAAGCGTAGAAAAACCAGTGGAAGTCACCTTCACAATGAGTGAATATGACGCTGAAGAAGAATTTCCCGTTATTGAAAAAGAAATCCTTTCGAACACTTCTTCTTCCCAAAATACAATAAACGAAGCGGTCGAAAATGAAAGTAATGAGGAGACATTAGAAGACGCACTACCCAATACCTTCTCATTTTTCGCAGATACCAACGAAAAAATTGTGGAAGAAAAAATTGTGGAAGAAGAGCTTGCGGAACCAGCGCAGGAAACTGAAAGTGGTTTTACTTTTTTCAATAAAACTCCAGATGCTTCAAAGGCTTTGGATAGAAGAAACAAGTTGAAAGAATTCAATTCCCGCTACCAACAATTGGACAATGAGAATGTTTTCGAAACAGTTCCGGCTTTCAAAAGAAAGAACATCATCATTGATGGCGCCAATGCATCAGACCAAAACATCAACACATTTTTGTCTGATAACAATGGAAATATGCAACTGAGAGAAAATCGTTTTCTTAATAAAGATGTAGATTAAATCAATATAACAATTGTATAAAATGTACCAGTCTTACAATTTTCATAATGATAAATGTTAGATTGATACATTGTTAAATCAGAAATTATGAGTTTAGAACTTACCATCAACGAGGCGATCAAAACCGCGATGAGAGCGAAAGACAGAGTTGCTCTGGATTCTCTTCGTGCCGTGAAAGCGCAAATATTATTACTGAAAACAGAAGCCATCGGAGCGGAAGTCTCAACGGAGCAGGAGATTGCGATTTTGCAAAGAATGATTAAGCAAAGAAAGGATTCCTATGACCAGTTTATGGCTCAGGGAAGAACAGATCTTGCGGAAGTGGAAGTAGCGCAGTCCAAAGTGATCGAGAAATTTCTTCCACAACAGCTTTCCGCAGAGGAATTAGAATCAGAAATCAAGAAAATTATTTCTGAAACTGGCGCAGCAAGCATCAAAGATTTAGGAAAAGTCATGGGCGTTGCTTCCAAAGCATTGGCTGGAAAATCGGACGGGAAGAGCATTTCCGAAATGGTGAGAAAATTACTTACTTGAAAGTCCGATTGCTAGGCAAACCTGGATATACAAAATAGGCATATCGATTTGATTGAAGCTCAAAACCTTTGGATTTTGAGCTTTTTATTTTTCCCAATATTTTTTTATTAGATTTGAAGAATATTTGTATAAAAAGGATGAATAAACGCTTTATTTTTCTCATTGGATTTTTTTCAACCACTTTATTTTCTTTTCAAGCTCAGATTCCGCTAGTTCATCACACCACCAATTGGTTTGGTCCGAATGCCAATCCTGTCCCGGAATTTACCGATGCAACTATTCCGGAAAAAACAAATTTGACACTCTTGGGCGATGCCTACTTTGGACACGGCGACAATACCCAAAGTGTGAACGTGAAGATAGAAGTGCCACTGATTGCAAAAAAAGTGTCGGTCAAAGTTTGGATGGTGCCTTTCGAGAAATATAAGGTGAGTGACGAAGTTTTCCAGAGACGTAACATGCTGGTGGGAAAATCCGGAACGGCGAGTGGCGATTTTTATGTGCAGACTAGGATTTCTATAACGTCGGAGAGAGAATACAGACCAGCAATTATCTTCAATGCAACGCTCAAAACAGCCTCTGGAAGCAATTTTAAAGACAGGCGCTTTTTCAACACAGCAGGATATTATTTCGACACAGAGTTGGGCAAATCTCTGCATCTCGATACGGATATTTTGAAAGAAATTAGACTAGTTGCCAATCTTGGGTTCTTCTCTTGGGATGTGCAGACTCCGGGACTCAATGTGCAGGATGACGCCATCATGTACGGCGCAAAACTCATCCTCAAAAATGACAAAATTGGCTGGGAAAACACCTATTCAGGATATTCTGGCTGGCTGAGAAGAGTTCCAGATTATGGTGACAAGCCTGTGGTCTTCGCGTCTAGATTTAGTTATTATCAACAAAGTTTTACCGCATTTCTGCAGTACCAGAACGGAATTCGCTACTTTCCGTATGATCAAATCAGAATCGGAGTCGATATTCCACTGGCTTTTCTAACACCCAATTTTTCCAAATAACAAACCGCAGCGCAATAGATTTTCGGTATAATTTTAATAGAATGATTAGTCAGACAATCAATTACAATTTTGATTAAATTTGCAACTCAACAATTAACCTCAAAAATATTTCGATATGTATCCAGCAGATTTAGTATTGCCAATGAAGGCAGAACTTACAGATAAAGGTTTTGAAGACCTTACAACACCCGAGCAAGTGGACTCCGCTCTAAAACAGGGAGGCACAACACTTCTTGTAATCAATTCCGTTTGCGGATGTGCCGCCGGAGCAGCCAGACCGGGCGTTCTATACTCTTTGACCGGAGATAAAAAGCCAGACCATTTGGTAACGGCATTTGCCGGATTCGATGGTGACGCCGTTGCAGAGGCAAGAAGGTTACTAGCGCCATTCCCTCCTAGTTCCCCTTGCGTTGCACTTTTCAAGGATGGTGAGTTGGTGCATATGTTGGAAAGACACCACATCGAAGGAAATCCTGCGGGAGCCATTGCCGCGAACCTTCAGGCAGCCTTCGAGGAATACTGTTAAAAACTAAAAACCAAAATAGAAATATTTTGGTTTTTTTATTTTGAATGGTAGCAATAGATTTTATTATTTTTTAAATTTGCAAAAAGCAGACGATGTCAGAGCACCAACCAAGTTATCTATTTTCCACAAGAACGAGCCAGGAGTTGGCGGAAAAAATTGCACACAGTTATGGGCAAGCGCTTGGGAAAATTAATTTTCAACATTTCAGTGACGGAGAGTTTGAACCTGTTTTGGAACAATCTGTTCGCGGTGCCAGAGTTTTTCTCATTGGATCTACCTTTCCGCCCGCCGATAACCTTCTGGAATTGTTGTTAATGATCGATGCTGCAAAAAGAGCGTCTGCCAAGAACATCACAGTGGTTATTCCATATTACGGATTGGCTCGGCAGGATAGGAAGGACAAACCCCGAGCTCCAATTGGCGCCAAGCTGGTTGCGAATCTTTTGACGGCAGCAGGCGCCACCAGGATTATGACGATGGATCTGCATGCAGATCAGATTCAAGGTTTCTTCGAAATTCCTGTAGATCATCTGTACGCTTCTACCATTTTTGTAGATTATATCAAATCCCTAAAGCTGGATAATCTCACGATTGCTTCTCCAGATATGGGCGGAGCCAAGAGAGCTAAGAACTACGCGGGCCATTTGGGTGCAGATGTGGTCATTGCATACAAAGAAAGAAAAAAAGCAAATGTTATAGAAGAAATGTTCCTCATCGGCGATGTGAAGGATAAAAACGTCATCTTGATCGACGATATGATCGACACCGCCGGCACACTTTGCAAAGCCGCAGACCTCTTGCTGGAAAAAGGAGCAAGATCTGTAAGGGCGATGGCGACGCACGGTGTACTGTCTGGGAAAGCTTACGCAAATATAGAAAATTCCCAATTGTTGGAAGTCATCGTCACAGACTCTATCCCGCTGAAAGAAGGTCTATCATCCAAAATCAAAGTGCTATCCTGTGCCTCATTATTTGCTGATGTGATGAAAATGGTGCACGAGCACAAATCAATAAGTGACAAGTTTATTATTTAAAAAAAATTAATATCTTTGCACCCTTAAAATAATTTTTTACAAAATGAAATCTATTACAATTCAAGGTACAAAAAGAGAAAGCGTGGGCAAAAAGTCTACTAAAGCTTTACGTGATGCTGAATTAGTCCCTTGTGTTGTTTACGGAGGTACAGAACCATTGAATTTTTCTGCTGAAGAAAGATCTTTCAAAGGTTTGGTATATACTCCTGAAGCACACACGGTATCTATTGAAGTTGACGGAAAAACGATTCCTGCTGTTCTTCAGGACATCCAGTTTCATCCAATTACAGACAAGATCCTTCACGCTGATTTCTATCAGTTGAGTGCAGACAAACCTGTTATTATGGAGGTGCCAGTACGAGTTACCGGCCGTTCCAAAGGTGTGGTGGCTGGTGGTGTGCTTAGGCAGACTTACAGAAAACTGAAAGTAAAAGCAATTCCTGCCAACTTGCCAGACGAGATCGTTGTGGATGTTACGCCACTCAAAATCGGTAACAAGCTTTACGTAGAAAGTCTTAAAACCGACAAATACACATTTATGCATCCAGACAATGCCGTAGTAGTTGCGGTTAAGATGTCTAGAAACGCCAGTAAAAATGCAGCAGCAACTGCGGATGATGAGGATGAAGCAGTTGTGGCGGAAGAAGCTTCTGCAGAATAACTAATATCTTATTCAAGAAAAATTAAGCTGTCTATTTTTAAAAAATAGGCGGTTTTTTTATATTTGTAATCATTAATGCTTAAATTAATTTTTATGAAAAAACTATTACTCGCTACTTTATTAGCATCGGCTATGGGGAATGCCCAAACTTCTATCTATACAGAGAGTTTTGAAGACATTACAGATTTACAAACTGCTGGCTGGACCCTTTACAACGACACCAATACACCCTACGGAACTTATGCATCACTATTTACGAATGCTTGGGAAATAGTCTCTTGGGGCGGAGAAAGCGGCAATAAAGTTGCTACCTCCCCATCTTGGTTTACTGTAGTAGCGCCGGCAGACAGATGGCTTGTTTCCCCAGCGATCACCATCCCTACAAACCATTCTGCAACACTTGAATTCTTTGCCAGATCTCACGATACAAGCCCTTTTGATGATGGTTTCAAATTAAAAATATCTACAACGAACACTGCTAAAACATCATTTTCGAACATCTTGTCTGTAGATCACGCCGTCGATGCTCCGATGGCGGATCAAACACCTTATCAAGTAGATTTATCCGCCTATTCGGGAAAAACCGTTTTTTTAGCATGGGTTAATGATTACACCAACGGAAATTTACTTAGTATTGATGACATTGACGTTTCTACAACTCTATTGGCTGTAAACGATGCTGACAAAAGAAATTGGACAATCTATCCAAATCCTACAGCAGATTTTTTCACAATCGATAGTGCAAAAGATGTGACGGGTGTGAAGATTTATGATTTTTCAGGAAAAGTGGTGAAATCACTTTCAACCTTGGTTGATAACAAAGTTGATGTGTCTAATTTGGAAAATGGCATTTATACAGTCTCTATAGAAACCAAATCTGGCACTCTGAGCAAAAAGATGATTAAGAAATAGGATCATAAAAACAATTGTAGCAAAGGCATTTCAAGCAGAGATGTCTTTTTTTATTTCCATTCCCAAAAATTGTTATATTTGTGAAGAATGGCAACCAAAGCACTTTTCAATTCCGTGGTCAACTGGTTTATCCGTCAAAGGATAGATCAGATTGAACATTTCATCAAATATCCCGTCGAGACCCAAGAGGGTTTGCTTTTTTCCCAACTTTTCAATGCGGAGGAAACAGAGTACGGCGTGAAGTACGGTTTCAGCGGTATTTCCACGTACAAAGATTTTCGGAAAAAGGTTCCCATCGTATCCTAC
Source organism: Weeksellaceae bacterium (assembly GCA_022013695.1). Taxonomy (GTDB): domain Bacteria; phylum Bacteroidota; class Bacteroidia; order Flavobacteriales; family Weeksellaceae; genus Epilithonimonas. The sequence goes on from JAKLPS010000025.1 coordinate 10,068, forward strand.
GAAGATTTTGAACCTTACATAGAAAGAGCAAGACAGGGACAAAAAGACGTCTTCTGGCCAGGCGTCATAAAGCAATTTGCCAAATCATCTGGAACGACGAATGCCAAGAGCAAGTATATTCCCATCACTGCCGAGAGTTTGGAAGACTGCCACTACAAGGCTGGCAAAGACCTGATTTCTATTTATGTGAATAATCATCCAGAAAGTGAACTCTTCCAGCACAAAAACCTGAGATTGGGCGGTAGCGCAGAGATGTATCAGGATTTCAATACCAAATTCGGAGATCTCTCTGCGATATTGATTGAGAATCTTCCCTTTTGGGTCGAGATTATCAATACACCGTGCAAAAAAACGTCGCTAATGTCCGAGTGGGAAAGCAAGATGAAAGCCATCATCAGCGAAGCAAAAAATGAGGACGTGGGAAGCCTAACTGGCGTTCCGAGCTGGATGATGGTGCTGCTGCAAAGGACTTTGCAGGAAACTGGGAAGGCTTCCATTTCAGAGTTGTGGCCCAATCTGGAGGTATTCTTTCACGGCGGCATCAGTTTCAAACCCTACGACAATCAATACAAAGAAATCATTGGGAAAGATATCCGCTATTACGAGATCTACAATGCATCAGAAGGTTTTTTTGCCATCCAAGATCAATTGGGAAGCGATGAAATGCTGCTGATGCTGGATTACGGAATCTTCTACGAGTTTATTCCAATGGATCGCTATTTTGAAGGTTGTCGCAACGCCATTCCTATTCAAGAAGTGGAAATCAACAAGGATTATGCGCTTGTTGTGACAACGAATGGTGGCCTTTGGCGTTATTTGATTGGCGATACGGTGAAGTTTACCTCGGTCAATCCGTACCGAATCAAAATATCAGGCAGGACCAGACACTACATCAATGCCTTTGGCGAAGAACTAATGATAGACAATGTAGAATCTGCGTTGAAGATTGCTTGCGAACAATTGGATGCCACCATCTCGGATTACACCGGTGCGCCCGTTTTTATGACCAACCGATCCAAAGGTTGCCACGAGTGGATCTTCGAATTCAACAAGCAGCCGGCCTGTCTTCAGGAATTTGCTAAAGTTTTTGACCGGTCATTAAAAACACTCAACTCCGATTACGAAGCCAAAAGATACAACGATATTACGCTGAAGAGCCCCATCGTACATTCCGCAAAACCCAATCTTTTTTACGAATGGATGGCAAGCCGCGGCAAACTCGGTGGTCAGAACAAAGTGCCAAGACTGAGCAACGACAGGCAGTATATCGATCCGCTATTGTCGTTGAATAAAAGTTGATTAAATTTTTGGATGTAGAATTACCAGAATACTTATAAAATAGGAATTATCCTATCAACTCTTTCGCCTGAGAAATCGCAGCTTCTGTAATTTTGGATCCAGAAATCAACTGTGCAATTTCCTGCAGTTTTTCATCTTCGGATAGTTTCACGATGGTGGTTTTAGTCATGGCATTGTCATCAAATTTTACCACTTTGTAGTTTTCACGGCCTTTTGCTGCAACTTGCGCAAGATGTGTGATGACGATCAATTGGAGATTCTGAGACATTTCTTGCATCAGTTTTCCCATTTCTTCCGCAATTCTTCCGGAGACGCCTGTGTCTATCTCGTCCAGGATCAAAGTCGGGAGCTCATTGTTTTGCGCCATTATTTTTTTGATGGCCAGCATCACCCGCGAGCGCTCGCCCCCAGAAACCGCGTTTTGGATGGGTTTCAAAGGAAAGCCAGAGTTCGCCCGAAATAAAATTTGAATATGATTTTTCCCAAGCAGATTGAATCGGTCGGCATCGCGCAAATCGATTTTGAGAGTGGCTTTTTCCAAGCCTAATTTAAAAAATATATCTTGAGCCTGTTTCTCCAACTCACCAGCGAATTTCGATCGCCTTTCGGATAATTTTTGGCTTAATAGAAGAAGATCTTTTTCGATCAGGTGTAGATTCCTTTCTTTCTCATCAATTTGATTTTCAATGGTTTCCAAAGAATTTTGACCGGCTGCCAATGCTTCCCTGATTTCCAAAAGTCCCTGCACGTTGTTGACCTGATGCTTCAGAAAGAGCGCATTCAAGCGGTTGACAGCAGTGAGTAAGGATTGCAAAAGGTGGGGATCCATTTCTAGGCTTTCAGCAGTGCTTTCGATCTCGGAATTGATGTCTTTAAGCTCCAGATAAGTCGCCTCCAACCTCTGTCCCAGTTCCCGATAATCCGACGATATTGCTGAGAGCCGAGCCATTTTATTTTTAATGTCAAAAAGCCCAGGCAATAGTCCAAATTCTTCTTGACCCAGTTTTGAAAGAATTTCCGAAAGATTTTCCCCAATTAGACCAGCATTTTCCTGAGTCTGCAATTGGTTCTGAATTTCGTCAAAATCCAAATCATACAGCTGCATTTCCTCCAATTCGGCCAAGAGAAAATTTTTGTAATCCGATTCTTTGTTGCTTTCAGCCAGCACAGACTTCAATCGTTCAATTTCTCTTTTTGTTATGTTATACTGCTCGTAATAGCTTTGATAATCAGCCAGTAGCGAATTATTTTTGGCCAGTCCGTCTAAAATTCCAAATTGGAAATGCTCCGTGAAAAGATCCGATGTTTCGAACTGCGAATGAATATCGATCAATTTGGACGACAATTCTTTGAGAATGTCCAGGGTTACCGGCACATCATTTACGAAGGCTCGGGACTTCCCGCCATTAGAAATTTCTCTGCGGATGATGGTTTTTTCTTCGAAGTCCAGATCTTTTTCTTCAAAGAACTCTCGGAACTTGTCGCTGATTTGGAATTCGGTTTCAACGATGCTTTTGATGTCAGATTTGGCAAAGGATTTGGCGTCGGCTCTTTCGCCCATTAGCAAACGCAATGCGCCAAGAATGATGGATTTTCCTGCGCCGGTTTCTCCCGTGATGACTTGGAGGCCTTGCCCGAGATCGATCTCAAGCCTGTCGATCAGCGCAAAATTCTGAATAAAAATTCTTGAAAGCATCCGTTTAATTATTAATTGTGAATTGTCAATTAAGAATTATTTCCACTTATTCCATTTGCTATCGATATCTTTGGGCGCAAAGGTGCTCATCAAAGTTTTCAATTCGCTAATGTTGACCGATGCGTTGTTTCCAGAGTCGAAAATATTAAAAATCTCGGTGCTTTTGCTCTCCAGAAAGACATTGAAAGGGTAGTTCATTTGGAAATTGTTATCGTAAAACTTGAGTTGCATCAGCGATTCGGCTATTGTTTTTTTGGCGGGTCCTTGATCTGCTTTTGCCAGATTGTCGAGTCCAGCACGATGATAGCTGTAGAAAACGGTTCGCAAAGTAGAGGTGTTTTCATTTTCCAGTCCCGAGATCAGCGCGCCGCGATTTCTCTGACTTTCGATTTGGTTCCAGCCTTCATAATTTTGATTCTGAGAGTTTTGAGCAATTTTATACGCTTTGTCAAACCAGGGCTGTCCGCCCTTCAGCTGGAAACTGTCTCCGTCGTAGCCCAAAATCACATAAATGTAAAAGCTGATCACATCGATGAGGTTTTTCCCAGAAAACTGTCTTTCGTTGAAGACCAGATTTTCGTTTTCGTTGTATTCAAAAGAGAAATTGGTATCGTTGATGTTCATCAAAGGCGATTCATACTGTGCATTGAAAACCGGTCGGGTAGCCTGCACCACGAGCGTACCTTTGAAAGTGCTGTTGGTAGGGCGTTCCGAAATAACCATGGCAAAGTTGCATTTGATTTTTTCGAAGTTTTGAAGTTTTTTCCCCGTCCAGCTGGTATTATTGATGAAGTCTCGCAAAGATTTTTCCAAAGTTCGGAAAACCTGCGTGTTGCTTCCCGCAATCTGTTGAGAGTTGATCTGGACATTCGCCAAAAGTTCCTGCGAATAGGCAGTTTGGACAAAGAATAATGCGCCAATGATATAGAGTAGTTTTTTCATTCGGGGATCAAAATGTTTGTAAATTTAGGGAAAACTTTGTCAATGTGAGTTACCGCTATTCTAAATTTCAGCGATAATATTACACGGATTAGAACGGAAAATGGTTGGGTTTCTTACAATTTTTGTTCAATAAAATCTAAGAGGTCTTTTGCAACCGCTTCTTTGGATTTCAAGGAAAATGATTGTTCTTCTGTCGGCGTGAAAATTTTCACCTTATTGGTGGCGTTTGCAAATCCCGCTCCTTCGTCCCGAAGCGAGTTTAGGACGATCATATCGAGATTTTTCTTGATTAATTTGTCCCTAGCATTTTCCTCTTCATTTTGCGTTTCCAAAGCGAAACCTACGAGAAACTGTTGGGCTTTTTTTTCGCCCATTGTTCGGAGAATGTCTTTATTTTTAATTAATTCGATGGTGAGTTCGTTGTCCTTTTTCTTGATTTTCTCCTTTGCTTTGACTTTCGGGGTGTAATCTGCAACGGCGGCGCTCATTATCGCAACATCTGCATCTTCATAATACTTGAAAACCTCATCAAACATTTCTTGCGCAGACGTTACTTTGCAAAGTTTAATATTTTCATCTTCAACCTTCTGAGATGATGGTCCGGAAATCAAAACCACTTTTGCTCCCCGTTTTGCAGCTTCTTTGGCCAAATCAAATCCCATTTTTCCGGAGGAATGATTGCCGACAAAGCGCACGGGATCAATATTTTCGTAAGTCGGACCAGCTGTTATTAAAAATTTCTTCCCTGCAAAAGTCTGCTTAGCATCAGAAAACTGATTTTCTAAAACTGATAATATTGTTGCAGGTTCTGCTAGTCTGCCTTGTCCGGTAAGTCCGCTCGCCAATTCGCCAAATTCTGCCGGAATGATTGTATGTCCGAAACTTTCAGCCGTTTTTAAGTTTCTTGTAACGGCTGGATGAGCGTACATATCGAGATCCATTGCTGGAGCAATGATCACAGGGCACTTGGCAGACATATAAACAGCCATCAGAAAGTTGTCGCAGATTCCGACCGTAATTTTGGCCAAAGTATGGGCTGTGCAAGGTGCCATCAACATCAGATCTGCCCAAAGTGCCAGTTCCACGTGATTATTCCAAGTTTTGTTATCATCAAAAAAATCGGTATAAACGGAATGCTTGGACAGTGTAGAAAGCGTAAGCGGCGAGACGAAATCTTGCGCCGACTTTGTCAGTACAATTTTGACCTCTGCGCCAGATTTTACAAGATCCCGCACCAGATAATTCATTTTGTAAGCAGCGATGCCTCCGGTTATTCCAAGGATTATCTTTTTGCCTTGCAAGCTCATTTTGAGTTGTTTTTTGAACAACGAAAGTATTAATAATTTTGGTAACAAAAAAACCGTCTTGCAAAAGGAAGGCTTGTGCAAGACGGTTCTAATATTTTCAGATCTGGGAGATTAGTTTTGCTCGTCAGTTTTTCTGTAGTAGATTTCATCATCCAGCCATTCTCTGATAGCGATGGAGGTTGGCTTAGGCATTTTTTCGTAATGTTTGGAGATTTCTATCTGCTCTCTGTTTTCAAAAACTTCCTCCAAAGTAGAGTTGTGCACCGCAAATTCATCGAGTTTACTATGCAGTTCTGTTCGGATTTCTCCGTTGATTTGCTCTGCTCTTTTGCCCATTATCACGATTGCTTCATAGATGCTGGCGACTTTTGCTTCGATTTTATCTTTGTCGTAAGTGATGGTACTTACTTCTGCTTTTGTATCTTTAAGGCTCATTGGGCGAATTGTTTAGGGTTGCAAATATACGAATTATCTTTTAAACTTGAAAGTGGCCTGTGGCTCTGGCGAATTGATCTTCGCACTATCTCTTCTAGCTTGGTCCGCAGAGTTTTCCATTTTCAGCTGATTTTTTTCCTGCTCTATTTCTTTCTTCTCGGTTTCTTTGGCGTCAGAATTTTTGACCTTCGCTTCATATTCGGCCTTTCTTTTCTCCACCTCAGCTTGCAAAGCGGCAAACTTCACTTTTTCCGCATCCAATTTTACAGAAAGATCGTCTGCGGTTTTAGAATATTCAGAATTGGGAAGTTCGTTAGCAATTCTTTTGGTATAAGAGGCTGCAGCATTCAGCCGTTCTTTTTTGAGGTCATAAACAGAATTGACGGCCAGTTCATATTTAGACTTCATAATGATATCGTAGATCTTGGGTCTCAGTTTGGTGGCTGGGAAATCCTCCAGCACGTTCTCAAAAGCCACGGTGGCGGCTTTATATTCGCCCATTTTGTAATACTGCTTGGCGTTTTCGAACGCTTTGAATTCCAACTTGTAAGTTAATTCATCCACCAATTGGTTGATGTTTTTGGAACGTTCCGAGTCCGGATAGTCGTTTAGAAAGTTCTGTAACTCTGTGATGGCAGATTCTGTATTGCTCTGGTCCAGATTGTACTGCAAAGAGCCTTCGTAATAACACAACGCAGATAAGTAGGCCGCTTCTTCTTTTCTGGTGTCTTGTGGAAAACTGATCACAAAATTTTTGAATTGGTTGGCTGCCAATTTGTAGTTTTTGTCATAATAGTTGGCGTACGCAGAGTTGAAAACCACGTTGGGCGCATCATCTGTTCCCGCTACCAGATTGGGCAATCTATCATATAGCGCCAAGGCATCGGACCATTTTTTCTTTGCAAATTTTTCGTTAGCCACTTTTAAGATAAAATCTTTATCGGCGCTCTTCATAGCCCGGTCCATTTCGGTTTTGCAAGACAGCAAAATCACGGACAACAGCAATAAACTAATATATTTCTTCATAATTCCCGCCAGAAAAATCTGACCCTTGATTGTAATTAATTTGCAAAAATAAAACTTTTTTTCCCAAAACTTTTTTTTTATGAAAGATTAACGTTTTCTTTTGCCGGAAGTTACACTAGAGGAAAGCAGATCGGCTCAATCGCTATATCTAAAGCCTAATATGTGAGTTCTAACTTCAGACATCTCAAGAAATAGTGTATTTTTGCAAATTACAAGAATTTTAAATGAAAAACATCAGGAATTTCTGCATCATTGCACATATCGATCACGGTAAAAGTACTTTGGCAGATCGTCTTTTAGAATATACCAACACCGTTACCCAAAGAGAGTTGCAGGCACAAACTCTGGATGATATGGATCTGGAAAAAGAACGCGGAATCACCATCAAGTCGCACGCCATCCAAATGGATTATGAACTGAATGGTGAACACTATATTTTAAATTTGATTGACACCCCAGGTCACGTGGATTTTTCCTACGAGGTTTCTCGTTCTATCGCGGCTTGCGAGGGGGCGCTTTTGATTGTAGATGCAGCGCAAAGCATTCAGGCGCAGACGATTAGCAATTTATATTTGGCTCTAGAAAACGATCTGGAAATCATTCCCATTCTTAATAAAATAGATCTTCCATCTGCCAATCCAGAAGAAGTGACCGACGAGATTATGGGACTTTTGGGCTGTAAATACGAAGATGTTCTGAGAGTTTCCGGAAAAACCGGCGAAGGCGTTCACCATTTGTTGGAGGAGATTGTCAAAAGAGTTCCGCCACCCGTTGGCGATCCAAAAGCGCCGCTTCAGGCATTGATTTTTGACTCTGTTTATAATCCTTTTCGAGGAATCGAAGCCTATTTCAAGGTCGTGAACGGCAGCATTTCTAAAAACGAAAAAATCAAATTCTTCGCCACCGGTAAAGAATACGGCGCCGATGAAGTTGGCACTTTGAAACTAAAGCAAGTTCCGAAAAACACAATAGAATGTGGCGATGTAGGTTACATTATTTCCGGGATCAAAGATGCTCGGGAAGTAAAGGTAGGCGATACGATTACCTCTTTCGTGAATCCAGCTTCTGAAGCCATCGACGGTTTTGAAGAAGTAAAGCCAATGGTTTTTGCCGGAATCTATCCCATTGAATCTGAGGATTTTGAGGAATTAAGATTTTCATTAGAAAAGTTAAGACTGAATGACGCTTCTTTGGTTTTCGAGCCGGAAAGCTCTGCGGCACTTGGTTTTGGTTTCCGTTGCGGATTCCTGGGAATGCTTCACATGGAAATCGTTCAGGAACGTTTGGATCGCGAATTCAATATGGATGTAATTACGACGGTTCCCAATGTTTCGTACCACGGCTATTCCAAGAAAGATCCCGAAACCGCTATCCTCATCAACAATCCTTCGGAAATGATTGACCCCAATCTTTTGGATCGAGTAGAAGAACCTTATATCAAAGCCGCAATTATTACCAAATCCGACTTTGTTGGTGCAGTGATGACGCTTTGTATAGAGAAAAGAGGCGAGATCGTGGGTCAAAGTTATTTGACGGCTGACAGAGTAGAATTGACTTTCAATATGCCATTGGCAGAAGTTGTTTTCGATTTTTATGACCGACTAAAGTCTATTTCAAAAGGTTACGCTTCATTTGATTATTCTCCGATCGGAATGCGTGCCTCGAAGTTGGTAAAAATGGATATTCTCATCAATGGCGATATGGTAGATGCTTTATCTTCATTGATTCACGATTCTAATGCTTACCACATCGGTAAAAAAATGTGTGAGAAATTGCGTGAATTGATTCCCAGACAACAGTTTGATATTGCTGTTCAGGCGGCTTTGGGAGCGAAAGTTATTGCCAGAGAAACCATCAAAGCTTTGAGAAAAGACGTTACTGCAAAATGTTACGGAGGTGATATTTCCAGAAAACGTAAACTTCTTGAAAAGCAGAAAGAAGGTAAAAAGAAAATGAAGCAGATTGGTAGAGTAGAAATCCCGCAGTCAGCTTTTATGGCTGTTTTGAAATTAAATGACTAAAATTAATTTGATTTAATTAAAATATAATCCACAGAATTTTCTGTGGATTTTTTTATTCATAACGTCTATTTCTTTGATTCTGAATGATTTTATCATCAATCGAAATTTCAAATTCTTTTGAGGAAGCATTGTAGAATTTCATTTTGGCCTTTTGTTTTGTTCCGGATTTAAAATACGGATAGGCATAAATTAAAATATCATTTGGCTTGAGTTCAATATAGGAATAAATAGCACCAGTCATTCCACAAATCATATAGTTACTGTTTCTTACAAAATAGAACCTATCTAAACTGTCTTCATAAATATATAATGCTGCACTTTTTGATTCGGTCGGAATTCTTAAAATTTTATCAGAAATATTTTTAATAAAAACGGGAAAAGCAAAATACTTCTTTATAGCTTTTGTATCATAATTTTCTTTGCATAAAGGAATCGTATCACTTTCTTTAACGATGATTTGAAGATTTTTATTTGATAATGAATCTATATAATCATAATTTTTAGAATACAAAAATGGAAATTCTTCAGTTCTGAAAAAATAATTTGTTTGAAATTGTAAAGAATCTTTCAATTTTTTAATGCGAATTGAATGTTCTTCAAACGATTCAGATATACTTGGAGGCGGAGGCGGTGGAGATAGAAGATTTTCGTAATATTTAACTTCAATATTAGGTTTTATTTTTCCAATGTAAAACAAATTTCCCCCACCTTCATTACCATCTTCATCAAATTCTTGAGTTTTCATCTTCGTATCTTTCGGATAATTCAAAACAATATCATCCGCAAAAGGTTTTTCCTCTTTGCAAGCAATTAAAAATGTGAGAATCAAAACAAAAGAAAATGATTTCATTAATGAGTTTTCTCAAAGATATTAATTATTTATCTTCGTTCTAATATTCTTTAAAAATGAAAAACCTCTCAATCCTTTTCCTACTAATCTCAACTTTCACATTCTCCCAATCCTTCCAAACCCCGTTCGAAAAAGGCAACGGCAATCAAACCGTCACGTTTGACGAAATGAGAAATTATTATCAAAAACTCGATAAGGAATTTGAAAGCATCACTTTTCAGACAAAAGGCGAAGATGACAACGGCGCACCAATGGATGTTGTGATTTTCAATCCTACAAAACAAAGTTTCGAAGAAGCGAGAAAAGGGAAATCTGTTTTGTTCGTGAACAACGGCATCCACCCAGGCGAACCGGACGGCATTGATGCGACAATGATATTGATGCGAGACTTGGCAACTGGAAAAATCAAAGCACCGAAAAATGTAATCATCGCGTCAATCGCAAGTTACAACATCAGCGGAATGATGAACCGAGGCAGTTTCTCCAGAGCCAATCAAAATGGTCCGGAAGAATATGGTTTTCGTGGAAATGCTAGAAATTATGATTTGAACCGAGATTTCATCAAAACAGATTCAAAAAATTCCAGAAGTTTCCAGCAGATTTTTCAGTGGCTGAAACCGGATGTTTTCATAGACAATCACGTGAGTAACGGCGCAGATTATCAATACACTTTTACATATATTTCGACCAACAAAGAACGATTGGGAAATGTTCTCGGCAATTATTTCAATGGCGAAATGCAGAAAACGCTTCTGAAAAATATGGAGGAAAAAGGCATTATTTCTGTGCCTTATGTCAACATTCACGGCGATGTTCCGGATGGCGGTTTTCCAGCTTTCGTCGATTCTCCGAGATATGCGACAGGTTACACAACGCTGTTCAATTCCATCGGGACGGTTGTGGAAACGCATATGCTGAAGCCGTACAAAGACCGCGTGAAAGTGACTTATGATTATATGGTTGATAACATCAATTATATCGATGAAAATTATAAAACCATTCAGCAAAAACGAGCGGAAAATCTGAAACAGTACAAAGTAGGAAGCCAATATTCGATTGCCTGGAAACTCGATTCTGCAAAATACGAAACGATTGATTTCAAAGGTTTTGAAGCGAAATACAAACCAAGCGACATTTCCGGAAAAACGAGACTTTGGTACGACAGAAAATCGCCGTTTTCCAATCCCGTGAAATATTACAACAATTATGTTCCGGCAAAAGAAGTCACAATCCCCAAATATTACGTCATCCCACAATCCGGATGGAAAGTGATTGATTTACTGAAACTTAACCAAATAAAAATGATTCCTTTAAAACAAGATTCTGCAATTTCGGTGGAAAGTTACAGAATCAAAGATTTCAAAACCGTTGCCAATCCTTACGAAGGTCATTATCTGCATTATGACACATTTGTGACCAAAGATTCCGGCAAAATGAAGTTCCGAGCTGGCGATTTGCTGGTTCCATTGAATCAGGATGGCGTGAAATTTCTATTGGAAACTTTGGAGCCCGAAGCGGTGGATTCTTATTTCAACTGGAATTTCTTTGATGCGATGTTGGGACAGAAGGAATATTATTCGCCTTATGTTTTCGAAGATACAGCGGCCAAACTTCTAAAAGAAAACAAAGCTTTGAAAACCGCCTTCGAAATGGAGAAAGCCATCAATCCAAAATTTGCAAACGACGGCGAGGCGCAACTGGATTGGGTTTACAAACATTCCGAATATTACGAGAAAACGCATCGGCTTTATCCTGTTTTCAGGATTAATTGATAAGCTGTTCCAAAATGGAACAAGTGGGAAGATTTAGATTTTGGGCAGCAATTTCCGCCTTCCGCTCCCAAACCTAACGGAGTGGTTCGACCAAGTCAATCTTTTTTGCTCAAGTTTTCAGTTTAAATAGAACTTGAAGTCAAAGCAAAAAAGGATTTCCGCTCACATCGGGCTGCGGTTACAGTTTACAACAACTTTTCGAAAATCAATTCCCTCTGCAGTTATCAATCAACTCCCCAACTCTCAAGACGAATTGTTTGTCGTTCACTCCATAAATATATAACTTTGCGCAGATATAGCAAAGTATATGGAAAACATCCAATTAGACGGCTTTTGGAAGGAAAAACTCCTGAACAGATTTATCACATACATCAAAATATTTTCTACCAGCGATGCAGAAAGTGAGACGACGCCTTCTACAGAAAGACAATGGGATATAGCTAATTATCTCTACAAAGAATTACAAGAACTCGGTTTGGAAGATGTAAGCATCGATGAGAAAGCCTATGTTTTTGGATTCATTCCTTCTAATATTAACGAAAAAGTTCCTCAAATTGGATTCATCGCCCATTACGATTCTTCTCCCGATTTCAATGGCGATCATGTAAATCCGAAGATTTGGGAAGACTATGACGGCAAGGATTTGTTATTAAATAAAGAAACTGGATTCACTTTATCTTCAACCAAATTTGAAGATCTCAAAAAATATATCGGGCAAACCATCATCACAACAGACGGAACAAGCTTGTTAAGTGCTGATGACAAAGCCGGCATTGCAGAAATCGTAACAGCAGCAGAATTTCTTTTGGCAAATCCTCAAATCAAACACGGAAGAATCTCAATAGGTTTTAATCCGGATGAAGAAATAGGAAGAGGCGCGCATCATTTTGATGTGGAGAAATTTGCAGCAGAATGGGCTTACACGATGGATGGTGGCGAAATTGGAGAATTGGAATATGAAAATTTCAATGCCGCTGCTGCAGTTGTCGAGATCTACGGATTGTCCGTACATCCAGGTTATTCATTCGGTAAAATGCTAAATGCGGGGTTGGTAGCTTCAGAGTTCATCAATTCATTACCAGAAAATGAAACGCCAGCAACAACAAAAGGTTTTGAAGGTTTCTTTCACCTGACGGATTTTGAAGGCGATGTTTCCGAAGCCAAACTTCAATATATTATTAGAGATCACGATGATCGGAAATTTGAAGACAGAAAAAAACTAATTATGGAAAAAGTAGAAGCCATCAATCTAAAATATGGCGAGAAAACCGCCGAATTAGAGATCAAGCCGCAATATCTTAATATGAAAAAACACTTCGAAGGAAAAATGCACATTATCGATATTGCCGAACAAGCGATGAAAAATGCGGGTGTTGACCCGAAAATAAAAGCCATCCGCGGCGGAACAGACGGCGCACAACTATCTTATATGGGATTGCCTTGCCCTAATATTTTTGCTGGCGGACACAACTTCCACGGTCCATACGAATTTGTACCTTTGGAAAGTATGTTGGCGGCGGTGAGGGTAATCGTTCATATTTCGCAGTTAATAAAATAATTGATTTATTAATAAAAAAAATTTTCTGAATGACAATCAAAGAAAAACAAAAGGAACTAATAGAAGAATTCGCCTTTCTGGAAGATTGGGAGCAGAAATATGAATATATTATCGATCTTGGAAAAGAACTGAAAGGCCTTCCCCAGGAAAAAAAAGTCGATGAAAACTTGATCCGCGGCTGCCAGTCAAAAGTTTGGATCGACGCAGAATATAAGGATGGAAAATTATTTTTCCAGGCAGATTCCGACGGCATCTTGCCCAAAGGAATTGTTTCGCTTTTGGTGAGGATTTACAGCGGGCATTCTACTCAAGAAATCTTGGATTCCGACTTTGAATTTATATCCGAAATAGGATTGCAGGAATTCCTTTCACCATCACGAGCCAACGGGCTGATGGCCATGACCAAGCAGATAAAATTTTATGCTGTTGCATTTCAACTAAAGAAGTAGGTGAAGACAATTTTAGCATATCGTTTTTCCGCATTCGGTGATGTCGCGATGACTGTCCCGGTCTGCATCGAATTTTTGGAACAGAATCCTGATGTAGAAATCATATTTATCAGCAGAGAGCATTTTCGCGATGTTTTTGACGGCCACCCCAGATTGATGTTCAAAGGAATCAGTTTCGATGATTACAAAGGCGTCTTTGGAATCCGGAAATTGACCAGACAGTTGATCCGTGATTTCAAACCAGATTATGTGGCAGATCTGCACGATGTCATCCGTACAAAGATGGTGACATCGATCTTCAAAAGACATCGGTACAAAGTCTATAAAATCGATAAAGGAAAGGCTGAAAAAGAAGTACTTACAGACATTTGGAATCTGCAAAAAAGGCCACTGAAAAGAACGGTAGAACGTTATGCAGACGTTTTCAGAAAGATGGGATTTCCTCTAGAATTATCCTATCAGTATCGCAGTAGATCGCAAAATAAACAGGGGATCGGATTCGCTCCATTTGCCCAACACAAGGGCAAAATGATGCCCTTGGAAAAATCCTTTGAGCTGGCAAGAATCTTGGCCAAATCACAGAAAGTTTATTTTTTTGGAGGAGGAGAAGAAGAAGATGAAATATTGCGCAACTGGGAAAGCCAAATTCCGAATACTTTTAGTCTTTCGGGAAAGTTGACTTTGAAAGAAGAACTTCAGCAAATTTCGGAATTAAAAACGATGATTTCCATGGATTCCGCCAATATGCATCTGGCAAGCCTCGTCGGCACGCGGTGCATTTCGGTTTGGGGTTCTACCCATTATTTTGCTGGTTTTTTGGGTTATGGCCAAAGTGAAGCAGATGTGGTGCATGTCAAAGATCTTTCCTGCAGGCCTTGCTCGGTTTTTGGTGATAAGCCATGTTTCCGAGGCGATTATGCCTGTCTGAATGAGCTTAATATTCAGAAAATTATCGACAAACTATGAAACTGAGCATCTGTATTCCCATTTATGACTATGATGTCAATGAATTAGTTAATGATCTGCTGAATCAAATCGACCAAAAGGATTTGGAGGCCGATATAATTTTGATTGATGACGCTTCTGACTCCACTTTCATTGCTATTAATAAAAATTTGGAAGGCAAAGTAAGTCAGTTTATTTATCTAGAAAATAATGTTGGCCGATCTAAAGTTCGGAATCTTTTTCTAAAATATTCTCAAGCCGAGTATTTGTTGTTTTTAGATTGTGATGGCAAAATCATTACTGAAAATTTTCTTAGTCATTATTTTGAATTTATAGAAACCCATCACCCCGATGTGATTTACGGCGGGAGAAAAGCGAGCGAATTAAGACCCTCGGTCGAATACGGCTTGCGCTGGAAATTCGCAACAGAAAGAGAAAATTTACCCGTTCATAAGCGGCAGAAAGAAGAATATTTGGATTTTCAAACCAATAATTTTGTGGTAAGGAAATCAATTCTGGAGAAAATTCCATTCAATGAGGCAATTACGGATTATGGCTACGAAGACCTCGTCTTTTCGCAGGATTTGCAAAGCCATAAAATCAAAATCAATCACATAGATAATCCTATTTTTAACAACGGAGTGGAGACCAACTCGGTCTTTGTAAATAAAGCAGATCAATCTGCAAAAAGCCTTGCACAACTCATAGGAAAAGACAAAAACTTTGAAAGAGTCTCACAAATCAAATTAGCAAAAGCCTACCTGCTGATGAAGAAGACGAGAACGTTGTTCCTTTACGAATTGATTTACAGACTGTTGAAACCATATCTGCAGAAAAAACTGCTGACAGGGAAATCCTCGCTGCGAACTTTAGATTTTTACAAGTTAGGGCAGCTTATTGGTTATATGAATAAGCAGAAGTAGCAGATTCGTAGTTGAGTTCGATTCCCAAATCAGCAAATTTAAGGATTGTCGCTATTCTCAAACCGAAATATCCGATTAGCAATCCAAAGGTATTAAGAAAAACATCATCTACATCGGCGGTTCCTCTCGCCGTGTAATATTGTGTCAGTTCTATCATCGAAATTCCACAAACAAATACGAAGAAAAGCAAAGGTAAACTGTTAAGCTTTTTGATGAGCAATCCCAACCAACCAAACGGTACGAAAACCAATATGTTGCCCACAATATTCACCATAAAGGTTTCTGAAAAAAACGAGTTGTAGCGAAGAAAATAGGTAATGCTTTGAAGTGGATTCAACTGTAGAAATCCAAATTCGGGATGCCTGCCACAACCGTAAAACATCATATATAACAAAAAAATAGTGTAAAAAGGGATTAACACTGCATAATATCTTCTCATAAGATTCCTTTTTTGGGATTGGTAATAAACAAGAATTTTCTACCCCATAGATTTGTGTTAAATATTTATTCCCAAGACTTATCAAAAATCTGACCCTTAATCGAAAATTAAGCGCTTGTTTAAATTTTTTATGAAAGTTTAACAGATGTATTAAGTCAGCGTTAAGGAATTAACGCTCCTTTAAGAAAGTGGGCAGTACAGGATTCGAACCAGTGACCTCTGCGATGTCAACGCAACGCTCTAAACCAACTGAGCTAACTGCCCATTCTACTTGTAAAAAAGCTATACAAAAAAATCTCTCAGCTTTTTGAGAGATTGGTGGGCCCTGAGGGATTCGAACCCCCGACCCTCTGGGTGTAAACCAGATGCTCTGAACCAACTGAGCTAAGAGCCCCGAAATTTTTTGAAAGGCTTTCGTATCCTTTTGGTGGGCCCTGAGGGATTCGAACCCCCGACCCTCTGGGTGTAAACCAGATGCTCTGAACCAACTGAGCTAAGAGCCCGCAACGGCTTCCCGTTTTGAGTGGTGCAAATATACACATTATAAATAACGCCGCAAATTTTTTTCCAAAAATTCGCCCACTACAAAGTTGCTACCGCCGACGAAAATCATCTCTCCTGCCTTACTTTGACGTTTCGCAGAAAGATAACCATCTTGCACTTTTTGAAAAATCTGATAAGAAATTTCCGACTTCTTCAGCAGCTCTTCATACGTTTCTGGATTTCTGCCACGGATGCCTGCCGGTTTTACGAAGTAATAGTCAGCATTCTTGGGCAGAATATCCAAAACTTCATCTATTTTTTTATCATTTACGAAGCCTAAAACAATGTGCTTGTGCTGTGGATAGTCATTTAATTGATTGAAAACTTCTTCCAAGCCATCTTTATTATGTCCGGTATCGCAGATCGTCAAGGGTTTTTGCGAAAACTCAAACCAGCGGCCGAGGAAGTGGGTGTTTTTGTAAACATTTAAAAGACCAACGCTTACATTTTCGTCGGTTATTTTCAGATCTTGCTTTCTCAGTTCATCCACCAAAGCCAATACCACTCGGATATTCTTTTTTTGATATTTTCCTTTGAGATCAGACTCCAAAGAACTGTTAATCAGCGTTGCATCAATGAATTTGGACTTCCATTCTGTGGCTTTTTTAAGGATAATTTCTTTTACAGAATCTTTTTCATCACCGGAAATTACAGGAATATTTTCTTTAATGATTCCCGCTTTTTCCGCAGCAATTTCCTCAATCGTTTCGCCCAAAAGATCCTGATGGTCAAGCTGGACATTCGTAATCGCAGAAACTAAAGGCTGGATGATGTTCGTAGAGTCCAATCGTCCGCCCAAGCCAACTTCAATGATTGCATAATCAACATTTTGCAGATGAAAATATTCGAAAGCCATTATGGTGGTGAATTCAAAAAAAGAAGGCTGAATTTCGCTCGGTAATTCTTTCAGTTTCAAGATGAAATTATAAACAAATTCTTGGTCACAATTTTCTCCATTAACTTTGATTCTTTCGGTAAAATCTACCAAATGCGGAGAGTTGTAGAGCCCAATTCTATACCCCGATTCCTGAAGAATAGATGCCAACATATTGCTCGTGGAGCCCTTCCCGTTGGTTCCGCCGATGTGAATGGTTTTGATTTTGTCCTGTGGATTTCCGAAAAAGTCGCACAATTTCGTAATATTACCAAGGCCCGGTTTATAAGCCGATGCACCATCTCTCTGATAATTGGGAGCTTGCGCAAAAAGCCATTCGACCGCTTCGTTATAATCTCGTGAGGTCATAATACGAAAAAGAATTATATATAATTTTAAGAATCAAAAAACGCTAAAAAACAATCGTATAAGTTCCCTGAGAAACATTTTGGGACTTCTTGGCTTTCACATATTTTTTAAGCCAAATCACAGCAGCCGTGATATTGCAAGGATCTTTGATGCCGCTACTTCTGCCGGCATTTGTCACGTTTCCGTCCTTGTCGATGGTTATGAACATTGCCAGCTGGCCTTTGGTTTTACAATTGTGCGCCGGCAATTTTCCCGCTTTTCCCATTGTTCCGGGGATGAAAGCGGTCATGACTCTATCTTTTCCAATTTTGGTAATTTTGTCGCCCTTAGAATCTGTCGTCGAAGCTTTATTTTTATCGTCTTTCGTGCTTGTTTTGTTGTTTTCAGCGGCAGCGCTTTCGGCTTTAGCAACGGTTTTATTTTCTTCTTTTACCGGCACAATTTCTTGGGCTAAGGGAACGGTATCTGACGGTAAAACTTCAACCTCCGGAACATAGATTTCCGGTTGTAGGACCGAGTCTTTTTTAGGTTCTGTTGCCGGTTTTGGAGTTACAATAACGACTGGTTTTGGTTTTTCAGGCGTTTTGTAATAAAGCGAATTGAAGGAAAATAACAGTACAAAAAACATAAGCGCCACCACATAAAATGCAGCCGGCAATCCTGATAATTTTTTGGTTTTCCTTCGGAATTTCATTTATAAAAATTTCTAAAATGATTATCAGTCTGACTTCTAAAAGCCTATTTCTTACTTAAGCCGGCTTGTTGATGATGTCCAAAAACTCATTGGTATGAAACTGAATTTTCATCAATAAATAATCCACTTTTGCAACCAAAATATTATGAAAAATATAAGATAAAAGACCGACGCAAAGTCCAACAGCCCCGGGTGCCAAAGCATTGTAAAAATCTGCTGCCAGATGATTCTGAGAAATTATCGTTTGTCCTTTTGAGAGCGCCCCAAAGGTAGAAGTCAAAATCAAAACACTCCCTAGAAGGCCTAGCATCGGGGCTGCGCCAGAAAGTGTTGCCAGAAATCCGATATTTTTTTCAGCTTTTTGCATTTCTATTTGAGCTTGAGTTTCCATCGCATTTGCAATTTCGCCGACAGGTCTTCCAAGTCGCGAGAGCCCTTTTTCCACGCTTCTGGACTCGGGAGAATTATCCCGTCTGCAAAAGTCGACAGCCGCTTGGACTCTGCCATCATTCAAAAGATCGTTCACGTTTTTCAGTAAGTAAGGATCCACCCGATTTTCCCGGTTAAGTCCATATATTTTTAGCCCAAAAAAGACAACTGAAGCAATTCCAGAAAATAGTAAAACAATGATCACCGCAACGCTTAACAAGCCTCCACCCAACAAGAATTCCCAAATAGAAGGTTGATTTGCCATAGTTTATTTCTAATTTTTTAACTGTTTCAAATTTATGAATAACTAAGGGATTAATCAGAAGAGATTACTGAAAATAAAAAAAACGCCTTCATTTTTAGAAGACAATTTTATAGGTTCCCTTGGAAGATACCGATGATGCTTCCGCTTTTACATATTGCCTTACCCACGCTATCGCGGTAGTCATCACACAAGGATCCGACGTGCCGCTCAGGCGCTTAGCAGAAATTACTTTGCCCGCTTTGTCCACGGTGTACACAATACTAATGCTTCCGGTGGCAGTGCAGTCGTGCTTCGGTTGTGCGCCGCCACGTCCCATTGTGCCAGGAATAAAACTGATCAATTTTCTATCCACGCCAATCTGGCTGTTCCCGTCGCCATCTCCGCCGAGTGGATCGCCGTAGTTTCCCGTTGCTGTTCCGTTTCCCTGTGCGCCAGATTTCGTTCCTCGTCCTTTCAGAAGGTTTCCGATTGCGGCATTGCCTCGGCCGTCTCCGCTGGCGTTTTCTTTTTTGATGGTGCTTTTTGAATTGGTTTTGCTGGCAGTGTTTTTTGTGGAATTAGCAATTGCGGGCGAATTGTTTTTCTCCATCGTTTTTGTGCTCGCAACGGGCGGATTTTTAGTTCTCGTTGGTATTGGGACGGTATTTTCGGGAGTTTCTTTGTCGATTTTTTCTTTGGATACTTTTGCTACTTCTGGCTCAGCTTCTTTTGCTTCCCTTTTTTCGATATTTGGAGCTGGACTTCCGTCTTCTTGCTTTGGTTCTTCCAGTCCCTTTCCGTTTCTGTTATCCCCATAATTGATGCGCATCTCGGTCAGTTGCACCGGTATGATGGTTTCGCTACTCACGGCTGTTATCTTTTTTGATTTGATCAAAGAAGCCGGAAGAAAAAACAAGACTGAAAAAATGAAAATGCCAACAACCAAGGCCTTTGTAAGGGTAAAATTGTAATGTTTGCGAAACGCGTAAGCGCCATAAGCTTTATGCCGGTCTTCGAAAATAATATCATCCAGATCCTGATACATAGGAAATATTTGTTTGCGTTACAAATTTAATTTTATAACGATTCGTCTATATAAATATTACTTTTGCAGGCAATTAGTCGTCCACTTCTATCTCGTCTGGCCGGAAGTGGCACTTGAGCTTGAAGGGGATTGGATCTCCGGCGCCAGTATAGAAATCGGTAATCTGACCCGTCCAGCAAAGCTGAAGGTCACCGTCTTCATTAGTGTCGAATTTCAGCTCATTATCAAAAAGAAACGCTTCCTCGTCGTCAAAAAGATCTACTTCTGTAAAGACTTCATCCGCAGTATCGTCGATCAAAAAAGTGTGCCCTTTCAAGTCGGGACTGGCAACGGGAAACTCGATGACATCTAATGACAGTTGTGGGAATTGGTACTGCAAAGAATCATCATCCACGTGATCCAGCGCATCATCGGTGATGATCTCTACTTCCAGAAAATTTTGCGCGTTGATGTAAACAGACTTGCAGTAGGTGTTTTTGATAAAATATTTCAGAGTTTCCTCTGGGTGGTAGATCTTTAATATTCCTTTCATTATTAAGGACGGTCAATTATAAAGTGATTTTCGTAAATGTGTTGAACAAAGATAAAAAATAGAATGAATGTGAAAAATTTTTAGCATTTATTTTTTCATTAATCCTACAAATTCTTAAAATTGTTCATATTTAATTAATTTCAAAATGAAAACCTTAAGTGGGGAGGTATTCATATTTTCAAATGTACAACTTGCTATTCAACAAAAACTTAGTATTTTTGAAGAAATTACGTTGAACAAACCTTCAAGGTTTAATTTATAATCTTTATGAAAAAAACTGCTTTTTCTTTGTTTTTCATCGTTTTCTCACTACTCATTTCCGCCCAGCAAAACGCTTACTATCAGCAATATGCAAAATATAAAATGGATATTGACGTGGATGCTGCCAACTTTACTTATCAAGGAAAACAGACGTTGCAATACCAGAATAATTCGCCGGACGAGCTGAAAGTTGCCTATTTTCATTTGTATTGGAATGCTTTCAAATCAGGTTCTATGATGGATCAGCGCGTGCAGTCTCAAGGTGCAAATGCCGACGGGAGACTGGCTAAAAGAGTAGGGAATACCTTTGTATCCAGATTGGCTTCGATTCCGAAGGAGGAAGAAGGTGCACAGAACATCCGCTGGATCAAGCAAAACGGAAAGGATTTGAAATTCGAGATTCAGGGAACGGTGATGAAGGTTTATTTGGCAGATGCTATCAAGCCCAATTCTTCCACCACTTTCACAATGGAATGGGACGCCACAATCCCAATGCAGATCCGAAGAAGCGGACGCAATAACCGCGAAGGTGTGGATATGACAATGACGCAATGGTACCCGAAAATCGCCGAATATGATTATGACGGCTGGGCAGCTTTCGATTATGTTGGAAGAGAATTTCACGCTCCGTTTTCGGATTTTGAAGTGAATATCAAAATCGATAAAGACTACATCATCGGAGCCGGCGGAAATCTGGAAAACCCTGCAGAAGTGAAGGGTTACGACAGCAACACAAGCATCAAACAAGATATTTCCAACAAAGTAACCTGGAAATGGACGGCGAAAAACATCCTCGATTTTGCCTGGGCTGCAGATAGAGATTATTCGGTTGAAAATTTCCCAATTTTGGATGGGCCGACGGTTTTCTTGGTTTATCAAAAATCTGAGAAAACAAAATATTGGTCGGATTTAAAACCCTATCTCACAAAGTATTACCAATTGATGAACGCTACTTTCGGCCGTTACAAATGGCCCAGCTATTCCTTCATCCAAGGAGGCGACGGCGGAATGGAGTACGGAATGTGCACCATGGTTCTGGGCCAGGCAACAACTTTGGAAGGTCTTTGCGGACTGATGTTCCACGAAGGTGCGCATTCTTGGTTTCAACAGATGCTGGCGACCAACGAAAGCGTAAGACCCTGGATGGATGAAGGTTTCACGCAATATGCAGAAGATTTTGTCTCGTATAGATTGTTTCCGCCCAAAGAATCTCAACCCAATCCATTTGTTGCAGCAATTAAGGCCTACGCTAATTTTGCAAAATCGGGAAAAGAGGAACCAGCCGTATGGTTGGCAGACCATCATGATAACGGTTCGGCTTATACTTATGCAAGTTACATCAAGGGTGAATTGTTTTTGGTGGAATTGGGTTACATCGTTGGTGAGGAAAATCTGAACAGAATTATGCTGAAATATTACGACGAATGGGCGATGAATCATCCAACGGAAAGAGATTTTATTCACATGGCGCAAGTGGTGACGGGAATGGACTTAAAATGGTTTCAGCATTATTGGATCAACACCACAAAAACCATTGATTACGGCATCAAGAATGTGAAATATGACCCGGAATCTACAACCGTCACTTTGGTCAATAAAGGCGGCGTTCCAATGCCAATCGATTTTAGTATTTTGACCAAAGATAAAAAGATCATCAATTATAACATTCCATTGAATCTGACAAGAACTTGGAAAACGAAAGATATCTACGGAAACATTCAGACTTTACCGTTTTGGGCTTGGACCCAGCAAGAATATACCTTCACCATTCCATACATCAAAACTCAGTTAAATGCTATCGGAATTGATTTCAGTCATCGTTTAGCAGATGTAAATCCGGAGGATAATTATTTGGAAGTGAAGTAATAATGTAACATTGTAATAATTTAGTAATTTATCAATGACAACCGAATTTTTAGATTTTCAAATATGGGTAAACTGTAACATTTTTTAAATTGGTAAATTAGAAATTTAATGAATTCTATCGTCATCAACATCGGCAACACCAACATCCGGTTCGGATTGTTCAACAATGATAACTGCGACATCTCGTGGGTCATCAATACAAAACCTTACAAAACGACGGACGAACTGTATGTCCAGATCTTGATGCTCTACCAAACGTATAGAATTGATCCTCAGCAGATAGAAAAGATCATTGTCGGATCTGTAGTTCCTCAGTTGACGAAAGTCCTAAGCAGCAGCATCAAAAAAATTCATAGCAAGCTTCCAATCATTGTGGACAGAAATAGCAAATCGGCTGTCAAGCCCAAGTCCAAACAAATGGGAACCGATATTTATGCGAATCTTGTAGCGGCTCATAATCTCTATCCCGGAAAAAAGAAGATCGTGATCGATTTTGGAACGGCTCTTACGGTGAGCTGCCTGGATGAAAAAGGCGAAACGCTCGGCGTTATCATCGCACCCGGAATTGTGACGGCGCTGAACAGTTTGGTTCACGAGACCGCACAGTTGCCGGAAATCGAATTGGTGAAGCCCAAAACGGTTTTAGGATTGGATACCGTTTCCTGTATGCAAAGCGGAATGGTCTATGGCTATCTTGGTATGGTAGAAGGCTTTATTGATCGGATAAATAATGAGGTCAACGATGATTGTTTCGTCATCGCAACTGGCGGGGTGAGCCACGTTTACAAACCTTTGACAAGTAAAATTAATATCGGCGACAAACTGCATACTTTAAAAGGTCTTTATTTTCTCGGAAAAGATCTGTAACTATCTTTTATTTTTAAAGAAATCTTTCACGATTTGTGAACATTCATTCTCCATAATTCCGGTTACCACTTCCGTTTTGGGATGGAGCGATAAGCCTTTGTTCATAAAGCCTCTGTGCTCGTCCTTGGCACCAATCACAACTTTCGAGATTTGAGACCAATGGAGCGCGCCGGCGCACATTACGCAAGGTTCCAAGGTGACATAAAGCGTACAATTCTGAAGATATTTGCCGCCAAGATAATTGGCAGCAGATGTGATGGCCTGCATTTCGGCATGAGCGGTTACATCGTTCAAAGTTTCGGTTAGATTATGGGATTTTGCGATCACTCGGTTATTTGCAATGACAACGCAGCCGATCGGGACTTCATCTTTTTCCAGCGCCAATTCAGCTTCCTGAAAGGCCATTTTCATAAAGTATTCGTCGGTGAACATTATTACAAGGCAAGATTTTCAGATCGTGTCATATCCGCAATGCTTGTATCCAGAACTGGAAGCATATGATCCCGGACGTTAATCAGTAATTTTCTGATGCTGCAAGTTGCTTCGTCTGTGCAATCGCTGCATTTTTCATAAAAATTGAGCGAGGCGCAAGGTAACATCGCAACAGGGCCATCCACGATTCTGATCACATCCAAAACTTTTATGTCCGCTGGGTTTTTCATAAAAGTGTAACCGCCTTCGGCACCTCTTTCGCTTTTCAGAATGTTATTGTGTTTCAGTTCGCGAAGGATCTGCTCGAGGAATTTGAGCGGAATACGTTCATTCTCCGATATTTTTTTTGCAGAAAACAAAGAGGAATTGTCTTTCCTATTCAGGAAAAGCAAAGTTTTGATGGCGTATTTGACTCTTTTAGAAAGCATACGGTAAAATTAATCAAAAAATTCAAACTCAGAAATATATTAAAATCCAATACAAAAAAAGCCGCCTTGTTACGAGAACAGGGCGGCTTTGTCATTGATCTTAATCTTAACTTAAGGAAAAGTAACTCCGCTGTACGCGTTTGGATTTACCATAGGAAGATTGGATCTGTATTTTAAGTTGATTGCCTTCAGAAATTCGTTGGCTACTATGGAATATCCACGTCCGGTCAAGTGAACGCCGTCTAGAGAGAAGGCGCCGCCGGTGATAAATTTGGTGGTGTATCTTACGCCATCCCATTGTATTCCGGATGCAGAATTCAATTCTACCATTTTAGCATTCATATTGACAAATGCCAATCCATAAGATGTAGCCAGGCTTGCGATAGATGCATTATAGGCGTCCACCGCTGTTTTTACACTTGCAGTCTCTGCTTTTGTTAAAACATATTGGTTATCTAAAGGGTAAGAAACACCATTCACGTTTATACTTGCAGGCGCGCTAGGATTCGTGCTGGCAATTACGGAACTCGCAGTTAGTAACACATAATCCTCCGCAGTTGCTTGTCTAGCCTGCCCATATATTTGGCCAAATGCACCTGCAGTAGCCGCTCCTAAAGAAGGTGTAAGAGCCGCTGTAAGCTGAGCTGACAGATTGGTGAGTGATGTGTCTTTGATCAAGACGGGATTAGCAGAAGTTGCGGATAATAGCTTTATCCTACTTCCAGCTCCGAAGGCTGTCAAGGCTTGGTTAAGAGGACCATATAAGCTTGCGTTAAGGGTAGCAAGGTTAGCTCCTAAAGCTGCTGGCGTCAATGCGTTATAAGGAACAGTGGTGAAAAAAGGAATAGAAGTCACGTAAGGAATGTTTGCAACAATACCCTTCGTAGATCCAGCCGCTTTCAAAGCATCCAATACCGCTTGGATAGATCCTGCCACGACATTCGGGTCCGAGATATCATTTGGTCCGTAAGATGCTGGGTTCAAATTTCCTTTTTGATCAACTCCCGATCCGCCGCTGGATGCATAGCTCAGAACATCATTATTACCGATCCACAGCGAGAAGAAAGTTGGCTTCTGTGCGGCCGCATCTCCTGCAACGGTCGATGTACTGCTGGTGGAAAACCTAACATAATAAGGGTTTGCTGTGCCGGTTAAAATTCCGTTCACATCTCCATAACCAGGCGCTACCAAGTGAAAAGATTTCGCGCCAGGAACGCCCATATTATTAATTGTTCCGGTGAGTTTTGTTGCAACATTAGTCGTAGGTGTTGCAGCCACGTTTTTCAAAATGGGACTTCCGTTGGAGAAAGATGCAATATAAAGTTTGGTTGCCTGGATCACCGTTGATCCCAAGACCATTCCTCCGTTGTTATCAGCCATCAAAGGTTGTCTAAAATCTCCGCCTCCTGCACGTTTCATCTGCGTGGCAATGAGGTTAGGATAAGATTCATTTTGCCCGTCAATATATAGTGCATTGTCTCGGAAACCGGAGGTCAAGGAGTTGCCTATAGAGATATACTTGGCAAAATTGGCATCTCCGGAGGTTACAACCACATCTTCCGTGCTATTATCGAAATCTGTCTTGCAGCTTACCGCAAATAAAAGTGAAGCGGCTATTGTTGATATAAATATCTTTTTCATAATGATTCTGTTTTTTTAAAATGCGTTGTAAGATAGTCCTAAACCAAAGTAGAATATGTCTGCTTTAGCCTGCCCGTATAAATTGTAATAGGTGTTATTTACCTTTCTGCTTTCAGGCATGGCGTAGGCTCCGGAAATATCGACACTGAGTTTGTTAAATTTCAAACCGATACCTCCTGTAATAACATAGTTGTCAAATGAGGGCGTTTCTGGAATGAAGTTTTCATCCGTGTATGGAGACTCGTCGAAGTACCAGCCCAATCTTCCGGCAATCATATCTGTAATCATATACTGCGTTCCCACACGGAAAGTTCTCGAATTTTTGAAGTTTTTAGGAACCACCGAAATTGTAGGATCGGCCTGGTTGCCAACTGGGGCACTGCCAAAGTCCAAAGTCAGCTTATTATATCTTGCCCATCCGTGATAATTGAAATCCGCAGAGATTAACCATTTTGGGGTCACTTTATAAGTCGCTCCCAAAGTAATCTCATCTACTAAAGGCAGCGTTGCTTTGAAAGAATCTACACCACCAGTGGCGGCTAAACCGATATTGGGGTATAGGGCTGGTGAAATATTGAAAGTCGCTTTTCCTTCCTTCGCTTTCATATCGACGGGCGAACGGTAAGCCACACTCACATCCCATTTGCTGTCTGGTTGGAAATAGAAACCAAATCCAAAGCCGTTTCCTGTAGCTTGGTCATCATACAAATTTAAATCTCCTCCCAATTGGGTTACTCTTTTTGTCCAATCTATTTTACCTTTTGCATAGATATAGCTTGCTCCAAAAGAAGCCCACGGTGCCAGCTTTACAGAAATCATCGGTTGGAAGAATAAACCTTTCAACTCTAATCGTTCTACAATTTCTGCACCTTCCCATCCCGTTGGCCATTCTATGGTGCTTCCGAACGGTGTACTGAAACTAAAACCAACGGAAAGCTGATCAAATACTTTGTATGCCACAGCGGCGTATACTGGCGTTCCCAAAGGGCTGTCTGTCTCAGTCTGTTGCAAAGTGCTTGTGTTTTGGAAAGTTATCTTGTTAGAAACTCCAAAACCGCCTGCTGCTACACTGAGTTTTGCAGGTATAAAAGAAATACCCGCTGGATTGAAGAATGCAACGCTTGCATCTTCTGCGTGAGCGCTGGTATGAGCCATCGCAAGCTGCTTAACGCCTTGAAGAGATACTCGGAATCCTCCCGCGTATGCCGTTACACCGGCTGATAAAGCCATGGTTATCAAAATTCTTTTCATATAATTATTATTAATGTTCCAAATTTATAATTATTTTGATAACATTGATAAAAAAACATAAAAAATGTTAAACATTGCTATTCTAAGAATAATTGTTTGATAAGATGATTTTTTTAAGTATTTGATTATTAATTTTTTACATTATTTATAAGCATCATTTTTTTTGCAACTTAAGATTAAACATTGGAAACCAAAAGATCAAAATTAGTATCAATTGGTGTTATTTATATCACAATTAAAGCTTTATTAATGTGATAAATCACCAATATTAATATTATATTAACTAAAAATTAACAAAAAAGCATTTTTAAAAAATATATTCAGCAAGCGTAAATGAAATTTATATTAACTTTGCAATCAGACAAAAAAAAACAAAAATATGAGTTGTGGATGCAAAACATCCGGCGATTCTTCCCATTCTTGCGGTACCAAGAGTGCCAGTGGGTGCAGTAGTGTAGATACTTGTGGTAATAGTTATAAATTAAGTGTTTTCGACTGGCTTTCTGACGTTAATCCGTCGGGTTCCAAAAGTTCAGAGTATGTAGAGGTTCGTTTTAAGAATGAACGTAAATTATATTACAAAAACGTTAATAACCTGCCTCTGCATATCGGAAGTATCATTGCTGTAGAATCTAGTCCGGGTCACGATATCGGTGTGGTAAGCCTTTCTGGAGAACTGGTGAAAATCCAGATGAAGAAGAAAAATGTACACGAAGACACTATTCAAAAAGTCTATCGGCTCGCTAATCAAAAGGATGTGGAAACATGGCAGGATCTTAGTAATAAGGAAAATGCCATCAAAGTCGATGCTAGAAAGATCGCTTATGGTCTCAATCTGGAGATGAAGATTACAGATGTGGAGTATCAGGGAGATGGTTCCAAAGTTACTTTCTACTACACCGCAGACAGCCGGATAGATTTCCGTGTTTTGATTAAAGAATATGCTTCTGTTTTCCGCACCAAAATTGATATGAAGCAAATTGGCTTCCGCCAAGAATCTGCTAAGGTGGGAGGCATCGGTTCTTGTGGTCGAGAACTCTGCTGCTCCACCTGGCTTACAGATTTCCGATCTGTCAATACCAATGCAGCAAGATATCAGCAGTTGAGCATCAATCCTCAAAAATTAGCCGGCCAATGTGGCAAACTTAAATGTTGTCTTAATTACGAGTTGGATACCTATCTGGATGTGCTGAGAGATTTCCCATCATCCAATACCGTCCTTAATACAGAGAAAGGAAGAGCCTTTTGCATCAAAATTGATGTTTTCAAAAAGAAAATGTGGTTTGCTTATGTAGAAAACTCAATGGCGTGGTACGATATAGACATCTATGAAGTGCAAAAGATGATCGCAATTAACAAAAAAGGTGAGAAATCTCAAGCTTTGGAAGACCTGAAAGTGGTGGAAAACAGAATGGTGACCTCCGACCTTATACAGGAAAACAGCGTGGACCGTTTTGAGAAAAAGAACAGAAAACCCAGTCCTCACAACAACAGCAGCCGAGACAGAAATACAAGGCAGCAAGACAACAGAAATCCAAAACAGCAAGATAATCGAGCGGCCAGACAAACGGATTCTAGAAGTCCAAGACCGCAGGATGCCGAACAAAGGGCAAATGAGCAAGGACCTAAGCAGAATATAAACACAAATCCCAAAACGCAGTCCGCCGATCATCAGCCTGCGGAAAATAAAACGCATAAAAAACCGTTCAAAAAAACGAAAAAGAAATTTCCACCGAAAAATGAAGGTAATCCCTAAATCGATAACTTTTGCAAGCGTTTTTTTATCCTTGATTTCCTGCCAAGATCCCAACGAGCAGGTCGAGATGAATAATGTAGACAGCCATTGGAAAAAAAACGATGCGCAGAAATTTGATTTTGAAGTAAAAGATGCTCAAGACCACAAAAATCTGATGATCGTTGTCCGGAATAACAATGATTATCCATACAGCAATCTAAGACTCATCGCAAACATAGAGCATGATAAAAAGATCATCGCTACCGATACACTGAATTACGTTTTGGCAAAACCAAACGGCGAGTGGATTGGGTCAGGTTTTGGCGATACCAAAGAGATTATTTTCCAATACAAGATGGATTGCAAATTTCCACAAAACGGTAAATATTCCTTCAAATTGGTTCAGGCCATGAGAAGAAATATCTTGCCCGGAATAGAAGATATAGGAATTAAAATTCAAAACCTTAAGCCATCATTTATTAATGGAAAACAAGACAACTGAACACAAAACCTTTCCGCTACCAAAAAAGAAAAAAGACCAATCTGCTGTCCAAAAATGGATCAAATTTGTCTGGATAGGATTTCTTGTGGTAGTTTTGGGAATTGCGGCCACATTTTTCGCCGTTTCCCAAGGTTTTGTTGGCGATATGCCTGATGTGAAGGAGTTGGAAAATCCCGATATCTACGTGGCATCAGAAATATATTCATCGGATAACGTTCTTTTGGGAAAATTCGAAAAGGAAAAAACGCGACCGGTGACTTACAGCCAGTTGCCACCATTCCTCGTCTATGCGCTGCAGGCAAAAGAGGATGAACGCTTCAAAGAACACTCCGGAATCGACCTCAAGTCTATTCTGCGAGCCATCCTTTTTGGTGGCGAACGAGGCGGCGGATCTACTATTACACAGCAACTTGCAAAATTATTATTTACGGCAGAACCATCCAGAAACCCTATTTTAAGGCTTAGGCAAAAACTGAAAGAATGGTGCGTCGCTGTTAGTCTGGAAAAGCGCTATACAAAGGAAGAAATCGTTGCTTTATATTTCAATAAAATGGATTTCCTTTTTAATGCGAAAGGAATCGAAATGGCGTCCAGAGTTTATTTCAACAAATCTACCAGTCAATTGACTTTGCCGGAAGCGGCCACATTTGTTGCAATGCTGGAAGCACCGCGAAGAAATAATCCTTACAGAAACCCCGAGAGAGCCAAAGTCCGCAGAGATGTGGTTCTAAAACAAATGCTGGATACCGGTTATATCACTAATGCAACCTACGAAAAAGCGGTGGCAACACCCATCGTTGTAGATTTCCACGAGATCAAAACCGTGGAAGACGGATTTTCTTCTTATTATAAATATTATCTGAGGAAAGAAATTCAGCAATATCTCGATGCCTATGAGAAAGAAACCGGCAAAGAACTGAATCTTTACAAAAACGGTTTGAAAATCTACGTTACCTTAGATTCCAGAATGCAGCATTATGCAGAAGAAGCCATCAAAGAGCATTTGACCAGTCTGCAAAGGAGTTTCGACGCCGAGATGAGACGCAATCCCAACCGGCCTTATTATTATCTGTCTAAATCTCAAGTTAATTCTTTGATGATGGCATCGGTAAGGAGAACAGGCCGATACAAGCAACTGAAAGCCGAAGGAATGCCGGAGGATTCCATTATGATGGAGTTCCATACGCCGGTGAAAATGTCCAGATTTACTTGGGCGGGCGAAGAAGAAGTGGAGATGTCGCCTTGGGATTCTATCCGCTATCATAAGCAGATTGCACAGGCAGGACTGATGTCTATGGAGCCGGCAACTGGCGATGTCAAAGCTTGGGTTGGAGGCATCAACTGGGATCACTTCCAGTACGACCACGTAAAACAAGGGAAACGGCAGGTAGGCTCTACCTTCAAACCATTTGTGTACGCCACGGCGATCATGCACCTTGGGATGACGCCTTGCTCCACAGTTTCCAATGCCAGTTTTAATAAAGGAACTTACCACGTTCGAGGAAATGGTGGAATGCTGACTTTGAAAGATGCTTTAGCCAATTCTCAAAACCCCGTAGCGTTGCGCTTGGCCGAAATGTCTGGAACGCAGAATGTCATCCAAACAGCAAGAGATCTTGGCGTAACAACCGATATTTCCACCAGTTTGCCAATGGCATTAGGGACTTCAGATATCACAATTTACGAAATGCTGGGGGCGTACAGCACGTTTGCCAATTTCGGAAATTATACCAAACCAGAAATGATTTGGAGGATTGAGGATGCCAACGGACGTGTCATCAAAGAAGTGAAGCCGGCGGTAAAAGAAGTGATGAACGAGATGTATGCTTACACGATGATCGATCTGATGAAAGGCGTTACGGAATACGGTACTGCTTCTGGCGAATTAAGACGACGAGGAATTCCGGCCAGTGTAGAAATCGCTGGTAAAACCGGCACCACGCAGAACAACTCCGACGGTTGGTTTATGGGAATCGTTCCAAAACTGGCTACGGGAGTCTGGGTCGGCTGGGAAGACAGAGCCACCCACTTCTGGAGCACCGGAGAAGGGCAGGGCGCCAAAATGGGGCTGCCAATCTGGGCTATTTTTATGAAAAAAGTGTTTGCAAACAAAGCCCTGAATATAAAACCAGAAGAAAAATTCATCAAACCAGCCAATTGGACAGGCAGTTGCTCGGATCTCAATAATCTGAGAAACGGATATGGCGACGAAGGCGGATACCAGTCCATCGATGAGCTCAAAAATCCGAAAAAGATAGTTCCTGACCAAGGTGTGAAAAAAGATGATCGCTCCAACGAAGCTCTCAATACAGGAGAGGATGTGGACTTTAACAAATAAAAAATAATAGCCCGCATTTCTGATGCGGGTTTTTCATACCGATGAACCTCGATCTCATTACTCAAAAATTCACCAAAATATTTCCGGGAGATTTCTCGGGAAATACGATGCAGAGGCAAACACCCGACGTGATGTTTTGCACCGTCAAACCTGCACATTTTAATGATGCCGAATTAATCGATTTTAATGAAAAATTATCGGAAGAAATTGGACTTGGAAAAATCGAGGATCAAACTGACAAAGATTTTCTTGTCGCGCAGAATCTTCCGGAAAACATAGAAACTTACGCCACCGCTTATGCCGGCCATCAGTTCGGAAATTGGGCGGGCCAGTTGGGTGACGGAAGAGTAATTTTCGCAGGAGAAATTATTAACGAAAATCGTCAAACCGAAATCCAATGGAAAGGAGCCGGCGCAACGCCATATTCCAGAAATGCAGATGGACGAGCCGTTTTGCGTTCCTCGATTCGGGAATATCTGATGAGCGAGGCGATGTATCATCTCGGCATTCCCACAACGCGCGCTTTGAGTTTGTCCAAAACTGGCGAAGATGTGATTCGTGATATTCAATATTCGGGGAATCCGCAAAAGGAGCAAGGCGCAGTTGTAGTAAGAACTTCGGAATCTTTCCTCAGATTTGGACATTTCGAATTGCTGTCTGCCAGAAAACAAAATGAACTTTTGAAGCAATTAGCAGATTATAGCATTAAAAATTTCTTTCCGGAAGTTCGATCAGAAAATCACGCTACAAAATATATCGACTGGTTCCAAGCCATTTGCGACCGCACTTTGAGGATGATTATCCATTGGTATCGCGTTGGGTTTGTTCACGGTGTGATGAATACCGATAATATGTCAATTCTAGGTTTAACGATCGACTACGGCCCGTTTTCTATGATGGATGGTTACGATCTGGAATTCACACCCAACACAACTGATTTGCCGGGAAGACGATACGCTTTTGGGAAGCAAGGTCAGATTGCACATTGGAATCTGGCAACTTTGGCAAATGCTATTTTCCCTTTAATTAGTGATGCTGAGGTTTTGGAGAAAATTCTGGATGATTTCGGAAAACAATTTTGGGTAAAGCACGACCAAATGCTCGCCCAAAAATTTGGTTTCGATGAGATTATGAATGAAGATGAGCTGTTCTTCACAGAATGGCAGCAGATGATGCAGGATTTAACTTTAGACTACACTTTATTTTTCCAACAGCTCGAAAAACCTGTTTCTGAAATTAAAACTGATGATTTCAAAGATGCTTTTTATCGAAATCTTAATGAAAATGAATTGAAAAAATTATCAGATTTCATCGAAAAATATGGGCAAAGAAAACTTAAGAATAAAATCTCGGAATCGGAATCTTTGGAATTAATGTCAAAGACAAATCCGAAATTCGTGCTCAGAAATTATCTTTTGTTCGAAGCCATTCAGGCGGCGGAAAATGGGAATTATGAGATGTTCTTCAAACTAAAGGCAGCGTTGGAAAATCCTTACACAAACCTCTACCCGGAATTCAATAAAAAACGGCCTTCGAAGTACGATAATCAGACGGGAAGCAGTCAGTTGTCTTGTAGTTCTTAGTAGTGTTTTTGAGAGAAATGTAAGTAATAATTTTCTATCTTTGTTATCATCAATCTTTAGCACAATGAATTTAGCATCTGAAAAAAGTGAAATCATAAAGTGGGTCAATTCTCTGGAAAGTCCTGCAGTTATTGAAGAAATTAATAAAATCAGAAACAGAAAGTCTTTTGATTTTGAGAAGGAATGGGAAAGAGGTATTTCCGGTGAGGAACTGAAAAAGCGCACTAAAGAATACTCAAAAACCTTGCCTTGGAAAAAATAATTATCCAGTATTTACCTGAGGTTGAAGATTATTTGAATGAATTATCATATTTGCTTTTTCACAAGGAATACTTTGGATTTATAGAAAATGCCTTTGCTTATGTTGAGGAAATTGTTGATTTCATTGAGTACAATCTTCCAATTTTCCCCTTCAAGAAAACGCCTGAAAGTCTATCCCATCTCGGTTCGAAATATATTTTCTACAAAGCCAATCACACCACGACTTGGTATGTATTCTTTGAAAATGTCGAAAATCGATATCTCGTTACTTTTATTACCAACAGCCATTCTGAGATTGTTCAGCATCTTTAGAAAAAAAGAAACTTTATTTTAAAGTGAAATTTTGTCATTTCGAAGTATTTTTGAAAAATACTTGATTTTGAAATTGCTGAACAATACTTCAATTTAAAGATTCAGCTGATACCGCACATTTCTTCCTTCACCTTGTTGCAACAAAATTTCCTTAACCGTCAGGTCCTGCAGATCTCGAGTGGCTGTGGCGCGAGAAACTTTGGTGATAGACACATATTTTTTAGCGGTCAGTCCGCCCTCAAAACCGCGAGTTCCAAATTCAAACATTTTCATAAGGGCTTTGGTTTGGCGCTCATTCATTTGAGGCTTGTGCCGATCCAAAAATTTACTTTTATTAAGTGTCAGCAAAATAGTCTGTTTGGCCTGTTTCTGGGCTTCCAAAACTACAGATGAAAAGTAGAAGATCCAGTCTGTAATTTCTAAGGTTCTTTGGGCGGATTTCAAAGCGTTGTAATATTGCCTCTTATCTTTTTCAATAGTGCCGGAAAGGCTTATCAAAAACGGCATTCCAAAAGATTCCGAAAGGCATTTTTGGGAAATCGCCCTGCCAATTCGTCCATTTCCGTCTTCGAAGGGATGGATGCTTTCGAAATATAAATGAGAGAGGGCTGTTTTGACAAGAATATTTTTGACATCCGCCGTAGAAACTTTAAAATTATTGTACCACTGGACGAAATTTTCCATTTCTTGGGGTATCAGTTCTGAAGGCGGCGCTTCGAAATGAACCACTTCTCTTCCCAACGCTCCGGAAACAATTTGCATAGGCTCTTTACCTGTTCTATATTCTCCAGCCTTTATGTATGGAACATTCTGCATTAATAGATGATGCCAATTTTTCAGAAGCATTTCAGAAAATTCATCTTTGTAGGATTGCTGTACCGCAATCATCAGAGCAGCAATGCCTTGGGATTTTTTGTCTCGGATTTTGGGCAGCTCATCAGTCATTCCCAATTGCTTTTTTATCGAAGACATCACATCTTGTCTGCTGAAAAATTCTCCTTCTATTTCCGAGGTTTTAACGGCTTCAGAAATCATAAATTCTAACATCGCTTCTTGCCGCACGGGTTCTGGAAAGGAATCCGCCAAACCTTTCATTTCACCTGTTTCCAGCGAAAAATTTATGATTAATGAGTCGAGCACAGCGTCGTCATAAGTGAAATTTGCCCAATTTGGTAACTGCCAATTATAATGCATGAGGCGATTAAATTAAATTATTGCCTCAAATATAATAGTTTTTTGAGGCAATTAGCACAATTAATTGCCTCATTTCTTTTTTTTCGGTTTTACTTTCGATGTAAATGAGGTACAGCGACGAATTTATCTTAAGTTTTAAGTTTAAGCTTTATTTTTGCAGAAATATTTGATTTTGAAACTGCCTAACAAAATAATTTCTTTCCTGAAAATCGTTTTCCCTTCTACAAAGATCGAAGCTTTTGTTTTTCTCTTTTTTGTGATCGGATATGGCGCCAATGCGTGCTTTATTGCGGAGCATTTCAGAATTATTTATGACAATAGAATCCCGTGGGATGCCTATTTCAGTTTTGACAACCGCGCGATTATCCAGACTGGCGGCGGTTTTGAGCGGCATCCGCTTTCCAATTATTTTTTTGATCAAATTCGCGCGTTTGCCCTTTGGATTTCCGGAAATCGTTACGATTCGGTATTTCGTTTGGTTTTGGCGTTATTGTCAACTTTAGTGATAAGTTTAGCCAACGTTCAGATTTTCAAATATCTCAATAATATTATCCGAATTCCATTGAAAATCAGTCTATTGATTCTATTTTTCTATGGCTTGTTTGTGACGAATATTCTCTTGTCCTTCACGCCGGAAACCTATACTTATACTTTATTTTTTCTGTCGATATTCAATTATTATGCGGCAAAGAAAATCAATGAAGAGAAAACGATGTCGTTTGGAGCTGCGATTATCGGTTCTGTTTTTATCGGTGGACTTACGATTACGAATATTGTAAAAGTTTACATTCCGTTTCTCTTTGAGAAAAAAATCTTCTGGAACTGGCGGAAAATCGGACGTGCAGTTTCGAAAATCGCAGCTTCTATCGCTGTTTTCGTGTTTTTGTTTTTGTTGAGATTGGATTTTAATTTTCAAAATTTCCTGAACAAAACGGAAGAGCAGTATGAGAAATTTTCTACGCCAAAGGTGACGCCGCTTTGGGATATGATTGCGTCTTGGTTTCTTGGCGGCCCTATTCTGTTTCCGGGTTTTGTCATCAGAGATTATCACAGCAGAGACAAAAGTTTTTACTACAAAGCCTTGTTTATGGATGTTTACTCGTCCGTCGTGTCTTATATTTTTGTCGGAATTATTTTGTTGATGATTATCTGGAGCATTTTCAAAAATTTTAGAAACCGGCTGGTTTGGATCCTAGTCATTTCTTTTTCGGCAGATATACTCATTCATTGCGTTTTGAAATTCGGTCTTCATACCTCTTATATTTACGGCGGCCATTTCGTTTTCGTTTATCCGTTGTTGTTGGGCTGGCTGTTTTTCAGTTTTAAAGAGAAGACTTTGCCCTTGACATTTTTGTACGGAACATTGCTGATCCTCACCGTTTATCTTGGTTTTAATAATTTGTACCGCTTGACAGAGTTTTATCAATTCTTAGAAACTTACTACCAATAAAGTTTGTAGAGCATGTTTAAAAATCAGAAAAAATCCTTAAACCACAAAAGTCAAAACAATAGAAAATCTTTCAAAGAGCAAAAAAAGCTAATTTTTTGAAGCATTGTCCCTTTTTTGAACTTTTGATAAACTTAAGGAAGAATATCGCTTTTGTGACTTTTGTGGTTTTTGAAAGAAATTTAAACAGGCTCTAAGTTTATGTTAAAAATCAAAAAAATATCCGCCTCGTAACCATAACAAGCGGATTTTTTATTGACAAGAGAATTAAATTTTGTCTAATTTCTACTTCGCCTCTACACAAAAAACAGCGTACGGAATTACCGTAGCCGAGGGATAAACTTTTTTGACATGTCGAAGATCATCTGCCGCACTATTTTTCGAGAAGTAGCTGCCGGCAAGGATTTTATAATTAGGTCTCAGAGAAGCATCTTTCTCCACTTTCAGATTTCTGAAGCTATTTCGGAATTCTGAGCTTATCTTGGACGCTTCTTCATTGCTTTTTACGATAACTACTTGGATTTTGAATCCCATAATTTTGGGGTTTTTTCTGCAGATCTCCGACGTAGTTAATTCTCTGCTGGCGACCAGAATTTTTGTCGGTTCCTTGCCAGATTCTCCGTCTCGGTTGCAATTACCTTCTACCTTTTCCAAAGCTTCATTGATGCGTTTGTCCAGCGAGAACGAAAGCTCGGTTCCCGAGAGGGTGTCTTTTTTCACAATGTATTGAGCATCAATCTGGTAAAAAGAAAACACGGTTGCAATGATGAAAAGCTTAAGCAGATTGTTCATTTACTATTTATTTTCAGCAAATTTATAATAAATTGAATGAAACGCAAACGCACTTATTTAGAACGTTTACAAATTAATTGGATTTAACAAAAAGCATTCGATAAGGTCGTCTTAATTTTCGTCAATATGCTATTTTTGCGGAACTGAATGTAAAAGTCAATAGAATTTACTAACCCAAGATTATATAAATGATTAGTTGGAGAAAGCATTACAAAAAGGGTCTGATAGCAATTAGTTTATTGTTGTCAACCGGCGCTTCCGTTTATGCACAAGGCGATCCGAAAAAGGGACAGGATCTGTTCAAAGCAAACTGTACCGCTTGTCACGCCTTGGACAAAAAAATCGTAGGGCCTGCACTTGGCGGAGTTGTTGAGAAAGTCAAAAAAGATGGTAAGGATGTGGACTGGCTTCACAAGTGGATCACCAATAATGAGAAGCTAAGAGCATCTGGCGACGCCTACGCAAACAAGATCTATGAGGATAATGGAAAAGTTGCGATGCTCGTTTTCGAAGGTAAGCTTTCCGATAAAGATATTGATGATATCCTGGCCTACACCACCAACCCACCAAAAGAAGAGCCCGCGGCCGATGCAAAAGCCGATGGCGCAGTAGCTAATGACACCGCATCTATAGAAGCTGAAAAAGCCCAACAGCTCAATTCTAAAATTGTAATTGCGGCTTTGATTGCGATTGCAGGCTTGCTAGTGTGGCTATTGGTGAAGATTCGTCAGCTCGTCAAACTCCAGCAGTCTCCGGAATTGGCCGAACTTGACTCCACGCGAGTGACTTCCTTCTCCGCAATGTATGAAAAATACAGCTATGTCGGCAAAGGACTTGTAGGCCTATTAGCTCTATTCGCGGTCTATGGCATCTGGAACTGGATGATGTGGATTGGCGTTTACAAAGGATATGCACCGGAGCAACCGATCTATTTCTCCCATAAGATCCACGCCGGCGACAATAAAATCGATTGCCAACTTTGTCATTCCAGTGCAAAATATGGTAAAGTTTCGGAAATTCCTTCCCTGAATGTCTGTATGAACTGTCACCGCACGATTTCTGAGTACAAAGGCAAATACCTCGAGCCCGGAAAAGACAGAGAATTCTACACCGGCGAGATTCAAAAAATATATGCCCACGCAGGATGGGATGCAGACAAGCAAGCGTACACCGGCAAAACAGAACCTGTGGAGTGGACAAGGATTCACAATATGCCGGATTTTGTTTACTTCAATCACTCGCAACACGTCGTCGCAGGTGAGCAAGCCATCATCAACGGTTTCAATGCGAAACAAAAAGACGCGGCCAACAAAATAGATGTGGTTTGCAAAGCGTGTCACGGAAAAATCGATACCATGAACGTCGTTCAAATGGCCAATAACTTCACAATGGGCTGGTGCATAGAATGTCACCGAACTACAGAAGTGGATATGAACAACGGTTACAATAAAGAATACTTCAAAAATCTGCATGAAAAGTTGAAAAAACAATATGGTGAAGGAAGCAAAATAACCGTAGATGCAATTGGAGGTCTCGAGTGTGGTAAATGTCATTATTAATAATAAAAATTAGAAGTATCAATGGCTTCAAAAAAAATACAATTCAGAAGTATTCACGAACTAAAAGACCCAAGCCTGAACGGCAAGTTGGCGCTTAAAGAGTTTCAAAACGAAATTCCGGTAGATGAATTCTTGGAAGATGCCGGCAACTCGGGGACTTCTCGAAGAGATTTCCTGAAATTATTGGGTTTCTCCACGGCTGCTGTTA
The DNA here is from genome assembly GCA_022013695.1 of Weeksellaceae bacterium. Taxonomy (GTDB): domain Bacteria; phylum Bacteroidota; class Bacteroidia; order Flavobacteriales; family Weeksellaceae; genus Epilithonimonas. Next base: position 49,137 of record JAKLPS010000025.1, read on the forward strand.
CTTTAGCTGCCTGCGAAGCGCCGGTCATCAAGACGATTCCGTATGTTGTAAAACCGCACGACATCATTCCGGGCATTCCCAATTATTACGCATCAACATATTTCGATGGATTCGATTTTGCCAGCGTTTTGGTAAAAACAAGAGAAGGGCGGCCTATCAAAATAGAACCAAATCCTGCGGCAGGTTCTTTGGGAAAAACCAACGCGAGAGCTCAGGCCAGCGTGCTTTCTCTTTATGATAATGATAAAGTGAAGTTGCCAAGCTTGAACGGAGATGAGCAAACTGATTTTAGTAAAATTGACGATTTTGTTTTAAAAGGTTTAGCTGAATCTCAGGCTGCTGGTAAAAAGATTGTGGTATTATCTCACTCTTTTCCCAGCCCAACTTTCAAAAAGCTATTTGGAGATTTCAAAACTAAATATCCTTCGGCCGAACTTATTACCTACGACGCCTTTCCTTACGCTGCAGCATTAGACGCGGCTCAGGAAGTTTTCGGACAAAGAGCCTTGCCGGTTTACGACCTTAGCACTTCTCAATTGGTCGTTTCTTTCAACGCCGATTTCTTAGGAGATTACAATGCGTCGAGCTTAGAAGTTTCGTATGCCGCGGCAAGAAAGCCAGGTCCCGAGATGTTGAGACACATCCAAGTAGAGTCCAACTTGAGTTTGACCGGCGCAAATGCCGATTCCAGATACCGATTGAAGCCAAGCGCAGTTTTCAAAACCTTAGTAGAGGTTTATAATGGACTGAACGGTGGAACTTCTGATAAAACAGCTTCTGAAATTGTAAAAGAACTTCAGGCAAAAGGCGAAAAAGCGGTTGTTTTGGCTGATGGTTCAAAAGCGGCTTACGTTTTAGCCCATTTAATTAATCAAAAATTAGGATCTAAAGCTTTCACGGGCAAAGCCAATTTCCGCAAAGAATACGACAATGCAAGATTCAACGAATTCTTATCGTGGTTGAATAGCGGGCAAGTTGGCGTTCTGATTTCTAACAATGTCAACCCTATTTATTCTCACGCCAAAGGAGAATCTCTAAAAGCAGCGTTGTCCAAAGTGCCTTACTCTGTAGCAATTACAGATAAGAAAAACGAAATGTACAAAGCTTCTAAAGCGGTCATTCCTTATGCACATTGGTTAGAATCTTGGGGCGATATCGCTCCGCAAACTGGTGCTTATTCATTGATGCAACCAACGATCCAAAAAATATATACGTCGCGACAGGTTGAAGAATCTCTTTTGGTTTGGATCAATGGGAAAAACAGTCCGGCTAATAACTACTATGAATATCTTAAAGCAAATGCTTTAACGCTTAATGAAGGGAAAACTTTCAACAAGACTTTATATAATGGTTTCACGACTGGTGGCCTTTCTGCAGGATTGGCTTACACAGGTGGAAATGCGGCGCAAGCTATCGCAGAATTAAGCGCTTTCAAACCTACTCCATTAGAATTACAACTTTATACCAAGCCGGCAATTGGCGACGGAACACAATCTAACAACCCTTGGTTGATGGAGCTTCCGGATCCTATTTCCAGATTGTCTTGGGACAACTATCTTACGATTTCTCCAAAAGATGCTGAGGCAATGGGTCTCGAAAATAGCCTTAATGCTAGAATGCAACTCGACGGAGACTTGGTTAGCTTGACGGTAAACGGAGTTACCTTAAAAGATGTTCCTGTTTTTATACAACCGGGACAGGCAGAAGGATCTTTGGGTCTTGCTTTAGGTTATGGGAAGAAAAATTCCGGAAAAGTAGCGGAAACAGGTATCAATGCCTATCCTCTATTCGATGGGTACAACACAGTTCTTAGCAATGTAAAAATTGAAAAAACCGGAGAAGATTATGAATTTGCAGGAATGCAACTTCAAAATACCGTGATGGGGCGTTATGAAATCGCTAAAGAAGTTTCTTTGGAAGATTTCATCAACAAACCTACCGATGAGTGGAACGCGCCACTGGCTATGCACACCATCGGAGGCGAGCTTCCATTAGGGAAAGTAGATCTTTGGGATGCTTTTGATGATACAGACGGTCCTCACTTCAATTTGTCAGTAGATCTTAACTCTTGCACAGGTTGCGGCGCTTGCGTAGTGGCTTGTCAGGCCGAAAATAACGTGGCAGTAGTTGGTAAAGATGAAATCAGAATGTCCAGAGATATGTATTGGTTGAGAATTGACCGGTATTATTCTGCCATAGAAAAGATCGAAACCAAGGAGCAACTCGACAGAGGTCTTAATGCCGCGCAGCTTTATGGTGGTCCTTTTACAGAAGGTGTTTTGAATCATCCGGCGGATAATCCGGATGTCATCTTCCAGCCAGTGATGTGCCAGCATTGTAATCACGCGCCTTGCGAAACAGTTTGTCCAGTGGCAGCAACCTCGCACGGGAAACAAGGCCAAAATCAAATGGCGTACAACAGATGTATCGGTACAAGATACTGTGCGAACAACTGTCCTTATAAAGTTCGACGATTCAATTGGTTCAATTATGCCTTGAATGACAAGTTCGATTTCCATATGAATAATGACTTGGGAAGAATGGTTCTCAACCCAGATGTGGTTACCCGAACAAGAGGGGTGATGGAAAAATGTTCTATGTGCATCCAGCTGACTCAGAACACTATTCTGGAAGCGAAGAAGGAGGGCAGAAGAGTGGTTGACGGAGAGTTCCAGACAGCGTGTTCCAAAGCTTGTTCTACGGGTTCGTTGAAATTTGGAGATATGAATGATGTGGCTTCAGAAGTTCGCAGCTTGTTCAACAGCAACCGAAAATATGTATTGCTAGAAGAGATTGGCACGAAGCCCAACGTTTTCTACCATACCAAAATCAGAAACAGAAAAGAAAGTTTAAATAATAAATAGGTAAAAAATGTCAGGACATTACGAAGCTCCGATAAGGGAACCTTTAATTATTGGTCACAAGACTTATCACGATATCTCAGAGGATATCGCAAGACCTATCGAAGAACGCGCAGGAAAATTATGGTGGGCAGCATTGTATGCCGCTTTAGTCCTGTTTGTTTACGGATTTGGTTGTATTGCATACACCATTGGAACCGGGATTGGTGCTTGGGGACTAAACCGAACAATCAACTGGGGTTGGGATATTACCAATTTTGTTTGGTGGGTAGGTATCGGTCACGCAGGAACTTTAATTTCTGCAGTATTATTATTATTTAGACAAAGATGGAGAATGTCCGTCAACCGTTCGGCAGAGGCGATGACCATTTTCGCTGTCGTGCAGGCCGCTCTTTTTCCCGTCATTCACATGGGTAGAGTTTGGGTTGGATATTGGGTTTTCCCTTTGCCAAACCAGTTTGGTTCTCTGTGGGTCAACTTCAACTCACCACTCCTTTGGGATGTGTTTGCGATTTCTACTTATTTCTCCGTATCAGTCGTATTCTGGTTTATGGGATTGATTCCTGACTTTGCGATGATTAGAGACCGGGCTAAAACACCTTTCAATAAAAAAATATATACCATTCTGGCATTCGGCTGGGGCGGGAAAGCGAAACACTGGCAAAGATTCGAAGAACTATCTTTGGTACTTGCAGGCTTGGCAACACCTCTTGTATTTTCTGTACATACGACCGTATCCTTTGACTTTGCAACCTCCGTCATCAAGGGTTGGCACTCAACAATCTATCCGCCTTATTTCGTGGCCGGCGCTATTTTCTCCGGATTTGCAATGGTGCAGACCCTATTGCTTGTAACGAGAAAAGTCTGCCATTTAGAAGATTACATCACGAGGTATCATATAGAAATTATGAACATCGTTATCATTGTAACTGGTGGAATGGTGACTGTGGCCTATGCTACCGAGTATTTCATAGGTTGGTATTCCGGATCAAGATTCGAAGATTTTACTTATTTATCTCCAGGAGCTGCAACAGGACCTTATTGGTGGGCTTTCTGGGCATTAATTATTTGCAACTTGGTGATCCCGGCAACATTCTGGTTCAAAAAGGTAAGAACCAATATATTCTGGACATTTGTTATCGCTCTGATCATTAACATCGGAATGTGGTTTGAGCGTTTCGATATCATCGTCATCAACTTGTCTAGAGATTATTTACCATCTTCTTGGACGATGTTTAAACCCACAATTATAGACGTTGGCGTTTATCTTGGAACGATTGGATTCTTCTCTACACTGTTTTTGTTATATGCAAGAACCTTCCCGGTAATTGCGCAAGCAGAGTTGAAGACTATTTTGAAAATTTCTGGTGAAACTTATAAAGCAAAAGAAGGAGATGAGCACCACTAAAATTATATACGGACTTTACGGCGACGATGATGATTTGTTGCACGGCGTCAAAGCCTTTAGAGACAAAGGAATCAGCATAAATGAAGTTTATACACCTTTTCCTGTTCACGGATTAGATACCGCTTTGGGTTTGAAGAAAACCCGAATTTCGGATGCCGCATTTATCTATGCGTGCTACGGCGTTGCCCTGGGGATTACTTTGACCGCGTGGATTATGAATCACGACTGGCCTCAGAATATCGGTGGTAAACCATCATTTGACTGGGCTCACAATATGCCGGCATTCTTAGATCCAATATTTGAATTAATGGTTTTTTGCTCTGCCCACTTGATGTCGCTTACATTCCTTGCAAGAAACAAAATGTATCCTGGCGCGAAACCTCAAAATCCGGATCCAAGAACGACGGATGACAAATTTATGATGGAGTTCATCTCTGACGATGTCGAAACAATCAAACAACTGTTGATCGATACAGGTGTTGAAGAAATAACAGTTAAAGATGCTTAAGATGAAGAATAATATTTTAAAAATTACGGCAATCTTTGGTTTAACTACTGTTTTACTAAATTCTTGCGGTGGTCCAAAAGATAATCCACCTTTGGTATATTTCCCAGATATGTATTTCCCAGTAGCTTATGATCCTCTGATGAAAGCGAAAGATGCTTATTCTGACCACGAAAATGAAATACCCGCTTTTGCTGCCAGAAATGGAGAAACAGGGCTGTCTCCCGTCGAAGGAAGTGTTTCGCAAAACAAAGACGGAATCGTAAGTGAAGAGACTCTTCCTAAAAATGTAGATGAATATAATGCAGGATACGACGCATCAAAATTGGTAAAAGCCGCTCCTCTGAAACCAGAAAATCTTGAAAAGGATATGGCGAGAGGAAAAGTCCTCTTTGATCACACTTGTTCCGCTTGTCACGGCACTGGTGGCGACGGACAAGGGCCAATCGTTAAAAGCGGCGCGTACTCTGGCGTTCCCGTCTACGCAGATAGAGACATCACCATTGGATCCATTCACTATGTTTTGACAAATGGTAGAAATGCGATGGGATCTTACGCAGGACAGTTAAACGTTGGGGATCGATGGCGAGTGGCTTTATACGTTTATAACACCTTCAAAGCACCAAGTCTTGCCAAGTCTGCTGCACCCGCCGCTCCCGCAACGGCAACTCCGACAGATAAAACTTCTACTGCAGCAGCTGCACCAGAAGCCAAAACCAATGCTAAATAAAAAAAGAAAAAAATGTATAGTTTTTCACCAAAATTAAAATTGTATTCTATCATACTCATCGTTGTAGGAGTTGTTTTATTCGGTATTGGTTATGCTCTTAACCACGGATTGGACGATGCTGCGATTTCTCATTGGATGGAGTCTGTTCATTCAAAAGGTCACGATATGCCCTCCAACTCGAGCGAATTAGTCGGTCCGCAGGATCACGAAGCCCATTTGGAGCACGCGAAACTGCAAGTTCATAATCAACCGCTGGCAGCCGTCCATACATTTGCAGTATTCTTTTTTGCAATCAGCTGTTGTGCGCTGTTCTTTTACAGCATCCAGCACGCCGCTCATGCCGGTTGGTCTATTATAGTCACCCGTGTGATGGAGGCAGTGGCTTCATTCATTCCTTATGGAGGAGTACTCCTGATTATCTTAACAGTTTTGAACATCACCCATCACGGGCATCTATTCCATTGGATGGATCCTAATCTTACCGATCCTAATTCTCCCCAATTTGATATTATTTTGTACGAGAAAGCACAGCGGTTTCTTAATACGCCATTTTATTTAGTCAGAACTTTGATCTATACTTTTGGAGCCTCATTCTTTGTTTGGAAATTAAAAAACTTGTCAAAAAAAGTAGATGAGAATAAAGGTGACAGAAAAATCTATGCGCGTCTCTACAGTTGGAGCGTCGGTTACATCGCCTTCTTTGGGTTTGCATCGGCAGCCTGGGCTTGGGATTGGTTGATGTCTATTGATCCTCACTGGTACTCAACACTTTACATTTGGTACTCTATGGTGAGCTGCTTGTCAACTGCTGTTGCGTGCATCATTTTGGTAAGCGTTTATATTAAGAAAAAGGGTGTTTATCCTCAATTTAATAATAATCACCTTCACGATTTGGCGAAGTTCTTGTTCGCAACCAGTATGTTGTGGAGCTACCTTTGGTTCTGCCAATTTATGTTATATTGGTATGCCAACGTACCAGAAGAGATCAACTATTTCTTTGGCAGATTTGAGTACTATCGTCCGACTTTTCTACCGATGTTGATTATCAATTTCCTAGTGCCACTATTGGTTTTGGTAAGCAGCAGCATCAAGAGAAATTACAAAGTAGTCACTTTTATGGCATGCCTTGTCATTTTTGGGCACGCTGTAGATTATTTTAATATGGTAATGCCGGGAACTGTAGGACCTTATTGGGTCAATACTTCCATGCTATTGCTCGTTTTAGGCGCTTTCCTTTTCATTGCTGGTATTTTTGTTTTTGCGGTAATGACGGCTCTTTCGAAACTAAAACTGATGCCAACAGGCAATCCATTCTTCCACGAGTCGGAGATCTACGAATATCCTTTCTAAGTAAATTTGGAACCGAAATTATAAAAACCCAGCAGAAATGTTGGGTTTTTTTATTAATTTTAATCAAATAAAAACAAAAACAAATGATCCACAAACTTCCGATCGAAAATATTTTATTCCTCGATATCGAAACTGTTCCACAGATTGACAGTTGGCATAACCTCCATCCCACCACACAATACCTTTGGGACAAGAAAACCAAACTTCAGAGAAAAGATGAAGTAGAAGCTTCCGATTTCTACGAACAGCGGGCAGGAATCATGGCAGAATTTGGAATGATTATCTGCATATCAATCGGAATGATGGATAATAATTCCGGAAGGCTGAAGATCAAAACATTCTCAGGAGAGGAGAAGGGTTTATTAATTTCATTTTGTGAATTATTCAACAGTCCTAGGATGAATAATGTGATTCTTTGTGCTCACAACGGCAAAGAATTTGATTTTCCTTATATTGCTAGACGGCTTTTGGTTCACGGCATTCAGCCGCCACTACCTTTTCAAATGTTCGGAAAGAAACCGTGGGAAATTCCCCATATCGACACGATGGAACTCTGGAAATTCGGAGATTGGAAGAGTTATGTCTCTTTGGAACTTTTAGCTCACATCTTTGGAATTCCAACGCCGAAAGACGATATAGAGGGAAGCATGGTTGCCGATATATACTACAAAGACGGCGATATAGATAGAATCATTCACTATTGTGAGAAAGATGTCCTAACTTTGGCCAATATTTTCCGGCGAATGCGACAGGAAGATCTCTTAAAAAGATTAGAATAAAATGAAACTGACAGACGATCAAATTGCTGATATCGGCGAAGAAATCATCAAAGAACTGAAAACCGTTTTCGACCCAGAAATCCCAGTTGACATTTATGAATTGGGATTGGTTTACGATGTTCAGATTTCCGATGATGCCGATGTTCTTGTAACGATGACACTTACCTCGCCCAATTGCCCCGTTGCAGAAACCTTACCAGTGGAAGTGGAGGACAAAGTGCGCAGTGTCGAAGGCGTTAAATCTGCCAAAATAGACCTCACTTTTGAGCCCACTTGGACCAAAGATATGATGAGTGAAGAAGCCAGATTTGAGTTGGGAATGTTATAAAATCAGATGTTAGGGCGAAAACCTTTTCAACTAATTTAAATATTCGAACAATAATATTTTCTTAACATCAGGATGCAAACTGAGATAGACAGCGCTGTTTTTCACAGTATCCTCAATGAATTCCTTCTCTTCCAACGAGTACGAAAAAGGAAATTTGAAAACACAAAAAATCTCGCCAATCCTCCTCGGTTCAAAGTACATCGTTTTTTTTAGATCACAGGTTGCGCCCGTGATATTCACATTTCTGTCTTTTCCAAAAAGTACTAGAGCCGCAAAGGCACTTTGGGCCAAAGCCGTTGCAAAAATGTCGGTAGGAGAAAAATGGTCTCTTACCATAAAGTTATTAGAAGGAACGTAAGTTGTAAAAACGTCCGCAGACGCTTCGTGCACAGATTCAATCTTGAAATCGCCTAAATAAGTTGTTTTTGAGGTCATAACGATGTGTTTTTAATTATTTTTTCTGTATTAAATTTACATCTTTTTTTCGAAAGTGGAAATTTGATGTATGAATATTTATTAAAATATGATTTTATTTCCCTTTGTGATGAAATTCTAAAAATGAAAAATATCTTTTGCCATATTATAGGCGCTTTCAAAATGAAGCAAATTCTGCCGGATATCCAATTTTTCGGATGACATAAACGTAAAAACCTTCTCAGTCGGCATATTTCCAACCAAATCATCATTCGCCATTGGACAGCCTCCGATTCCTTTGATCGCACTGTCAAATCTTCTGCAGCCCTCGTCATAAGCGGCTTTCAGTTTGATGTAAGAATCTTCGTAACGGTTGTGAAAATGCGCTCCAAAATCGATAGTAGGATATTTGACAGGAATCTTATTGAACAAAATCGAAATTTTTTCCACGTTGCCAACGCCAGTTGTGTCGGAAAGTAAAATATTTTTTATTCCAATTTCTTCAAAACGTTTTGCCCAGAAATCCACATCTTCCCATTTCCAGCTTTCGCCGTACGGATTTCCGAAAGCCATAGAAAAGTACAGATTCAGTTGCCGACTTTCAGATTTTGCTAATTCCCAGATTTTTACCACTTCAGAAAATGCTTCCTCTCGGCTTTTGTTCGTATTTCTATGCTGAAAAGTCTCCGAAATCGAAAAAGGGAAGCCCAAAATATCAACCTGAGCGTGGCTTAGCGCTTTCTCTGCACCGCGAAGATTCGCAACAATCACAGAAAGTTTGGTATTAGAAAGCGATTTGTCAATTTCATCCAGCACAGTGCCCGAGTCCGCCATTTGAGGCATCGTTCGCGGGTTTACGAAGCTTCCGCAATCCAGCACATCAAAACCGACTTCCATTAATCTATTAATGTAGTCAATTTTCGTTTGCGTCGGGATCATCTCTCCCCAGCCTTGCATGGCGTCTCTAGGACATTCGGTTAAGAACATTTATTTGTTTTTTTAATTTATTAGGGCAGCTTTCCCCGTAGTTTATGCTAAACTTGTTGAAGGGCTCCCAATTTTTTTGGCGCACGGCTTATAATTAATTAAATCTTTGACTATGCGAAAAAATTTCCACTCCTTTAGGTCTGTCAGAATAAAATATGATTGATAAAAATTAAATCTAGAAAAGAAAAAAGCACAGAATTAAACTTTCCTCTGGCTGACAAAAACCCAAGCCTTGTTTGGAATTAAATGCTTTTCTTTCATTGAATTCAAATAGAACTTAGGTATTTTAAGCCCAATTTAAGACTTTGAATTGAACGAAAGTTTCTCTTTTTTTTTGTTTAATTGATAAATTCAAAATTATGAAAAAAACTGCGAAATAATTTTTTTTGTCTATAAAAATAAAGTTGCGATGAAGATTTTACATAAAAAATGGACACAATAAAAATACAATGATATCATCCGACAGAATCTCTGCAGATTTGTTTAGATTTTTGCAAAATGATAGATATCTCCAAAAATGTAATTTGCAAAATCTGTGAGAAACCTGAAATTACAAATTTCTGTAAGCGAAGCGTCTTTCTGAACCTAAATACAGTCTATTTTCAAGAAAATCTTTGTGGTCTTTGTGTTCCCCTTTGCAATCTTAAAATATCTAACTTCTAACCTCTATTATATAAAAGAATACTTATAAATTTGACTACCGAAAATTTTTATTGATGCTGGATTTTATCAAGAAAAATATTGCACTCATCTGGGCCAAAAAACATACCGCCAAAACAAAAGACTTCAAAAATAATGCGGTCAAGAATCAGGAAGAATTGTTGCTTTCCCTCATCAAAACGGGCGAGAAAACCTTATTCGGAAGAGAACATCAATTCGAAAATATAAAAAATGTTGGGGATTTTCAAAGTCAAATCCCCATCGCAGATTACGAAGACCTGAAGCCTTACATCGAGAAAATCAAAAAAGGACAATCCAAAATCCTTTGGTCGGGGTTGCCCGAATATTTTGCAAAAACTTCCGGAACCACTTCTGGTGCCAAATATATTCCGATTTCCAAAGAAGCAATGCCTTACCAGATTGCGGCCGCTCAAAGTGCAATCTTTCATTACATCGCTCAAAAAAACAACGCCGATTTTGTAACCGGAAAAATGATTTTCCTGCAAGGTTCGCCCGAGTTGGAAGAAATCAACGGCATCAAAGTCGGGAGACTTTCCGGAATCGTAGCGCATCACATCCCCAATTATCTCCAAAAAAACCGACTGCCAAGCTGGGAAACCAATTGCATCGAGGATTGGGAAACCAAGATCGATATAATCGTAGAGGAAACCGAGAACGAAAATATGACCCTGATTTCCGGGATTCCGCCCTGGCTAATAATGTATTTCGAGAAGTTGATTGACAAACACGGGAGAAAAATCACAGAGATTTTCCCGAACCTTCAACTCATAATTACCGGTGGCGTCAATTACGAACCCTATCGCGACAAGATGAACGAATTGCTGGGGAAACCGGTCGATATCATTCAGACTTTTCCGGCGTCGGAGGGTTTTTTTGCTTTTCAGGACGATTATACCAAAGAAGGATTGTTGCTGCTGACCAATCACGGGATTTTCTACGAATTTGTACCACTGGAGCAATATGGCAAACCCAATGCAGAAAGACTGACGCTGAAAAATGTGGAACTGAACAGAGATTATGCTTTGATTTTGACGACCAATTCTGGCCTTTGGGCTTATTCCATCGGCGATGTGGTGCGTTTTATTGATAAAAATCCTTACCGAATTCTGGTTTCCGGAAGAACGAAACATTACACTTCCGCGTTTGGCGAGCACGTGATTGCGTTTGAAGTGGAAGAAGCTTTGAAAGCGACTGTCGAGAAATGTCCTGCTCAGATTACGGAGTTCCATCTGGCTCCGCAAGTGAATCCGGCGGAAGGTTTGCCCTGCCACGAATGGTTCATCGAATTTGAAAAAGAACCTGATCATTTTGATAATTTTAAATCTGAATTGGATTTGCAATTGAGAAGGCGAAACACCTATTACGACGATCTGATTTCCGGAAATATTCTTCGGCCGCTAATGATTACGAAATTGAAAAAAAATGCGTTTCAGGATTATGCAAAATCTGAAGGAAAATTAGGGGGACAAAATAAAATCCCGAGATTGGCAAATGATCGGAAGATTGGGGATTTTTTGTCGAAGTTTAAATTATAACTGAAGAGAACTTCTGGAATGACCCAACTGGTTTTTTATCTTTTGCTGTTAATTTTTTGTATAAACCCATAGCCCTGATAGCAGCGGCATCCTTTTTTGGCATTGCGGTGAAAACGTGGAAAAGATGTTGAACGTGGATCGCAATGCCAAAAAAGATAGAGCGGATAGCAGGAAATAGCTCCTGAAAAATACCCTTAAAAAAAATAAAATAGCGGATGGATTTTGAAAAATCAACAGATAATTACTCACTTTCCACTACTTTTGCAAGATGATTTCGTTCACGCCGCTCCGGGTTCTAGACAACATAGAGTTTAGGCATCTTTTATCGGGCAGATTTTTTCTCATCATTGCATTCCGGATGCTGGCAACGCTGCTCGGCTGGTGGGTTTATCAATTGACGAGGGATCCATTTTCCATTGGTTTGATTGGTCTTTCGGAGGTGATTCCGGCGGTTTCCTGCGCGCTGTATGCCGGACACGTGATCGACATGAATGAGAAGAAGCGCTTGCTGCTGATTTGCAATTATGCCTATGTTTTTCTGATAAGTTTGCTTTTGATTCCGGCGTTTCTGGGTCATAGGCTGCAGTGGACGGGTCACGAGATTACGTATTTTATCTACGTCGTTATTTTCTTCACGGGGATTTGCCGGGCATTTATCGGGCCGCTGGTTCCGAGTATGATTCCGAGAATTGTGAAGCAGGAGAACTTGCCGTACGCCGTGACGCTGAACCAAGCTACTTTTCTGATTGCATCGGTCTCCGGGCACGCGTTATGTGGTTTTCTGATTGCTTTGATTACTATTAAGTGGACTTTGGTGGTGATTGTCGGCTGTATGCTTTTGGCGTCTTTATTTTTCGGGACGGTCAACAGGCAGTTTTCGGAGAATAAAAATCAGGATGTGAATGTTTTCGAGAGTATGAAGGAAGGGCTTTCCTACATTTATAAAACCAAAGAAATCTTTGCGGCGCAGATGCTGGATATGTTTGCGGTGCTTTTTGGTGGTGCGGTGGCGATGATTCCGGTTTTTGCGAGCGATATTCTGAAAGTGGGTTCCGAAGGTTTTGGATTGCTGAATGCGGCTTCGGATATCGGTTCGATGTTGATTATCATTACGCTTTCATTGGTTCCGTTGAGGAGGAATCAAGGGATGATTTTGCTCTTTGTGGCTGCCGGATTTGGGCTGTGCATCATCGGCTTCGGATTGTCGAAAATGTATTGGCTCTCGTTTGCGTTCTTGGTTTTGAGCGGAATGTTGGACGGCATCAGCGTTGTAATCAGAGGAACTATTGTACAGCTGAAAACGCCGGAGGAAATCCGTGGAAGAGTTTTGAGCGTAAATTCAATTTTTATAATGTCCAGTAACGAGTTGGGGCAATTTGAAAGTGGATTGGCGGCGAAACTGATGGGCGTTGTCCGGTCCGTGGTTTTTGGTGGCGCGATGACGGTTTTGACGGCTTTGGTTATCGGCGCGACTTCTAAGAAATTGAGGAAGATGGAGTATTAAATGGCTTTTGGCGATTGGCTAACTGCTTTTGGCTTTAAATATTATGTTCTATGAAAAGCGTTTTCACTTTTATTAAATCGATTTTCGTTGGTCTGATTGTTTGGTTTTTAATCCATTCGATTTATATCACGATTGATGGACTTAATGATAAAAATAAAAACGCAGATGTTGCAATTGTTCTTGGAAATAAAGTAAATGAAGACGGAACTTTGTCCGAAAGATTGAAAGCGCGACTTGATAAAAGTTTGGAATTATTCAATCAAAAAAGAGTCAGAACAATTATTGTCAGCGGTGGATTGGGCAAAGAAGGTTTTTGGGAAGGAAAGATAATGCAGGGATATTTAATTAATAATAAAATTCCAGCTAAGAAAATATTAGTTGATAACTTCGGAAATGATACCGAGAAAACGGTGGAGAATTCGATAAGAATGATGGATAGTTTGAATTTCAAAAGTGCAATTTCTGTTTCTCAATATTTTCATCAGACAAGAACCAAGAAATTATTCAGAAAGAAAGGTTTTGAGAATATCGAAAGTGCAAGTCCGGACTATTTTGAGTTGAGGGATTTCTACTCCATATTTAGAGAGTTTGTGGCTTATTATAAAGAGGCCCTTTGATAGTCAATATTTTCAATTCGATATAAAACAAAAGTTTAAACAAATCTCCGTTGGTTTGAAACAAGTCTGTTTGTAACCAAAGAAGAACTCCGGAAGTGTCCCGCAAGTTGTTTGAAACAAAATGCAATCGCAGGAAGTTTAAAACAAGGTTGTTTGTAACCAGCGGAGGACGCCGAAAGTCTCCCGCAAGTTGTTTGAAACAAAATGCAGTCGCAGGAGGTTTAAAACAAGGTTGTTTGTAACAAAATGCAAATTAGTTAGGCAATAAAAAAGGAAGCAGATTTTGCTTCCTTGATTTTTGTTTTAATAGTGACCTTTTAGAGATTCGATATAAATAATTTCGTCAATTACTTCATAAACAATTCTGTGTTCCATATTGATTCTTCTGCTCCAAGAACCACTCAAACTGTATTTCAAAGGTTCTGGTTTGCCCATTCCTTCAAACGGATTTTGTTGAATGCTTTTTAAGATGTCAGAAATTTTCTTTTGAATAAATTTATTTCCGGACTTTCTCCAAAATTCTAGATCCTTTTCGGCTTGTTTGGTAAATTCTATTTCCATAGATCTTTGAGAGCGATCTTTTTGGTTTCACCATTTGAGATTTCTTTTCTTGATTTTTCAATCTTGGAAACAAAATCTTTGTTGTAAGCATCTTCATTCTCGACGAAATCTACTTCCATCGCTTTAAGAATGGTCTTAATTTTCGCCAGTTCTTTTTTGTTTTTTGGATTTATAGTAATTGTCATCTTTAAATTTGCATTAAAATTAATAAAAATATTTATATCAAACTCCTGATTTTGGCAATCATATCATCGCCCAATTTATCGGCTTCTTCCTGAGAAAAAGCCTCCGTGTAAATTCTGATAATCGGTTCTGTATTCGATTTTCTGAGGTGAACCCAATTTTTCGGGAAATCGATTTTGACACCGTCAACCGTTGAGATTTCTTCGTTTTTATATTCTTCCTGAACTTTCGTTAATAAAGCATCAACGTGGATATCCCGAGTCAGTTCGATTTTCTTTTTGCCCATAAAATAACTTGGATAAGTCGCTCTCAATTCCGAAACTGTTTTGTTTTCTTTGGCCAAATGTGTCAAGAATAATGCAATGCCAACCAAAGAATCACGACCGTAATGCAGCTCTGGATAGATGATGCCTCCGTTTCCTTCGCCACCGATGACGGCATTTTTTTCTTTCATCAAGGTCACAACATTCACTTCTCCCACCGCACTTGCAAAATATTCTGAATCGAGATTCTTAGCAACATCTCTCAAAGCACGGCTGGAAGAAAGATTGGAAATCGCCACCCCTTTTTTATTTTTCAAAAGGTAATCTGCAACCGCCACCAACGTATATTCTTCGCCAAACATTTCGCCTTTTTCATCGATGAAAGCCAATCGGTCAACATCCGGATCTACGACGATGCCCAAATCTGCTTTCTCTTTGATGACCAATTCGCAAATGTCGCCGAGATGCTCTTGCAGAGGTTCCGGATTGTGAGGAAATTGTCCGGTGGGCTCGCAATAAAGCTTCACAACTTCGACGCCGAGTTTTTCCAAAAGTGGAGGAATCGAAATCCCACCCGTAGAATTTACCGCATCAAGTACGACTTTGAATTTCTTAGCTTTTATCGCCTCAACATCCACGGTTGGTAGATCTAAAATTTGTTTGATATGAATATCGAAAGCGTCATGTCGAGTTTCATATTTTCCCAAATCATCTACTTCTGCGTAACAGAAATCTTCGTTTTCTGCCAGAGTCAAAACTTCTGCACCATCTTCTCCGCTGATGAATTCGCCTTTGTCATTCAATAATTTCAAGGCATTCCATTGTTTTGGATTATGAGAAGCTGTTAAGATAATTCCGCCGTCAGCTTTCAGTTCAGGAACCATAATTTCTACAGTTGGTGTTGTTGAAAGTCCCAAATCCACGACATTAATTCCAAGACCTTGCAACGTAGAAGCTACAAGAGAAGAAACCATTTGACCGGAAATCCTCGCATCGCGACCGATGACGAGCGTTAAATCTTTTTTATTTTTATTGTTCTGAAGCCAAGTTCCGAAAGCGGAAGCAAATTTCACGATATCCAGCGGGGTCAAGTTATCATTTACTTTTCCGCCAATCGTTCCTCGGATTCCTGAGATGGATTTTATTAAAGACATTTATCTGATTATAAGGTTGAGCAAAAATACAACAATCTTACATTTGGCAAAAAAGAAAAGCGTAGAAGAAAAACACTTTTAAATTTACGAGCATCCACAATCCGGACCGCAGTTTTTCCCGCCACTCTTCTTAGAAAAAGTCGTGACGATTTTTCGGACGCTGAAATAGACCGCCACCAAAACCAATAGCCCGATGATGATGTATTGTATGATTAATGAATTGTCCATATTTCTATCTTGTCAAACCTTCAAGGTTTCAAAAACCTTGAAGGTTTAATTAAATTATTTCAGAATCTGAAAAACAATCAACGCCGAAAAGTATGCCAAAAAAGTCATCGAAACTGTTTGTATCAAGGTCCATTTCAAACTCTGAGTTTCTCTGTAAACGACGGCGATGGTGGAGATGCATTGCATCGCAAAGGCATAAAATATTAAAATCGAAACGCCTGTGGCAAAACTGAAAACCTTCTCGCCATTGGGATGCACGTCCACTCTCATTTTTTCGATCAATCGGCCTTCCGGCGCCTTTTCGTCCAAGCTGTACAGCGTTGATAATGTTCCCACGAAAACTTCCCGAGCTGCAAAACTGCTTAAGATTCCGATTCCCATTTTCCAGTCGTAGCCCAACGGTGCAATCGCAGGTTCTATGGTGCGACCGATTTTTCCGAGATAGGATTTTTCCAGTTTCACACCGGAGGAAATGGTTTTATTTTCATTTTCTGAAGGTCCAAAATAACTTAAAGTCCACAAAATAATGCTGACCGTGAAGATGACCTTGCCGGCGCCGGTGATAAAATCCCAAACCTTGCCTAAAACCAATTTGAAATCGTAGCCAAACAGCGGCATTTTGTAAGTCGGTAGATCCATCACAAGGAAACTTTTGATTTTGGTCTTAATTATATTTTTCAGAATTAATGAAGAAAGCAATGACATCGCAAAACCTAGAAAATACATCGCCATCAAAGCAATTGCTCTATATTTTATCCCAAAAAAATTGCCGTTTGGAATGATCAATCCGATGATAATGCTGTAAACCGGAAGTCGCGCAGAGCACGTCATAAAAGGTGTTACGAGAATCGTGATCAGTCTTTCTTTGATATTTTCAATATTTCGGGAGGACATTATCGCAGGAATCGCACAAGCCGTTCCCGAAACCAGCGGAACGATGCTTTTCCCATTCAGTCCAAAAGGGCGTAAGAACCTGTCCATCAGAAAAATAACTCTCGCCATATAGCCGGAATCTTCTAATAAATAAAGAAAATACAGCAAGATCCCGATTTGTGGGGCAAAAATGACGATTCCGCCGATGCCTGGAAGAATTCCGTGCGAAATTAAAGAATTAATAGGACCGTCCGGCAGATGCTCAGCAGAGAATGCGGATAGCCAGCTGAATGCAGTTTCGATCCAGTTCATCGGATATTCGGCTAGGAAGAACACACTTTGGAAAATCAATAATAGAATTAAAAAGAAAATCAAATACCCCCACACCGGATGAACCAAGATTCTGTCAAGTTTCTCCGTCAGGAGCTGTTTTCTTTGTGGGATTTTTTCCGTTGTTTCTGAGATTATTTTATCGATATTCTGGTACCGGCGCACGGTTTCTTGGATTTGCAAGCGTTTCGGTACGCTGCATTTTGCATCTTCTTGGGTGATGATTTCATTGATTCTTTCGATCTTTCCGAGATAAGTGTCGGCGGCTAAAAGTGTCCAGATTTTGTAGAGATTTTCGTCGTTCGTTTTTTGTGCAATTTTATAGACCAAACCCTTGTGCTCCATTGGGATTTCGAAATTGCTGTGTGAAGATTTCCGGAATTGGTTGAGAAAAACCGCTTCCCGCACGCCTTCGATTCCCCAATGTTCTTTGGCATTCGTTTTGAGAACCGTGACATTTAACTTTTGGGAAAGTTTTTCTGTATTGATGATAATGCCTCGCTTTTCCGCCTCATCAATTTGGTTGACAAGCATCAAAATCGGAATACCAAGATCCTGAATTTGCTGAAACAGAAGCAGACTCCGCTTCATATTGAGCGCATCAGCAATGTAGATGACACCCGCATAATTGTCCTCTTCCTGAATCAAATATCTGGAAAAAATAGCTTCGTCTTCTGATGTCGGGTAGATGCTATAAGACCCAGGCAGATCGATAATCTCGACTTCTTCGTCTTTGTAAGTATATTTGCCGGAAAGGCTGGCAACGGTGACCCCGGCGTAATTTCCGGTTTTTTGCTTGCTGTGGCAAAGTGTGTTGAAAAGTGTGGACTTGCCGACATTCGGATTTCCGACCAGCAAAACCTGTTTTTGTTTTTTCGGATCTTGCATTATTCCAAGAGTTCTACTTTGATGAATTTTGCTTCCTGTTCCCGCAAAGCCACTTTTGTCTTTTCGGCGCCATATTCTATATAAAGCGGACCGCCGAAGGGTGCTTGAAAGAGGACTTGGAATAAGGTTTCCGGAAGCAGCCCCATTTCCAGAATTTTGGTAGGCATCTGCAGATTTTCGTTGTCATAGCCAATGATTTTTCCGATTTTGTTCTTCGGGAAACAGCAGAGCTTATCAATGTGCTTTTTTTGCAAGACGATTTTTTTTGGATTACAAAGATAGCTTATTTTAAATAAATCTAAATAAGATATTTGTCACAAAAAAACCGGAAATTTCTTCCGGTTTCGTTTTTATTTTTTCTTTTCGGTGGCGGTTGGCAGCTCTATCGGATTATCATTGGCATTGAAGAAGTCTTTTGCAATTTTTTCTTGATTTTTTAAAAATTCGCCAAAAGTTGTTTCGGAACCCGGCATTTTTCGATTCATAATTTCCGGTGTCATATACGGGCGCGCTTCAGCAAGAGGATCTGCCTTGAACGCGGCATAAGCCTTATCAAATTTTTCTTTGGTAATCACTTTTTTCTCATTGCTTCCCATCCCAGATTGAGCTTGTATCTCTTCTACATAGGAAATTTCTTTCCAGTCTTTTACGGTTTTGTTTCCCGATAGCAGCCACGAGTAGTTTTTGCCATCATCCTCTATTTTCACGATGAGACCCGGCAATCCGTAGAATTTATACGGGCCGTCTTGCAAAGGGATGTCGGCAGAGAACCAAGCGGTCCACTTTCGGCCGCCAAATTCTGTAGTGGCTTTCTGCGTGTTGTAAGTTCCTATTTTTTCTTTATCGGGCAGGATTTTCCAGTCGAATTTGATGGTTTCTTCGTAGGCAAAAAGATTTCGACCGATCCGATCCACGTATTGCTCCTTCATATCAGGATACAATTTGTAGATTTTGAAAGAGAATTTTGGCATCCGTATGGACTTCGATAGGTCTTTCCACGCTTTATTTTTTTGCATTTCTTCCACGCCGAGTTTTATGATAGAATCTTGCGCGATAATCGTAAAATCCTGATAAATGGATTTGTCTTTCACGATGTCGAGTGTCGTCATCACTTTGTCAATTTTAGCAGAATCTTTTTTCGGTTTGAAGCTTAATTCGTAGAAAAAGCGGTTCGCCGTTTCCTGAGCAAATGCCATTGTTCCAAACATCAAAATTGGAAGAATGAATAATTTTTTGAGAGATTTCATATTTTATATTTTTTGTTTCTTAATAATTAGTGCAGGATTTTTTAAAATGTTACAGGATTATTGATACATTTTTTTAATCGACTCATTCAAGGTATTATAAATATTAAGCTGTTCTTCATTTTTAATCAATTCTTTGTGGAGTTTCAAAATCCTTTCGTCGCCGCGTACGGCCGGACCAGTTTGGGCAGATTTAGGATCGAGATATTGGATTTTCTCCACAGTTTCATTAATTAAAGGAAGAAAATAATTAAAATCCAAATCCTGAGAATCCGAAATTTCCTTAGCTCTTGCAAAAAGATGATTCACAAAGTTGCAGGCGAAAATCGCTGTCAGATGGATGTATTTCCGTTTTTCGTAAGTTGAAATTTCAACATTTTCAGAAATGATGGACGCTAATTCTAATAATGATTTTTCGTCAATTTGATTCTCCGCTTCTATGAAAAAAGGAATTTTGGAATAGTCCAGATTTTTCGTTTTGGAAAAAGTTTGCAAAGGATAAAAACTTGCTTTTCGGTAATTTCCCGTCAAAATTTCTTTCGGCAATGATCCTGAAGTGTGAGCCACAAGTGACCTGTCATTTTTTATCAATGCAGAAACTTTTTCCACAGCATCGTCGGACACGGCAAGAATATAAAGATCCGCATCCTCCAGATTTTCAATTGAATAGGGAATATTAAATTCATTCGAAATCTTGGACAGTTCTTCCGCATTCCTGCCAAAAATCTGATGGATTTCAATTTTATATCGAGTGAAGGCTTTTGCCAGATGATAAGCTACATTTCCCGAGCCAATGAGGACAGTTTTCATACAGACAAAGATAATAATTTGATGCTTGGGATTGCCTTCTAATTTTGGAAATGCTTCATTTTAGATTTAGGTTAAGTGAAAGAAAAGCAAAAAATAATTTAACTTTGACCATATTTTATAATCAAAACCACGATACATCTGAATGAAGCTCAAAGATGAGGAAATTATAACTCTCTTCGCCAAGCCACAAACGGTAGAGAAGGGGTTGCGCGCGATGATGGATGCTTATCAGAGTCGTCTTTACTGGCATATCCGGCGACTGATTTTGGATCACGACGGCGCTCAGGACGTTTTGCAGGATACATTTATTAAGGCGTATCAGAATATTCAGCAGTTCAAAAATGATAGCAAACTGTACACTTGGCTCTATAGAATCGCTACCAACGAGGCTTTGCAAGCGCTCAACAAGATGAACCGGATGAAAAAAACAGATGAAGATGCAGAATATCATATGCAGAACTTGGTAGCCGACAATGCCGGGCAGGATGCGGAAGAGATTCAGGTTTTTTTGCAAAAGGCTATTCAAACATTGCCGGAGAAGCAGAAACTGGTGTTCAATCTCAGGTATTACGACGATCTGCCTTATGAGGAGATTTCAAAAATACTGGATATGTCCGTTGGCACTTTGAAAACCAATTATCACTACGCCAAGGACAAAGTGGAGCAATATATTAAGGACAATTACTCGCAAGAGTTTTAAATAAAAGAAAATGAAAATAGATATAGAAAAACTTGAGAGAAAAACCCCGTTTCCGGAACCATCGGAGGATTTTTTCGGCCAGATTCAAGCCCGTGTCATTTCGCAAACGCTTGGAAAAGAACCTATTGTTGTGAAAAAACAAACGAAAGTTTTCTCGCTCAATTTACGATGGATGGCCGCTGCCGCTGTGATTTTGATCGCAGGAGTGACCGCTTTCTTGGGATTTAATAATAATCCAGAAACGTCTATGTCTCAGCAAAATCCAAAAGTGGACAGTGCTTTCGAAATTCAAAAATCAAGTGGGCAAACGCCAATGACACCGAGCACAAATAATATAACCGTTGCCAAAACTGGCTCAGCCATTGCCCAGCCAAGTCCCGTGAAAGCCATTGAAAAGTCTGAGCTTGCGGATTCTGAAACCCAAGATTCTTCGGCTACAAATAATGTTGACGCTCAAGATTATGCCTTTGAAAGTTCCAAGAAACCCGAATCCGAGGTCGAAAAAGTGCTCGCCGCTTTTACACCCGATCAATTGAGGGATCTTGACAAAAACAGTGAACAAGATGTCTATTTGGATCTGTATAATTAATTATAAATCAGAAAAATGAATAAAGTTTTATTAATTATTTTGATTGCCGGATTGTCTGGTGCTCCTGCCATAAAGGGACAGCAGCGAAATTCTGGAAATACGACAGGCAGAACCCCTGCGCCGCCAGCTTACAGGAGCGGATATTCCAATTCTTTGGCGCCCAGCGGAACTGTGCAAAGACAGACGAGCATCCCTAACGTTTCTGATTGGAAGGCGATGGATATTCAGGAAAAAAAGGAAGTCGTGAGTAGCATGTCCCAAAAAGACCGTTGGCTGTTTCTCCAAAAGGTAAAAGAAGATATTGTGATTGATAACCTCCATATTCCGAAAGATAAAGAAGTGGCCTTCAAAACACTATACGCCGAGTATCAGGATAATCAAAAACAGATCAAAGAAAAATTCTCTGTTGACAAAAACACACAGAATTTATCGGATGCGGAAGCTAAAAATCGGCTGGATCAAAGCTTCGAAGTCGGGCGGCAGCTTCTCGATAACAGAAGAGCGTATGCCAATCAATTTTTGAAATTTCTAACCCCGCAGCAAGTGCTGACCCTGTTCCAAACAGAAGGCAAAATGAGAGACAAAGTACTCGACAAAAAGAACAACAAATAGTTCCGAACCTCTAAATTTTAGAGGTTTTTTTGATTTAGATCCCACATTCACAAATGTTTCTAAATAATTTTTCCTATTCTCTCAAAATTATGTATTTTCGCACACTGATTATAAACATATAATATAACATGGCAATTTTAGGCGAAATTAGAAAAAGATCGTGGCTGTTAGTAGGCGTTATCGCCGTAGCACTTTTGGCTTTCTTGGTAAATCCTGGTACAATAGATAAGGTTTTTGGTAAGAATCCAAACATTCTTGGCAAGGTGAATGGCGACGAGATAACACGAGATGAGCTGAATGACCAATTGTTCATCATGCAACAGCAAGCTCAGCAGCAAGGCCAGCCGACCAAAGGCTTGGAAGAGCAGGCTTGGCAGATTCTTGTACAGTCCAAATTGATCCAACAACAATTTGAAAAAACCGGATTGACGCTGACCGACGAAACATTCTGGAGCCAACTGCAATACGATCCCATTTTCGCTCAGAATCAACAGTATTTTGACGACAAAGGGAATTTCAAGCTGAAAGAAATAAAGACCGAAATCGAAAATTCACAAACTACAAATCCTGAGAATTATAACTTCTGGATAAAAAACAAAAAAGCGATCGAGTACCGAATGATGGCCAGAATGCTTTTCGGAAACATTACTTCAGGAATCACCACTAGCAAAAAAGAAGCGGAATTGATGGTGAAATTCCGGGATGAGATGGCCAACATCGATTATGTAAAAGTAGATTACCTGGAATTTGCTAAAAAAAATAATGTAAAAGTGACAACTCAGGATCTTGCTGATTATATCAAATTACATCCAACCAGATTCAAGGCGACTGCAAGCAGAAATTTAGCTTATGCTTATTTCCCAGCGGCGCCAAGTGCTCAGGATGATGCAGCAACGCTTAATGAAATCAACAAACTTTTCGTGAAAGGAACTGATGCTTCCAACGGGACAGAAAACTTCCAGAATACAAAAAACGATTCAATGTTTGTGGAGCTTAACTCCGACGTTCCTTTCATTCCTCAATATGTAAGCCCAGCTCAGTTGCCGGCAGGATTGAAAGATAAAATCGCAACCGCAGCTATCGGACAGACTTTTGGGCCTTACAAAGAGCAAACGCTTTATGTGGTTTCAAAATTATTGGACAAACAAATGAAGCCTTCAGATTCTGTAAGTTCAAGTCATATTTTAATTGCCTACAAAGGTGCGGAAAGGTCAACAGCTACAAGATCTAAAGAAGAAGCAAAAGTAATTGCAGATAAAATTTTGGCAGAAGTTAAGGCAAACCCTGCAAAATTTGAAGAGGACTTGAAACAATCTGACGAACCAAATGCTGTAGAAAGAAAAGGAAGTGTTGGTTGGACTACACCTCAATCTCTTTTTGCTCCTGGATATTTAAGCTTTTTGGCATCTCACAGAAAAGGAGATATCGGATTGGCAGAAACTTCATTCGGATATCATATTATCAAAGTGGATGAGAGACCAGAAAGTTTGAAATATAAAATTGCTCACTTGGCTAAAAACATCAAAGCGTCTGACAAAACTGAAAATCAAGTTTTGACGCAAGCCACTAGATTGATTCAGCAGACTCAAGGGAAAAGCTTTAATCAGTTCAAAACTTTGGCAGAGAAAAACCGATACAAATTTGACAATCCCAAAATGGTGACCCGTTTCCAAGGAGCCCTTCCAACACTGGGAACAGACAAAGATGCAGACGTTATTGCCTGGGCATTTGATAAAAAAAGAGAAATTGGTGATACCGACATCTTTACCGTAGATGGCACGGGCGACAGAATCGTTGCGTATCTCGTAGGAAAACAAGATGAAGGTCTTGCCGATCCGGAAACTGTGAGAGATCAAATCGAACCGATTGTCAAAAATAAACTACTGGCGAAGAAAATTGCAGAAAAAATAAATACTGGAAAATATGCTACTCTTGACCAAGCTGCAAAAGCATTGGGAACAAACAAAGCAAGCGCAACGGTTAACCTGTTTAATCCTTCCGTCAATGGTGCAATGGAGCCTAAAGTTGCAGGAGCTGCCTTTGGTGTGGCTTCAAATAGATTGTCTCAGCCGGTTGAAGGGATGACGGGCGTTTATTTGGTAGTGAAAAAATCCGTAACGACCAATAAGTTGCCGGGAGACATCAAGCAGATCACAGCATCTATCACGCAGCAGAATTCTCAGCAGTTTACAGGTGCATTCTTGAAGAGTCTTCAGGATAACGCCACTATCAAAGACTACAGAATCGAAGTTTGGGATAAGAGTCCTGAGCAATAAAGGCAAAATGTTTCAAAAAACAACAAAAGCGGCATAATTGTCGCTTTTGTTGTTTTTTATTTATATCATTATAATTCCAATATTCGCTATATTTGCTAACTAGAAAAAACCAATAAAACGTGAAGTTAAGTAAAGAATTGAAAATAGGACTCATTGCTATTTTCGCCATTATAAGTTTCGTTATCCTCTATCAGTTTATGAAAGGTAAAAGTTTTTTCACAACCGATAATGTTTTTTACGTAAAATATGATAATGTGGAAGGCTTGGAGGTTTCTAATGTAGTTTCTATTAATGGTTTGAAGGTGGGGCAAGTAGAAGAAATAAAGCCGATGACTGGCAGAGATGGGAAATTACATTTTGTAGTCAAACTATCCGTTGATGATAATTTTGAATTTTCAAAAAGATCTACGGTTGAGATTTTCGAGCCTGGTTTGATGTCTGGCAAAGAAATGAGAGTGAACTTATTTTATGGCGGAGAAATTGCAAAAGATGGCGATACCTTGTCTGGCAGCTACAAATTATCAATGCTTAATTCATTATCCTCTCAGGTAAAACCAGTGAAAGATCAGCTGTCCAATGTTTTACTCAAACTAGATTCTACATTAGCAAGTACAAATAAAATTGTGGATGAGCAAAACAGAAGAGAAATCAAACTATTGCTTTCCAATCTCAACAGAACCATAGAATCTTTCAAAAGCACATCAGACAAGACCAACGGCATATTGGCAAGCAATGAAAAAGGTCTTCACGAAGTTGTCACCAACGCCAATGCAGCCGTAATCACAGCCAATAAAACATTAGACAAGTATGGCTCTGTTGCAGAACGTATTGATATTGATAAATTAAACAGCACCATAGACCAGTTCAACCAAACCGCTACACAGCTGAAAAGTGTTATTTCCGGCATACAAAACGGAGAAGGATCGCTTGGTAAATTGGCCAAAGATGAAGAGCTTTACAACAATCTAACCAAGACCTCCAAAAGCCTCAATGAGTTGGTAGAAGATTTCAAAACCAATCCAAAAAGATACGTGAACTTCTCGGTTTTTGGAAAAAATGCAGACAAAAAGTAAGCGATGCAATACATTGATAATGCTATTTTCCTGATTCTTTTAATAGCGGGTTTCGGACTGTTTTTTAAAAGTCTGAAAGAGATTTATCGCAATATCAAATTAGGAAAAGAAATCAACAGAACCGACAGAAAATCGGAGCGCTGGGCTACGATGGCGAGGGTGGCGCTGGGCCAGAGCAAAATGGTGAAACGCCCGATTGCCGGCATTTTGCACATCTTCGTTTATCTCGGCTTTGTCATTATCAATATAGAATTAATAGAAATCATCATCGATGGGCTCTTCGGAACGCATCGGTTTTTACAAGGCATTTTAGGCAATTCGTTCTACGCAATTTTTACATCGATTCTGGAAGTTTTGGCACTTCTCGTCCTCGTGGCAGTAACCGTTTTTTTCATCAGAAGAAATTTCTACGGCGTCAAAAGACTCACGATGAAAGAACTTTTCGGTTGGCCAAAGCGCGACGCCAATTGGATCCTCATCATCGAATTTGCTTTGATGATCGCTTTTCTCACGATGAACGGTGCCGATTATTATTCTGATTCCAACAGATTTGCCGGCAACTTTCCGATTTCGCAGCATCTGGTTCCATTTTTTCAGAATTTTAGTTTAGAAACACTTCACATCATCGAGAAATCGGCGTGGTGGTTTCACTTTGTCGGCGTTTTGTTCTTTATGAATTATCTTTATTATTCCAAACATCTACATATCATTTTGGCTTTTCCGAATACTTGGTTTTCAAATCTCGAGAAAAAAGGAAAATTCAATAATTTGGACTCCGTGACCAAAGAGATCAAGCTTATGATGGATCCCAATGCAGATCCTTATGCCGCTCCGGCAGCAACTGAAACAGAAGCTCCTTCAAAATTTGGCGCGGAAGACGTTTTTGATCTGAATCAAATTCAATTGATGAATGCCTATTCCTGCACAGAATGCGGCAGATGTACGGCGGTTTGCCCGGCCAATATTACTGGTAAGAAATTATCGCCGAGATTAATCATGATGAAAACCCGAGACCGATTGGAAGAAGTTGGCAAAAACATCAATAAAAACGGAAAATTTGTGGACGATGGCAAAAAATTGGTCAACGATTATATCACCAAAGAAGAGCTTTGGGCTTGCACCACTTGCAATGCTTGCGTAGAAGCTTGTCCCGTTCTTATTGATCCTTTGTCCATCATTTTCGAAATGAGAAGATTCCTTGTGATGGAACAGTCTGCTGCGCCTCAGGAATTAAACTTGATGATGACCAATGTTGAAAACAATGCTGCACCTTGGCAATACAATCAGGCAGATCGGCTAAATTGGGCAAAAGATAATTAACATAACAATGTAGTAATCTATCAATGTAACAATCATTAAGCTAATTGCTAAACTGTTACATTTTTTAAATTGGTAAACTGAATATGGATTTCACGATAAAAACAATGGCAGATTACGCTGCAGAAGGCAAATCTCCCGAAGTTCTCTTCTGGGTGGGCTGCGCCGGAAGCTTCGATGACAGAGCCAAAAAAATAACCAAAGCGTTCTGCAAAATTCTGAACAAAATCGGAGTAGAATTCGCTGTTCTGGGTCAAGAAGAATCCTGCACAGGAGATCCCGCAAAACGTGCCGGAAACGAATTTGTCTTCCAAATGATGGCCTTGACCAACATCGAAGTTCTGAATGCTTACGAAGTCAAAAAAATTGTAACCGCCTGCCCGCATTGCTTCAACACTTTGAAAAATGAATATCCAAGCTTAGGCGGAAATTATGAAGTTCTTCATCACACCCAGTTCTTGAAAGAATTGATGAATGAAGGCCGACTGAAAATCGAAGGTGGAAGTTTCAAAGGAAAAAAAATCACGTTTCACGATCCGTGTTATCTCGGCCGAGGAAATGATGAATACGAAGCGCCAAGAATGCTGCTTGAAAAACTGGATGCAGAATTGGTGGAAATGAAACGCTGCAAAAGCAACGGACTCTGCTGCGGTGCCGGTGGTGCGCAAATGTTCAAAGAACCGGAAAAAGGCAACAAAGATATCAATGTCGAGAGAACCGAAGAAGCACTTTCATTTGAACCGAAAATCATCGCAACGGGTTGCCCGTTCTGTAATACGATGATGACCGATGGCGTGAAGCATTTCAATAAAAATACGGAAGTGGAAGTAAAAGATATAGTGGAACTTCTGGCTGAAGCCGAGGATCTTTAAATTTTAAATTTCAAAAATAATATAACCCAAAAACTCAGATGATGTCTGGGTTTTTCGTTTTTACAGAATTGAATAAAAATCCGTAATTTTATCTCTTTAAAAATCCCACTATGCAAATCGAGGAATCAAATATTGTAGAAACAAACGACTATCGCGTCATTATCTATCCGGCTTCAAGACCTTTCACGGCGAAAGAAAGCAAAACAATTGCTGAGAAATTATACGATTTCTTAGGAAATTGGGCAGCTCACGGGAAACAATTGTCTTCGTCTTTCAAAATTGAAAAAAATCAGTTCATTATTATTTGTGTAGATGAGGAAAAGGAGCCTGCTTCCGGTTGCAGCATTGATGCTTTGGGCAAAGTGATGAGAGAACTGGATTCGGAATTTGAGCTTGGATTGTTTGATAGAATGAAAGCCAGTTTCGTAGAAAACGGGGAAGTGAAAACCTTAAAATTATCTGAATTCAAAAATAAAATAAGGAGCGGCGAATTGTCAAAAGACATCGAAGTTTTCGATTTTTCCAAAAATACTTATCTGGATTTTCTCAGCCATTTCTTGCAGCCTTTCAGCAGAAGTTGGGCGGCTAATATTTCTTAATTTTCAGATTAAACTTTGAAAATTCTTTTCCTTTCTTCGTGGTTCCCCAACAAATTGGAACCTACCAATGGCAATTTTGTACAGCGTCACGCGGAAGCTGTTGCCTTGCAGCACGAGGTAGAAATTCTGCACACAATCGGCGATTTTCATCAAAAAGAAACCTTTATTTTTGATGATAAAGTGATTAGTGGGATCAGAACGTTGATTATTTATTACAAAAATTCTAAAAATCCGGTTCAGAATTTCCTTAGAAGAATGAAAGCTTACAAGTTGGGTTTTGCCAAAATGAAGAAACCGGATTTGGTTCACGCAAATGTTCTTCACAACAATATGCTTTTTGCGGTCTATCTGAAAAGAAAATTTAAAATTCCGTTTGTGGTAAGCGAACATTGGACGGCTTTGCAACATCAAAACCTCGGAAAAACTTCCGGAATTATCAAGAGGATTGCAAAATTTATCGCGAAAAATGCGTCGTATATTCTTCCGGTCAGCGGAAATCTTCTGGAAAGCTTGCAGCTTATTGGTATCAAAACCCCAATGAAAGTGATTTCAAACGTCGTGAATACTGAGGTTTTTGACATTAAAATAAATGATGAAAATCCCACAGTCAAATTTCTCCACGTATCCAGTTTGATTCCCAGAAAAAGACCCGATAAAATCATAGAAGCAATTTATCAACTTAAACAAAATCATTATAATGTTTCTCTGGAGATCGGTGGCGACGGCGATACAGAAACGCTGAGAAATCTTATCAAAAAGCTCAATGCAGAAAGCTATATTTCGGTTTTTGAGGAAATCAGTTATGCCGAAGTTGCACAGAAAATGCAGAATTCCGATTGTTTTATTCTTTTCAGTGACAACGAAACGCAAGGCTGTGTCATTCTGGAATCTTACGCTTGCGGCAAACCGGTGATTGCGACAGCCGTCGGTGGCGTTCCTGAATTTGTGAAGACGGGTTTTGGTATTTTGATAGAAAAAGCAAACGAAACGCAACTTTACGAAGCAATGAAAAGTTTTGCGGATCAAAAAATGAAGTTCGAAAAACCAGAAATTCTACGTCAATATGTGCTTGATAATTTTTCCAAAGAAAGCATCTGCAGACAGTTTACGGCGATTTATAATCAAGTGCTGAACGGATGAAAGGCTTTCAAATTCATATCGCCGACACGCCTCGTTCCTCGGTATATTTTGCTGATGATTATGATTCTTTTGTCTTAAAAAATGATAGTCTGGAAATCGCTGTGGAAGGCCTTATTCTCAACAAAACACCACTTCTAAAGGCCAATAATACTTCGGATTTTCCTACTCTTTTTGAAAAATTTTATCAAGAAAAAAAAATTAAGGCGATACAGGAATTAGAAGGCGAGTTTAGGGGTTATATCTGGGACAAATCTGAGGAAAAACTATATGTTTTTACCAATCCAACAGCCACGCAGCGCGTTTTTTATTCAAAAGAGAAAGATCGTGTTTTCGTGGATTCGCATTTGGTTCGATTAAATCAGACTTTGAGGGAAAATCAAATTCGCACAACGCCAAATATCACCAATCTATACCAATTATTGACGTTTGGAAATATGCTGGAGAATGAAACGCCTGTTGAAAATGTTTATAAAATTCTCGACGGTCATTACATTGAAATCGATTTGAAATCTCAATTGATTCTCGAGAAAACGTATTTTGATTTGGAGAATATCGCTTATTTCCAAGGTTCTAAAGAAGAAGCTATTCAGAATTTGAATTCGATATTTTCAGAAAATATTGCTTTGGAATATAAAAAAGATAATGAGCTGAATGCCAAGCATTTTACGCTACTCAGTGGCGGTTTGGACAGCCGGATGGGATTGCTGACCGCCGTAGAGCTTGGCTATAAACCCGACGAAGCATTTTGCTTTTCGCAGTCGGGCTATTTGGACGAGACGATTTCCCGAAAAATCGCAGCAGATTACCATATCCCGTACCGCTTTCAATCTTTGGACGGCGGCATTTACCTAAAATACATCGACAAACTTACCGAACTGTCAGAAGGTTGCGGCCTTTTCACGGGCGGTATCCACGTTCAATATGCGTTTGAAAATTTGAATTCTATTGATTTTAAAATTGTTCACAGCGGCTCGATTGGTGACGGTATTTTAGGTGGTTTCAACACCGTTCCTCGCCGGCAAAAGCCAGGGGAATTCAAAATCGTGGTCAACAAAAGATTTCTGCCGAAAGTGCGCTCAGCATTTGATGAGATTCGAAATCAATACGAGTCGGAAGAATTATTTTATTTACGGAATGTAGCGTACAACCGAACGGTTTTGGGCGCGCAAGTCATCCGGCAATATGCGTATCAAATCTCACCGTTTATGTCCAAAAAAATGCTGGAATTGGCCATCAGCCTGCCAGAAAGATGGAAAATCAATCAGAAACTGTACTTGGAATGGCTCAATCAATATTTGCCAAATGCTGCCAATTACACTTGGGAAAAAACAGGTATGAGACCAGATGCGCAGTGGAAAAGCACTTTTGGACCCAAAGTTTTGAAACGGATTTTCAAAATATGGAATTCCAAAATTACAAGGCAAACCGAGCGCACCAGCATGTACCCTTATGAATTTTATTATTACAATTCTCGAGATATTCAGGATTATTACCAATCATATTTTGCCGGTAATCTTTGGCGCTTGGAAAACTATCCAGAACTGAAAACCGATGTCGAGTTTCTCTTTTCGCAAAAGGATTTTTTTCAAAAGAGCCAGGCAGTCAATATTTTAGCTATTTTTAAGTTATTTTTCAATTAGTGGGAAGCCTGTCAGATTTCATCCGCAATTTTTTCAAAAACAAAGGTCATTTTGTCTTTGGGTCTTTGCTTATTGCCAAGATTTGCGGCTTCATCGGCTCTGTGGCAATTATCCGGTTGTTGCCGGCAGACGAGTTTGGGTTGATCAGCATTGTGGCTTCCTTGTCTGCGGTTTTTCTGGCTTTCAGCGGGTTCGGGAGTCAGCAGATTCTCCTGAGATATGGCGCTATCGCGAAAACTACGGAACAAAAAAACGCCCTTTCCGCTTATCTTTGGAAGCAGGGATTTTATTATCAGATGGCGCTTGGCTTGGTATTTCTGCTGACCGCATTTTTTTATCTTGAGAAGTTTGAGAACATTTTTGTATTGTTTTTAGCATTTGCGGTTCGGCTGCTTGGTTTTTTTTTCTACAACCATATCCAGTCGCAGTTGCGGATTAGCGGGAACAATAAAGAATTTGCAAAGCTCAATAATATGGTCAATATTATAGGCTTGATTTTAATGCTTGTTTTGACCTATTTTTTTGGACTATTGGGTTATCTCGTTGCCATTGCATTGATGCCTTTTATCGCATTATTTTGGTTCAAAACTATGGATTTCACAAAGAAAAATGAATCTTTTGGTTTTTCGAAGAAAGAAATTTGGCGCTACGGATTATTTACCGCCGGAACTGCGGTTTTGAGCGATGCTCTGTTTTCTTTGGACATTATTTTGTTAAGCTTTTTGATGAACGAAGCCGCCGTTGCCCATTACAAAACCGCCATCCTGATTCCGGCCAATTTGACCTTCATAGCGCTCACCTTTATGCAAAGCGATTTCCCCGAATTGGCAAGAAATTATAATCATAAAAGTTATTTAAAATATTATATTTCAAACTATTACAAAATATTTATTCCACTTTGTTTGGTCATTTTTATTGTCATTTTTGCTATTCATCCTTTTATCATCAAGCTTTTTTTCGGAGAAAAATATCAGGGAATAGAGAGTGCTTTTTTGATTCTTACGGCCGCATTTTTACTCAATATGCTGTTGAGAAATCTTTACGGAAATCTGCTCTCTGCCGTTGGGAAAATGGCATATAATACCGCTGTTTCTGCTTTTGCATTATTTGTTTTGTTAATTTTATCCTTCATTTTAGTTCCCAGATTTGGCTTTCTGGGAATGGCGATTGCCCAATCGATGACTTTGTTCTTCACAGGCTTGTCTTTAATGGGCGGATTCCTCCGCTACTACCGAAAATTGTCTTGAGAATTTTTATCTTTGCAAGGATGAAACCCAAGTTCCCTATATTTTTATTATCCATCGTTCTGCTTTTTTCTTGCCAAAATGACGATGGCGATACGCAAAGCATCGATCAGGTTCTCAGACTTTATATGAGCAGCTCTACGACCGGTCAAGATTTGCTGAATCCCAAAATAGAAAGTTCATATTCTACGCCGGTTTTGCTCGATCTCTTGGGAGAGCGCGACTTGCAATCGATTTCGGGCTATTCTTTTCTCAAAGATGCAGATACCGTAGTTTACCTGGAGTATGTTGCAGGTGCGGTCCGGCTGAAAATCGATTCTCTTAGCAATGATACCGAACAGACCTATTATTCCAAATTCATTATCAGACTGCCGAAAACGGTTAATACTCTTGTTGTAAACGATGACGACACCATCAAAATTGAGTACAAAAATTCCGCTTCACTTTTTCAGATTTCAAAACTTTGGTATAATGATGAACTTAAATTCACAAAAGTTCCTGGGCAGCCAAACACTGTAAAAATCGTGAAATAAAATCCCTAAATTTGCACCGGCAGTCCGATTTTTTTTCATCTAAAGTGAATTTCTGACTACCAACAATCATCAATCAACAAGCAAACTATGTTACAGGTTAATTTTTTACGCGATAACAAAGAGCGCGTTTTGGAAGGCTTGAAGAAGAGAAACTTCAAGGAATTAAACTTGGTCGATGCAGCCATCAAAGCTGACGACGAGAGGAAAAAACTGCAGTACGAGCTGGATTCGCAACTTTCCGAGATGAACAAAATTTCGAAAGAAATTGGAATTCTGATGAAAGATGGGAAAAAGGAAGAAGCCGAAGCTGCCAAATCCAAAACGGCACAGTTCAAAGAATCGAGCAAAGAATTGCAATCGCAGCTGAGTGAGGTGGAGAAAACATTGATTAACATTCTGTATCAGATTCCGAACATTCCCCACGAGAAAGTGCCTGCGGGAGTTTCTGCCGATGACAACGAGATCATTTATGAATCGACAATGGTAGAAGGTCTTGGCGAAGGCGCCATTCCGCATTGGGAATTAGCAAAAAAATACAATTTGATCGACTTCGAATTGGGTGTTAAAATCGCAGGTGCTGGTTTCCCTGTTTATTTTGGGAAAGGTGCAAGATTGCAGAGAGCTCTGGTTCAATATTTCTTGGACAAGAACGTGGATGCCGGTTATCTGGAAGTGAATCCGCCGCACGTGGTGAACGAAGCTTCGGGCTACGGAACCGGACAATTGCCCGATAAAGAAGGACAAATGTATTATGTGAATGCGGACGATTTATATTTAATCCCAACGGCGGAAGTTCCGGTGACGAATCTTTATCGTGATGTTTTGCTGGATGAGAAGGATTTGCCAATCAAAAATACAGCATTTTCTCAATGCTACCGTAGAGAAGCGGGAAGTTATGGCGCTCACGTGAGGGGACTTAATCGGCTTCACCAATTCGAAAAAGTGGAGATTGTAAGAATCGAAAAACCTGAAAATTCTTACGCTGTTTTGGAAGAAATGGTAGCGCATATCAAATCCATTTTGGAAGATCTGGAATTGCCTTACAGAATCCTGAGACTTTGCGGAGGCGACACAGGTTTTGCATCTGCAATGACTTACGACTTCGAAGTGTGGAGCGCGGCTCAGGAAAAATGGCTGGAAGTCAGTTCGGTTTCCAATTTTGAAACATTCCAGGCCAATCGATTGAAATGCCGTTTCAAAGCGGATGGAAAAACGCAATTGGTTCACACGCTCAATGGTTCTGCAATGGCCTTACCAAGAATTATGGCGGCGCTTTTGGAAAATAATCAAACCGAAGAAGGCATCAAATTACCAAAGAAAATCGCAGACTATGCTAAGTTTGAATTGATCAATTAATTCTTATTCATTAATTCATTAAAATAGGAAAGCCACAAAGTTTATTTGTGGCTTTTTTGTTTTAAAGTATAAATCTAAGTTTTTAACTTGGAGAATTATAAATTTAATGTTACTCTCCACTGCGTATCAAAGATTTATTAGTAGTTTTTCATCGGTCATTATTTTAACTGCTTTTTCTGTTTCCATTTTGCCATCTGTCAATGAACCTGGAAGCATAATTAATCGTTTTTTAATTCTACCTTCATTGTCTTCAAAAAATATTTCAAACCGGGAACGAGTTAATCCTGCAATTGTTTTTTTCAGTTTAACGTTTTTAATTTTTTGACGTTCAATAATTGGTGTTGATGAGTTGTTTAAACTATTTAATGTTCCGTAAATCAAATAAATACCTAGAAGACAAAACAGTACAGAAGTTATCATTTGTCCATTTTTATAATTGTCAAATGCTAAATAGAATAGTCCAATAGAAAGAAAACCATAGATTATTAAAATTCTTGCTATGCTGTTACCGACTGTCAAATCTGACAGATTTCCGATTATTCCATCACGTGTCAAAACAATTTTGTCTGGTAGAATATGACAAAATCCTGTTTTCGTTTTAAATATTTTTCCGTTGTTCATTAGTTTTTATTTCTTTTAAGATGACGTTACTGAGCGGAGTCGAAGGACTATTTCAAATTCAAATAATAATTCCAGATCAACCGGATCTCGCCAAAATCAAAATCATTAGGCAACGCGGCTTTCCAATCGTTGATATTCTCCTTTGGACTTTGTTTGAAAACCTTTTCGAATGCATTTACTTTTTCCTTTGGATAGATTCTCAATAAGTCGCTTTTATCAAGCAAATTCTGTTCGGCATATTTGGATAAATGACCGAAAATCGTGGAATTGACCAAGCCTCTTTCTCTGGCAATCTCAGAAACCGTTTTTCCATTCTGAAACAGTTGATAAGTCAAAACGTGCGTCGGAACTTTATTGATTGACATTGAGATTACAGCATCTTTTTCTTTGTCAAATAATGGTGTTTCAAGAAGATGAACGGCCTTCAGATCTTTCAAATATTCTTCCAAATCGTCCAGCCAAACGCGGAAATCTTCATTAAAAGCTTTCAGACCTTTAACGCCTTTCGTCTCCGAATAAAAATCCTTTAGCGGCAAAAAAATCTTCTCATTCACATTCGAGAAAAAGAAATTGACCGCACCTTTTGCTTTAAGTTCAATTTCCGACCATTTCTCTTCGCCTTGCAGGAATTTTTTGGTTTTCTGAACCAAAACTCTTTCCAGTTTTTGATAAATAACAGTCAGATTTTCAATCTCCGATTTTAGACTGAGATAAAGCTTTTGGGATTTATTATGGTCAATGAATTTACTCATTTTCGCAGAGATATTCCAGCTTTCCAGAGATGAAAGAAACCAAACACAGTCGATCCTGCGGAGCACTTTTTTGATGCTGTAATCGTACTTTTCAGAATTGATGATCTCCTCCATTTTGGAATTGGCGTGCGTCTCATCCTGAAATTTAGAAACCCTTTTATCGCTGAAAATAACTTCGGGCGTGATCTTCGATTTTAGAACGATGCCTTCCAAAGTGCGGCATCGAGACAGCGCAACATAAACCTGACCAGATGCGAAACTTTTTCCAGCATCAATGATCAATCGGTCAAAGGTCAGCCCTTGGCTTTTGTGAATGGTGACCGCCCACGCCAGGCGAATCGGGAATTGTTTGAAACTTCCCAAAACTTCTTCTTTGATATTCTTTTCGGCGTCTAGGGAATAGCGTTTCTGTTCCCAAGTTTCAGGTTTCAGGCTTATTTCTTCGCTGCTTCCTTCCAAAATCACGGAAACCTCGTCATCGTCCAGATGAGAAACCTTTGCCAGTTTGCCATTGTAATATTTCTTGTCGGCAGAGCTGTCGTTTCGGATAAACATAATCTGTGTTCCTACTTTCAATTCAAGAATTTCGTCGTTCGGGTACTGCGTCTCCTTGAACTCTCCAACCACATTGGCATTGTAGAAGTAAGATTTTCCGCCGAGTTCTTTCAGTTTTTTCAGGTTGATGGCGTCTGCCATATTGTTGTGCGAGCAGAGATAAACATAGGCTTCGTCTTTGGCTTCAAAATGGGGCAAATATCGTGAATTGAGCAATTCAAAATCAATATCTTCCGGTATGCCGTTGCGTATGGCGTTGAGGATTTCGAGAAAAGTTTCGTCGGTTTGGCGATAGACTTTCGTCAGTTCTATGGTAATCAATTGGACTTCCTCCAAAGCTTTGGCGTGAAAAAAGAATGGCGATTTGTAATATTGGGAAAGCACCTGTTCGTCTCTCACCACGGGTGGCAACTGATAGAGATCGCCGATGAACAGCATCTGAACGCCACCAAATTTCTGCTGATTTCTGCGCACGTGCCTCAGTGAAAAATCCATCATATCCAAAACATCGGCGCGCAACATCGAGACCTCGTCTATGATAACGATTTCGATTTCCCGCAGCAGTTTGATTTTATCTTTTCGATATTTGAAATGTGCCACGAGATCGGATATATTATTTCCCATATTCTCATCGATTCGTTCTGTTGTCGGCAAGAAAGTTCGCAGGGGCAAGCCAAACATAGAATGGATCGTCACGCCACCCGCATTGATGGCGGCAATTCCTGTTGGGGCAACCACGATGTGTTTTTTTTTGGTTTTTTGGACAAAGTCATTCAGGAAAGTTGTCTTTCCCGTGCCGGCTTTTCCGGTAAGAAAGACACTTCGGTTGGTATGTTCGACGAGGTCAAAAAGGGAATCATTCATCGCTTCAAAAATAAGGAAAAAAGATTCAGGAGACAAGAATCAAGAGACAAGGCGAAAGTAAAAGGAATTGGAGTTTAGAGAGTTCGGGAGTAATAAGAAGAAAGACTACTAAAAACCATCAACTAACAACTACTTTACCCGATCCGGATTCTGTTTCAGAAAGCTGTCCCAACCCGAGTAAGATTTGTCGGTAGAAATTGTCCCTGAATTGAAATGATGACAAACTGCAACGGCCAATCCATCGGACGCATCCAGATATTTCGTGGAGAATTCCTTCAGTTTCAAAAGGTTTTGAAGCATTCCGGCCACTTGCTCTTTGCTGGCATTTCCGTTTCCAGTGATGGCCATTTTCACTTTTTTCGGCGAATATTCTGTGATTGGAATATTTCTGTGAAGGCTTGCAGCCATGGCCACGCCTTGCGCACGACCCAACTTCAGCATACTTTGAACATTTTTACCATAGAATGGCGCTTCCAGCGCGGTTTCATCGGGATTATATTCGTCAATTAAAGCTAAGGTTTTATCGAAGATGACTTTGAGTTTGGTTTCGTGATTTTCGTATTTTTTAAGGATCAGTTCGTGCATAGCAAGCAGTTCCATCTGGCCTGCTTTCACACTGATGATTCCGAATCCCATAATGGAAGTTCCCGGATCGATTCCTAAAATTATTTTTTCAACTTGCATAATGACAAAAATACGGCAAGATTTTCCAAAAGGGCTTTATCAAACTCTATTTTTTATAATCGATATCGATTTTCATCAAAAATAAACCCCTTTTAAAGCATTTTTAAAAGAGGTTTTTGAATTTGGTAAAAACAGTCTATTTATTGTTTTTATTTGAAAATTTCTGCGAAGAAATCCAACATCGCTTGCCAAGATCTTTTGGCTGCTTTTTCGTTGTAAGCCATTCCTGTGCTATTGTCGGTTCCTGCATCTTTGTGTGTAAAGCCGTGAACCGAGTTGCCGTAATAGGTCATCTGCCAATCTGCTTTTGCCTTTCTCATTTCATCCTGAAAAGCTTTTATTTCCGCCTCGGGAGCAAATGGATCGTCGGCGCCGTGCAACACGAGAACTTTCGGAGTAATAGGTTCAATGGTTCTGGCGGCATCTCTTCCCAGTCCGCCGTGGAAGGAAACCACGCCTCTTACTTTCATATTGGTTCGGGCAGCTTCTAGTGCGCCTGTTCCTCCAAAACAATAACCAATCACCGCGATTTTATCCGGATTGGCTCCATTTTTTACCAACTCATTCAGCGCCAAGCGGATTCTGGTTTGGTATTCCTTGACGTTATTTTTATAATATCCGGCCATTTTTGCGGCTTCATTTTGGTCTTTGGGTCTTTTATCGACGCCATAAATATCGGCTACCAACGTTTTATAGCCCAATTTTGCCAATTCAGCTGCATTTTCCTTGGCATTATTGTCGATTCCCAGCCACGCCGGAAGTAGCAAAACGGCATTTCCGTTGGCTTTTTGTGGGCTGTAGAAAATGCCTTCAAGCTTCTGACTGCCATCGGCATAAGAAACGGTCTTCTGAGCATTAGCCCCGATCATTGTGAAAGTAAATAAAAGAACTAAGATGTTTTTCATAGGAATACTTTTTAGGTTAAACTTTAATTTTTTTGTGAGGTTAATTTAGTAAGAAAAATATTTTTAATAAAAATATTTGTTAAAATTTTTCTTTAATTTTTTTAGGAATATTGAATTTTTCGGTGTCATCAAAACTCTGCCAGTTTCTCTTCACTCAACTGTTTCACGACATTGATCCAATCTGCCTGTTCATTAAGGCAAGGGATATAATCAAATCTCTCGCCACCGTTGTGAAGAAATATTTCTTTGCCTTCGACAGAGATTTCTTCCAAGGTTTCCAGGCAATCTGAAACAAAAGCAGGGCAAACGATGGCTAATTTTTTGATGCCTTTCTTCGCAAGACCTTCGAGGGTCGCATCGGTATAAGGTTCTATCCATTTATCTTTTCCCAATCGGGATTGGAAGGTGACCAGCACTTTTTCTTTGGGCAAACCCAGTTTTTCACGAACCAATTCGGTCACTTTGTAGCATTGATGCCTGTAGCAAAATTTGTGCGAAGGCAGATTGTCTTTCTGGCAGCAGTTGCCCATACTGCAAGTTTTTGTGGGATCGGTTTTGTAAATATGTCTTTCGGGAACGCCGTGGTAAGAGAATTGGAGCAGGTCAAAGTCTGTCGGCAGTTTCTCGGCAATGCTTTTTGCTAAAGCATCAATGTAAATCTCACGGTCGTAAAAAGGCTGAATGTAATTGATTTTGATATCCGGGAAGAATTTTAATCTTACTTCCTCAGCTTTGTCAATCACAGTTTCCGTTGTGCTCATAGCATATTGCGGATAAAGCGGAAATAGGGTAATTTGCGTAATGCCAAGATCTACCAACTCCTGAATGCCCGTTTTTATCGAGGGTTCCGCATATCGCATCCCCAAACCAACTGGAACATCTACGATTTCTTGCAGTCGTTGCTGAAGATGCTTTGAGATCACGATCAGGGGCGAGCCTTCCTCCGTCCATACGGTTTTGTAGGCTTCCGCAGATTTTTTGGGGCGTGTTTTCAGGATGATGCCTTGAACCAATAGCGCACGGAAAATCCATCGATAATCAATCACTTTCTCGTCCATCAGGAACTCGTCCAGATAATCTTTTACATCTTCTACAGAAGTGGATTTAGGCGATCCGAGATTGACTAAGAGGATTCCTTTACGGTTTTTGGTTGTCGGTTTTTGGTTTTTGGTTTCCAAATTTGAAATTTAATTTATGTAAGTTTCAGAAAACTATCCATTGACAGGCTTCAAAGATCTATTAAAGATTATCCATTCACCGCTTCTACATTCTCTACCAGTTCGGGAACGAATTGTTTCAGAATGTTTTGGATGCCGTTTTTCAAGGTGGCGGTAGAAGATGGGCAACCA
This sequence comes from Weeksellaceae bacterium, assembly GCA_022013695.1. Lineage (GTDB taxonomy): Bacteria > Bacteroidota > Bacteroidia > Flavobacteriales > Weeksellaceae > Epilithonimonas. The sequence goes on from JAKLPS010000025.1 coordinate 89,051, forward strand.
CTGCAAGCACCTTGGAGGAGCATTTTCGCGGTTTTATTTTCTCTGTCATATTCAATCAAGGAGATTTTTCCGCCGTCGTTTTCTACGGCCGGCGCCACATATTCGCTCAGGATATCATTGATTTTCTGCTCATCATCGGTATATTCTCTATTGATGATTTTCAACATCGGGTTTTCGTGCGTGTGAGGTTCGGCGTTGGAAATCGTTTTCCCGGCTTGCAGAAATTCGGCAATGAAAGATCGAACGCTGTTCATAATTTCGTGCCATTCAAATCGGTCGTCTCTGGTAACTGCGACAAAGTTATCGCTAATATAGACTTCTTTTACATAGTCAAAAGCGTCAAATAATTCTTTGGCTAAGGGAACGTCATGTGCTTTTTCACGGGATTTGACCTCGATGAAACCGTCCAGAAGCATCTTGCTGGAGATGAATTTCATAACCGCGGGATTTGGCGTCATCTCCGAATATACTTGATAATGCTCTTTTTTCTTCTGGAGATAAAGTCTCGGGTTGGCCAAAAGTTCGTCTTCAATGATGTTTTTCAGACTTTCGGCGACGTGTTCCCATTCTACAGAGTCTTCTTTGGCCACGGCAATAAAATTAGCCGTGATGAAAATCCTGTTGACGAATGGATAATTGAAAAGCTCTTGTGCCAGCGGTATTTCCGAAATATCAGATTCTCGGTCGAGCTCGAGAGATCCTGGAATGAGGTTGTAGTCTGTGACGAACTTCATTACTTTTGGATTCTCGGTAGGTTCTATAATGATTTCTCTCATTTTAAGCAGTTGAAATACAAAAATATCGTAATTTGGTGGAACAAAAAAGCGTTGGAATCCCAATGTTATGTTAAGTTTTGATTAGCAGTAGGTTTCCGGATTTTTGATTTTGTCTATGCTGATGATTTTTGGCAGGTTACTTTCAATTCAATTTCTCCCTTTAGGGTTGGGGGAAAATTAGGAGCCGGGAACCTGCTGTCCACTATATCTTTTTTGTCATTGCGATTGGCGTGCAGTATCTTGATTAAAGTTTTTCCCCGCAATGCCAAAAAAGGATGCCGTTCCCATCAGGGCTAGGGATTTCCATTTCAAATCAAGTTTTGTCAATAAAAACACAATTTTGTCATTCTGAAAGAATCTAAAACCAATGGAATTTGAATTTATAAAGTCTTCGAGAGCCTCAGACTGACACTGTGAATAAACATTTGATATTAGAGATGTCACACTGAGCGGAGTCGAAGTGCTTCTTATTAGCTAAGTGAATAACCTCCAAAAGCTGAAAAATATAGATACAGTTGAAATGATTAGTAAAATGATTGAAAGCCGCAAGCTTAAAATCTTTTCATTTTTCTTAAAACTTAATCGAATTAAAATCAATGAAACAAATGAAAAAATAATCAAGTAATACTTAAATGAATATTTACTAAAAACTGCAACATCGTAAAAAGCTTTAGTTTTGCTGTCAGAATTATTGTAATCACACAAAATGTTATAATTGATAATTATTACACAGATTAGAACTAACAAGCTTAATAAACTTGAAGCAATTGAAAACTTATTTCCGTAGAAAGCTGACATCATTAACTCTCCAATTGCCCTTCCCATTTACTCACAGCAGACGTCGCCAAAGCATTACCCAAAACATTCGTCATACTTCTTCCCATATCGCAGAAATGGTCGATTGGTAAAATCAAAGCAATGCCCTCAACCGGAATATCAAACATTCCACACGCGGCGACGATGATTACCAAACTCGCTCTCGGAACACCGGCAATTCCTTTACTCGTCAGCATCAAAACCAAAAGCATTATAATCTGCTGTCCCAAGGGCATATCGATGCCATAAATCTGAGCAATGAAAATCGAGGCGAAGGTCATATACATCATACTTCCGTCCAGATTGAAGGAATATCCCAAAGGCAAGATGAAAGAAACAATCCGGCTGTTGCAACCAAATCTTTCCAGTTCTTCTACCAATTTTGGGAAAACCGCCTCGGAACTTGTGGTGGAAAATGCAATCAACAAAGGTTCTTTGATTCTTCTCAACAATTCGAAAAGACGATTGCCCAAAATCATATATCCAACCAATAAAAGCACCAACCAAAGAATGCCAAGCGCAAAAAAGAAATCTCTGAGGTAAATGGCGTAAACCTTGAAAATCTCAAAACCATTCGTGGCAACCACCGCAGAAATCGCCCCGAAAACACCTAACGGCGCCACCCACATAATGTAACCTACCATTTTCAAAATGGCGTGAGAGATAATATCCAAACCTTTGATCACCGGTTTTACATAATCCTCGCCCATCGCCGAAAGTGCAATCCCGAACATCACGGAAAACACCACGATTTGCAGAACTTCATTGGTTGCAAACGCTTCGAATAAACTTTTCGGAATCACGTGTGCGACGAAGTCTTCCAGAGAAAATCCTTTGCTGTTTTTGACAATGTCGGAAGCCGAAGAAACATCCTGAATCGGAAGTTGCGTCACGTGGCCGGGTTCCAGCCAATTTACCATAGTCAACCCAATCATTAGCGAAACCAGAGAGGCCGTAATAAACCAAAGAAGCGCCTTCGTTCCCACGCGCCCGACCATTTTGATGTCGCCCATTTTGGCGATTCCAACTACCAAAGTCGAGAAAACCAGCGGCGCGATAATCATCTGAATCAGCCGGATAAAAACCGTTCCCAGGAGCTTGATGTTTTTCGCAAATTCGGCGCTGGAGTTGGGATAATAGGTGTGGATGATGCCTCCTAAAACGACACCCAAAATCAAAGCGATGATAATGGCGAAAAACAGTTTATTCTGACCTTTCATATTTAAATTTTATTTTTTAAAAAGTCATACGCACCGTCAAAAAGCGATTTGATAACTTCTAATGTAAATTGAAACTGAACAAAACTAATATTTTTGAGAGAATAACAGCCTATTTTTTAAATTAATATTACGCGATCACCTCAAAAACAGGCCTTAGACAACATCAAATATAAAATAGCATTCACGCACAGTTCAAATGAGAACTCGTTCTTTGTACAAATCTCATTGTCAATCAAAAAAACCCTTAATTTACAAATGAAAAGAGATGTAGAAATTGTCATTATTTCCGATGTGCATCTTGGGACTTATGGTTGCAAGGCCAAGGAACTGTTGCGCTACCTCAACTCCATCCGACCCAAAACCTTGATTCTCAACGGCGACATCATCGACATTTGGCAGTTCAAGAAATCGTATTTTCCGAAATCTCATCTGAAAGTTGTCAAAAAACTGATCTCATTTGCCACCAAAGAATCGGAGGTTTTTTACATCACGGGCAATCACGACGAGGCATTCCGGAATTTTACAGATTTCGAATTGGGGAAACTGAAACTCTGCAACAAGCACGTTTTGAAACTTGGCGATAAAAAAGCGTGGATTTTTCACGGTGATGTTTTCGACGCGTCGGTGCAGCACTCGAAATGGATTGCAAAGCTCGGCAGCCAAGGTTATGATTTGCTGATTGCGATCAATAATGTCGTGAACTGGTTTCTGGAGAGCATCGGACGAGAGAAATATTCCTTTTCAAAAAAAATTAAGAATAATGTCAAAAAAGCGGTGAAATATATCGGCGATTTTGAGTTGACGGCTTCGGAACTGGCCATTGAAAATAACTTCGATTACGTGATCTGCGGCCATATTCATCAGCCGCAAATCCGTGCAGTGGTGGGCAAAAAAGGAAAATGTATGTACTTGAATTCCGGGGATTGGATAGAAAATCTTTCGGCTCTGGAATATCACGATGGCGAATGGAAGCTCTTTGTTTATGAGGACGAAAAGCATAATCTGAATGACGAAGAATCCGAAGAAATGAAAGGAATGAGCAGCGACGAACTGATGAAAATCGTGACACAAGTGATCTAAAAACAGAATCAAATTAATGAAAGTATTATACGCCTTCCAAGGCACTGGAAACGGCCATCTGGCCCGAGCCCAAGAAATCGTCCCGATCCTGAAAAAACACGCATTGGTAGACACTTTGATCAGCGGTCATCAGACGCAGCTGAAATCGGATTTTGACATAGATTTCCGTTTCAAAGGTGTGTCTTTGCTTTACAATAAAACTGGTGGCTTGTCCTATAAAAAGACTTTTCTTGATAACAGTTTTTGCAAGGCTCTGAAGGTAATTCGCAATTTGGATTTGTCGGCTTATGATTTGATAATCAATGACTTCGAGCCGTTAACTGGTTGGGCGGCGAAGTTGAGAAATGTCCCGATTGTCGAGCTGAGCCATCAAGCCTCGCTCACTTTTGACGAAACCCCAAAACCGGAAAAAAAAGACTGGCTGGGAACCCTGATTCTCAACCAATATGTGCCTTGCAAAAAGAAAATCGGATTTCATTTTGAAAATTATAATTCGCATATCAAAAAGCCCGTCATTCGGCATAAAATTAGAAATCTAAATCCCGTAAACCGAGGCCATTATTTGGTTTATCTTCCCAGTTTTTCGGATGAGGTGATTACCAATTTTCTTACAAGAATTGATGTAGAATGGAAGGTCTTCTCCAAGTATGCGAAGCAAAATCAGAAATTCAAAAATGTGGAAATTTTCCCAATCGACGAGAGTAAATACCTAGAATATTTTGAATCTTGCGAAGGAATTCTTTGCAATGCCGGCTTCGAAACGCCTGCGGAAGCCCTGTTTATGAACAAAAAATTGTTCGTGATCCCGATAGAAAATCAGTACGAGCAGGAATGCAATGCTTTTGCGTTGGACCAGATGGGCGTTGCAAATTCGGATAAATTGGATCCTGAAAAAATCAGAGAATGGATCAATTCTGACCATCGGATAGAAGTTAATTATCCGGATAATATCGAAAGTATTTTGACGAAAGAGGTTTTGTATTAAGCAGATTTGCTCTCATTTGCTGTAAAATCTTAGAGATTATTTGATTCTCAAAAACTCCTTTGCCAGCTCTATCATTTTCGAATCGCCGGTGTATTTTCCTTTTTCGTCGGAGAGTTTTACGGTGGGGATCCACTCATTATTGATGCCTTTTACGCTGATGAGCTTCATGACGATGTTCATTGGTTTTAGGCCCACGTCATTCGTCAGATTGGTACCGATCCCGAAAGAAATGCCAATTCTGCCTTTGCAATAATTCGTGATTTCTTCCACTTTTTCGAGATTCAGTCCGTCTGAGAAAATAATATATTTGAAAAGTGGATTGATGCCTTGCTTCTGATAATGCGCGATGGTTTTGTCCGCAAAGTCCAAAGGGTCGCCGCTGTCGTGCCGCACGCCGTCGAACAATTTTGCAAATTTCTTATCAAACTGCTGGAAGAAAACTTCCGTGGTATAAGTGTCGGAAAGTGCAACGCCTAGATCGCCGCGGTAAACCTCGACCCAGTTTTCCAGGGCGATAGAATTGGCCATTTTGAAACCATATTCTGCCGCGTGAAACATAAACCATTCGTGCGCGTGCGTGCCAATTGGTTTTACATTGTACAGCATCGCCAAATGAACGTTGGAAGTTCCTATGAATGTAGATTTTTTATCCCGGATCAACGCATCCATTACCAGCCGGTGAACTTTGTAGGAATGCCTTCTTCGGGTTCCAAATTCGGCAAAGGGGACGCCGAGTTCCGTGAGGTGTTTTGCCTTTTCCACCGTTTTATCGATGACTTCGCCGTTGTTCTCTCTTTCCAAGTGATTAATTTCATAATAAAGTTCGCTGATGAGCGCCAGCAAAGGAACTTCCCACAGAATCGTTCGGTACCACAGCCCTTCTACAGAGACTTTCAGCTCATTGCCGTCTTGTTCAATTTTAACTTCGGAAGGATCGTAATGAAAGCCTTCCAAAAAATCGAGGTAAGGAAGCGCGAGGTAGGGACAAGTGAGTTTCAGGTATTTTTTCTCGTCTTTGCTAAGTTTCAGCTCTGCCATTGCATTGACAGATTTTCTGAGTTCTTCAGCAAAACCTTCTGGAAATTGGTGTTGCCCGCGGTTGATGAATTCGTATTTTACAATTTCGTTGGTAAAGAGTTTCACCACCGCATTTTGCATTGTAAATTTATAAAAATCATTATCCAGAATAGAATTCTGCCGAACTTCGCGCATAGAAATATGGTTTATACAAATCTAAGGAATTTGCCTTGGACTTTAAGTATCATCATTTCTACTTTTCTTACTTTTGCACAAATTATTTGGAATGGTAAAAGCGCTGATATATTTTGCACTAGGAACAATATTAAGTTTCGTTCTTAGACGGTTGACGGGCAGTCCGCTGGATTTCTGGATGGAAGTTTATGTGGCATCGGCTTTTGGCATCGGTTGGGGGTTGGCTTATTTTGTAGATCATCCGGAATGGCCTTTGCCAAAAAAAATGGGAATTTCAGTACTCGGAATTGTCTTTCTGGTAGCCATCGGATTGATCTTTTTCAATTTTGAAACAGCGATGCCGTCGGTTATCAAATTCTCTACGGTTTTCGTGGCTTATTATATGATCGCGAGTTTCAGGGAAAGCAAATCGCTGAGGTTCTAATTAAATTTTTAAAAGGCAATTTCTGAGAGGGCAATTAGTTTACATTCGATAGGAGCAATCAATAACTCGTTAATTATTAGAAAAGTAAAAGATTTCTTGAAGGAAAAATTTTTCCGACGAAAAAAAATTGCTACCTTTGCACACCCGTAAGGGAAAATTATGTTTAATCGTAAACGATAAATTGTGAATACATTAAGTTACAAAACAGTATCGGCAAACAAGGCTACAGCAAATAAAGAATGGGTTGTTGTGGACGCTGCTGAGCAACCGTTGGGAAGGTTAGCTTCTACCGTTGCAAAGATTTTGAGAGGTAAGCACAAGACGAACTTCACACCTCACGCAGATTGCGGAGACAATGTGATCGTTTTGAACGCTGGGAAAGTGACACTTTCCGGAAACAAGTGGGCAGATAAAACTTACATCTGGCATACAGGATATCCTGGTGGTCAGAAGTTTATGACGGCTGAGGAGCTTAAGAAAAAAGACGAACTGAAAGTTTTGGAAAGATCCATCAAAGGGATGCTTCCTAAGAACAGACTTGGTTCTGCTTTGTTCAAAAACCTTTATTTGTATGAAGGAACAGAACACAAACACGAAGCGCAGCAGCCTAAAGTAATCAATCTAAACGAATTCAAATAATAATATGTCTACAGTACACAAAATCGGAAGAAGAAAAACTTCTGTTGCAAGAGTTTTTGTTAAGCCGGGAACCGGCCTGATCAACATCAACGGCAAAGATGCTAAAACTTATTTCTGTACCGATGTTTTGGTTTACAAAGTGAATCAGCCATTTATGTTGACAGAAACCTTGGGTCAATATGATCTAAAGGTGAATGTTTTCGGAGGCGGAATTACCGGACAGGCCGAGGCTATCAGACTGGGAATTTCCCGAGCACTATGCGCCATCAACGAGGAATACCGATTGGTTCTGAAACCACACGGATTGCTTACCAGAGATGCAAGAATGGTCGAGAGAAAGAAATTCGGTCAGAAAAAAGCAAGAAAGAGATTCCAATTCTCAAAACGTTAAATTTCGAGATTCAAGACTTCAGACACAGGATACAACGCTACGTTTACTCCTTGGTGCTCGATTCTTGCTTCTATTTATAAACAAAAAATATTGCCCGTTACGTTTAGCATCCAAACCTCACTCCCATCTAAAGTAAGGTTGATTGCAGAAAAGCGGAAAGTAAACTAACAAAAAAGAAAACATGGCAAAAGCAAATGTAAAAGACCTCCTAGAGGCTGGCGTACACTTCGGTCACATGACCAGAAAGTGGAACCCAAATATGGCTCCATACATTTTTATGGAGAAAAACGGTATTCACATCGTAGATTTACATAAGACAGCAGTAAAACTAGACGAGGCTTGTGTCGCCTTGGAAAGATTAACTTCTGCAGGCAAAAAAGTTCTTTTCGTAGCAACTAAAAAGCAGGCGAAAGAAGTCGTGGCAAAACATGCTGCCGAGCTTAACATGCCTTATATTACAGAAAGATGGCCTGGCGGAATGCTTACAAATTTTGTAACCATCCGGAAAGCCGTCAAGAAAATGAATCAAATCGACAAAATGAAGAAAGATGGTACTTTCGAAACTTTGTCCAAAAAAGAAAGACTTCAAGTGGACCGGCAAAGAGCAAATCTTGAGAAAAACCTGGGTTCTATCGCAGATATGGTTCGCCTTCCTTCTGCCATTTTCGTGGTAGATATTATGAGAGAACACATCGCAGTCACAGAAGCCAAAAAATTGGGCATCCCTGTCTTCGGAATCGTAGATACCAACTCGGATCCGAGACAAGTTGACTTTGTAATCCCGGGGAATGACGATGCTTCCAAATCGATTGATATGTTGCTGAGCGTGGTTTCGGAAGCTATCAAAGAAGGCCTATCCCAAAGAAAAGCAGATAAAGAAAAATCCAAAGAAGAAGGCGAAAAAGTTTCTGCCGATGCAGACGCAGACTTCGATGCTGAATAATCTCACGAATAAATATTTTTCTATAAAATATCAAAACCGTTCAGAAGTGAGCGGTTTTTTATTGCTGTATTTTTAATATTTTGCTAGAAGAAGGTTAGACACAAATTTAATTTTCCCAAATACAAAAAAAACGATATTTTTAATCCTGAATAGTTTTTGACCTTAGTACCAACTGAATATTAATGCTAATTATCAATAAGATATAAGATCCTCTTAACACTTATTATCAACCTGTAATGTCGTTTTTTGGCGAAGTTTTGTTAGATACAATAGAGACGAATGAATTTTGTAAGTAGAATAATTATGAAGAATATATATTTGTTCAAAGCCGGGAAGTTTGACGTAGCGGTAATGAAATCAAGAGAGATTCATAACTTTTTTATTTTAAATGCTTACACTTCCTTTTGGACCGTTATTGAAGTATCGTCTTTAAATATATTCAAAATCTTTCAGAAGGTTATGTTGTTCATTATTTTTTTGTTGAATTTTTCTAATCTGTATGGTCAAACAAAAAAAAGCCAAGAAACTTCAAACGAAATTGTTTATAATTTAAAAAGATCAGAAGAATTATTGCAACATAATTTAGATTCTGCAAATATATATGCAGAGCGGGCAAACCGTTTGATTAATAAAGGGACATCGAACAAAGATAGATCGAGGGTTAATATAAGCTTGGGAAATATCAATAGTGCACAGAGCAATTATGTCAAGGCTTTGAAGTACTATTTTACTGCAAAGCAGTTAATAGACCAAGATATTGCTGATGGCAAAAGTAGATCTGAAGAAGATTTGAATATTAATGTTTTAATGAATATCGGACTTTCATTTTATTATCAAAAAAGCTATAGTCTAGCGATGCAATACTTTGAAGAGGCTTTGCAGAATATTTTGAAAATGCAAAAC
>JAKLPS010000026.1 GCA_022013695.1 Weeksellaceae bacterium
ACTGAAGTCGCCAACACCCAGCCAAGCGTATTTGAAACATTCGAAAATCCCGGTCAAGGGATTGTAATAGGAAAGCGTTCTAAAAACACCTTTCAGGCTCGAAGCAGGATAAATCACGGGCGTTGCGTACATATACAAACTAATTCCAAATGATAAAAGCATCTGAAGATCGCGATATTTGGTGGTCAATGAGGAGAAAATCATTCCGAGACCCAAAGCGAAAATCGCCATCAACGCAATGAGCAAAGGCGTTGCCAAGATCCACCAGTTGGGTTGCACTTCGCCAAAGTATAAATAATAAAAAAACACGACCAAAAACAAAAGCATCTGCACGCCAAGCTTCATCAGATTCGAAAAAACAATGGAAATCGGCATTATAAGCCTTGGAAAATAGACTTTCCCAAATATTCCTGCATTGGCGGTAAACACATTGGATGTGGAGGAAAGACAAGTCGAGAAATAGTTCCACAGCGTGACACCCGAGAGATAAAACAGGATTTTAGGCGCACCGTCCGTCGATAATTTGGCGATATTTCCAAATACAACAATGTAAACAACAGTGGTAAAAATGGGATTGATAAAAAACCAAATGGGTCCCAAAATGGTCTGTTTGAAACTGGAAACAAAATCCCGCTTCACGAACATATAAACCAAATCTCTGTAGCGCCAGACTTCCTTCAGATTGAGATCCAAAAGCGAATGGCTGGAGCCGATGGTCTCTGTCCACTGATCGGACTCATTAATTGGAGTTTTCATTTTTTCTAAAAAATTTAGCCAGTTTGTTTTTCGGCCTCACGTAGGAGTAGTAGCCGTAGCCGTATTTATAGCCGTATTTGGAATATTCGGGTTTCACATTGTTGAGCACGAAGACCATATTCTGAATCTGATTGTCCCGGCGGAAGTTTTGGGCAAAAGACAACATCTCGGTATCCGTAAACTCCGATTTCACCGTGTAGATCACCAGATCGGCAATATCCACGAGGTGCATCGAGTCGCTCACGAGCATCACAGGTGCAGAGTCCATAATGATATAGTCGTAGTCGTTTTTCAGAAACGCAATCATATCATCGAACTTCTTCATATCCAGGAGATCATTGGGATTGGGTGCTTTGGCACCGCTAAAGAGGACATCCAGGTTGGCATCCAAGCCCGAATTGATGATGAAATCCTGAATGGAAAGATCTTTGGACACCAAAAAATCCGTGAGTCCTTTTTTGTTCCGGTCTATAAACTTGTGGAGTTGCGGATTTCGGATGTCTGCGCCAATCAGCAGAACCTTTCCGCTGCCGCAGAGGGTGAGGGCGGTATTTACAGAGATGGTGGTTTTCCCTTCGCCTTTGACAGACGAGGTGATGAGGACGACGCCGCCCTTGCTGATCTCCTTGGATCTCAAAATAAACTTGATGTTGGAGATGAGGATTCGGAAGGATTCTGCAAAAATGGTAAAATCGCTGCGCTCCACCACCGGCCGATCGGCTTCGGACAAGGGGATTTCGGCAATCACCGGAATATTGGGTGCCACGCCTTCGATATCTTCTTTCGTTCGGATCTTGTTATCGAGTATTTTGATAATAACCAGAACGGCTATCGGGAGCAGCAATCCGGCTAAGAGCGCCAGGGTTCGGATCTGACTATAGTTGGGCGAGACCACGCCAACGGTGTAGGCGGGATTCACCACTTTGCTCTTCGGCGCCGTCACGGCCAAGGTGATGGCGTTTTCCTCTCTTTTTTGGAGCAGATAGAGATATAAGGATTCTTTGAGGTTGCGTTGCCTTTCTATATTTCTGAACGTTCTCTCCTGCGTGGGATATTTCTCGATGGCTCTTTTGTCTTCGTCCATTTCCATATTGGTCTGCCCCAGCCGTTGGCGGATCTGGGCGCTGCTCTCCTGGATGTTTTTCCGGATGGCCACGCCGAGCTCCGCCAATTCTTTGTCGAAGGCTTTGATGGCGGGATTCGCCGGGGTGGCCTGCTTCAAAGTTCTCTTCTTGGTGAGCAAGAGTTCGTTGTACTGCGTGAGTAGTTTTTCCGTGGTGGCGGGCAAGCCCAGACCCGTTGGGTATAGCTGCTCTTTGCCGGAGTCTGCCATAGCGCCCACGGCCTTGAGAACCTCCAACTGTACCGACTGGTTGAAGATATTCTCCACATTGCCTGTGAGCCGGTTGACGGCGATGCCGGCCTGAACGTCCAAATCGGTGATGCGGTTGGCTTTTTTGAAATTTTCTTTGTCGCTCTCCACTTTTTCAAGATCGCCGGAGATCAGTCCCAAGCGGCTATCGATAAAGTCGGCGGTGTTTTGGGCCTCGATATTTTTGTCGTTGATGCCGTCGATATTGTATTGGTGCGACAGTTCATTGAGGATATCCTCGGATTTTTGCGGCACGGGACCGGTCAAAGTGAGATCCATCAATAGACCGCTGACAATCTGCGCCTTCACGCCGCCTTCCAGCGACCGAACCACATTTTTCATCTTGTTGAATACCACCTTGACGCGGTAGGGTCGGAAGTCTTCTTTTCTGCCAATAATCACCGTACCCAAGGGCAAGGAGGCCGGCACGTCATACCTGAAAGTGTTTTTCGAGGATAGCAGCGGACCTTCCGTCAAGCGATAAGTACGCTGGTCGACGGGTTCTATAAAATAGGAAGCGCCAGAGAAATCGGGTTTCTCTGCGATAATCTTTCCCGTGAAGGGCGAACGGTCGTACAGTTCCACTTCTCTGATCTTGCCCTTAACATAGAAACTGACATCCAGATTGAGGTTTTTGCCCACGCGTTGGAGGATGGGTTTGGAAACGATGATGGCGGCCTCGCCCTGCAGTTCTTCATCGCTACTAACGCCCATTCCCAAACTCTTGAGATCGCTTAAAGCACCTTTGCCATTGGAAGCTTCTTGAAACAGCAAGGTGGTTTTGGAAAGGTATTGGGGTTGGGTATATTTGAGATAGAAATAGGCGCCTAAATAGAAAATAAGCATGCTTAAAATCAATAAAGGCCAATAGCGCAGATAGCGCACTACTTCTTTTTTGAAATTAATACGTTTGGTGGGAGCGGTGGTATTCTGATCTAATAATTCCATCGATTAATTCGTAAATCTGATCACTAATGCCAAGACACTAAATCCGACGGCCAATAACTGCAGAAATAAGGCCCTGTTTGGGTTGGTGGTATTCGCGGCAATCTGCGCATTTTTATCCGGCTCTACGTAGAGAATATCGTTTTGCTGCAAATAGTAATAAGGGGACTTCACGATGCTGGCATCAGAAAAATCCAGAGCAATCAACGTATCCTTTTGGCTTTCTTCGGAATACCGAAGTAGTTTCACATTGGTTCTATCGGCAGAAGGACTCATGTCGCCCGCAATAGCAATGGCTTCGAAGAGATTGAGTTTTTCTTTGTTGCTTGTTTTTTGTCCTGGGCTTCCCACCGCTCCCAACACGCTAATGCTAAAATTGGTAAGTTTGATATCTACTCGGGGATCGGTCAAATAGACCTTCAACCGCTCTTCTATATCCTGCTCGAGCTGTTTTTTGGTCATTCCCAAGCAATATATTCGTCCCAAAACCGGCATCACGACGTAGCCGTCGGCAGAAACGATGTATTGCCCGGAGCCTGCCCCGGAAGCGGCGGCTTCGGGATTATTGGTGGCAGCCATCGTGCTGAGATTGAAAGGCTTGACAGCGATCTCGTCGAAAGCAGAGACCTTGATGTCCAGCACGTCGGCTTCTTTGATTTTAAGTCCTGTATATCTGGCCTGATTAACTTCCTGATCGAAGTTGTGATTGCTCATGTAGATCATATTTTCTTTTGGCTTACAAGAAAAGGCAAAAAAAAATAGGAGCAGTAGAATGGTTTGTTTTTTCATTTTAAGTCCGCAAAAGTACAAAAACTTTTGCAGTAAATTTTTTTTAAAACTAATTAGTTTCTCCCAAGTAATAACTAACGCCAACAGCTAAGAACCTGTTATAAGTCGCGTCTCTGTAATCGGGATAAACTTTGGAAAGGCCGCGGTCGAATCTTATAAATACATCCAATTTCTCGTCGATCTTTGCGCCCACTTTTATAGAAACTCCATAACCAAAAGAATCTGCCTTCTGTCCCAATCCAAATAATTTGGGATCTCTGCCTGCTACCACTGCTTGATGCACTGCATCTCCTTCTTCCTGTTTTTCAGAAACCAAAAATTCAAATTTAGGGCCGGCCATAAAATAAAGATCTCCTTTGTAGCCATGATTCTTTAGGAAATACTTAATGTAAAGTGGCACGCCGATATAGATATTATTATATTTCTGATAATCGACTTCGTCCTCATTCCAATCCCCTTTCTCACTCATCGTAGAGACCTCCAACTGTGGCGTGAAATAGAGCCAAGCGGAATCATAGATATCGTTGGGAACTAAGGAAAAATCTGCAAAAGCACCTACACTGCCGCCAAACTGACTTTTGGAAACCCCGTGTATGCCGGCTATAGAGCCATTGTGAACACTGCCGGTGACACCATATTTAATGGACTGCGCATTGGTGAACCCAAAAAGGAGTAGCGTGGATATCAGAAATAGCTTTTTCATGAATATATTTGATCATATTTGGGACGAAATTAAGAATTTTTTATTTATTTTAAGGAATTAATTTCATTTCTATCTGTTAATTATCATATTAAATTAATTTAACCTTTATTTCTGATCATCTTTTATTATTTCCAAAAGCGTCTCATATTCAAAACCTTTGGATAACAAATGCCTGATGGTCTTGCTTTTTTTCTGGTAATCTTTCACACCTTTTTGGGACGAAAAATAATTTTCATAAAGCTTTTGGACGGTTTCTGCGTAATCTGCCTCGTCGATCTCATCCATACAGGTCGCAATTAGCTTTTCGGTAATGCCCTTTTGCTTCAGATTCATCCGGATTTTATTTCTGCCCCAGTTTTTGATGTAGAACTTTCCCCGGATGTAGCTCCTCGTGAAGCGTTCTTCGTTCAGATAATTTTCTTGGATCAAATAAAGAAAAATCTCATCCTTTGCTTCGGGGATCAGCAGGAAATCCCGCATCTTCTGCTCTACCTCGGCGTGGCAGCGATCCTGATAAACGCAGTAGTTGACCATCTTCTGCTTGATTTCCTCAAAAGTGTAAGACTTCTTTTCCATGAGCATCCAACAAAAAAGAATGAACGCGTTTGTCCATTCTTTTATTGTAAGGTTTAAGATTTATTAATAGTTGAATAGCGCGCGACCTTGCATCAGATCGTTCACTTTCTTTTTTACAGAAGCTAAAACTTCATCATTCCCGATGCCATCTACAACTTCCGAAATCAATCCTGCGATGGTTGCCATATCATTTTCCTTCAGTCCGCGCGTCGTGATGGCAGCAGTTCCTAATCTAATTCCCGACGTTGTAAACGGCGATTTGTCGTCAAACGGCACCATATTTTTGTTGCAGGTAATATCGGCCTTTACTAATGCTTTCTCGGTTTCTTTACCGTTGACCTTTTTATTTCTCAGATCGATCAGCATCAGGTGATTATCCGTTCCGCCACTCACGATTTCGAAACCGAGATCTACCATCGCTTTTGACAAGGCCTGGGCATTGGCCTTCACCTGCTTTGCATACGCTTCAAATTTAGGATCAATCGCTTCGGCAAAGGCCACGGCTTTGGCGCCGATCACGTGTTCCAACGGTCCGCCTTGGATACCCGGGAAGACGGCGCTGTCCAAAACGGCACTCATCATCTTGCTTTCGCCCTTCGGGGTTTTGTGTCCGTAAGTATTTTCGAAATCTTTGCCCAGCAAGATCATTCCACCTCTTGGGCCTCTTAAAGTTTTGTGCGTGGTGGTCGTAACCACGTGACAATGCTCGAAGGGATTATTTAAAAGTCCTTTGGCCACCAGACCTGCGGGATGTGCAATATCTGCCCAAAGTGTCGCCCCAATCTCGTCTGCCACTTCGCGGAATTTGGCATAATCTAAATCTCTGGAATATGCAGAAAATCCTGCAATCAGCATTTTGGGTTTTTCGCGAAGCGCGACTTCTCTCATTTGATCATAATCGATGAGGCCGGTTTCCCTCTGAACGCCATAAGAACATACTTGGTATTGTATTCCGGAGAAATTAACCGCTGAACCGTGCGTCAAATGGCCTCCCATAGACAAATCCATTCCCATCACCTTGTCGCCGGGCTTTAGGATCGCCAGATAAATCGCCGCGTTGGCCTGCGAACCGGAATGCGGTTGCACATTCGCATATTCGACACCGAAAAGCTGTTTTGCCCGGTCGATGGCCAACTGCTCTACCTCGTCTACCACTTCGCAGCCGCCGTAATAGCGCCTGCCGGGGTAGCCTTCCGCATATTTGTTGGTCAGCACGCTTCCCATCGCTTTCATTACATTTTCGGAAACAAAATTTTCCGAAGCAATGAGTTCGATGCCGTGGGTTTGTCTTTCTCTTTCTTTTTCAATAAGGTCGAAGATCGGGTCTTGCATTTCAGATTTATTTTTGTCAAAAATAAGAAATTCTAAAGATATTTTTATAACTTTCCGACATTAAGCTTTGCAAGAAGGCATCGCTTTGTTTTTTGAAGTTTGAACCCCAATTAAAAGGATGCGACGCCATCTAACTAGTGAAATAGGAATAAATATCTGCATTATGAATTCTAAGAAAAAATATAAAAAAGAAATTCTCAAATCCTTAAAACAAATGGAAGCGGCAGAGAGTACGTCGCTGAAAATCATGACCAACCTGATGCTGCTGAAAGAGCTGAAAGAAAACAACATCCAATTCAAAAAAGGCGACGTCTTTTCTTTTGAAGACAACATCTTCGATTACAGCGAGGACAAAAACGTGCGCGTTCTGGCAAAAATCCGCCGGAAAACTCTGAAAGCGATGAATAAACTGGTTGAAAACAATAAATTTAAAGATAAACAGCTGAAGTTTTTGGCTTAACCAGTTTTTGAAAGTTGTTTTCTTACCCTTGCTGATTTAAATGGTATTATCCTTGAAGCTGAAAAATCAATTCCCTTCTGTTTGGAGGGAATTTACTTTTAAAACAAAACCGGTTTTTCGTCCGCTAACTGCGGCACATGAATATCGGTTTTCCATTCTTCGTTCATTTTTTGAATGAAATGGGCGGATAAAAGGGGCGACGCTTTTTCGATATTTTGATGAACGAAAAAATACACATTCTTAAGACCTTCTTTTTTCCACCTAGTCAGTCTGTTCAGCCAATCGTCCAGTCTTTCGTAATCGCTGGGCGCATTGGCACCAACGTACCGGATGAAAGCATTGGGCGTTGTCAATCTCATATGAAGCATATCTCTTCTGCCCGCGGTGTCAACAATGATATTCGTGATATTATTAATCTCAAACAATTCACAAACGGTGTTGAAAACCTCTTCATCCGTAAACCATTCTGTATTCCTGAGTTCGATAGCCAAGGGAACTTCTTTGGGCCAATCCTGGACAAATTTTTCCAAGCGTTCATAATCTTTCGGTTTGAAATTATCGTGAAGCTGCAGGAAAACCATTCCTAATTTCTCTTCGAAATTAAGCACTGCTGAAGCGAAGTGCGTGACAACATCTGTAATATTGAGCAATCTTCGGAAATGGGAAACGGTGTTGGTGATTTTCGGAAAGAACTTAAAATCTTTCGGCGTTTTTTCTTTCCAAGTTAGAACTTGTTCTGCAGTCGGCATGCCGTAGAAAGTGGCATTCAACTCAATTGAATTAAACTGTGTGCCATAATACGTCAATTCGTCCTTAGTTCCTTTTGGATAGAAACCTTTGAGGTCGGTCTTGTTCCATTTGGCGCAACCGATACAGATATTTTCAAGCCCTTTCTTGTTCTGCTGGAGAATGAATTTGGTTTGAGGATGGTCTTTTGGCAATGTAAAATCTATCTGAGAAGGCTCTGCAACTTGTCCGAATTTCATTTTTGTAAGAAGTTAGAGGTTAGAAATTAGATGTTAGTTTGGAGGCTTAAAGTTAGAGAAAAGAGTTGAATGTTTTTGAAGTTAGCTACTATATAAATGCAAAATGGTTTTCTTTGCCCCAGCCCTAAAGGGGGAAAAACCATTTTGAAATCTCATCGAAATTGCTCCCTTTAGGGCTGGGGGAAATAATTTTGATGGAATTTAA
>JAKLPS010000027.1 GCA_022013695.1 Weeksellaceae bacterium
TTATTTAATTACTTGATAATCAATTAAATATACGGATTTTTATCCAATTGAACAATCTTTTTTTATTTAATTCCTAAATGCACAACAGGTTTTTGATAGTTGATTTTCATTCATTGGTTTTTTATTTGATATTTTTTTATTTTTAAGCTTTACAACGCTGCTTCGTTTAAAGAATTTCCACTGCTTGTTCTTCTTAATTAATTCATTTTCTGTAAGTTATTTTATATATAACGATTGCCATTTGTTCTCTTTTCTAAGCAAAGCGGCTTTGTGAGACTTTTTATAAAAATCTTCGTTGCGCGCTTTGTGTTCAATCAAACCCTCTTTAGCCACTCTACGATGCCGTCATAAAGTGTATCGATATTTCCTGCTCCGACGGTCAAAAGCACATCAAATTCCTTTTCTTTTATGAGTTCAAAAGCCTCTTGCAGCGAGCAGACTTTTTTGTTTTCAATTTCAATTTTTTCCGCTAACCACGCCGAAGTGATGCCTTCATATTTTTCCTGAAGTTCTCTTGCCGGATAAATATCTAGTAGCAATAGGTCATCTGCCTTTTCCAAACTTCGAGCAAAATCCTCCGCAAAATCCCTCGTTCTGCTGAACAAATGCGGCTGGAAAACCACCAGCAGTTTCTTAGTCGGGTAAAAGGTTTTTATCGAACCAATGACGGCATTCAGCTCCGTTGGGTGGTGCGCATAATCATCGATATAAATCTTCCCATTGTCGAAAATATGCTTTGTATATCTTCTTTTAATGCCTTTGAAACTGGCGATGGCTTTCTTCAAAGTATCGAAATCGACCCCCAGATTGCTAAGAATTGCCAAAGCAGCTGTTGCGTTTTCGACATTATGAATGCCCGGAATTTCCCAAACAAAATCTTCAATTTCTTCCGTTGGCGTGTGAAAATCGAAATAGATTTTGTCGTGATCCATTCTCAGATTATCGGAAAAATAATCCGCTTCCTCATTCACGGCGTAAGTCAAATGACCTCGCCCGATGGCAATTCCTTTTCTTACAAAAAGCCGATGATCATCCGGAACCAACGCTGCAAAGGCGCGGAACCCTTCTTCAATCTGTATTCTGTCACCATAAATATCCAGATGATCTGCATCAATCGACGTGACCACCGCCCAATCCGGCGAAAGATTAAGAAAACTTCTGTCGTATTCATCCGCTTCTACCACAGAAAACTGGTTGCCGTTGTAATCAAAATTGGATTTGAAATTCTCCGATATGCCTCCCAAAAATGCCGACGACGGCAAGTTGGCTTCTTTGCAGAGATGGGCAATCAAAGTGGAGGTCGTAGTTTTCCCGTGTGTTCCTGCAACGGCGATGCAGTCTGTGTTTTCTGTAATCAAGCCTAAAACTTTTGCGCGTTTTAGGATTTCAAAACTTTCGCTTGCGAAATAATCCAAAATGCCCAGTTTTTTGATGGCTGGCGTATAGATGACGAGCGTATTTTCTTTGTCTAAATTTTTGATTTTTTCGTTAATGACATCTTCAAAAGCAATCTCAATTCCTTCGGAAACTAAAGCAGCGGTGAGTTTGGTTTCGGTCTTATCATATCCTAAAACTCTTTTGCCATTGGCATGGAAATACCTTGCGAGCGCACTCATCCCGATCCCGCCGATGCCGACGAAATAGAAGTTTTGATATTTATTTAAGATGCTCATCGCTTGGTTTATATTTTTATATCTAAGGTTTTTAAAATCTCATCGACAATCTCTTCCGTCGCTTTTGGTTTGGCAAAGAACTCGAGATTCTGTGACATTTCTTTCCTGAGATTGTCATCTTCGCAGATTTCCAGAAGTGTCTGCCAGAATTTATCCTTCATTTCGGCATCCTTTATCATTCTCGCAGCATTTTTCTCCACCAAAGTCAAAGCATTTTGGGTTTGATGATCTTCTGCCGCAAACGGGAATGGCACCAGCAAAACGGGTTTTTTTGCAACCGCCAATTCTGAAATCGCAATTGCGCCGGCTCTGGAAACGATGACATCCGCCGCCGAATATGCCAAAGCCATATCACTGATAAATTCTCTCACGAGTATCTGGTTGTCGGTTGATGGTTGATGGTTGTCAGATTGCAATCTATCAAGTATATTTTGATAATCGGTTTTCCCGGTTTGCCAGATCAGTTGATATCCTTTGTCCTTTAATTTATCTAAATTGTCTTCCCAAGCGTGGTTCAAGGTTCTGGAACCGAGTGAACCGCCGACGGAAAGAATGGTTAATCTATTTTGGTTCAAGCCCAATTTTTCCTTCGCCAAATCCTTATCAATCAAATTAGTAATGATATTTTGCCGAATTGGATTTCCCAGGAAAAAAGTGTTCGTTCCAGAGAAATATTTCTCCATATGCGGATAAGCCGTGAAAACTGCTTTCGCTTTTTTCGCATTGAAAACATTCGTTTTTCCGGGCAGAGAATTCTGTTCCTGAATGAAAGTCGGAATCTCCATCTGCGCTGCAACATACAAGGCTGGTCCGCTGGCGAAACCACCCGTGCCAACCGCAAAATCCGGTTTGAAATCTTTAATAATTTTTTTAGCCTTAAGCAAACTGGAAACAATTTTGAATGGAAGTCCCAGATTCTTGAGAAGATTTCCTCTGTCGAAGCCGGCAATGTTGAGTCCTTCGATTTTGAATCCGGCTTGTGGCACTTTTTCCATTTCCATTTTGCCATTGGCACCGATGAACAAAAACTCAGCGTCGGGAAATCTTTTCTGGATTTCCTGAGCAATCGCCACTGCGGGAAAGATGTGGCCACCGGTTCCGCCGCCGCTGAGTAATATTTTTAGTTTTTTGTTCATTATGCGATATCATTTATTTCCTCCAAACTTTGTCTTTTGCCCAGTCCTTCTTCGTCATAAATCTGGATTCGCGAACTGACATTGAGAATGATTCCCAACTGAATGTAGGTCACCAACATCGATGTTCCACCATAACTGATCAGCGGCAAAGGCTGGCCCGTAACTGGAATTATATTGATGGCAACGGCAATATTCATCGATAATTGGACGAAGATCATTAGTCCGATGGACAAAACCAGCAAGGTGCCGAAAAACGCAGGCATCTTGCTGGCAATCATCACAATCCTAATAATCATAATCATATATAGACCGATGAGCACAAATGCGCCCACCCAGCCATATTCTTCTACAATGATGGCAAAAATAAAATCGGAAACCGACTGTGGCAAGGTCTGTTTTAATGCACTCTTTCCCGGTCCGATGCCGTTGAAACCGCCGTGAACAATGGCTGCTTTGGCTTGGTTGACTTGATAGTTTTTGGCCTTATCGACTTCATTATCGATTTCATTCACTTTTTTTCCGTCGAAGAAAACTTCGATCCTGCTCATCCACGTGTGGACGCGATTGCTTTTGATCAAATCCGTTTTGAGCGCCACAAACAAAAACATACTGATGAATACGGCGGCGGTGACGATAAATCCCGCAATGTATTTGAAATCTAACTGTCCGATAATTAAAATCGCGATGGAAATGAGCAAGATCATCATTCCGGTGGAGCCATTGTCTTTGACCACCAAGCCAAATACAATCAGAATAGGGCCGAAAATATAAATGATATTCTCCAGCGGAACCCGCTCTCTTTTGACCCGCTTGGAAAGATATCGGCAGAGATAGATGACGAGCATCAGATAGGCAAAAGACGAGGGCTGAAAGGAAATCGGTGTTCCCGGAATCTTGAGCCAGCGAGAGGCACTTGCTCCTTCGATTTTTTGGCCTGTGAACATCGTAATCAATAGTAAACCAATCGTAAACAAAAGCAGAATGGAACTCAGCTTTCCGATGTATTCGTACTTCACGGTTCCTACGAAACGCATAATTCCTAAACCTATCAAAACGAAAATAATATGCTTGAGAACGTGGCCGGTTGTGGTGCCGTTGTTGACAATATATTCCAAATTGGAGCTGGCAGAATAAACCGGAAATACGGAAAGCAGGGAGATCAAAATGATCACCGACCAAAGGACTTTGTCTCCTTTCAGTAGCTCAAATTTGTTATCTGTATTTTGGTTTTCCATAATCCTATCCCAATTCTTTTTATAATCAGGTGGGTTTTAATTGTTAATAATTAATTCGTTTAATACTTCTTTTTTGAATTGATTTCCTCGGTCTTCATAACCGTTGAATAGATCGAAACTTGCGCAACACGGCGACAAGAGCACAATGTCTCCCTTTTCTGCAATAGATTTGGAAACCTCTACGGCTTTCTGCATACTCGATGTGTCGTAGATTTCCGTTTTTTTGTCTTTAAAGAAGTCGATAATCTTTTGATTATCAATGCCTAAGCAAACAATGGCTTTCACTTTTCTTTTGACAAGATCTTCGATTTCTGAATAATCGTTTCCTTTATCTTTGCCGCCGACGATCCAAACGACCGGCTGTTTCATGCTTTCCAAGGCGAAATAGGTGGCATTCACGTTGGTTGCTTTGCTGTCGTTGATGTATTTGACGCCTCTGATTTCTGCCACAGGTTCCAATCTGTGCTCAACCGCCTGGAAAGTCATTAAAGAATTTCTAATACTTTGATTGCTGATTTCCAGCAACTTGCCAGCGATGCTTGCCGCCAAGCTGTTGGCGACATTGTGTTTGCCAAGCAAAGACAATTCGTTGATATTCATTGTGAAACCATCATTAATATTGACTACAAAATTATCATCGACAGAAAACGCGCCCCTTTCCAGTCGTTCACTTAATGAAAATGGAATTTTGGTTACCTTCAAATCTAATTTTCCAAGAAGTGATTTGCTCATTTCGTCATCTTTATTATAGATAAAAAAGTTATCGGCATCCTGATTTTCAGCAATTCTGAATTTGGCCAAGGCATATTCTTCATAATTGTAATTGTACTGGTCCAGATGATCCTTAGACAAATTCAGCAACAAAGAAATGTGCGGCCTAAAGTTTTGAATATCATCCAATTGAAAACTACTTACTTCCAAAACATAGTAATCAAAACGCTGCTCGGCCACTTGCTTTGCGAAGCTTCTTCCGATGTTGCCGCCCAAACCGACGTTGAAACCGTCTTCTTTCAAAATATAATAAATCAAAGACGTTGTTGTGGTTTTCCCATTACTTCCTGTGATCGCGATGATCTTGGCCTCTGTAAATTCCGATGCAAATTCGATTTCCGATGACAGCCTGATTCCTTTTTCCTGAATCTTTTGAATCATATCAGCTTTTTTGGGGATGCCCGGGCTTTTTATAATCCAGTCGGCGTTGAGGATTTTCTCTTCCGAATGTTTCCCTTCTTCATAATCAATCCCAAGTTCATCTAGCTCTTTTTTGTAATTTTCGCGGATCCTTCCCATATCCGATAGGAAGACGTCCAAGCCTTTGGATTTTGCCAAATATGCTGCACCCACACCGCTTTCTCCGCCACCAAGTATTACTACTCTCATATTATTTTTGTTGTAAAATGTATGATGTGCAAAGTAAAATGACTTTTAAGTTGCGCATCATTTGGTGATTAATTTTTTAATTTATTCTGTAAAAATGCATTGTACATTATACTTTTTACATATTATAATTCCCTATCTAGTTTTTAAAGTGATTAAGCAAATGATTGCCAGCATTACGCCCAAGATGATCATTCGGTTCACGATTTTGCTTTCGTGGAAACCTTCTTTCTGAAAATGATGGTGCAACGGCGACATCTTGAATAATCTATTGTTTTGGGCATATTCCAACCCATATTTTCTTTTTCTGTATTTGAACACCCAAACTTGCAGGATTACTGACAAGAGTTCTATCAGGAAAACCCCGCACAAGACAGGAATCAGCAATTCTTTTCTGAGGATAATTGCCAAAACGGCGATCACGCCGCCCAGCATCAAACTGCCCGTATCGCCCATAAAAACCTGCGCCGGATAAGTATTGTACCAGAAAAATCCGATGACGGCACCCACCAAAGCGAGGGCAAAAATGGTGGTCTCGCCCATATGCGGAAGGAACATAATATTGAGATAATCTGCAAAAATGATATTTCCGGAGAGGTAGGCAAAAAATGCTAAGGTCAATAAAATAACGACACTCGTTCCGGCTGCGAGACCATCGATACCATCGGTAATATTCGCACCGTTGGAAACTGCCGTTACGATAAAAATCACAATCGGGATGAAGACGATCCAGGCCCATTCGTGCGCTTTGGCATCATCCATCCAAAAGAGAATGCCGCTGTAGTCGAACTCGTTGTTTTTGGTAAAAGGCAATGTGGAAACGGGGATTTTCTCCTCAGGCATAAAGTTTTGTTCTACATTATTTCTATTGATGACGCCTGCATCGGCATATTTTCTTTTCACTGTAATGTCGGGATGAAAATACATCGTAATGCCGACAATCAGACCAAGACCTACCTGGCCAATCACTTTGAATTGACCGCTCAATCCATCTTTGTTCTTTTTCACTTTTTTGAGGTAATCGTCCAAAAATCCGATGGCGCCCATCCATAAAACCGAAATAATTAAAAGAACGATGTAAACATTGGTGATTCTGGTAAAAAGTAAAACGGGAATGATGGTTGCCAAGATGATGATCAGTCCGCCCATCGTGGGTGTTCCTTCTTTCTGCTTTTGCCCTTCCAGACCGAGATCCCGTACCAATTCGCCCATTTGCTTTTTTCTAAGGAAATTGATTATTCGTTTTCCGTAAGCCAGCGCAATGATGAGCGAAAACAAAACTGCCATCGCCGCGCGGAACGAAATGTATTTGAACAAATTCATTCCCGGAATGTGGATCCCGTGAGCAGTTAAATATTCGTATAGATAATATAGCATAAATGATAATTACTTTCCCATTAATTGTAATAGTTCTCTAATCGTCTCCTTGTCATCAAAATGATGTTTCACGCCGTTGATTTCTTGATACGTTTCGTGGCCTTTGCCCGCCACCAAAACGATGTCTTTTGGCTCAGCAAATTTGATGGCCATTTTTATCGCCTCTCTTCTGTCCGGGATCGAAGTGTACTTGCTAAAATTCTGCGGCTGAATTCCGGCTTCAATTTCTTTAATGATTTGCGCCGGGTCTTCCGTTCTCGGATTGTCCGAAGTGATTATCGCTAAAGTGGATTTTTTCGTAGCAATGTCTCCCATTTCGGGACGTTTGGTTTTGTCTCTGTCGCCGCCACAACCGAAAACGCAGATCAACCTTTCGTTTTTGGTTCTGATCTCGTTGATGCTGTCCAACACGTTTTCCAACGCATCCGGCGTATGCGAATAGTCGACGACGAAGAAAATGCCACTGTCGGATTTTATCGTTTCGAAACGCCCATTGACGCGGTGAAGCATAGAAATGGCCTGCAACACCTCATCTTCATTCATTCCCAATTCCAAAGCAATTCCGTAAGCCAACAGTAGATTGTAGGCGTTGAATTTTCCGGTCAATGTTGTCCAAAATTCTTTTCCGTTAAAATTCAGCAGCATTCCGTTGAAATCCACTTCCAGCACCTTTCCGTGAAAATCTGCCATCGTTTTCAAGGCGAAGGTTTTCTTCTTGGCTTTGGTGTTTTGAAGCATTACCAAGCCGTTTTTGTCATCAGCATTCGTGATGGCAATCGCAGAATCATCCAATTCGTCAAAGAATCTTTTCTTGGCATAGATGTAGTTCTGAAACGTTTTGTGATAATCCAAATGGTCGTGCGTGATATTCGTAAAACCAGCCACTTTGAAGTGCAGCCCTTCGGTTCTGTTTTGGACGATGCCGTGCGAACTCACTTCCATAAAAGCATATTCACAACCCATTTCAACCGCCTTTGCCAACATTTGATTTAATCGGA
This sequence comes from Weeksellaceae bacterium, assembly GCA_022013695.1. Classification (GTDB taxonomy): domain Bacteria; phylum Bacteroidota; class Bacteroidia; order Flavobacteriales; family Weeksellaceae; genus Epilithonimonas. The sequence continues at coordinate 7,797 of JAKLPS010000027.1, forward strand.
TGACGTCCGGCGTGGTGTGAGTAGATGGGATAATTTCGTCTCCAATTCTATATTCAACCGTCGAAATCAGAGCAGATTGATAGCCCAAGGTTTTGAAAATGTCGAACAGCAAAGTCGTCACGGTCGTTTTTCCGTTGGTTCCGGTAACGCCGATTAATTTTAATTTTTGAGAGGGATTTCCGTAAAAGTTAGAAGCCAAATGGCCTAATACTTTGGAAGAATCTTCAACTTTTATATAAGTGATTTCATCATTCAATTCAGAAGGCAATTCTTCGCAAACGATCACTTTCGCACCTTTATCGATGGCGGAATTGATGTAGGAATGGCCGTCGGAAACCGTTCCTTTCACAGCTACATACAAAGAATTTTCCACAACTTTTCTGCTGTCGAAAACCACTTCGGACACTTCTCTTTCCAGAGTTCCAATGGTTTTTAAGATCGTGATTCTTTGTAATAAATCTTTTAATTTCATTTTTATTGATAGGATTTCGTCCTATTCTTTGTAATAAATCTTTTAATTTCCTTAACGTCAATAGGATTTCATCCTATTCTTTGCTAAGCCGTCCCGTTGGGACTTTTTCATAAATTTTAATTCTGGAGTTCCAAATATATTCGTTGATTTTTACCAATGTAAGAGCCTTCCGCGGGAAATTGTCCTTTAATCTTTCCAACGCCTTTATAATCAACACGGTAACCCAAATTTTCCAGCTGCGGAATGACATTTTTCCCAATCATTCCCACGACGTTTGGCATCGAATCTCTTTTGACAGTGAGTTTCACATTTGGTTCCACCATTTTGTTGAGGTTCACTTTATGCTCCACCAACATTTCTTTTTCCACGTTCAAAGGTGTTTTCAGGAAAGTTTTTCCCGCGATTTCTTTGAAAACCGGTGCCGAAACCGATCCTCCATAAAATCCCTTGGACGTATCCGGCTGATTGACGACTACGATACACGTATATTTCGGATTGTCGGAAGGATAAAAACCCGCAAACGAAGCCTGATAGCGCATCGGGCCGGGCAGCCAATATAAAATTCGCGCCGTACCAGTTTTGCCGGCAATTTTCAGATTCGGGGTATAGATGCTTTTCGCCGTTCCTTTCTCTACAGCTTTGGTTAGCGCACTAGTCATCATTTCGATGGCTTTGTCGGACGCCATTTTCTTCACCATCACTTCCGGTTTTGCTTCATACAGAATATTTCCGTCTTTCATTATTTTATCGATGAAAAGCGGCTTTACCATCTTCCCCTTGTTGGCAATGCCGTTGTAGAAAGTCACGAGCTGCAGCAGCGGAAAACTCGATGAATAGCCGTAAGCCAATGATGCCAAAGTGGCTCTGTTCCATCGTTTGCTTTGAGGCGTCTGGATCGAGGGTTTTGCAATTCCGGGCAATTCGATCTGCATTTTGTCAAACATTTTCCAACGTTTCAAATGGTCGATGAAAACTTCCGGCTTGTCGGCATAATGCGTTGTAATGAGCTTCGCTGCGCCTACGTTGCTGGATTTTGCCAAAACATCGCTCACGTCATAAGTCCCGCCGCCGTGGCCATCGGAAATCCGCTGTCCGGCATAAGTCCACACGCCGTTTCCGATGTTGACTTTCGTATTTTCATCAATAAAACCATCGTCCATCGCGGCTAAAAGGGAAACTGTTTTGAAGGTGGAACCAGGTTCCTGAGCGTCTTTTACGGTGTAATTGTATGCATCGACATACATCCCCGGTTCGGTTCTTCGTAAATTGACCATTGCGCGGACTTTACCGGTTTGCACTTCCATCACGACAACGCTTCCGTGATCGGCGTCAAATTTGATCAGTTGATTTTCCAAGGCCGTATGCGCAATATCCTGAATCCTGAGATCCAAGGTGGTGTAAACATCCTTCCCGTCAACAGGCTCGCGAACCTTCCAGTAATCGATCGGTTTCCATTGGGTTGCGTTGATTCTCTGTTCCAGCCTTTTCCCGTCTATGCCCGTCAGGTATTTGCTGAAGGCGCCTTCCAGCCCCGATTTGGATTCGCCGTTGTCTGCGCCGATGGTGCCGGAACCGATCTGAATGGTGGCCAATTCTCTGTGAAAATTTCTTTCGACGATGAAACCGCCTTTGTTCTTGCCTTTTTTGAAGATCGGAAATTTCCTTATTCTATCGTACTCATCGAAGTCCAGACCTCTTGCTAAAAGGTAATATTGATTATTTTTTTGGTTCTGAGCATCCAGTTTTGCGCGGAAATAGCTTCTCGGCTTGTCGAACATTTTGCTGAGAGAATCCGTCAGTGCTGCAATATTGTTGGTGTAGATAGTATCTCTCATCGATTTGAAATCCAGATAGATATCGTAGCGCATCACGGTGGTGGCCAAGATGGATCCGTCCGAAGCATAGAGATTTCCGCGGGCGGCTTTCAGAGTGGCTTCGCGATAGTTTTTGCTGATATAATTGTCTTCAAACTCCTTCACATTGGTGTTTTGGAGCACTAAAATTCTTGTTAAAAAAACCGCAAACAAAATGAAGGCTCCGAGCACAAAAAGGTAGCCCCACTTGAGTGCGTTGGCGCGTTTCTTTTGGTAATCGTTATTCGGACTTCTCATCGGTACTGTCTGGTTTTATCAATAATTTGAGCGGATGGCTGTCTAAGCTCACGAGTGAATCCTGCACCATTTCTTTTCCCAGCTCAGATTCCATTCTTATTTTTATCAGCCTGCTTTGTGCGTAGGCATTTCGGGATTTGTATTCTTCTGTTTCTTCTTTCAGCTTGTTGATACGCTCTATTTTGGTGTTCACGTGGTGATTGGTGTAGATCATTATCAGCAACAGTCCGAAAATGAAAAGGAAATACTTATAATGTGCTCTTACCTCATCACGGTTAAGAAAATTCCCCTTTATGATGTCCATAAAAGTGAGTTTTTTCTGTTTGCTTTGAGTTAATTTTGCCATTTTTTGGTTGTTTGTTGTCGGTTGATAGATTTAGAATTTCTCCAACAATCATCAACTAAAAATCATCAACTATAATTTTGTTCCTATTCTCATTTTTGCGCTTCTTGCGCGTGAGTTTTCTTCAATTTCTTTATCATCGGGGACGGTTGCTTTTGTTTTCAGTAGTTCAAAAGTTTTTTTATAATTCCCGTAGATATCACGCTTGGGTTCGCCCTCGAACATTCCGTTTTTCAGAAATCTTTTTACCAATCGGTCTTCCAAAGAATGGTAGGAAATCACTACCAATCGGCTCTCCGGTTTCAAAACTTTATAGGACTGAATTAATAACTCTTTCAATGCCTCCAATTCCTGATTCACTTCAATTCTTATCGCCTGAAAAATCTGAGCGAAGAATTTATTTTGTTTGAAAGCCGGGATGTAGCTGAAAAGTGATTTCAAATCATCCGTCGTATTGATTTTTTTAGTTTTTCTGTGATGAACGATTTCTCTGGCCAACTTTCTGGATTCTCTTAATTCGCCATAATTGTATAGCACATTGGCCAAATCTTCCTCCTCATATTCATTGATGATTTTCTTAGCATCTATATTTTGCCTCACATTCATTCTCATATCCAAAGGCGCATTGCTTCGGATAGAAAATCCGCGCTGAGCCTCATCAAATTGATGCGAAGAAACACCCAAATCGGCCAAAATTCCATCCACGCTCGTGACGCCGTAAGCCAATAACGAATTCTCCAAAAACCTGAAATTCTGATTGATAAGCGTGAATCTGGGGTCATCAATATTGTTTTTCAGAGCATCCAAATCCTGATCGAAGGCGTATAACTTTCCTTTGTCCGAAAGCCTGCTGAGAATCTCCCGGGAATGCCCGCCACCGCCGAATGTGCAATCCACATAGATCCCGTCTGGATTGGTAACCAAACCGTCGACACTCTGCTGCAGCAAGACCGGATTGTGATACATATTTTAGGTTTTAGTTGATCGTTGTCGGTTGACAGCTCTTTTCTTTATTCTTGGTTCGTAGAATCTAAATTTCCCATCACATCTTCGGCGAGATTTGCAAAATCCATTTCGCTTACCACGATGACTTGTTCGTAGGATTCTTTATCCCAAATTTCAAACAATTCGCCGGCGCTTGTAATCACGATTTCCTTGTTGAGGTTCGCATACTGCGTCAGATCTTTGCTGATTTGTAAACGACCCACATTGTCCATTTCCACTGTTTTCACCCCGGCGGTAAACATTCTGACGAAGTCTGCGTTTTTCTTTACAAAACGATTCAGCGCATTAATCTTTTCCATTAATTGGTCCCAGGGCGCCATCGGATAGACTTCCAGACATTTTTGGAACACCGATCGCTTGACGATAAATGGTTGATCGGCAAAATTTTCCATCTGCTTCGTAAGCGAAGCAGGTAGCTTGATGCGCCCTTTGTCATCAATCTTGCACTCGTATGTCCCAATGAAGTTTTTCATTTGGAGCAAATTTATATAAAATTTTACCACATTTTACCACTTTTGCCCACAATTATACTTAATGTTTATAACTTTTTGATTTCATCCCGTTCTTGGATAATGATTTGATTTAAAAACAATTGAAGGATGATTATATAAAGACCTATTGTAAAGCTTTTTCATTTTTTTGTTACAGGAAATGGTTTGATAGTATCGATCAAAATTATCCAATCTTATTAGCAAAAAATCAAAGCATATCTTTGTATGATGAATTATTTAGACGCGCTACAGTGGCGATATTCGGCGAAAAAGTTTAATAAGAGAAAAATCCCAGCAGAGAAATTATGGAATATTCTGGAAGCGGGCCGACTTTCTGTGAGCTCCTTGGGACTGCAACCTTATCACCTTTTGGTGGTTGAAAATGAGGAAACGATTCAGAAGTTGGTACCGGCATTTTACAATTCCTCGCAAATCGCCACGTGTTCGCACTTGATTGCCCTTGTGTCAAAAACTCATATTAATAAGGCGTACGTCGACAGCTACTTCAGCAATATTATTAACGAGCGTGGCGTCACCTTGGAACAATTGTCCGCTTTTAGAAACAACATCAACTTGCTTTTGGAGACTCAGACGGAGAAAGAAATGGAAAATTGGTCGGCGAAACAGAGTTACATCGTCCTTGGCTCTTTGATAATGGCAGCAGCACTGGAACAGATCGACAGTTGCCCTATGGAAGGTTTCAAAGCCGACCTCTTGGAAGAGTTTTTGGAAGTTGATAAGAAAAGCGAAAAGATTACCGTTGTTCTGGCCCTGGGCTATCGCGCGGCAGACGATCATTTTCAAAACTTCAAAAAAGTGAGAAAACCTGCGGATAAATTCATCAAATTTCTGTAATTTTAATCTTTCAATTTCATAATATATAATGATAAAAACAGACGTTCTCGTCATCGGTTCCGGAATCTCAGGCTTGTCTTATGCCATCAAGATTTCCGAACAATTGCCGGAGACAAAGATCATCATCGTGACCAAAGCCAACGAAGATGAAAGCAACACCAAATATGCACAAGGTGGCCTGGCAGTGGTTACAGATTTCACCAAAGATAATTTCCAAAAACATATAGACGACACACTGCGGGCAGGAGACTACATCAATAATCCCGACATTGTGCGAATGGTGGTGGAAGAAGCACCGCTACGATTCCAGGAAATCGTGGAATGGGGCGCCAAATTCGATCAGGAAAAAGGCCGATATGCCCTTGGAAGAGAAGGAGGACATACGGAAAACCGAATTGTACATCACAAAGACATCACAGGTTTTGAGATCGAAAGAGCACTGCTGGAAACCGTAAAAAACTCTCCGAATATCGAATTGCTGGCACACCATTATGTCATCGATCTCATTACCCAGCACCACGTTCCCAATAAAGAATTCGATAAAGAAAACCTCGACTGCTACGGGGCTTATATCCTAGATGAGAAGAACAAAAAAATAAAAAAAATAACGGCCAAAATTACTTTGGTTGCGACGGGCGGCGCAGGCCACGTGTACAGAAACACGACCAATCCCATTATTGCCACTGGAGACGGAATCGCCTTCGTTCACAGAGCGCACGGCAAGGTTTCCAATATGCAATACTACCAGTTCCACCCGACGGCGATGTACTCCAAAAGAGAGGGAATGCTCTTCCTGATTTCGGAAGCCGTGCGCGGCGATGGGGCGAAATTGAGAACCAAATCCGGAAAGCGCTTTATGCACAAGTATGACGAGCGAGAAGAACTGGCTTCCCGAGATATCGTTGCAAGAGCAATAGACAATGAACTGAAGATCAGCGGAGACAGCTATGTTGGCTTGGACTGCCGCGAAATGGACAAGGAAAAATTCATCCATCACTTCCCAAATATTTATCAAAAATGCCTAGATGAGGGCATAGATCCGATGAAAGAACCGATTCCCGTGGTGCCGGCTTGCCATTATTTGATGGGCGGAATTGAAATTGACAGAGATGGGCAGTCGTCCATCAAAAATCTGTTTGCAGTGGGCGAATGTACCAATTCCGGACTTCACGGCGCCAATCGGTTGGCGTCCAATTCATTATTAGAAGGTTTGGTTTTTGGGCATAATGCAGCCATGAAAACAGTCGAACTTTTAAAAGAAAACGATTTTAATTTTGATGACCTGAAGGCTGTCCCGGAATGGAATGACGAAGGGATGAAAATGATGGACGAAATGGTTCTGATAACGTACCTCCGAAAACAACTTCAGGAAATGATGAGCGATTTGGTCGCGATTGTGAGAAGCAATGCGAGACTGGAACTCGCGAAGAAAAAACAGCGCGAAATCTATGAAGCGGTAACTGAACTTTATAACTATTCCATCCTTTCGCCACAGCTTTCGGAATTGAGGAATCTTGTGAATGTTTCTTATTTGATTATCAAACAGTCGCTCGAAATGAAAGAAAATAAAGGCGCATTTTATAATAAGGATTTGGCCACGAAACCATTATTGATCAAAGAAAATTAAACACCAAATGAAGAGACCCGCCTACGCCAGCGACAAAGTCCTGAAAGAATTCATCAAAACAGCTTTGGAAGAAGATATCCAGAGCGGTGACCATTCTACGCTTTCCACCATTCCAAAAGCCCTGGAGCAAAAGGCACAGCTTATTGTAAAAGAAGATTGCATCCTTGCGGGAGTAGAATTGGCAGAAATTATTTTTAAATTTTTTGACAAAAATCTGAAAGTAGAAGTGTTCATTAAAGATGGAGAATCGGCTAAAAAGGGTGACATCGCTTTTATTGTTTCAGGAAAAGCAAGATCAATTCTTTCCACAGAAAGATTGGTTCTCAACTGTATGCAAAGGATGAGTGGCATCGCAACGATGACGCACGATTGGAACTCCCGATTGATCGGCACCAAAACAAAACTTCTGGACACCAGAAAAACCACGCCCAATTTCCGCGTGTGCGAAAAATGGGCGGTTGCCATCGGCGGAGGAACCAATCACAGATTCGGATTGTACGATATGATAATGCTGAAGGACAACCACATCGATTACAACGGAAGCATTACCAATGCTGTGAAAATGGCCAGAGATTACAACAAAAAAAACAAGCTAAAACTTAAGATCGAGGTCGAAACGAGGAGTCTCGATGAAGTAATAGAAGCCGTAAAATCGGGCGCAGACAGAATTATGTTTGACAATATGACTATTGCAACGATGGCTGACGCCGTAAAAATAGTGAATAAGAAAGCAGAAACCGAAGCATCGGGTGGCATTACAAGGGATATGTTAAATTTGGTGGCGAAAACAGGTGTAGATTTTATCTCTGCAGGCGCATTGACCCATTCTTCCAGCAATATCGATCTGAGTCTCAAGGCTTTAAAGATTTAACATTCTATTAACAGATTCTGATTATTTTTTTAAGACTTTTGCGACATAAATCTTAAAAGAATGAAAATGTTATCGAAAAAACCGGCATTGGTCGTTATGCTGACGGTGAGCACGGCAAGTTTTTACTTCGCCCAATCTACTCAGGATACACTCACAAAGAGTAATGACATCGAACAAGTTGTACTGACAGGAGTTGCTGATATCGCAAAAGATAGAAAGACTCCTGTTGCTGTTTCTACCATCAAGGAAGCACAGATAGTACAAAGATTAGGAAATCAGGAATTTCCTGAAATTTTGAATTCGACACCGTCTATTTATGCAACTAAAGGCGGCGGCGGTTTTGGAGACGGCCGTGTGAACATTAGAGGTTTTGACACCAGTAACACAGCCGTAATGATCAATGGTGTTCCCGTCAATGATATGGAAGGAGGTACAGTTTATTGGAGCAACTGGTTGGGTCTTTCTGATGTAACTTCTGCCATGCAAGTGCAAAGAGGTCTCGGCTCTTCAAAACTCGCGATAGCTTCCGTTGGAGGAACGATTAACATTATTACAAGAGCGGCGGATAAAAAAAGAGAAGGCAATGTAACTGCAGGCGTTGGTAATGATGGTTATCTTAAAACTTTATTCTCTTACAACACTGGGAAATCTAATACAGGCTGGGCAACTTCTTTCTTAATGTCAAGAACAGCTGGTAACACTTATATTGATGGATCACAATTCGAAGCGTACAATTATTATGTAGCTGTAGGTTATCAAAAAGGAAAGCACGATTTCCAGTTCACATTTACAGGCGCGCCACAATGGCATAATCAAACTTTTAATAACACCATTGCAACCGATTTAGATATGGGCGATGGAAAATTGGACGGCGCTTTGGCGAGCAAGCCTAATAGAAGATACAACTCCAACTGGGGCTACCTGCGCGGTCAAGAATATTCTCAATCCGTAAACTATTACAGTAAGCCTATTGCCTCCATCAACTGGGATTGGACGATGTCTGAGAAATCCAAATTATCAACCGTAGTTTATGCTTCTTGGGGACGTGGAGGCGGAACCGGAATTATGGGTTCAATCAATGCAAAAGGCATCAACGCTTTACCGAAAACCGCAGACGGCTTGATCCGCTTTGACGACATCTACGCATGGAACACCGGCCAAGCGGTTGCTGGCTTCGGAGTCAATAACAAAACACCATTTATCGGTACAAGTTCAAACGGTATCACCAGAAGATCTAGTGTTAATTCACACGACTGGTACGGCATTTTAACGAACTTCCAACATAAGATTAATGACAGTTGGAATTTTTCTGCCGGTTTCGATGGAAGATATTATTACGGTTATCACCCGGGTCTTGTCACCGATTTCTTAGGAAATACCCAATATCGTGAAGCCGGTAATTACAATCAATACCCTTACTACACCGTTACCCAAGCTTACGATGCAACACCATCTGCGAATCCATTCGCGAAAGCAATAAAAGACCAATCCCAAATCGTTTACAGAAACTACAATGGAAGAGTTCTTTGGGGTGGCGTATTTGGACAATTGGAATATTCAGGAGAGAAGCTTTCCGCTTTCGTTCAAGGTTCGGCCTCGGAACAAAGCAACCAAAGAATTGATAATTGGGTAGGATCACAGGATCTTTATGCTGTCGTGGGCGGCGTAAATACTTTGATTGCGTCTCATTTACAACAAGGACAGGAAGTAAGCAGAGTAACAGATCAGAAATTCAGATTTGGTTACAATGCGAAGGGAGGTGTTAATTATAACATCGACGAACACCACAATGTCTTCGTGAATGGCGGTTACTATTCTAAACAACCCAACCAAAATGCCGTTTTTCCATATTCTCTACCTTCCAAAACCTTCGGTTCTTTGTATCAGCAAACTGTCAACAAAGATTTGAGAAACGAAAAAGTGGCTTCTGCAGAAATCGGATACGGGTTCAAGAGCGAAAAATTCAGAGCAAATGTAAACGGTTATTATACCGATTGGAAAGACAGATTTGTTCGCGTTACCGGAATTACCATTGGTACGGACATTACAAACGCAACAGCAAGCTTAAGAGGCGTTCGCGAAGTACACATGGGTGCAGAATTAGAGACCTTCTACAAAGCTATGAACTGGCTGGAATTTAACGGAATGTTCTCTATCGGCAGCTGGAAATATAAAAACAACCCTACCGCTGGATTAGCTGATATAAATGGAGATCCAATAACCTCCGCGAATGGGACTAACGAAGTTACCCTTGCCCTAGATGGACTAAAAGTGGGAGATGCTGCCCAAACCACCGCAGCAATCGGCGTAACAGTGAAACCCGTTAAGAATCTTGATGTTTTCGCAACTTGGAGATATTATGATAATTTGTATGGCACTTTTAGCATCAATAGCAGCTATATAATTAAGGATGGAAATATACCCGCTGCCAGATCAGAAAAAGGTTCTTTGAAAGCACCTTCTTATAACCTGACAGATCTTGGCGCATCTTATACATTTAATTTGAAAAATGGTAATCGATTAATCGTTACCGGGAATGTCTATAACTTATTTGATACCATTTACATTTCAGATTTAAGATCATCAGTTAAGAAAACCTTCTCAGATTTCAAAACTGCTACAAATACGAATGAACAGGCACAAGCATTGCTAAATACTTACAATGCAGATTCTTCAAAGTTCTACAAAGGACTTGATACAACTAATAGTGTTTATTTCGGTTTCGGAACAACTTGGGCCGCTTCCCTTTCATATAGATTTTAATTAGTCTGTTAATCCTTTCAAATCCCGGCTATCTGTCGGGATTTTTTTATCTTTGTCATTCTAAAATCTGAATATGGACTTTTTTAAAATTTTTCTTAGTGCTCACAAAGGTTTCGCTTACCTGGAGCTTGCGCTGGTTGCAGCATTTTTAGTGCTTTTATTGGTCACAATGTTTGGCTATAGCGGCAGAATCTCTAAAGCTTTTAGAAAAGTAACACTTTTCACAATGATCTTTTTCCACGTTCAATTTCTGGTGGGAGTTTGTCTGTTATTTATCTTCTCGCCAGGTTTCAAAGCCGCTTTGGATGCAGGAACTTTGATGAAAGATCCTTACTCAAGATTCCAATATGTGGAACACCCATTTTCTATGTTGATTGCAGCGGTTATTATGACGATCATCAACAAGAAAGTAAAATCAAACGAAAAATTAACGATTCCCGTTGTATCATTAGGATTAGTAGCGGTTGCACTTTTTGTGTTCGCCTTCCCTTGGGCAAGAGTGTTCGAAGCTAATTAATCAAATGTCGGAGCATCATCATAAATTATTAATCAATTATAAAACAAATGAAAGTAGCTGTAGTAGGCGCAACCGGAATGGTTGGACAAGTTATGCTGAGGGTTTTGGAAGAGAGAAACCTTCCGATTACCGAATTAATTCCCGTTGCATCCGCGAAATCGGTTGGCAAAAAAGTCCAATTTAAAGACAAGGAGTTCACCATCGTCAGCATGACGGATGCTATCGCAGCTAAACCCGAGATCGCCATCTTCTCTGCGGGCGGAAATACTTCACTGGAATTTGCACCAAAATTTGCCGAAGTCGGAACCGTCGTTATCGACAATTCCTCCGCTTGGCGGATGGATCCGACGAAGAAATTGATCGTTCCAGAAATCAACGCCAACGTTTTGACCAAGGAAGACAAAATCATCGCCAACCCCAATTGTTCTACCATCCAGCTGGTAATGGTGCTGCATCCGCTCAATCAGAAATATGACATCAAAAGGGTTATCGTTTCCACCTATCAATCGGTAACTGGAACTGGTAAAGCGGCCGTTGATCAATTAAATGCCGAGATCAAAGGCGAAAGTCCGGAGAAAGTCTATCCATATCAAATCTTCAAAAATGCATTGCCGCACTGCGATGTTTTTGCAGATGACGATTATACCAAAGAAGAAATCAAATTGATGAAAGAGCCCAAGAAAATTATGGGCGATGACACTTTTAATCTCACCGCAACTGCCGTAAGGGTTCCCGTGCAAGGTGGACACTCGGAAAGCGTGAATATCGAATTTGAAAATGAATTTGATATCGATGAAGTGCGACAAATTCTTTCCGAAATGCCCGGCGTGACGCTGCAAGACGATGTGAAAAGCAACCATTATCCGATGCCACTGTATTCCGAAGGAAAAGATGATGTTTTTGTAGGAAGAATCCGCAGGGATCTCTCTCAGCCGAAAACGCTCAACCTCTGGATCGTGGCAGACAATCTGCGGAAAGGCGCTGCTACCAACGCCGTTCAAATTGCAGAATATCTGGTAGCGCATAACTTAGTATAAACTAACAAAAATCAAAGAATCTTCGAAAAACCCCGAAGATTCTTTTTTTGAGCAATGGAAAAAAGCAAACAACAAAATTCCAGTATTGCTTTTCAGAAATGGATCGCAGCCGTTGGCATCCTACTTTTTGTCGGCAAAATAATCGCTTGGAAAATGACCAATTCGGACTCCGTTTTTTCGGATGCGATGGAAAGCATTGTCAATATCGTGAGTGCCTTTATGGGACTGTATGCCCTATATCTTGGCGGCAAACCCCGCGATGACAATCATCCGTATGGCCACGGAAAGGTAGAATTTGTCACATCGGCGATCGAAGGTTCCTTAATTAGCATCGCGGGTCTGATGATTATTTATGAAGGTTGCAACAGTTTGCTCACCGGAAAAATTCTCAACAAATTAGATTGGGGAATCTGGATTATCGCTACAACGGCCATTGCCAATTATGTTTTGGGGTACGTCTCGATTCGGATAGGAAAAAGGCAGAATTCGGTGGTTTTAATTTCTTCCGGGAGACATTTGCAGTCGGACACTTTTACCACGTTGGGCGTTGTGGTAAGTTTGGTCATCGTTTACTTCACACAGATTTTTTGGATAGATTCGGTTGTTGCGTTGTTTTTTGGGGTTTATATTATCACCGTTGGTTACAAGATCGTGCGCCGCTCGCTCAGCGGAATTATGGACGAGGCCGATCCTGCTATGCTTGGCAGACTTGCGGAATTCCTCAATCAAAACCGGAAATCGGAGTGGATCGATGTGCACAATATGAAAATTCAGCAATTCGGAAGCCGGCTTCACATCGATGCTCACATTACTTTGCCTTGGTATTTTGATTTGAGAACCGCACACAATGAAATGGAAGAAATGATCAGAATCATTGTAGAAAATACGGAAAGAGTGGTAGAATTTAATTTTCATATGGACGACTGCAAACCTACTTCTTGCCCGATTTGCCAAATCGAAAACTGTCCCGTCCGGCAACACGAATTTGTAAAAAAAATAGAATGGACCGGCGAAAATATTTCGCAACCCGATAAGCAGACGGTCGATAATTAACGGACTGAAAGTCTTTTTCTGTAATAAAATATGGGAATAATCAACAATAGTGGCAAAGGCTGAATCACGAATCTTCTGATGTAAAAAGAGAACAAATATCCAAACTGAAAATGATCCCGAATGCAGAGAAGATAAATGGGGAAAACAATGAGGAAAATCAACGCGATGAGTGCAAAAGCCTGCTTGGTCCATTTCCAATTCTGAAAAAGTAAATGCACAATCCAAAGGGACAAAAAAGCGTTTAGAAAAAACCTAAAAATATATCCTAAAATCAGTTTTCCCCATTTGTAATCCGGAAAAACCGCCGAATGATCCGCAGATTTGAAATAGCCGAGAAACGGGTCGTAAAAAATCTGATCTTCCAATCCACGGATTCCGATCAGCGCCATAATGCCAACCAAAAGTAAAATCCACCTAAGCATTGCCTGCTTTCTTGAGTGCAAAAAACTGAATCCAGATGAGCCAAAGAACTATGACACCACCGTAAATAATGGCGGGAAAAAGATAATCGTGTCCCATCTTTTCGTACTGCGGATATTTGAGGTAGATGATGTTAAGCAATGTAATTCTGAAAACATTCAGAATATGAAGCATTATCAATCCCGCAGAAGCATACAGAAAAGTTTTAGCACCCCTGTAAAATGCAAAAATAAATGCGGCGAAAAGAATGGCAACCGAGATCGCATTGCAACCCTCGACCATTCTGGTCGTAAATTTCCCATTCGTTTGGAAAAGAACGCTGTGCAGTTTCATACTATCTACCAAATGAGTTGAAAAACCAAAAAAATCTTGCAAAAAAGCCACCTGCCGGGCAACCCATCTGGTGAACGGATCTACGACTTGAGCCTCGTAATGATTGAGGTAAAACTGGTAAAGCATTACAAAAACAATGTAGGTCACAAGAAATCTCAACAAAATCTTCAGAACGGGCAGAAAATCTTTCATTGGGTAAAATTACAATTTTTCGTGTTTCAAATTCTATTATTAATTAACTTTGTCGTATGATGCAGCACCAGAAATTTTTCGAAATTTTTACCGGCCACACCGCCGATTATTTCCAAAAACTGCCACAAAGCGGCTCGTCCAGAATCAATTATATCGCAAAATCTGGAGAAAAAAAATATGTGGTCACCTACAACGAAAATATCCAAGAGAACGAGGCATTCTTCTACTTTTCTGAGTTATTCACACATTTGAATCTTAATACGCCAAAGGTTTTTACGATAGATCAGGAAAGAGAACTCTATGTTCAGGAATTTTTGGGCAGCAAGACTTTGTCCAGCCTTATTTCTGAAGAAAATCTATCCGATCGGGTCAAAAAATTAGTAAAAAAAAGCCTGAAATCGCTTTATGAACTGCAAAGCAAAACCCGTGGAAAAGTAGATTACACTCATAGTTTTGAATACGAGAGTTACGATGATCTGCCGATAACACACGATTTATATTACTTCAAGAATTTTTTGATTGATGTTTTGGAAATCGAATATCATAAATCGACTTTGCTGAAGGAATTCCAGAAGATCTCGGAAATCGTGCAGAAGCAAGCGCCAAAAGTGCTTATGATTCGGGATTTCCAATCGAGAAATATTTTGGTGGATGACAACGACGAGGTTTTTTTTATCGATTATCAAGGTGCGATGGAGGGTCCGGCGGGCTACGATGTGATTTCTTTGCTTTACCAAGCCAAAGCAAATTTTCCCAACGATTTCAAAGTGGAAATGCTGGATTATTATTTGTCTTTTTGGCAGGATGACTCTGACATACAAGCTTTGCAGACCTCTCTCAACTGGATGAAGATGATGCGTTTTTTGCAGGTTTTGGGTGCCTACGGCTTCAGGGGATTGATGCAGCGGAAATCGCACTTCTTGGAAAGTATTTTTCTGGGAATCAATCATATTTTTGGGTTGAGCGAGGATTGGAAGGAGATTTCTACGGATTTTCCGGAACTTGATTCTATCATTAAGAAATTGAAATCTCAAGAAATTCAGCTTAAAATAGAGAATCTCATTATCAATTAAAATGTGACTTTTAAACAAGCACGTTCAATAGATCTTCCAACCTATAGCCCCGATTGTAGTGGCATCCTTTTTTGTCGTCTTTTCTTGCCGACGGGTTCTGAAGAAGACGAAAACGCCGATCAATTGACTGGACACGATCTCCAGAGAACAAAAAAGATACAGCGAAAAGCGGGAAATAGCTCCTAAATACTGAAAACTGTTGCTTAAAACAAAAAACCTCAGACATGACTCTGAGGTTTTTTCTGAATATCTCCAGGTTCTCTAATTATTTAATACACTTAATCTGTCTTCTTTTACGACCCGCTTTGCGAATCTGAATTTTGGCCCCCAATAATGGTCATCCAATGAGGAAACCATCACGCCTTTGGAAGTGGCGGCGTGGATGAATTTAATTTGCCCGTCCGCTGTTACCTCTTCTACGATCCCGACGTGCGAGATTCTGCTTCCTCGATGTGAGAAAAAAACCAAGTCACCTTTTTGCAGATCTGTCCGTTCTACAGAATCGCCTTCTTGGGATTGCGCTGCGGCCACTCTTGGAAGATTCATCCCTGCTGCTGCACCAAAAACCGACAGCACAAAGGCTGAACAATCGATGCCGCTTCTGGAACTTCCGCCATATCTGTACGGCGTTCCGAGGTAGCTTTCTGCTTCGGACAAGATATGATCTATGGTATTGCTGTGTTTTATGGCATTTTCTATCACCGATCTTTTGATAACTTCGTTGGTGTTGGTGATGGCTGCTAAAACTTGTTGTCCTCTGCTGATGCTTGAATTATTAGTCACTGCGTTGACATCCAATGATGCAAATTTGGCATCGGTTTTGTATGTTTGATTGTTAGAAACCACATAGTTGGAAACGCAAGATTGCAGTGAAAAAAATGTGGCAACAAATAAGAAATAAACTAGAAATCTTTTCTTCATATATATTTAATTATTTGTTAAACTTGAGTGGCTATTTTGTGATTGCATAGCAAATTTAGCCAATACTCTTGGAAGGGTCTCCCAAATGAAACAGGGAAACGTCCAGTTTAACATATTTTAACATTCTCGAGTAGAATGTTAAAGAAAAACAAACCGCAAAGCCTTTATTTAGACTTTGCGGTTTTATTTTAAGTTAAGATTCTTTAACGTTTGGGTGTTTTTTCTATCTTGTAAACAGCAATTCTCTGTACTTGGTCATTGGCCAAAGTTCGTCATCTACCATCATTTCCAAGGCGTCAGAAGGGACTCTGATATTGTCAAACAGCGGGATTACCTTATTGCAATATTCCTCGGCCTGCTTCTGGCTGCCGGCGGTATTTTTTGCTTTGTCTTTAGCGGTTAACAAATCGTCTACACCCCGTTTGATTTGAGAAACATTTCCAGAAATTTCTGAGATCAGACTCAATTGCTCTTTTGCTAATGTCTTAAACTCTTTGTCGCCGAAGATGTCCTTCAAACCTTTAACATTCTCAATCAATCTGTTTTGATAATTAAGCGCCGCAGGGATGATGTGATTTCTTGCGATGTCCGCCAAGACTCTCGCTTCGATATCGATGACGGTAGAATATTTCTCGAGTTTGATTTCATTTCTAGCTTCGAACTCGCGGTGCGAATAGATTCCCAATTCCTCATAAAGACCAACGAACTTTTTGTCCATTTCTTTTTTCAGGGCTTCTGGCGTTGTTTTCATGTTGCTTAGCCCTCGTTTCTTGGCTTCTTTGGTCCACTCTTCGGAATATCCGTCTCCTTCGAACATAATATTTTTCGATTGTTTGATGTACTCTCTCAGGATATTAAAAATCGCCTCATCTTTTTTAAGACCCGTTTCAATAAGCGCATCCACCTCGGTTTTAAATGTTCTCAACTGTTTTGCGACGATCACGTTCATTACCGTCATCACCTCGGCACAGTTGGCGGAAGAGCCCACGGCTCTGATCTCGAATTTATTACCGGTGAAGGCAAATGGCGACGTCCTATTCCTGTCCGTATTATCGAGAAGGATTTCAGGGATTTTTCCAACCACATTCAGTTTCAGTTCCGTTTTTTCTTCCGGAGATAGTTTGCCGTCGGTCACTTTTTCCAGTTCCTCCAGAACTTTGAACAATTGACTTCCGATAAATGCTGAAATAATGGCGGGCGGTGCTTCATTAGCGCCCAATCTGTGATCGTTGCTTGCTGACGCAATAGATGCTCTTAATAGATCGGCATAATCGTGAACTGCTTTCAAAGTATTAACGAAAAAACTCAAAAATTGAAGGTTTTTCTTTGGATTTTTTCCCAGGCTCAAAAGGTTTTCGCCAGTGTCTGTTCCGAGCGACCAGTTGTTGTGCTTTCCGCTTCCGTTGACGCCGGCAAATGGTTTTTCGTGGAACAAAATATGGAAATGATGCTTGTGCGAAATTCTCGCCATAATATCCATCAACAGGGAATTATGATCTACGGCAACGTTGGCTTCTTCAAACATTGGCGCCAATTCAAATTGATTTGGAGCTACCTCGTTATGTCTGGTTGTGACAGGAATTCCCAGTTTCATACATTCGATTTCCAGATCTTTCATAAAGTTCATCACTCGGGTAGGAATGGAGCCGAAATAATGATCGTCCAGTTGCTGACCTTTTGCTGGAGAGTGTCCAAGCAAGGTTTTGCCAGTCAACACCAAATCTGGACGGGACTGATACAACGCCGAATCTACCAGAAAATATTCCTGTTCCCAGCCAAGCGTTGGAGAAACCTTTGATACATTTTTATCAAAATAAGATTTCATGACTTCCGTAGCCGCTTCATCGACGGCGTTCAGCGCTCTGAGAAGCGGTGTTTTATAATCTAATGTCTCGCCGGTGTAAGAAATAAAAATAGACGGAATGCAAAGTGTAGTTCCCATAATAAAGGCTGGAGAAGTCGGATCCCAAGCGGTATAGCCTCTTGCTTCGAAGGTATTTCTAATGCCACCATTGGGAAAGGAAGAAGCGTCTGGCTCTTGCTGTATCAACATTCCGCCACTGAATCTCTCGATTGCCCGGCCACCCTCGATGGGCGTGAAGAAAGAATCGTGCTTTTCTGCAGTTGCTCCTGTTAAAGGCTGAAACCAGTGTGTGTAGTGTGTCACGCCTTTGGAGAGCGCCCAATCTTTCATCGCGACAGCCACCTGATCGGCGATGTGTCTTTGGATTTTTGTCCCTTTTTTGGAGGCTTCCATCAGAAGCTGAAAAGCGTCTTTTGTAAGATATTCTCTCATTGTTTCTTCGGAGAACACGTTTTGACAAAACAATTCCGATAGTTTTGCGGGAACTTCTACGAAATTATCTCTTCTGTAATTTCGGAAGGGAAGCTCGGCCAAGGCTTTAAATCTTAATGTTGACATAAAATTTTGTTGTTTTAAACAGGTCAAATTTACAAAAAATATATATCGAAATAAAAATACCCCTCAACAAATGAAGAAGACGCTGCACAAAAATCAATAAGATCAATCCTCAGCCCCTACAAAAATCACGAGTACAGATTTTGAAATACATAAAACACTTTATTCTATAATTGTTATGGAAATATGAATAAAATTTATTTCTCACCAATTAGGATAAAGTTTAATTTTAAAGAATGCTTGCGTGCACCAAATAGTACGTTAAGCAATTGAATTTCAATACATTAATTATTTATTTTAATTTTTGTATCTTCGCAGACTTTTATAAAAATTTTACTATATGGCAAATTCCAGAGCAAGAGAAACCACAGAAGCAATCGAAAGATTATACGTGTCTATGAGACACTTATTTTACAGAGGATTTTTCAAACCTTCAGGTGTTTCGGGCGAGTCATTGAGGAAACTCCTGATGGTCATCAATCCCGAGATCTACGGAAGTATGAGCATTCCTAACAAGATAGAACTCGATGGTTTGCTTTATGTTCTAGATCGCCTGCCAGAAGGCATCGAGGAATGTTCTTTCATCCATCTCACATCTGATGAAGGGTTTGACAAAGGCAGTTTCGAGCCGATAGTGCCAAAAAAGCGGAGACGGAACTGCTACCGTATAGACGAGCACCAAATGAACATCGAGGTTCTGCTGGGCCGTTCGGAAATATATGACATCCTTACACATCTTACATTCTTGTATTTGGAAGCGGATAAAATCCGAAATCTCGGTTTTGATTTAGATCAAGATGGCAGACCGAGACGCATCTGGAACATCATAGAAGAAGTCGCAAAAGGCGAGAAAAAACACAGCCGAAAAGAAAAAGAAGTCGCCCTGATCCATCTTTCTTCTTTCCTGGGAAGAACATTTGATGAAACTTTGAATGCCTACAACAGTTTTGGTGACGACAAGAACCTGGACCGTCTGTTCAAGATCATTTATTGGTTGGGGCAAGTCAGTTTGACCGACTGGAAAGAGATCAACGAACGAGAGATCTATTTCTCATCCATCCTGCAGGAAAGGGTTGGGCATCACCTTTTCGGAGAGAAATGGGCGAACAAAATCAAGCAGGTTTTGGTGGAAAACAATCTCCACATGCGACCGCTTCACATCATCAGCGCCAATATGCACTCGGTAAAAAATATGCTGTTTGCAAATGATGCGCTTAATAAAAAAGGAACCAAAACGGTGGATTACAAGCTTTTCGCAGACATCAGCAACAAGAAAGATTTGCAAACCAAAGTGCTGGATCACGCCTTGAAAGAAGGGATGATCTACATCGATGATCACAGCGGAAGTAATATCGATGTGCAAATTATCGATCTAGCGAAAACAGAACTTAAAAATACAGTTTTCGCAGCGGAAAAATATAAAGGAGACGAGGTGATTTTGGTTTTCGATTACGCTTTCGGCGAGCAGGCTTTCGAGGTAATGGACGAATTATTAAGACCTTACGAGGTTAATAACGAAGTCTATATGATGAAAGTAAAATCCATTTCCATCATGGGTAAAGCCGGAATCCTAACCGGCGGAAAAGGCGATATTATGATTCCCACGGCGCACATCTTCGAAGGAACTGCAGACAACTACACCTTCGAAAATGCTCTGAAAGTTGAAGATTTTGTGGACGACGAAGTTAAAGCTTTCGAAGGACCGATGGTGACGGTTTTGGGAACATCGCTCCAGAATAAAGATATTCTGTCCTACTTTATGACCACTTCGTGGAAAGCGATCGGGCTAGAAATGGAAGGGGCGCATTACCAAAAAGCAATTCAGGTGGCAAGTAAAATTCGGCATCACATTTCTCCTGATCTGTTCGTGATGTACGCTTATTACGCCTCGGACAATCCTTTGGAAACTGGCAGCACGTTGTCTTCTGGCGGGCTCGGACTTACCGGGGTGAAACCGACATATATGATTACTCATAAAATCATAGAGAAAATCCTCCATCAATAATAAAAAAAAGGCGGAACTCATGTGAATTCCGCCTTTTTTATGCCTTTATTTAATCTTAGACAGCGCATCAACCGTTTCCTCCAGATAGAAATCGCGCTCCAAATTCTTTTTCCAGTTTTCTGTTTTTTTCGCAAACGCTTCGTCTTTCTTGCTTCTTTCCACTTCGTCTTGGTACACCGTGAATTTTAATCCATTGCTGAAGTTGTCCAAAGCTTTGAACTTGTCGATCTGGGCTTTTCGGGTTTTCATCAACTCGTTGAATTTGGTTTGGTTCAATGTTATGGTCTCTTCTTTGTCCAGAGCTTCCTTCCACTCGGCAGATTCTTGCAACAGCTTATAATTGTTGTTATTTGCCAGTTGTTGATCTATCTCTGACTGCAACTGAGGAATGTTCAGCGGCGCCAACTTCTTATAATTGGCGGTGGCGATCTTGTCCCAAGGCAAAGCATAAGGATCAAAGCGCTCTCCCACATCAGAATAAGTATAAAAATCTTTCATTTTGATGTCCGATTCTACACCTTTTCTTTGCGTCGATTCTCCCGTAATTCTGTAAAATTTTTGAATGGTAAGCTTCAGAGAGCCGAAGTCTTCGTTGGTATTCAGGAATCTGTTGAGATCCACGAAGGTCTGCACCGTGCCTTTCCCGAACGAACTTGGCGAACCGATGATGGCCGCCCTGCCATAATCCTGAAACGCGCCGGCCAATATTTCGGAGGCCGATGCAGAAAATTCATTTTGCATAATGACGAGCGGTCCTGTCCAGATAGGGTCGTTGGATTTATTATTTAGCACCTGCACTTTGCCGTGCCCATCTTTGACTTGTACGTAGGGACCGGCGTTCATAAACAATCCCATAATATCGCCTACTTCGGTGAGGGATCCGCCACCGTTATTTCTAAGATCGAGGATGACGCCTTCAACATTTTCTTTTTTCAGTTTGATTAATTCAGCCTTGATGTCGTCCGAAGCGTTTCTACCTTTTGGATCATCAAAATCAACATTGAAACTTGGTAGATAGATGAATCCGTATTTTTTGCCGCTTTTGGAATTCACGATAATACTTCTTGCAAATGTATCTTCTATGGCCACTTCTTCGCGGATCATGGTCACTTCTTTGATGGTTTTATCTTTTTTCTCAACAGTCAAGGTTACGGGTGTGCCTTTTTCGCCCCGGATCAGTCTTACGGCCTCGTCGGACAGCATCCCGACCACATTTACCGGCTCCTCATCAGGTTTGGATTTAACTTTCAGGATTTTATCCCCTTCCGACAGCTGTTTTGACTTCCAAGCGGGCGCGCCAATCGTCAATGCACCCAAATAGAGATAGCCTCTTTTTTCTTGGATGATTGCCCCAATCCCGATGACTTTTCCGGTGAATTGCATATCAAATTCTTCCTTATTTTTGGGTGAAAAATAGCTGGTATGTGGATCAAAGGTTTCGGTATAAGCGTTCATATAAACAGAGAACCAGTCCATTTTTTTTCTTTTTTTGAATCTGCGGAAGGAATCGGTAATTAGATCTTTCACTTCTGCGGTTGCTTTCTCCCGCTTCTTTTCCATAGAAAGAGGTGCATACTTTATCGTGTCGATAAGTTTGTTGGCAATGACGGAATCTTTTTTCTTTTTCTGCGTTTCTTCTTTGCTGGTCAGCGTTTCCATTTCTTGCAGGATGTTGTACTTGATGTACTTTTTCCATTCGTTATATTGTTGTTTCCCGTCGGCAGGATTCAATCGTTTCTTTGGCTCGAGGATCAGTTCATCATTTTCATCCAGATTAATAGGCTTGGAAAGAATGTCCTGAGTCATTTTGTCGATTTCGTCCACGCGTTGATAAAGCCGATCCACCGTCAGTTTGTAAAAAACAAGATTGCCTTGATTCAGATAATCATCGAGTTTGGTATAATGTTTTTTGAATTCGTCCATATCCGATTGCAGAAAATATCTTTTGGACGCATCCACATCTTCCATATACTTATCAAAAACATCCTGAGAATAAGCATCGTTAATTGCTTTGGGGCTGTAATGGAGATATGAAAGAGTATTTTTAACGCTCACCATGATGGTTTGCATTTTTTCATCATCATTTTGTGGCGAGTTGAAACAGAACATCAGCGTCATCAGTGGCGCAAACATCAGCAGTTTCTTGAACTTGATTTTTTTGAACATAAATTTAATCGATACTTACTTATTAGTCAAATTTTTCTTTTGAATGTTACGGAGGTATTCAAAAACGAAACCAAATTTAACACCTTATTTTATTTTACTCGTTATAAATTGGTTATTTTTGAGATATTTTTGAAAATCTCCTACAAAGCCAAAAAATACAAGCAAAAATCATGAGCAAACCCCTGATATTGGTAACCAATGACGACGGCATCATAGCTCCCGGAATTAGAAAATTAGTAAACATAGTGAATCAAATCGGCGAAGTCATCGTCGTAGCGCCCAACTCTCCGCAAAGCGGCAAGGGCCACGCCATAACCATCAACTCTACTTTGAGTTTCGAAGAACTGCATCTGGACGGGCCGCAAAAGGATTTTTCTTGCTCCGGAACGCCCGTGGACTGTGTGAAAATGGCCTTGGACAAAATCTTGCCAAGAAGACCGGATCTGGTAGTCTCGGGCATCAATCACGGCGCCAATTCCTCCATCAACGTGATCTATTCCGGAACGATGTCTGCCGCGGTAGAAGCGGGCGTAGAAGGTTTGCAGTCGATTGGCTTTTCTTTAGCCGATTTGAAATGGGAAGCCGATTTTGATCAGTCCGAGGATTTCGTTAAAGACATTATTCTCAAAACTTTAGAAAATCCTATGCCCAAAGGTGTGGTGCTGAATGTGAACATCCCAAATCTGAAGAAAGATGAAATAAAGGGAATCAAAGTTTGCAAACAGGCCAATGCCAAGTGGGAAGAAAGCTTCGACGAAAGAACCAATCCGCACGGCAAAAAATATTACTGGCTCACGGGATACTTCAATAATATGGACGAGTCTGAAGATGCCGACGAAACCGCTCTGGCAAACGGATTTATCAGCATCGTTCCGGTTAAATTCGATTTGACGGCGTACGAATATATGGACGGACTGACCAAAATCTATGAATAGATTTCTATGAATGATTTGCCGGGCATTGCCATCAAAAATTTCTACCAAAAATCCAGCAGGGGAAAACTCTACGTTCACGACACTTTTGGCCCAAAAGTAGAAATGCCGATTTCCCTCTACTTCCGAAGCGAAAAGCAGTTGCCAAAACTCGAAATAATAGCGCTTCAGCTTTGCAAAGCCAAAACTCTGGACATTGGTGCGGGCGCGGGAAGCCACGCGCTGATTTTGCAAAACAAAAATCTGGACGTCACGGCTTTGGAAATCTCGCCGGCCGCTTGTGAAGTCATGACAAAAAGAGGTCTAAAAAAAGTGATTTGCGAAGATGTTTTCCAATTTGATGGTGAGAAATTCGATACACTTTTGTTATTGATGAACGGAATAGGATTATGCGGCGAATTGATTGGTTTTAAAAAATTCCTCAAAAAAGCTGAGACTTTACTCAATGAAAAGGGAATTTTAATTTTCGATTCTTCGGATATCGGTTACATGTATGAAGACAATAAGCGGCCAAAAGACCAATATTACGGCGAGGTAATGTGCAGATATGAATATCAAAAGCAGTTCACCGACTGGTTCGGTTGGCTTTATCTGGATTTCAAAACTTTAGAGAAAATCACTTCGGAAGAAGGATGGACATCAGAATTAGTCTATGAAGATGAGAATGACCAGTATCTCGTCAAATTATCCAAAAAATAAAAAAACCGCCAATTGAAGGCGGTTTATACTTTTTACATTCTACGTTGTACTTTTTCAATTAAAAGCATTATCGTAAGCCATCGATGAAAAATCGATTTTGACAATGGCTTTAGAAGGGATGGGATCGCCATTGCATTTGGCCGGCGTCCACGTTTTGTTGACTTTCTTCACCGCGTCTTTCAGATCCTCTAGAAAAGCTTCGCTGTTTTCAACTTTTGGTCCTGCCTCCAATTTCGAAAGAACACCCTCTTTGGTGATATCCATTTTTACAAAAAATAAACCGTTGATCACATAGGTTTTCCAGTTCACGTTTTCCATCAATTTTTCTTTCAGATCTTTGATGTAAGCCTCCGAGCCTCCGGGATACTTCAGGGTTTGGAACTTAGAAGGGTCGCAAGAATTGTCTTTAATCTGATAAATTCCACGCACGTTGTAGGCAACGGCGCTAAGGGAGTTGTCCATCATTGGAATTTCGATGTTAAGAGATTCTTCGACATCGTTATTTTGCGCAAAAGCAAGTGAGCTTACTAAAAAACTTGCCAAAAATAGTACTGATTTCATAGCGTTTTTGATTTCTCCAAATGAAAGAAAATCTGTGCCAAACCCTCCTGATTTAGAATAATCTACAAAACTTCAATCTGATTTTTCAACAGATCTTCAAACTCGTCTCTTTTTCTAATGAGATGCGCTTTTCCGTCCAAGAACATCACTTCTGCAGGCTTCAGTCGGGAGTTGAAATTAGAACTCATCTCAAACCCGTATGCTCCAGCATTTCTGAAAACGATAATATCGCCTTCTCTTACTTCATTTATTTTCCGATCCCAAGCGAAAGTATCTGTCTCACAGATGTTTCCGACAACCGTGTAGATTCTTTCCGGTCCTTTCGGATTGGATAAGTTTTCGATAATGTGATAAGAATCGTAGAACATCGGCCGAATTAAATGATTGAAACCAGAATTCACGCCCACGAAAACCGTTGCAGTGGTTTGTTTGATGACATTCGATTTTACCAAGAAATGACCGCTGCCGCTCACCAGGAATTTCCCAGGCTCAAACCAAAGCTGGAATTTTTTCCCGGTCTCTTCCTCATATTTTTTAATCGAGTTTCCTACTTTTTTCCCAAGAGATTTTACGTCTGTTTCGATTTCGCCGTCCTGGTAAGGCACTTTGAAACCGCTTCCCATATCCAGATATTTCAGATTTGGAAAATGCTCTGCCAACTCAAACATAATTTCAAGACCTTGAAGGAAAACGTCCGGATCCTTGATTTCGCTTCCCGTGTGCATATGAAGACCTTCCACATTCAGGTTTGTAGATTTCATTACACGCTCGATATGACGCATTTGGTGAATCGAAATTCCGAATTTGGAATCGATATGTCCAGTCGAAATTTTGTGATTTCCGCCGGCATAAATGTGCGGATTGATTCTCACAAAAATCGGATAAGCACCACCATATTTGGTTCCAAATTGCTCAAGAATCGAAATATTGTCAATATTAATATGAACATTATGAGACATTGCTTCTTCGATCTCAGCCAAATCCACACAATTTGGCGTGAATAGAATTCTTTCGTTGGAGAAACCAGCTTTAAGTCCCAATTTCACCTCATTGATAGAAACGCAATCCAAAGATGCGCCCAGTTTTTCTACGTACTTCAGGATATTGATGTTGGTCAAAGCCTTGGCAGCGTAGAAAAAACGCGTGGTCTTCGAGAAAGAAGACGTCAGCTTTTTATACTGTTCGCTGATGGAATTAACGTCATAAACATACACGGGCGTCCCGAATTCTTTTGCTATACTTAGCAAGTCCTGATTGGTCATAATCGTAGATTTTTAAAAATAAAAAGGCAGATTCTTATATAAAGAGTCTGCCGCAATAGATATCTTATGCACGCAACTCTTTAGACATTCCAAACCTTAGAGAACCTTACAGCTCCCTTTTTTCCGATTTTGCTTTGTTTAAAATATTGATATTGCATTGCTTGTTGTTAATAAAATTTTGGCAAAAATAGAAGTTATCTTTAGAACTCGCAATTTTTGGGTTGATTTTTATTTTTTCCAATCCATAGGTCTTGTATATTTTTTTATTTCATTTTTGACTTCAAAAGGCATTATTGCATTTTTGAATTTATCTTCGTGATTTTCCAAATAGACGACCTGCTTGAATAAAGATTTCAATTCGTTTGATTTTCTATCAGGAGGGAAGTATAATTTGATTTTTATTTTAGGGAATTTTTTCTGAATAAATTTAACCGTTGAAACTTGGTCGCTATCTGCGGTTATCAAAACTATAATGTCAACATCATTATTTAAACAATCTTCAATAATCCCTAGTGATATATTAACATCGGTACATTTTTCTTCTGGAACTTTAAATTGTTTCTTACAGGAAGCTTGACAGTCAATAAATTTATCAGCATAGTGTCCATTAATGACTTCAAATGTAGAATTATTTATGATTTTATTTGCTCCAAATAATGCACTTTGCTTACTTCTTTTATTTACATTTATTGGAGGAGCAGTGAAATATTTTACTTTATGTAGGACTTGGCCATCGTGTGGAAAAACAAATTGTGAACAGAGTTTTATGAAGTCAATCCAATAATAGTTTTTCCAAATTGGATTAGTACCTGAATAAGATTTAAAACCATTATAAAAATTAAAACCATCAAAGTAAAATATTACTTTTTTATTCTCATCAATTTGTGTCATAATTATAAAAAAAAAGCTCCCAGTAGGAGCAGGTTCATAATACAGAGATTATGAGGTGGCGTTATTTATCGGCAAATATAAGGATTAATTTTATATTTCAAAACTTTTTTAATGGAATATAAAATAATTTAGTTCAATTTTGGCAGTGAATCAATTCTTCGCAACTCCGAAACCTCAAACTCATTCCTCAAAAGCGCCAACTGCAAATCATTCTGCAAATCCTGAGAAAATCTTGCAACGGGCAACATCAGTTTTTTAATTTTCTCCAAATACTGAATCTGATGATATAGATCGTAAAATCCAAAACCAGTCAGTTTTCCGTTTTCTAAGATGAGAAAAGACTTTTCGCCCAAAGTTCTTCCGGATGAAGTCCAGATTTCATTTCTTTTTTTCAGATTGATTTTCTGTGCAAATTCCTCCAGATTTTCCTTCAGCTCCGGTTTGGATTTGATGTAATTGATGGCCTTCAAACCTTGCGTAAAACTCTTGAATCTCAGATAAGGTTTCTCTTCCTGCTCTTTTTTGATTTTCTCAAGAATGAATTTATTCTTTCTATGAAACAATCCGAAAGGCAAAGGTTGCGTTTTACTGATGCCTTTATTCTTCATCATCAGTTTGGCAATCAGGTCGGTTCCCGTCAGTTCGTAGGAAGTCAGAACTGAATGTTCCTGAATGTTCTTGTATTTCCTTGAATCCGATTCAAGGATTTTTTTGGCAGATTTGTAAAGGTCTTCCACGACATCAGAATAGATGATTTTCCCTTCAGAATTTTGGAAATACAAGATTCCACGTTGGTTCGGAAGGTCTTCTGTCAAAAGCTGGATTTTGTTGAGGTAACTTTTCGCGTAGTTTTCTTCGTGTTGAGATTGGATGATTTCATTGGATTTATCCTTGATCATCAGCAACTTAAACAGATCCAAAGTCGCTCTCGCATCACCACTCGCTCTGTGCGCTTCTGTGAGCGGAATTCCGATGGATTTGCAGAGTTTGCTCAATGAATAGCTTTTCTCATAGGGAATCAGTTTTTGGGCTAATGGAATTGTGTCTAAAGTATTGATTTTGAAATCATAACCAAGGCGTTTGAACGATTGGCGAAGCATCCGGTAATCGAACTCGATATTGTGGCCAACCAAGGTAGAATCCTGCGTGATCTCGATCACTCGCTTTGCAATTTCGTGAAATTTTGGAGCAGTCAAAACCATTTTTGAGGAAATTCCCGTCAATTTTTGAACAAAAGAAGAGATCTCATCTTCCGGATTCACAAGCGAGATAAACTGGTCTGTAATCTCGTGACCATCAAAGCGATAGATCGCAATTTCTATGATGCTTTCTTTGCGGAAAGGCGCGCCGTTACTTTCTATATCTATTACTGAATACATCTGCATTTATTCGACTTTCGTCTCGTTTTTTATCCTCCGGGTCATATTTTTCTGTCATAGCCGGCACGTATTTTTTAAAAGTTTAAATTTAAAAATAATTTTCAGAAACGCTTTTAAAACTTTATTAATTGTAGCGTAAATCCGAATTTTTATTTGATATCGATTACCTTTGCGTTCAAAAGCACTTTATGCGCGCCTACAACACCAAAAATTTTCTCAAAATTCTGGTGAGTCTTCATAAATCGGATACTTTGAAGATTCTTTTCCCAACTATATTGCTCGTGGGTGCCTATTCCCTTGCAGTGTATTTTTTCGAACTCGAATATCTGCGGCTCACGGCAAAATCCACCGTAAGCCATATCGGTATGCTCCATTCTTTGCTGGGATTTGTTTTGTCTATGCTACTGGTTTTCAGAACCAATACGGCGTACGACCGGTGGTGGGAAGGGCGAAAACTCTGGGGAAAACTAGTCAATGACAGCCGAAACTTTATCATCAAGATTTGCGGAATTCTGGATGAAAAAGATTTTAGAACAAAAGCTCAGATTGCAAAATATATCAAGTTTTTTCCTCATTTCTTGGCAGGCCATCTTTCCAAGGAATCCACAAGCTTAATTTTGGATGCAGATTTTGCCGATCTCGCAAACGAATTGAAACATCATCCACCCGCAGAAGTGATTTTCTTGCTAACCAAAAAACTTTATCAACTGAAAAAAGAAGGAAAAATCTCCGATACGGAAATGTTGTTTCTTGACGCCCAGCTTTCCGGTTTTCTAGATGTATGCGGTGGTTGCGAAAGGATCAAAAACACACCCATTCCTTATTCCTACTCCTCGTTCATCAAGAAGTTTGTTGTTTTCTATGTCTTGGCGCTTCCTGTGGCGAATGTCGTGAACCTCGGATATTTTATGATACCGATTACAATGTTTGTTTATTATGTATTAATGAGTCTAGAGCTGATTGCTGAAGAGATCGAAGATCCATTCAACAATGACGAAAATGATATTCCGATGGAATCGATCGCCGAAAACATCGGACGGAACATTGATTTAATAATAAATAAAGCCTGATTGTGACAAAAAAGTTAAAACTCGAAGAGCTGGGGCGAATCGACGTTGATACCTTCAAAAAAACGCCGAAAATTCCATTGGTTGTTATCCTTGATAACGTGAGAAGCATGCACAACGTGGGCGCGATCTTCAGAACTGGCGATGCTTTTTTGATTGAGAAAGTGGTCTTGTGTGGCATCACGCCGCGCCCGCCTCACCGCGAGATTCATAAGGCCGCACTTGGCGCCACAGAAAGTGTGGACTGGATTTATGAGCAGGATATTAATGTTGCGATTAAAAATCTTAAAAACGAAAACTTCAATATTATTGGGATTGAGCAAACATCAGACAGCCAATTAATTTCTGCTTTTAAAATTAAATCTGATCAAAAATACGCCTTGATTTTAGGAAATGAAGTCGATGGAATCAGCGAAGAAGCGCTTCCAAACATTGACATTTTCTTAGAAATTCCCCAATTGGGAACCAAGCATTCTTTGAATGTAAGTGTCTGCGGCGGCATTGTAATGTGGGAATTTGCCAAAAACCTTGAAAGCCTAAAATAAAAAAACTGCAAACACCTTACAGTGCCGCAGTTTGAAATAAATCTAATAAAAAGTAAAAATGAAAGGCGACAAAGATATATTTTTTCATTAATACAAAGCAATAGTTGCTACAAAATTTCATAAAATCTTTTAAAATCTTTTCTGCCAGCGGATTTTTTGTAAATTAGCATAATGTTTATAAAAGACTACATTTCCAAAGATTACCCCGCCTTCGCCAGCAGAGAATCGATAGAAGAGGCTTCGGAAGTTGCTAAAGAGTTTGGTTATTCGCACGTTTTTATCGTGAGCAAGGGGGTTTACCTCGGCGGTCTCAGCCAGCCTTTTTTGGAAGACAGCCCCGAGGGCTCGCTAGATAGCCTTAATATTCACTACGAAAGGTTTGCAATAATGGAAGACAGCAGCATTCTCGATAGTATCAAGCTATTTCACACCTTCAACGCGAACGTAATTCCTGTTATTTCCAAGGAAGAAAAATATTTGGGCTATATCTCGGCAGACGACATTTTCAATGAGTTTTCAAAATATCCTTTGTTTTCGGAGAACGGCGCCATTCTTACCATTCAGACGACCGGGCTGCATTATTCTATGACCGAGATCGCGCAGATCGTAGAAAGTAACAATGCGAAAATCTACGGAATCTTCATCAGCGCTATCAAAGAAGACAGCATCGAAATCACACTCAAAATCAGCAACGAAAATCTGAGTTCCATAGACGAGACCTTCGAAAGATATGGCTACAACGTGGTCAACAAGCACTACGACGATGAGAAAGAAGAACTGCTGAAAGACCGTTTCGGGTTTTTTCAAAAATTTTTGGAAATATAAACGATGAAGGCGGCCATCTATTCCCAAAAAAAAGATGTAGATACATTTCTGTACCTCAACCAGTTCATTACCGAGCTGGCCATAAGGGATGTCTCTGTAATTCTGCACGCAGAAACGGCGGAAAGGCTCAATTTTTCTAAAGAATTCGACACTTTTTCCTGCAAAGAAGAACTTGAGAGGGAACACGTCAATATCGTTTTCAGTTTCGGCGGAGACGGGACCATTCTCAATGCGATGACCTTCATCCAAGATCTTGAGATTCCGATCATTGGGGTCAACACAGGAAGGTTGGGATTTCTGGCAAATTTCAGAAAAGACCAGATTTTTGATGAGCTGGATGACATCATTCTCGAAAAAAATTACAACATCAGCGAAAGATCGGTCATCAAAATCAGCACGAACATAGAGAACAACATCGATTTTCCTTTTGCCCTCAACGATGTCAGCCTGGCTCGCAAAGAGACCACCTCAATGATTACTGTGGAATCTTATATCAATGATTATTTCCTAAACGTTTTTTGGGGCGATGGATTGATTGTCTCTACGCCCACTGGATCTACGGCCTATTCCTTGAGTTGTGGCGGTCCCATTATTTCCCCGGCAAATGATAATTTCGTCATCACCCCGATTGCGCCGCATAATCTCAACGTTCGGCCACTCATCGTTAAAGATGATGTCAAGATCAGATTAATCGTAGAAAGCCGTGTAGAGGAATATACCATGGCGTTGGATTCCAGACTTTATCATATGGAAGTCGGCACCGAGATCACGATTGAGAAAGCGGACTTTTCCCTATTTCTCATCAAACCAAAAAATTTCAGTTTCTACGAAACCATCCGGCAAAAATTGCTTTGGGGAAATGACAAGAGGAACTGACCAAACAATATTAGCCTTCGCATAATATCTACAAATCGAGATTGTAAATAATTATAATTTCGTAACTTTACCGTCCATAAAAAATCTTAAAAATAAATCGAAATGAGCAGAAAATTTCCGGCAGGAGTTGCCACCGGTTCTTTAGTAACAGAAATATTCCAATACGCCAAAGAGAAGCAGTTTGCGCTTCCTGCGGCCAACGTGATAGGATCCAGTAATGTAAATGCGGCCTTGGAAACGGCTGCCAAACTGAATGCGCCAATCATTATCCAGTTCTCAAACGGAGGCTCCATCTTCAATGCGGGAAAGGGCCTGAGCAACGAAAATCAAAGAGCGGCCGTCCTAGGTGCAATAGCGGGTGCCAAACACATCCACACCTTGGCAGAAGCTTACGGAGCGACGGTAATTCTGCACACAGATCATTGCGCCAAAAAATTATTGCCTTGGGTAGATGGCCTCTTGGATGCCAGCGAAGAACACTACAAGAAAACCGGCAAGACGCTATACTCTTCTCACATGCTCGACCTTTCGGAAGAACCTATCGAAGAAAATTTGGAACTTTCTGCAAAATATCTCGAAAGAATGGCAAAAATGGAAATGACACTCGAAATAGAATTGGGCGTAACCGGTGGAGAAGAAGACGGCGTGGACAACTCGGATATCGATAGTGCCAAACTCTACACCCAGCCCGAAGAAGTAGCTCGCGCTTACGAAGTTCTGAAAAATGTGTCGGACAATTTTACCATCGCTGCCGCTTTCGGAAACGTTCACGGCGTGTACAAACCCGGAAATGTAAAACTAACCCCGAAAATCCTCGACAATTCTCAAAAATATGTTCAGCAAAAATTTGGAACTGCAGACAAACCCGTAAATTTCGTTTTCCACGGCGGATCGGGATCTACTTTAATGGAAATTCGCGAAGCCATAAGCTACGGTGTTGTAAAAATGAACATCGATACAGATCTGCAGTTTGGATATACAGAAGGAATCCGAGATTATATGACAGAGAAAATCGAGTATCTGCGTCATCAAATCGGAAATCCCACGGGAGCCGATGCGCCAAATAAAAAATTCTACGATCCAAGAGTTTGGGTGCGAAAGGGCGAGGAAACATTCAGCAAGAGATTGACCCAGGCGTTTGAAGACCTGAATAATATTAATACACTTTAATTTTTTTTGTAAAAAGTATAAAGTACAAATACAAAGTATAATGTTTCTATGCATTTCTTTTGTACTTTTTACCTAATACATTTTACGTAATACTAAGAAAATGGCATTTGATTGGTTTAAAAGGAAAACACAGAATATTACCACTTCTACAGAAGACAAAAAAGACGTCCCAAAAGGTCTTTGGCACAAAACACCGACGGGGAAAATTATAGAAGCCGAACAGCTGAAAGCGAATAATTTTGTTTCTCCAGAAGATGGTTTCCACGTGAGAATCGGAAGCAGAGAATATTTTGATATGCTGTTTGACGATCAAAAATTCAAAGAGTTGGACGCCGATGTCGAAAGTGTGGATATGCTGAAATTTAAGGACACCAAATCTTATGCGGATCGCTTGAAAGAAGTAAAATCCAAAACCAAACTCACCGACTCTATCCGAAACGCAACCGGAAAGGTAGATGGCGTCGAGATGGTCATCTCCTGTATGGATTTTGCATTTATCGGAGGATCTTTGGGGTCTGTGATGGGCGAAAAAATCCGCCGTGCTATCGACTATTGTATCAAAAACAAATTGCCCTACATGATCATTTGCCAGTCCGGCGGCGCACGGATGCAGGAGGCCGCTTATTCTCTGATGCAACTGGCAAAGGTGCAATCAAAAATGGTTCAGCTTTCGGACGCTGGCTTGCCCTACATCGCTTATTTGACGGATCCAACTTTTGGCGGTATTACCGCTTCATTCGCAATGACGGCCGACCTCATCATCGCCGAACCAAGTGCTTTGATTGGGTTTGCGGGTCCGAGAGTTATCCGCGAAACTATTGGTAAAGATTTGCCGGAAGGATTCCAAACTTCCGAATTTCTGCAGGAAAAAGGCTTTGTGGATTTCATTGTCAAAAGAACCGACATCAAGCATTCTGTTTCCCGGGCTTTCAAGCTTTTGATTCACGAGTATCATTAATCATTTTTTTGAACTAAAAACATACTCTCTCAACTTTGGGAGAGTTTTTTATGAGATTTATCGGCATATTTTTTAGAGCTTTGCGATCCTTAACCTTTAATAAGTTACTGAAGGTTTTTTCCATTGGGATCCGGCATCCTCTATTTGCATTTTTATATACGTATGCAAGTCTGAAAGCATTCGCAAAAGCAAAAGAATTGTACCCCGCCTCCAGCTCCAACAGCGGAATAGGAAATGCCTTTCGCCACGCCTATTGGTGCTGCCTAGTGATGATGTATTTCTGTAAAATTTCTTCCCCAGAAAAGGCTTTAACATGGTGCAAAAGACTTACCGCTATGCACGAAGATCTCTTCCCAAACAAAGCGCTGGAAACCAAGATGGATCTTCATAACAATCGGGTGGGAATGGACTATTTTATGAGTCTCCTGCAGGGGGTTCACCGCCAATTCTTCGAAAGTTCTTTCTTCATAGAAGAGCTTCAGAAAAAAGCGAAATATGCCGTTCTAATAACTTCTGCCGACGAAGAAGTTGACAGAACAAAGCTTATCTATCTGGAATAATAAAGCTTTTATGCGGAATTTCTTTTTAGTTTGCTTTTTTCATACATTTACTAAAAAAATAGGTTAATCAATGGTTCTAAGCAGGATTTGGTCAGCTTTCATCATCGTTGCGATTGCAGTGGCATCCGTGAAATATTTCAGTTCAGAGCATTACAAACAGATTTTCAACGATATGGTAGTTGGAAAGGGCGGCGACACGATCCAGATTTCTCAAAAACCTGTGGCACACTTCTCGAAAGATATTCAGAAAGCGTTGCAGATCAATCCTTATTTTGAAGAAAATCATATCCATTACAAAATGGATTCTCTTCGAAATGTGAATACTTATAGAGTACAGGAAACCGACGGCGTCATCGGAACCAGCGAAACAGCAGTCAATATCTGTCTGAAATTGATAGGAATAATGGCCTTATTTATGGGTTTTATGAGCATTGCGGAAAAAGCAGGCGGCATCAATTTCCTCAGCCGATTGATTCAACCCTTCTTCTCGAAATTATTTCCTGACATCCCGAAAAACCATCCCTCATTTGGTCATATGATGCTGAATTTCAGTGCCAATCTATTAGGGCTGGACAACGCCGCAACACCTTTTGGACTCAAAGCAATGGAAAGTCTTCAAACCCTGAATCCCGATAAAGACAGAGCCAGCAATGCGCAAATTATGTTTCTCTGCCTGCACGCCAGCGGCCTCACATTGATTCCCGTTTCCATCATCGCCATCCGCTCCTCGATGGGATCTCTAACCCCGACAGACATTTTCCTGCCTTGTATGATCGCTACATTTTGTGCGACTTTGGCGGCAATGACAATCGTTTCCGTCAGACAAAAAATTAATCTTTTTCAGCCGGTTATTTTGGCTTATGTTGGTGGTATTTCTGCACTTATTGCCTTGCTTGTGATTTACTTGGTACAATTAAATAAAGACGAGTTGGATTCTTTCAGCAAAGTGATGAGCAACGGCATTATCCTATTGATTTTTCTTGCCATTGTTTTGGGTGCAGTTTATAAAAAAATCAACATCTTCGATGCATTTATTGATGGTGCCAAAGAAGGATTTTGGGTCTGTATCAAGATTATTCCATATTTGGTAGGGATGTTGATCGCCATTTCTTTACTCAGGACGAGCGGCGTTTTCGATGTCATTATCGACGGAATGAAATGGATTGCCAGCGCATCAAATCTCGACACCAGATTTGTGGACGGCTTGCCAACCGCTTTGATCAAACCATTGTCAGGCTCCGGTGCTCGTGGAATGATGGTTGATACTATGAAAACCTTTGGAGCAGACAGTTTTGCGGGAAAATTATCAGCTATTTTGCAGGGAAGTTCGGATACAACTTTTTATGTAATTGCCGTTTACTTCGGTTCAGTTGGGATTAAGAATACCCGCTACGCCGTCGGATCGATGCTATTGGCAGACCTCGTCGGGGTGGTGGTTTCGATCGTATTGGCCTACCTATTTTTTGGATAATATATTATGATTCAGGATAAAGATTTTACACTTAGATTAATCAGGCAGCTCACTCAGGCTTTGGAAAAATTACTTCTCGGGAAACCGGAAGAAAGTTTAATACAGAAAGAATTGGATTTCGACACTTTGATGAAAGATATTTTCAAAATGGATTTTGAGGAGCTCTCATCACAATCAGCAGAAGAAATCATAGAAATGGTGAAAATGCGGGAGCCGAAAGACCATCCAGATTATTATGAAATGTTGGGAAATGTTTTTATGTTTCATTTTCGGACGGAAGGGAAAAAAGATTTTGCGGAAAGGGCGAAAACATTTTACGAACTATATCTCACGACGAGCGGAATATTCGCTATGCCCATCATCCATCGCATCAGTGAGCTGAAAGTAGTGTTAAATATAAATTAAAATTTAGCTTTAATAAAGCGCAAAACAAAAATTAATCTTTTATTTGTATTTTTAGAGGGTTATCGAGATAGCATTATGATTTTTAAAACCAAAAAAGACACGAAATATACTTATGTGGAAGCGGGTGAAGGTCATCCTATGGTGCTTCTGCACGGTTTGATGGGAGGTTTGAGCAACTTCGATAAGATGATCAATTTTTTTGCCGAGAAGGGATATCGGGTCATCGTCCCGCAATTGCCCATCTACGACTTGCCCATTCTCAACACCAATCTGACATCAATCTCAAAGTTTGTTGCAAAATTCATTATTGATGTTATCGGTCAGCCTGCTACCATTGTTGGCAACTCCATGGGCGGCCATATTGGTCTTATCCTTACAATTTCCCGTCCCAGGCTGGTACAGAATTTGGTTTTAACTGGCAGTTCTGGCTTATATGAAAGAACTTTCGGGGACAGTTTTCCTAGAAAAAGTGATAAAACGTACATCAAAAAGAAGACAGAAGAGGTTTTCTACGATCCGGCCATCGCCACAGATGAGCTAGTAGATGAGGTTTTTGCGGTAGTAAATGACCGAATGAAAGGCATCAAAACAGTGATGCTTGCCAGAAGCGCCATCAAACATAATATGCTCAACGATCTTCCCAAAATAACTTGCCCTACCTGCATCATCTGGGGAAGGCAAGACAATGTAACGCCGCCGGAAGTGGCCGAAGATATGCACAAATTCATCAAAAACTCGGAGTTATATTGGATCGAAAAATGCGGTCATGCTGCGATGATGGAGAAACCGGACGAGTTCAACGAAATTCTATACAAGTGGTTGCAAAAAGTGAATTAATCCTTTATTAAATGAATTTTCAAGACCCATTAAGATAGTGCGTTTTTTGATTCAGCACAGCTCGCTTTCTTAATGGTTTTTTATCTCCCAAACAATGGTCATCAAAACCGCAGAATTTGTCAAAAGTAGCCAAAAATGGCAAGACTGTCCCGAGCCGGCATTGCCGGAATATGCATTTATCGGACGTTCCAACGTGGGCAAATCATCGCTCATCAATGCTATGACCAATCATAAAGATCTTGCGAAAACCTCGCAAACCCCGGGAAAAACGCAGCTTATCAATCACTTTTTGGTGGATGAAAGCTGGTTTCTTACCGATTTGCCCGGATACGGCTACGCCAAAGTTTCTAAAAATATGAGAAAGGATTTTGAAAAACTAATTACCAATTATATCCTGAATCGGCAAAATCTGGTCAATCTTTTTGTGTTGATAGACACGCGTCTTTCCCCTCAGAAAATCGATCTTGAGTTTATGGAATGGTGCGGCGAAAGCCATGTTCCATTTTCCATCGTTTTCACAAAAGCCGACAAACTGAAACACGGTGCAGCAGACAGAAACGTAGAAGCTTATAAAACTGAACTGCTGAAAACATGGGAAGAGTTGCCCGAAATCTATGTCACTTCTGCTGAAAAAAAGACAGGAACAGACGCGATTCTGAAATTCATCCAAGAAACCAATCAGTTTCTTGTCAAAAACAAAGTGCGATTCGATGATTGATACCGAGTGGAAAATCAAAACATTTTCTGAGCTTACCACGCAGGAACTTTACGCGATCATCAAGGCCAGAATCAACGTTTTCGTAATAGAGCAGAATTGCCCTTACCCAGATCTGGACGGTTATGACCAAAAAGCCATTCATCTTTGGGCAGAAAACCAGGGTGAAGTTTTGGCTTATTGCAGAATTTTCGATCGTGGAATCAAATATCCTGAAACATCGATCGGCCGAGTCGTGACGACCGAAAATGTGCGGGGAACAGGACTGGGAAAACAGTTGATTCAGTTCGCCTTGGAAGTCATAGAAAACAGATTGGGAACTTCCGAGGTTAGGATTTCTGCTCAGGATTATCTATTGGATTTTTATGCGGCTTTTGGATTTGAAGACACTGGGAAAAAGTATTTGGAAGACGAGATTCCTCATACAGAAATGCTTAGAAAACAAAAAGTCTAAAGCAAAACTTTAGACTCCTTTGGAAACAAGCTGTATTTAATCTTTGTGTTTTTACGGTTATTAATCTGAGACAAAATTATGCACATAAAATGAGACTTCCTTACGGGAAACCGTAAAATTGCAAAATAATTGAAATTAATTTTAAATTATTCCCAAATCTTTGCATTTTGCAATCAATTGTTCGTTGTTTTTTACCATTAATGCAAGCTTCATAGCATTCATTTTTTTTTCTACGCTGCTCAGGCTATGGGGATGCATATTTCTTTTTTGTAATATTTCAGGAATATTTTTTTGCAAAAAACCCTCGGACAGGAGTTTGAGAATGGCCAGATCATGATTGCTAAACTCCAAAGTGTTTATTCTTTTGACCGGCAGTTGAAGGTCGTGCGATATATATTTTTCGCCTCTGGCAACGGTTTCAATCGCTTTTTTCAGTTCCCTGGCGTCGGATCTGGCCTTCCGAACAAAGGCGTCGATTTTGAATTCTTTAAAAAGCAAATCGATGACGCCCACCCGATGCTCCACAGAGAAAACGACGACTTTAAGTTGCGCGTCCATATCTTTGCAACATTTGATCAGTTCGCGACCGTTTTTTATAAGCTGTTCTCGGTGATCTTCTTCAAAAGAAAGATCCGTCAGTAAAACGTCATATGGCGCAGACTCCAAAGACTTCTTAAAAAGATAAAAAGCGTCATCGCAGTAAGAAACGTGATCTATGGTTGTAATTTTCAATTCTTCCAAAATCTGCTGCAAAAAGAGATTGCTGCTCTCGTGGTCTTCTGCAATTAATATTTTCCTAAACATTTTTTCTAAAGTTTGATGATCATTTTTAAGCCCTCTAGAGTTCCCTTTATTTCCAGTTTGGCATTTATTTCTTTCAATCTCGATCTTATATTGGTCAACCCATTTTTTTCTGAAAAATCTTTAGGGAGGCCAACTCCATTATCATTATAGTTGATTTCCCGCAAATCATTATCTTTCAAAAACCTCAACAGTATCTGTGTCGCTTGGCTGTGTTTTTTTGCGTTTATCAGCAGCTCCCGGATGATTTGAAACAACTGGTCTTTGGAAAACTGGTTGAGGCCTCGCCAAAAATCCGGATCATTTCCAATCACAATAATCTTTGTTTCATCTTTATCAAAAGAATTGATAAGGCCAGACATTTGCTCATTAAATTCCTCACTACCCACATTTTCGTAGGACAGATCCCGGGATTTTTCGTACATCAGCTCCAGTTTGTCCAGTATTTTTTCTTTCGGGATTTCGCCTTGGTTTTCGATGGTCGACATCACTTCATAAATACCATTGGCAACCACATCGTGCACTTTTTTGGAAAAGTCCAGCCGTTGATTCTGGAGTTTATTATTGGCTTCCAAAATCATTCTTTGCCGCTTCCTCTTGATCCATAAAAACACAAAAACAGTCACTATAAAAACGAAGCCGACGATGGAAGCGTTTATAATCTTCTGACGCAGAACTTTGTACTCGATCATCGTTTTCTCCTTCTGCAGATGTAAATTTTCGGCCTTCGCTTTTTCACTTTCAAAACGGATCAGTGCAAATTGATTTTTAGCTTTGTTTTGGCTCGTAATGAGTTCATCCTGAATGTTGGAATAAGTTTCGAAATATTTTTTAGAATCCGAGCCTTGGGAAATTTTTATTAATGTCTTCAGAGCTTCCAGCTGATCGTCGGGATACTTCAATCGGGTTGCAAGATTCAGCATTTTGGTGGCGTATAGCTTTGCAGAGTCATTGTCTTTATCAAGATAAAAATCCGACAGATAGGCATAGGCAGCATCCTTGGTCCAGTCGTCTTTCATTGTTTCGCTTAGTTTCTCGGCCTTTAGATAATTTTTTTTTGGATGATAAGCTCTGTCTCCATACCACCTCGATCGGCTGTAATTGAGAAGCAATTTGGGATAGAACTCGCTTCTGGCACCAACGCTGTCCAGCAGTTTGGCATAGATCGCAACTGCTTTTTGGTACTGCTTTTCGTTGTGAAAAACAATTGCGAGGTTGTTCGCGAGCATCATCCGGTCTACGGGATCTTTCGTAAATCGATAGGCCTTTTGATAAAATCTTTTCGCATCTTGGTAATTTTTTAGGTTGTTGGACGCTACACCCAGGTTATTGTAATTGGAAAACAGAACGTTGCAATGGGAAGGGTGTTTTTCTTTAAGAAACTTGGTCGCCAAAAGACTGGTTTCCACGCTTCCAAAATTATCCCCGGCCTTTTCCTGAATGATGGCCATATTCACGTAGGTTTTCCCCAGTCCGAAACTGTCATTTCTCTTTTGGAATAGTTCTTTGGCCTGGTTCAAATAAAAAAAAGAACTGTCTGCGTTTTTGTCCATAAAGACAAACGCCTTTTCGTAGTAGGGATTGGCTTGAGAGTTGGCCGTCTGGATTGTCTTTTTTGAATCTTCCTTCTGAGAGCATCCAATCAAGATAAGCAGCAAAAAGAAAGATCTTCTCAAGGTTACAATTTTATCCGAAATTTAAGAAAAATATGAATATTCCACTCTTAATAAAAAGAAAATCATTGTGAATGCGTAATTTTGATGATAATTTGATTATTTCAATGTCAATTAATATTTTGGAGCAATATCTTCCAGAGAATACATTTCATTTTCTCAAACAATGGTTTTCGGATTACTACATCCATATCAAAAT
Source organism: Weeksellaceae bacterium (assembly GCA_022013695.1). Classification (GTDB taxonomy): domain Bacteria; phylum Bacteroidota; class Bacteroidia; order Flavobacteriales; family Weeksellaceae; genus Epilithonimonas. Next base: position 48,751 of record JAKLPS010000027.1, read on the forward strand.
CACCAGAAACAGAAACAGCAAACTGGGAGATTACCGCCGATTGCCAGACAAATCCCATCAGATAACCATTAATTCTACTCTGGATAAGCAACTTTTCTTTTTTGTTTTAACGCACGAGCTGGCACATCTTATTGCCTTCGAAAAGTTTCAATTCCGAATCAGCGCCCACGGGCAGGAATGGAAAGACACTTTTCGCAAGATGCTTTTGGAAAGTCTGGACGTTTACACCGCGGATTTGAAACCCATTATCTTAAATTTCTCCAAAAATCCCAAGGCCAACTATATGGCCAGCCCAGAACTGGTGCGCTATTTCCACATCGAAGATCCGTCTGAGAGTTCTGTTTTTGTTGAGGAATTGTTAATTAATGAGGAATTCCTCTACCAAGGTGACACTTACGTGGTTCTAGAAAAAAAGAAAAAGTTATATCTTTGCCTCAATAGCAAAAACTCAAAAAAATATCTATTCCGGCCTCTAGCTAAGGTTGAAAAAATAACAACAAATGAACAAAAATAAATACTGTGTGATAATGGCGGGAGGCATCGGAAGCCGATTTTGGCCTATGAGCACCCAAAAATTCCCGAAACAATTCCACGATATTTTAGGCACCGGACGGACGATGATTCAGCAGACCTACGACCGAATCAATCAGCTGATCCCAACAGAAAATATCTACGTGATTACCAATCAGGAATATGTAGAACTGACGCAGCAACAGCTGCCCGATGTACCCACCGTCAACATCGTGGGAGAACCTGCGATGAAAAACACATCGGCCTGCAATCTTTACATGGCCAAAAAAATCGAAGCAGCAAATCCTGATGCCAATATCATCGTAATGCCCGCCGATCAATTGATTCTGAAAGAAAACACATTTTTGGAAAAAGCAGAACTTGCCTTCAAAATCACTACAGCGAATGATTATTTGGTGACCCTGGGAATTACGCCTACTCGCCCTGATACCGGGTACGGCTACATCCAGTTCATCCAGCAAAAGGATGATTATTATTCGAAAGTCAAAACATTTACAGAAAAACCGAATTTGGAAATTGCAAAAAGCTTTTTGGAGTCCGGAGATTTTCTCTGGAATGCTGGCATCTTTGTTTGGAGTGTCAAAAGTATTTTGGCCGCTTTCAAAAAATATCTTCCTGAGATGTACAATCAGTTCAACAGCTGCGAGTACAATTGCGAAGCCGAAAAAGAATGCATCGACCAAATCTACCCTACCGTGAGCAAAATATCCATAGACAACGGCATATTGGAGAAGGCCGACAACGTCTATGTGATCCCATCCAACCTTGGCTGGAGCGATCTCGGAACCTGGACTTCTGTTTACAACAACGCGGACAAGAACAGTGACAATAATGCCATCAATGGAAAAAATGTATTGACCTACAACTCGAAAGGAAATGTGATCAGACTCAAAAATCAAAACAAAGTAGCCGTCATTGACGGTCTCAAAAACTACATCATTGTGGACACAGATAAGGCATTATTAATCTGCCCGAGAGACAATGACCAACTGATAAAAGACTATGTTCTGGATCTCAAGAATCTGAAAAAGGGCGAACGATTTATGTAACCCCATATATTTTTAAAAAAACATGTAAGGCTTTGATTTTCATCACTCGGTTTTTTTTATTTTTGTGAAAACAAAACGCAGATGCTTGTCAAAATTTATGGTGCAGCCATTCACGGCGTTTCTGCACAGATTATTACCATAGAAGTCAATGTAGATCAGGGAGTGGGCTACCATTTGGTGGGACTTCCAGATAATGCCATCAAGGAAAGCAGCTACCGGATTTCGGCAGCCCTCAAGAATTCGGGATTCAAAATACCTGGCAAAAAAATCACCATCAATATGGCGCCCGCCGATCTGCGGAAAGAAGGTTCTGCTTACGATCTCAGCATTGCTTTGGGAATTTTGGCCGCGTCCGATTTGATTAAATATGAAACACTCAGCGAGTACATCATTATGGGCGAACTCTCTCTGGACGGCAGTCTGCAACCCATCCGCGGCGTTTTGCCGATTGCGATAAAGGCCAGAGAGGAAGGCTTCAAAGGCATCATACTGCCAAAAAAGAATGCGAGAGAAGCAGCCATTGTCAATCAACTGGACGTTTACGGCATCGAAAATATCACGGAAATCATTAATTTCTTTAATGAAGATGCGCCTTTGGAAAAATTCGAAATCGACACCAGAAAGGAGTTTCAGGACAAAGTAGATCATTTTCCTTTTGATTTTGATGAGGTCAAGGGGCAAGAAGCCGCCAAACGTGCCATGGAAGTGGCAGCGGCAGGCGGTCACAACATTATTCTCATCGGCTCACCCGGCAGCGGAAAAACAATGATTGCCAAGCGCTTGCCCAGCATTTTACCAACTCTGAGTCTCAAAGAATCTTTGGAAACAACGAAGATCCATTCTGTGGCGGGCAAGATGGGTGCTGAGACTTCTTTGATAACCATTCGCCCGTTTCGTGCGCCTCACCACACTATTTCCGACGTTGCATTGGTCGGCGGAGGTAGTTATCCCCAACCCGGCGAGATTTCTTTGGCTCACAATGGCGTGCTTTTTTTGGATGAGATGCCCGAATTCAAAAGGACAGTTCTGGAAGTAATGAGACAGCCGTTGGAAGATAGAGTTGTTACGATTTCTAGAGCTAAATTTACCATAGAATATCCCGCAAGTTTTATGCTGGTAGCCAGTATGAACCCAAGTCCCAGCGGCTATTTCCCAGATGATCCCAATAACACCTCATCGACAATGGAAATGCAACGATACATGAACAAACTTTCTGGGCCACTTTTAGATAGAATTGATATTCATATAGAAGTTTCGAAGGTGGAATATGATCAACTAGCAGAAAAGAAAAAGGGCGAAAGCAGCGCCAGCATCCGAGCACGTGTCAACCGAGCAAGAGACATCCAAAATGAGCGATATCAAGATTCCGACATCAGCTACAATGCACAAATGGGATCCAAAGAAATGGAAAAATACTGCGAACTCGATGAGTATTCTCAGCTGCTAATCAAAGCGGCAATGCTAAAGCTCAATCTTTCTGCAAGAGCCTACAGCAGAATTCTAAAAGTGGCTCGAACCATTGCCGATCTGGAAAATTCTGAAAACATTCAGGGCGACCACATATCGGAAGCCATTCAGTATCGAAGTTTGGATCGGGATTTTTGGAATGTTTAATCGAATAAGCCGCCGTCACTCTGAGTCTCAAAATAAGTATCAATCTCCAAATCTCCTGACTTGGAAGCCGCCACAGCCAGCTGATCGCAGATTTCATTTTCGGGATGTCCGGCGTGGCCTTTGACCCAATGGAAATGGGGATTGTGAAGCTGGTATAATTTATAAAATTCTCTCCAAAGATCCGGGTTTTTTACGTTCTTCCACCCGCGTTTGATCCATCCGAAGATCCAATTCTGGTTGATGGCGTCTGCAACATATTTGCTGTCGGTGAAGATGTGGACGTCATTGTCTGCGCTTTTTAATTTCGAAAGAGCAGCCGTTACAGCCATCAGCTCCATCCGGTTGTTGGTGGTTTTCCGGAAGCCTTTGGAGTAGGTTTTCTGGTATTTTTTTTCAGGAACACGCATCAGGATGCCATAACCGCCCGGCCCGGGATTTCCGCTGCAGGCACCGTCTGTATAGATTTCGATTCTTAAACTCAAACTAAGAGGATTTTAGATAGTGGAAATTTCAGATTTCAAACTATGCTTTGAAGTAAAATGTTGTTAATATAAGATCTTCCAATCGCTTAATAAGGAAAGTCATCATCGTCGTCGTCATTCATCGCAGAACCCGAGACTTGATTGTTTTCATTCGGAAGCCCGAATGCTGTATGCGGGTCGCTCGTAATGGTAATTCTGTCGAATCCGGACGGCTCATCCTTCTGTCCGAAGTTGGAAGGGATATATTCGTAACTGCTTCCGAGGTCGGCAAATTTACCGATATTTTTGTGAAATGCCAGCCGCACGTCGGCCGTTGCGCCGTTCCTGTGTTTTGCGATGATGATTTCCGCTTGGTTTTCTGTGCTGGATTTTACGTTCTCATCGTCATTATCCCAATCAGCAATCTTATAATATTCCGGTCGGAAAATGAAGGAAACAATATCTGCATCCTGCTCGATAGCGCCCGATTCTCGCAGGTCGGAGAGCAGCGGTCTTTTTCCGGGACGCGCCTCTACGCTTCTGGATAGTTGAGAAAGTGCGACCACCGGCACGTTTAGTTCTTTTGCAATGGCTTTTAAGGATCGGGAAATCATTGCGATTTCTTGTTCGCGATTTCCGGCGCCTTTTCCGGCGTTCGCGGTCATCAGCTGGAGATAATCGACCATAATAATCTTTACGCCGTGCTGCATGACCAGCCTTCGGCATTTGGCACGGAAATCAAAAATAGAAAGCGCGGGCGTTTCGTCGATATAAAGCGGCGCATTTTCTAAGGCGGAAACATTGGTGAAAAGCCGTTGCCATTCTTCGTCCGACATTTGTCCTTTTCGCAATTTCTCGGACGAAATCCCTGTTTCCGAGGAGATCATTCTGGTAATCAGCTGCACAGAGGCCATTTCCAGAGAAAACAATGCCAACGGAATTTGCTGGTCTACGCTGATGTTTCGAGCCATCGACAGCAGAAAAGCCGTTTTGCCCATCGCCGGCCGAGCGGCAATGATGATGAGGTCGGAGTTTTGCCAGCCGCCGGTTTCCCTGTCCAAAGCTGAGAATCCGGATGGGATGCCGGACAAACCTTCTTTGTCTTTTAAGGATTTGATTTTATCGATGGCGTCTTTTACCAAAGTGTTGGCAGTATCGAAGCCTTTTTTGATGGTGCCGTTGGTGATTTCGAAGAAGGATTGCTCGGCTTTGTCCAGCAATTCGAAAACATCGGTTGTTTCTTTGTAAGAATTGTCTATCACGTTGGCGGAAACATTGATTAAGGATCTCAGAATAAATTTTTCCAAGATCACCCGCACGTGATATTCTATATGAGCCGACGAGCTCACGCCCATTGTAAGATCGATAATGTAGTGATCGCCGCCTGCGAGACCCAATTTTTCGGTTCTTTTCAGTTCCTGGATAACGGTCATCAGGTCAATCGGCGAATTATTTTCGTACAATTTCAGGATGGCCGCAAAGATGGTTTGATGTCTTGGATCGTAGAAGACTTCGGGCGTCAAGAGATCGATAGAATAATCGAGCCCTTTTCTGTCAATCAAAAAAGTACCGATCACTAATTTTTCGAAATCCAATGCATTGGGCGGCATTTTGCCATCCGAAATGGAGAGTTCCTTTGCAAAATTACCGTGAATCAAAGACGATAATGTATCCTTCTGTGCCATTGTACAAAGATAGTTTTTTTAGAATTTTGAAAGAATCAAGATGCTAACAAAATTATTAACAATTCTTAAAAAGCGTTTATTCAAAAGAGAATCGTTGTTAGTAAATAAATATGATTTTTTTATGAGTTTTCCAGTAAATGAGAATCGCACCTGCAAATCGCTATCTAAATGTAACTATTTTTTATCGAAAGAACACCAAATAACTCTTAAACTAAAAGATAAAATTCCAAAAATCCTTGTGAATTTGGGTTTTATTTGGCTCAAAACCTCTTTTTAATTCATAAAAAACGGGCTAAAGCCCGTTACCATAAACATTTTCTATCAATCGAACTACACAAAGTCAGATCTTTATTATCTTAGATTCATTTGAAACTACTTCAAGCTCCCAACCATATCTTCCGGCTTTACCCATTCGTCAAATTGCTCTGCTGTCAGAAGTCCGAGGTTGACGGCTTCTTCTTTCAGAGTGGTTCCGTTTTTATGCGCTGTTTTCGCGATTTTTGCAGCATTTTCGTAGCCGATATGCGTATTAAGCGCTGTCACCAGCATTAGAGATTTGTCCACCAATTCTTTGATTCTCTTTTCATTTGGCTCGATACCGACGGCGCAATGGTCATTAAAGGAAACCATCGCATCCGCTAATAATTGTGCCGATTGCAAGAAATTATAAGCCATCACCGGTTTGAAAACATTCAGTTCGTAATTTCCCTGCGTTCCTGCGAAAGAAATCGTGGTGTCGTTGCCAAGAACTTGTGCGCAGACCATTGTCAAAGCCTCATTCTGAGTCGGATTTACTTTTCCCGGCATAATGGAAGATCCCGGCTCGTTCTCCGGAATGTGAATTTCCCCAATGCCTGATCTTGGCCCGGAAGCCAACAAGCGGATGTCCTGGGCAATTTTGAAAAGAGAAACCGCCAATTGTTTCAAGGCGCCGTGAGATTCCACAATACCGTCGTGCGCTGCCAAAGCCTCAAATTTATTGGGTGCCGTCACAAAAGGAAGTCCTGTAAATTCTGCAATATATTTAGCCACCAAAACATCATAACCTTTCGGCGTATTAAGTCCGGTTCCGACGGCAGTTCCGCCAAGCGCCAACTCCTTCAAATGCTCCAAAGTATGCGTGATTGCTTTTTTCGCATAATCCAATTGTGCCACATAGCCCGAGAATTCCTGCCCCAAAGTCAAAGGCGTGGCATCCATCAGGTGCGTTCTCCCGATTTTCACGATATTGCGGAATTGTTTGGCTTTTTCGTCCAGCGTTTGTCTCAGTTTATCCAAAGCCGGCAAGGTTTCTTTCACCACTTTGGTGTACGCGGCGATATGCATAGCCGTTGGATAGGTATCGTTGGAAGACTGGGATTTATTGACGTCGTCATTCGGGTGGATAAACGGTTTGTCACCGAGAGTTCCACCGTTGAGAACGTGCGATCGGTTGGCAATCACTTCGTTCACGTTCATATTAGATTGTGTTCCCGAGCCTGTCTGCCAGATCACCAAAGGAAATTGATCATACAATTTACCTTCCAAGATTTCGTCACAAACCTTGGCAATCAGGTCTCTTTTTTCTTCAGAAAGCACGCCCAACTCTGCATTGGTATAAGCGGCGGCTTTTTTCAGGTAAGCAAATGCATCGATGATCTCGCGGGGCATACTTGCTGCCGGCCCGATTTTGAAATTGTTGCGGGACCGCTCGGTCTGAGCGCCCCAAAACTTGTCTGCGGGCACCTGCACCTCGCCCATCGTGTCTTTTTCGATTCTGAAATTCATTATAATTTAGATTTATTATTGATCATAGAAAATATTCGATTCCGCTCAGCCATCCGTTCTGATTCTTTTTATTAGGAGCTATTTCCCGCTTTCCGTTGCAATCTTTTTTTTTCTCAGCCTTGCCGCCGCCGAAAAAAAAGGATTTCCACTGCAATCGGGGCTATGGGTTTTGTTATCCTTATCCGGCATTTTCCAACTTCATTTCAACTGATTTTCCAACCTTACGAATTTACTAAAAACTAAAAGTGTGGCAAAATGAAAAAAATCAAGTCCTAAATTTTGTCAGATCTAAGAAAATCATTTATTTTTGCTAAAAATATATCGATATGATGTTGTCTGCATTTTGGCCCGTTTATCAATTCCTTTGGACCGTTTACTTTTTCACAATGCTTTTGTGTGGATTTTGGTGTATTTTGATGTTCTTCGGATTCATCGTTCCGCTTTGGCTGACAGAAGGATTGGCAGAATATTACGGAAAGATCAACAAAAACTTCGATCCCGAGCAAGTGCGATACAAAAAACTTTATGAGCAGGAAGGCGTAGAAGTAATTTATCAAAGACCCGCAGGAGAAAAAAGCACCAGCCACGGGCATCCGCATTAATTTGGCGATTTTCTTTTCGCAAGAGATTGCACTCAAAGCGAAACAACATATATTCAAATCCATTCTTTAATAAGAGTGGATTTTTTAGTTCTCTTGAACCCTTCAGACTTAATTCTTGGCGTTTTCTTCTTGTTTCTTATTTCCATATCTTTGCACCTTAAAAATTTAATATGTCCAAGTCATTAATCCCCAAACTGGAAGCCATAAAACAACGATATAATGAGGTCGCGGAGCTCATCATCCAGCCCGATGTGATCTCGGATCAAAAAAAATATTCGACGCTGAACAAAGAATACAGCGATCTGGGAAAGATCGTCAAAGTGTTTGATGAGTATAAAGGTGCGCTCGACACCATTGCAGAGTCAGACAACATCATCGCAGACGGTTCTGACAAAGAATTTGTAGAAATGGCAAAGCAGGAAAAGTATGAGGCGATGGACAAGCTGCCTGGATATGAAGAGCAGCTTAAGTTTCTCCTGATCCCCAAAGATCCTGCGGATGATAAAAACATCATCCTGGAAATGCGTTCCGGAACTGGTGGCGACGAAGCAGCAATTTTTGTGGAAGATATGTACCGGATGTACACGATGTATTTCAAAACGAAAGGCTGGAAACACGAGATCACAGACGCCAGCGAAGCCACCAAAGGATACAAAGAACTGATTATGAAAGTGCAAGGGGAAAGTGTCTATGGCATTATGAAATTTGAGTCTGGCGTCCACCGCGTTCAGCGTGTGCCGGAAACCGAATCTCAGGGCCGGGTTCATACTTCCGCGATCACCATTGCGGTTTTGCCCGAAGCGGAAGAAGTGGATGTGGAAATCAATCCGGCAGATATCGAGATGCAAACTTCACGCTCTGGAGGTGCCGGCGGACAAAACGTCAACAAAGTCGAAACAAAAGTACAGCTGACGCACAAGCCCTCTGGACTGGTCGTCGTCTGCCAACAGGCGCGCTCACAGCTGGCCAATAGGGAATTGGCGATGGAAATGCTTCGGGCAAAACTGTATGACATCAAGTTGCAGCAAGTGGTTGGCGATATCGCTGCTCAGAGAAAAACAATGGTTTCCACTGGCGATCGTTCTGCAAAGATCAAAACGTATAACTATCCGCAAGGCCGGGTGACGGATCACAGAGTGAATAAGTCTATATACAATCTGGATGCGTATATGAATGGTGATATTCAGGAAATGATGGATGCCGTCATCATGGCAGAAAATGCCGAGAAACTGAAAGGTGAGGAAGAGGGAATTGCCTAATCTCAAAATATCACGTTGGAAAGACCGCAACTTGCATTCTTTCTCTATTTAATGCGATCCGTTCCCCTAAGACCGGCAAATCGGACGCCGTATTTCCAATTGCAATAGGCAAAGAATTGATACAATCTGTACTCGAATTCGAATCCGTAGTTTTCTCTCTGGTCATAATCTATTGCGACTTCGTAAAAATTTGGATTCGCCCCAGAGTAGAATCTCGAATTCCACTCGCTTACCAAAATACTGTTTCTTGATTTGAGGCTAGATTCTGTGAACATTGATTTTGGCTGGGCTCTAGTTGCTACAAAATTTTCATAATCGGTATCGAAAACGGTAATTTCCCACTCATCCGCAGAGTCGGTTTTCTTTTGCGTCGCAACGGTCGGATGATCCTGAGCTTTTGCTTTTGGCCTCGCCGTACAAGACCAGACCAATAAAGACAAAAGGGCGAGAGCAAGTAAATTTTTCATATCAGATAATTCATTTAATTACACAAAAAACCGTTCCAAAGATATGAAACGGCTTGTATATATATCGCAATCATTTTGATCCTTCTAAGGCGTAGGATCTTTCTGCAGTACCACAAAAGCGGGAAAGTGATCGGAATATCCGCCGGTAAAAGTATCACCCGCCCAAGATCTGAAAGGATAGCCCTTGTAACTTCCTTCTTTTGTAATAAGATAAGCTGGTGCGTAGATCTCTGCTTTGAAAACGGTGTAATCCTTTCTCACTTCTCTATTTGGCGAATATAAATTGGCCGATACAATGATTTGATCGAAAAGATTGGGGGAATCTTGATAAGCCAGAGAAGCAACGCCATTTTTGTATAATGGGTACATCAGATTCAGATAATGGTTGTCTTCCGAAAGATCTTTTGGGTTACCAACCGCTTTGAGATAATTTTTAAGACTTGGACTGATGGGATCGTCATTGAAATCTCCCATCGCAAACATTTTTGTGGCAGGATCTACTGCGCGCAGGCTGTCCATTTGCTGTTTCAGGACGACCGCAGCGGCATTACGTTTCGGTAGGGACTTAGCTTCGCCACCCCGCCTAGAAGGCCAGTGATTGATGAAGAATGCCACTTTCTCGTTGTCAAGAAATCCCGTCATTACGACAACGTCTCTCGTATATTCTCTTTTGCCTTCTTCGCCGTACACTTTGATTTCCTTCTTCCAGGATTTGCTTGGCGAAAATCTTCTTTTTTGATAAATAAATGCAATATCAATCCCTCTTGCATCATAGGAGTTGTAATGTACGATTCCATAATCGTATTTTGCAAGCGCAGGCTGCTTTACGAGATCTTCTATAACCTGTCTGTTTTCGACCTCAATTAATCCGCAGACCACAGGAGCCGTGTTGGTGTAAGCTCTTCCCATTTCCGAGATCACCTTGGCTTCATTGGCTAATTTTTGGTTGTAATTTTTGGAGTTCCATCTTTTTGGGCTTTCTGGCGTGAAATCGTCTGCCAAGATTTGCTTTCTCACCACCTTTTTGTCTTTAAGAAGTGCATCGCTCCACTCTCCTCTATATTCCCCGGTGACTGGTAGGTATTTTAAAGAATCCAAAGGCACACTTCTGTGGAAAGCAGGATTGCTGACATCCTTGGTGCCATCTATATAATCTGCAGACGGAATCGTGTCCCAGAGATTTTCAACATTCAGAAATCCCACGGTTGCGGCGCGCACTTGCTTTTTTTGCTGCGCAGAGAGTAAGGATAAACTGAGAATAGCCAGTAAGCCTAAAATATGTTTCATAGTAGATTTTAATTATAAAATAAAAATATGTTTGGCTACAAAAGTAATTTTTTTTGGACGGCTGCAAAATAAAAATTTCAAGTTTTTGCTGATTGCCAATGATATTGCAAATAATTGACAATTTGTTAAAACAAATAAAATGTTAAAAAGTTTTAATTATGGAAAATTTATTTACATTTGCGTTCCGTTCGTAATGAACTGAATATTAGAAAAAGAGCAAATAAAACCTAATTGATTTATGATTAAAAAATTATCATTAATCTCCTTATTTACACTGCTTCCAGCGTCGTTTTACTATGCACAAACCACCGTTTTTGCCTACCTGAAAGATGCAGACGGGAAACCGGTAGAGAAAGCGCAAGTGGATCTAAAAGGAGAAGGTAATGGTGTCTCGGCAGACAAAATTGGATATTTCCAGTTTGTAGATCTGAAAACTGGGCATTATCAGATTGTAGTAACGAAAGCAAATTTCGAGACAAAAACTTTGGAGTTTGACATCACCACAGAAAAAAGAAAGGACCTGGGCGTCATCACCCTGTACACCACATTGACGGCCGCAGACCAAGGTCTTGCAATCCTGGATAATGGCGATGACGAAGGCGGAAGCCAGACTTCTACGGTTGGACTTTTACAATCTTCGCAAGATGTTTTCAACAGGATTGCGAGTTTTGATCTTGGGGCCTATTGGTTCCGGCCAAGAGGTGTTGACGGAAGAACCTCTGAAAATATGCTGAATGGCGTTTCTATGGTGAAATCTGATAATGGAAATGTCGATTTTTCTAACTGGGGCGGACTTAATGAGATTGTGCGGTACCCCGAGATTGCTTCCAATCATTCGCCTTCCGAATATGCTTTTGGCGGTGCAAGTGGCGTGGTCTATAAAAATACAAAAGCCAGCGAATATAGAAAAGGATTCCAGGCGGTTTACTCTATCACCAATCGGAATTACAGACAACGCGTCTCTCTGAGATACACCTCTGGAATGTCCAAAAGCGGATGGGCGTTTACATTGATGGGCGCAAAAAGGTGGGCAGAAGAAGGCATCCAAGACGGAACTTTCTACGATGCTTACGGAACCTATTTGGGGATTGAGAAAAAAATCAGCAGCAATCACACCATTACCTTCAACGCTTTTGCCTCTCCGTACAGAAGATCTACTTCCAGCCCAAGCACTCAGGAAGTCTATGATTACAGGGGTGTACATTATAACTCCTATTGGGGTTGGCAGAATGGCGAAAAGAGAAATGAAAGAGTTAGAAAAGGTTTCCAACCAATTTTCCAATTACAGGATTTCCTGAAAATTAATAAAAATTCTAATTTGTGGACCTCCGTTTCTTATCAATTTGGAAAAGACAAGGGATCCCGATTGGACTGGCAGAATGTGCAGAATCCGTCACCAACCTATTATAAAAAATTACCAAGTTATTTTTCTAATAGTATAGATTACAACGCCTATCACAACAATACGGATCCCGCTTTGTACAGCACTTTAGAAGCAGGGCGCCTTGCTGCTTTGAGTGACTGGGAAAACAACAACGAGAATGTCACCCAACTCAACTGGAACGCAATGTATAACACCAATATGGCAAACGATGCGGTCGATCAGGCAGATTTGGCCAAGCGATACGGCCTTACCGGACGCAGAGCAAAATACTTCTTAGTAAATGACGTGAGTGATGATAAAATTTGGAACGCCGCAACTCATTACACTTATAACTTTACAGACAAATCCAAATTCTTGTTGAATGTATCCTATCAAAATTACCGATCAGAATACTACCGAGAGGTGAACGATATGTTAGGAGCAGACTATGTTTTAGGAGTTGATCCTTATGCACAGTCCAACAGACAGGGCTCCTCGGGTCTTTATGATGTGAACGACACCAATCTTGCAAAACATGTGGGCGACAGAATTGGTTATAATTATATCCTTAGAAGACAGGAAGTAAAAGTGAATCCGGGCATCAAATTCTCAACGGGAAATTTTGATGTTTTTGTAACTGGTTTGTTCGGATACTCTACTTCTAGCAGAGAAGGATTGTTCCAACACTACCTCTATCAAAATAATTCTCTCGGAGAAAGCAAAGATTTCAACTACTGGAATTATGGTTTGAAAAGCCAGATCGTCTATAGACTTAATGGTAGAAACTTCTTGGTTTACAACGGCTCCTATTTTTCGCAAGCCCCTTTCTTAGAAGACATTTTTATTAACCCAAGAAATAATAATTACGCAGCTCCTGGCATCAAGAACACAAAAATAAACGGAAACGACTTGAGTTATGTCATGTCTACACCAAGAATGAAGCTGAGAGTAACTGGTTATCTTGTTGATACGCAAGATGATACCAATGTTCAAAGATTCTTCACAGATGGACTTAGCCTCGCTACAAGTACCAGTGATGCCACCAACGGCGACACTGGTCAGACAGCAAGTGCTTTTGTGGTGCAGACGATGTCTAACTTAGACAAAAGAAATATGGGAGCAGAGTTGGGAGTAGATTACAAGATATTGCCAACGCTTTCCTTACAGGGTGTGGCGAATTGGGGAGATTACACTTACCGAAACAATCCAACTGTATATTTCGCATCCGACGTAGTAGCAGCCCCTTATGTAGATTATGGCAAAACCAATATCAAAGGGATGAAAGTCGGCGGAACACCTCAAAAAGCATTCTCCGCAGGATTACGTTACAGCGATCCTCATTACTGGTGGATCGGTGCCAATTGGAATTATTTGGATGACAACAATCTGGATCCGAATGCGATTACCAGAAGTGATGAGTGGATCCAAAATAATGCAAGCAACACACCTTACACCAATTTGGATCAGGACAAGGTTGATTATTATATGAAGCAGAAAAAGCTAATGTCTGCCAATTTCATTAATGCAAATGTTGGAAAATCTTGGATCTTCGGAAAATATTATTTATTGATTTCTGCTTCTGTTAATAATATTTTAGATAATACAAAATATATTACCGGCGGATTCGAGCAGATAAGAAACTCCAACGGAAACGTAGATTTTGAGAATGATTTTAACAGCAAAACCCCAAACTTTGCACCAAAATACTGGTACACACAAGGGCGATCTTATTTCGTAAACCTACAAGTTAGATTCTAAAAAATAATAATTTTAAAAAAGCAATATAATGAATATAAAAAAATACTTCAAAATAAGTCTAGGGGCAGCTCTTTTAGTAGCAACCCAGATTTCTTGTATCCAAGACGATAATTGGGATGCGCCAGAGATTGTTTGTAACAACAAATTTGACGCTGCTACCTATTCTATGGCAGATGTTGTGGCAATGGCGCCCGCAAGCGGGACCAAGTTGTTCCCCAATTTACCAGACTCCCCACCTGTTATTTTTGATGGTTACGTGGTATCATCTGATCAAAGTGGAAACTTTTACAAAACCATTTCTTTCCAAGACAAACCAGTCAATCCAACCGTGGGACTGCAAATTGAAATTGATAACTCCGGTAATTTTGCCGATTTCCCAGCCGGTGCGCACATTAGAATCAAAGCCAACGGACTTGTTCTTGGCAGAGATGCGGGTGTGCTAAAATTAGGAGCAGTTGATCCCAACTACGCTATCGGAAGAATTCCTAAATCCATTGTCGGTCGATTTATGTCTGGAGTTTGCAGCGGGAACGGATTGGAAATTGTACAAATTACTCCTACAGTTGTCACATTAGATCAAATCACGGTAAGTCCTGGAGCGGATAAATTCATTAACACGCTAGTAAAGGTAAATGATGTTCAGTTTATTGATTCAGAAGTTGGCAAAAACCTGATGGACGTTGATGCTTCTAATACGCCAATCGACACCGATAGACATATTGAAAATCTTGCCGGCAAAACAGCGGTGGTAAGGACAGACGGTTTCTTCAAGCCAGCATATCAAATCCCGAATAAAAGCGGTGATATTACTTTTGTAGTGAGCAAATACAACTCCGCTTATCAAAATGTAATTAGAGCTTCCGGAGATATCAACTTTACAAAAGACAGACTGCCAAAACCAGCAACCATTTTTGAAGACACTTTCTCCAGTAATAGTTTTGCAACCAATGGCTGGTCTTTAGTAAGTGTGACGGGCGCAGAAACTTGGTACATCGCCGCCTTCGGAAATCCTAAACCGTGCGCAGCAATGAGCGGCTTCAACAGCGGGAATAAGGTTAATGAGGACTGGTTGATTTCAAAATCAATTTCACTTGCCGGCGCCAAAACGGCATCTTTCACTTTTGAAACGGATCGAGGCTATGCTGGAAACGAAATTGAAGTTTACGTAACCGAAAATTATACGGGTAATCCTGGAACTACAACTTGGACCAAACTAAATCCAATTTTAGACACCACCACCACTTTCAGTGGATTCGTAAGTTCTGGAAATGTTGACTTTACGCCTTATATTGGGAAAAACGTTAACATTGCTTTCAAATATACATCGACCACTTCTGCAGCAGCAACTTGGGAGATCGATAATGTAAAAGTTATCTTAACAAAATAACCATCCAACTTTGAGAGACAAAAAAGACCACAAATTGTGGTCTTTTTTTATGTCAGTTTGGGAAAATTATTCTGTCATCCGTCTGCTACTCCAACTTCCGCTTGCAAAGATTCAGAAATTGAGATTCAACCACCGCATAACTATCCGGCATTTCTTTGGAAGCCCAGAAAATCATCGCCATCGATCGATCGCCAAACGCCTCCAGATAGGTCGCCTTATTTAGTCTGTAAGCTTCTCTCAGCAAGCGTTTGATGCGATTCCTATCCACCGCCCTTTTGAAAAATTTCTTGCCCACCGAAACACCAACTCGATGATTGGGAACGGAAAAACTTTCACCAGATTTAAGGTGAATTACCCGGATATTGTCCACCGTCAGCCACTTCCCTTTCTTAAAAAGATGGTCGATTTCTGCTTTTCTTTTCAGCTTTTCGTGCGAGGGGAAGGTGTTTTTCATCATTCGGAAAATTATTCTTTTCCCATTAAATAATTGATAGCCTCCGCCGAAGCATATAATCCGAAAAGCGCCGGCATAAAACTGATTGTTCCATAAAAAGAACGTTTAAAATTAGCGCCATCGGTCATTTTCAGGCTGTCTTCATCTTGCAATTCTGTTGAGAAAACACATCGGACACCTTTATCGATTTTTTCTTCCTTCAGCCGCTTTCGCACTTGTTTTGCCAACAGACAATTGTGGGTCTTGTGAATATCGCGCACCAAAACTTTGCTGGGATCGGTCTTTCCGCCGGCCCCCATCGAGGAGACCAGTTTGGTTTTGCTCCTTCTGCAAGCGATAATTAAAGCCAATTTTGGAGTCAGAGAATCGATACAATCCAGCACATAATCAAATTTTTCCGATTTTATAAGTGCATCCATTTTCTCCGGTTCCAAAAAATCATTGATTTTTGTCAGCTCAAGTTGCGGATTAATGTCCATCAAGCGGTGTCCCACCACGTCTACTTTATGCTGCCCAATCGTAGAATGCAAAGCCGGTAATTGCCTGTTGATATTGGTAATATCTACAACGTCACCGTCTGCGATCACCATTTTTCCCACGCCAGCTCTCGCCAGAAATTCTGCTGCGAAAGATCCGACACCACCTAAGCCAACGACCAGAACTTTGGCCTTTTGCAGTTTTTCAATGCCTTCTTCTTTGACTAACAGTTCGGTGCGCTCCAGCCAAAATTTATCCATTTGTTACGATATTTTCCAAATTTTCCCACATTTGCTGATTCAACTTTTCCAATGAAATTGATTTAAGATCTGCCACCTTTTGATACAGTTTAATGATCTCAAAATCAGAATCATCCGTTTCCAAAAAGAGTTTTTGAAGAGGAATATTTTTAATGATATTTTGCAAAGATAAGTTTTCTAAAGCCGCATATCCAAAACTGAGGTAGAAGCCCGCTTCCAAAAGTTCTCTCGCAATATTCTCTTTTTTATTAAATCCATGAACAACTAAAGGAACTTTCGTGTTTTTGTAATGCAAAATCTGGGAAAATCGTCTCACACAATGGATGATGATTGGTTTTCTGACGGTTTGTGCCCAAGAAATATGTGCGGCGAAAACTTCATTTTGAAGTTCATCATCAATGGCAACATTGCTGTCTAACCCACATTCGCCGATGGCAATGCAGTTTGCGGAAAAAGAAGTGATTTTGATTTTTTCGAACTGGGTTTTCCAGTTTTCGGTAATGTCTTTGGGATGCAAACCTGCGGAAAATTTGGTGTTCGGAATTTCTTCATCCAAACCTAAATTATAAATTCCGTTTCTAGCGAGTTGATGATGGTGAAAATCCAGCAAATCCATACTCAAAGATAAGGAATTAAACTTTTTCAGACGGATAACGAAACGATCATCATCATTTCAAAACTAAATAGTGGGGAGAAAGTGCAATGCCCGAGTTTACATTAGCCGGCAATAAAATGGAACATCAAATTTATTCCTAGTAATTAAAGAATTTGCTACTTTTACATAGATTTTTCCTAATTCATGAGAAAAAAATTTACCGAGAAACAGATAAAAATTCTGGATGTTGCAGAAGAATTAATTGCTAAAAAAGGCTTCGACGGCACTACGGTGCGCGATATCTGTACAAAAGCCAACATCAATGTTGCGATGATCTCCTACTATTTCGGATCCAAGGAAAAGATGATGTCCTATCTTTACCAACTGCGGGCGCAACGCACGAAAGAAAGTTTTGCTGAGTTCGCCCAAACTATCAAAGAAGGGAAACCCGAGATGCAGATGAAGGAAATCATCAATTATCTCTTGTCCCTGCTTTTCCGGTTCAATTATTTCCACGGTTTTGTGACGCAGGAGATCCGGACGATGGATCACGTGAAAGATGATCTTTTGGATTTTTATCAGATCTGCGTCGCAAGGATCGATGAGGTAGTGAAAAAGGGCATTGTTTCAGGCGTTTTTCACAACGCGCCAAAATCAGAAGATGTCCTGACTATGATTATTGGCTCAACTTTATTCGTGATTAGAAATAGGAATTTTTATGAGCTTTACATTCCTGCAACGAGCGACGCGCAATATATGAAAGAAGCCGAACAGAAACTGAGAAGCAGTATTCTGCTGACGGTTTTTGCACTTTTGGATTATGATGCAGAGTGATTTTTCCAGCTCGGCGCAAGAGCATTTTTACTTAATTATGAGCCAATTTCAACGCTTCGTTGATGTAGAATTGCACTTCTGCCGGGCGGTTTTTGGCGTCCTTTTCTTGTCCTTCTTTATTGCCCAATCGCACGATAATCAGATCAAAATCCGGAACCACGATAACATATTGGCCATAAAGTCCCCGAAGATAATAATGGGGAATCTTGGCGTCGTCATTTATCCAAACGCCCATTCCGTAAACACCGTTTGAATGCTGCGTTGGTGTAATCATTTGATGCACAAATTTTTCATCAATCAAAGGAATATTCTGAAATTTTCCGCCGTTTAAAAGCAGCGAACCCAGTTTTGCGAAGTCTCTGGCATTGGAATGGATGCAGCAGAACGCTTTTTCAACACCGAGTTCGTCCGTTGTCCAATCTGCGTCTTGCTCCATACCGAGCGGTTTCCACAGTTTTGCAGAAGCGTACTCGGCAAGTGGCATCCCCACGGCTTTGCCAACGGCAAATCCCAATAGTTGAGTAGCGCCACTTTGGTATTCAAATTTTTCGCCCGGTTGTTGTTTTATCTTTTTTTGGAAGACCACCTGGGCTAAAGAAAATCCATAGTAGGCCGCTGCATTGGGCGAAAAGGGGTTTTTGTAATCCTCGTTCCAATCTAGTCCGGCTTCCATCGTTGCGAAATTTCGCAAGGTCAAATCATTCCCAAACGATTTTTCCGAAAATTCAGGATAGAAATCTGAAAATTTTTGATCAAGGCTTAGAATCCTACCATCATCAATGGCCTTCCCAACCAAGAGGACGGTCACGGCTTTGGCCATAGAAAAGGAGTTACTGCCGGTGTTATTTTTATAACCATCCCAATATCTTTCCTGCAAAATCTTCCCGTTCCGGATGATCAAAAAAGAAACAGATTCTGTGTCCTTCAGATGCTTTTCTAATTGGGGAGACAGCGCGATTTTGTTGTAATCCTTATCAATCGGCCATGGTTTGGCGTTTCCTTTGGAAATCTTGCGAGCCGGGAAATACTTGCCATCGTCAATCGTAGAACTGGTTTCTCCGCGCAAGTAAGTTAATCGGACGCCTTTGAAAAGGTACTGATAGCCGGAAATGTAAACGGCGAGAATAACTCCTGCTATGATCAGAAGCGATATATTCAAAGGTTTTTTCAACATCAGAAATACTTTAGTGTAAAATTAAATCTAATTTGCCCAATTATCGATAAATTTGTTTGGAATGATTTTCGATTTTCTTGTTTTATGAATGATGATCTCAAAAAAAAGCAACTTCGCAATCACAAGCGCTTGGCAACGGGATTATTTATCTTGATGGCGATCGTGTTTGTTGGGATGACTGTTTTGCAAAAACAAAATCCTTCGCATTGGATCGGATACATCCGGGCCTTCTCGGAAGCAGCGATGGTTGGCGCTTTGGCCGATTGGTTTGCCGTGACGGCGCTTTTTCATTATCCTTTGGGAATCAAAATACCACACACGAATCTGATCGAAAACAGCAAAGAAAAAATCGGCGATAATCTGGGCAACTTCGTGGTGGAGAATTTTCTTTCGCCTCAAAATATCCGACCATATATCCAAAAACTAAAAGTTTCGGCTTATCTGGGCGATTGGCTTTCAAAGGAACGAAATCAAAACCTTTTGATCTCCGAGCTGTCCTCTATTTTAATGGATATTCTTCAAAAACTGGACGACGATGCTGTGGTAAAATTCATTACGCATAAAGCGGAAGAAATGTCGCAATCCATAAAACTCAATGCCATCATCGGAAACGGAATCGAATATTTATTAAACAAAAATGATCATCAGAGATTGATTACCGGTCTGAGCTCGCAAATTAAAAATTATATCCTCGCGAATCAACAGCTGGTGACGGAACGGGTGGAAAAAGAAAGCTTCTTCTTCATTCCAAAATCGGTGGATTCCAAAATTTCTGAAAAAATCACGAAAGGACTCAGCGATTATTTCCGCGAAGTGGAAGAAGACTTGAATCATCCTCTGCGAACCGAAATCACCCAAAAGATTTTTGAATTTTCCAAAGAATTGAAAGATGAACCAAAATGGGAATCGGAGTTTGAAGGCATAAAATCGGAATTTCTGGATGGTGAAAAACTGAATCAATATGCCGAGGATATTTGGCATTCGCTGAAATCTTCGTTAATTGTAGAATTGACGGAAAATAATTCTAAACTGAAATCATACATCCAAAAAAATCTCGGCGAGCTCGTTGACAACCTCCAGAACGATGAGCCATTTCAGCACCGAATCGATCATTGGGTGCGGGTTACGGCTTACAAATATATTCTGAAAAACACCAAAGGTTTCGGGGAATTAATTAGCAACACCGTCGGGAATTGGGAAGGCAAAGAACTCAGCCGAAAACTAGAGTTGGAAGTGGGGAAAGATCTGCAATTTATTCGTATTAATGGAACGGTCGTCGGCGGTTTGGTAGGACTGATTATTTACACCATCGCCAATTTCATATAAAAAAATAGCGACCCAAAAATATCGGTCGCTATTCTTTATTGATTGAAAATGATTACTTCAAACTCTCGAAACTACGCTTGATAAAGTCGGTCAGTTCCTTTCCTTTCAGTAGATTTTGAGATAATTTTGCGAGATCCAACGCCTGATTAATCATCGCTTTTTTCTTATCGGCATCCTCTATTTTCAGCAATTCTTCCGCAAATTCGGAATTGCAATTGACGACGAGATTGTACATTTCGGGGAAACCGCCCATTGCAAACATTCCGCCGCCGCCTGTAGCCTGCATATCTTTCATTCTTCGAAAAAACTCCGGCTGAGTCAAGGTAAACGGCGCATCGGCAGAATCAAGATCTTCCAACTGAACAGTGAATTTCTCATCATTGACAGATTCCTCGATTTCTTTTTTCAATTTTTCCTTATCCGTTTCATTCAATTTAGAAATCACTGGCTCATCTTTTTTGATGAGATTATTGATGTGATCTGCATCCACTCTTGCAAAAGCAATCTTTTCTTTCGATGCCTCCATTTTTTGGATCAGATGCGGCACGATGGGAGAATCGAGCAATAGCACTTCATAGCCTTTCTCTTTCGCCGCCTCGATGTAGCTGTGTTGCTCATCGCTGTTGGACGCATATAGAACGACTGTTTTGCCGTCCTTATCGGTTTGGTTGGTTTTGATTTTGTCCATCAACTCGTCCCAAAGATAATACTGGCCATCGGTTGTTGGATATAGTGCAAATTTGTCAGATTTGTCATAGAATTTATCCTCCGAAATCATCCCATATTCTATCACGACTTTGATATCGTTCCAATTTTTTTCGTAATCTTCACGGTTTTCGTTGAGGAGCGCTACCATCTTGTCGGCCACTTTTTTGGTGATGTAAGACGAGATTTTTTTCACCGCGGCATCAGCTTGTAGATAAGAACGCGAAACATTTAAAGGAATATCAGGAGAATCGATTACACCTCTCAGAAGCATCAAGAAATCCGGAACGATGCCTTTCACTTCATCGGTCACAAAGACCTGATTTTGATACAATTGGATCTTATCTTTCTCGATATTAATATTGTTTCCTAATTTTGGAAAGAACAAAATTCCGGTCAAATTAAACGGATAATCCACATTCAAATGGATATGAAACAAAGGATCTTCAAACTGCATCGGATACAGCTCTCTGTAAAAGTTGTTGTAATCCTCCTCGGTCAGCTCAGAGGGCGCTTTCGTCCACGCCGGATTGGGATTGTTGATAATATTGTCCACCTCAACGGTTTCTGGTTTTGCATCTTTCGCAGCACCTTCCGGCAAAGGCAGTGTTTCTTTTCGGGTTCCGAATTTGATAGGAATTTGATTGAATTTATTATACTTCGTCAAAAGCTCACGAATCTTGTACTCTTCCAAAAATTCCAAAGAATCTTCTGCAATATGAAGCACGATTTCCGTTCCTCTGTCAGACTTTTCAGTTTCTTCAAGCGTATATTCCGGACTTCCGTCGCAAATCCACCGAACCGCTTTACTATCTTCTTTGTAAGATTTGGTTAAGATTTCCACTTTCTCCGCCACCATAAACGCAGAATAAAATCCAAGACCAAAATGTCCGATAATTCCAGCATCTTTGGCAGAATCTTTATATTTTTCAAGAAATTCCTCTGCGCCAGAAAACGCCACTTGGTTGATGTATTTTTCAACTTCCTCGCCCGTCATTCCGATTCCTCGATCCTTGATGGTCAGCGTTTTCGCCTCTTTATTAATTTCCACTTCGATGATCGGATTTCCGTAATCCACTTTCGCTTCACCAATCACGGTCAGATGTTTCAACTTCGTGGTGGCATCTGTCGCGTTCGAGATCAATTCACGAAGAAAAATTTCGTGATCGCTGTAAAGAAACTTTTTGATCAGCGGAAAAATATTCTCCACGGACACATTAATACTTCCTGTTGACATATTTATATTATTTTTTGTTTTATTTAATTTTCAATCCAGACATCAGAATCAATCTACTTTCTAACATCTAAACGCTCACTTCTACTTGGGCGACTGCCAAAAGCCAAAACTTTCCCCACGCTATTTTGTCACCGGGCTATTCGCTACAATCTTTTGCTTATCACGTCTTGTCATCAATCGGCGCATTTCACAAGCAAAAGGATTTCCACTACTATCCCTATCGCAGATTTCCACAGCCACTCCAGATTTCACAAAAAAAAGACCATTGAGATAATAATGACAAATTGTCGCTTTGTATTTTATCTTTGCATTCATTGTTGAGTTTGAAGTTTATACTGAGCTTGACGAAGCGCCTTTGCGAACCTTAAAATATTTTCAATATGGGAAAAAATCTTTGGTCCCTTTACGTTTAAAGCAAAATTACAATTTCACTTTATCAAAAATCCTTACATTTACTTTCCAGAACAAGAAAGCACTATGCGTCACCAAATACAAAATCAAAACCCTGATTTTAAGAATATTACATTCGATTCCCATTCAGAAAACTATATTTTTGAAAAAGACGGTTTGGAACTGAAATCAAAATACACCAGCGAAGATGTAAAAAATAAAGACATCCAGGCCGGCTCGGCAGGCATTGCCCCTTTTCTTCGCGGCCCCTACTCCACAATGTACGTCCAAAAACCTTGGACTATTCGGCAATATGCTGGATTTTCAACCGCAGAAGAATCGAATGCCTTTTACCGAAGAAATTTGGAAGCAGGCCAAAAAGGGCTTTCCGTGGCTTTCGATCTCGCAACGCACCGCGGTTACGATTCTGATCATCCAAGAGTCGTTGGCGACGTTGGAAAAGCAGGCGTTGCAATAGATTCGGTTGAGGATATGAAGATTTTGTTTAACGAGATTCCCTTGGATCAAATCTCCGTTTCGATGACGATGAACGGCGCAGTTTTACCCATTTTGGCCTTTTACATCGTGGCTGCAGAAGAGCAAGGCGTTTCTATGGACAAGCTCTCCGGAACCATTCAAAATGATATTCTCAAAGAATTTATGGTTCGTAATACTTACATCTATCCGCCCACACCATCGATGAAAATTATAGCCGATATTTTTGAATATACTTCTAAAAATATCCCGAAGTTCAACTCCATTTCCATCTCAGGCTATCATATGCAGGAAGCTGGCGCAACACCGGTGCTGGAAATGGCCTACACTTTAGCCGACGGTTTGGAATATGTGCGAACAGGAATAAAGGCCGGAATGAACATTGATGATTTTGCGCCAAGATTGTCCTTTTTCTGGGCCATCGGAATGAATCATTTTATGGAAATCGCCAAAATGCGCGCCGCCAGATATATTTGGGCCAATCTTCTCCAACAATTCAATCCTCAGAATCAAAAATCTCTCGCTCTCAGAACGCATTCGCAAACTTCTGGATGGAGCTTGACGGAGCAGGAACCTTTTAATAATATCACAAGAACCACCATCGAAGCATTGTCGGCCGCATTGGGAGGCACGCAATCGCTGCACACCAATGCTTTGGACGAGGCTATCGCTTTGCCAACCGATTATTCGGCGAAAATTGCCAGAAATACGCAGATCATTCTTCAGCAAGAAAGCGGAATCTGCGACGTTGTCGATCCAATGGGTGGAAGTCATTTGATAGAATCGTTGACTCAGCAAATGATTGAGGAAGCTACCAAATTCATCGATGAAGTGGAACAAGAAGGCGGAATGACCAAAGCCATCGAAGCCGGAATCCCGAAAATGAGAATCGAAGAAGCATCGGCCATCAAACAGGCCAAAATCGACAGCGGAGAAGAATTTATCATTGGTATAAATTCTTTTAAATCTCATCTGCAGCAGTCCGAAATCGAAATCCTAGACATCGATAATACAGAAGTCCGCAGAAAACAAATCGAAAGACTGAACAAAATAAAATCGGAACGAAATGCCGAATCGGTAACAGAAATTCTGAGTCAAATCCGAGAAACCGCTAAAACAGGAAAAGGAAATCTGTTGGAATTATGCATCGAAGCGGCTCGCCGAAGAGCAACGCTTGGCGAAATAAGCGATGCTATGGAAGCGAGTTTCGGACGTTACAAAGCCAATATCAAAACCATATCAGGTGTTTACGCTATGAATGCAGGAAAAAACGAATACTTCGACAAAGCCGTTGCCTTGAGCCAAAAGTTTGAAGATCAGAACGGCAGACGACCCAGAATTATGGTCGCCAAGATGGGACAGGACGGCCACGACCGAGGCGCAAAAGTCGTAGCAACCGCCTTTGCAGATATGGGATTTGATGTGGATGTTGCGCCGCTCTTCCAAACGCCGGAAGAAGTGGCGAAGCAGGCTGTGGAAAATGACATTCACATTCTAGGTATTTCTTCTTTGGCTGCCGGTCACAAAACGCTGGTACCGCAAGTGGTGGAAGAACTGAAAAAATTAGGCGCCGACGACATCACAATCGTCGTTGGCGGCGTGATTCCCAAGCAGGATTACGAGTTTTTATATGCCAACGGTGCCGACTTTATCTTCGGCCCTGGAACGAATTTGCCAAAGAGCGCTTTTGAAATTTTGGAAAAGCTTTAAGAATAATTTTTTACCAAATGACAAATCAGACAAAAAAGAATATTAATTAATTGAGCTCAAAAGATATGAATTTATCTTGTGAGCTCAAAAAATTGAATACAAATTTCTATGTGATTCTAATCGATCTAATCCCTACTTTTGTTTTATGGTTCAGAATCTGGAGTTTCATAGAATGGACGTCTTGTCGGAACAGGGAGAAGCCTTCTTTTTTCTGGTTGATTTTTTGATGAAGAATGTTAAAATTTTTCCTCAAAATGATATTGAAAATGGGAGTTTATTGATTGATTTTCCGAATGTTACGAACGTGAGTAAGGATCAGACAACAATCCCCAACTTCGATTGGAAATCTTATCCCGAAAAGTTGGAGGATTATCAGCGCGGTTTCGACATCGTGCAGGAAAACATTAGAAAAGGAAATTCCTATCTGGCCAATTATACGCGGAAAACCGAGATCCAGGCAGGGCTAAGTTTGGCAGATATTTTCAGTTTTTCCAAAGCGAAATATAAGATCCTGCTTCCCAACGAATTTGTTTGCTTTTCGCCAGAAACTTTCGTGCAAATTATCGATCATAAGATTGTTACGCATCCAATGAAAGGTACAATAGACGCCAACATTCAAGATGCAGAAAAACTTCTGAAGAACGATCCCAAAGAAAAAGCGGAACATTACACCGTTGTGGATCTGCTAAGAAATGACCTGAGCATCGTCGCCAATAATGTAAGAGTCAAACATTTTCAGAGAATCGAACTTATTAAAAGCAGACAAAAAAACTTGCTGGCGATGAGTTCGGAGATAGAAGGTGATGTAAAACAGGAATTTAAAAATAAAGTGGGTTCCATTTTGCAAAAATTATTGCCCGCAGGATCCATTCTGGGAGCGCCGAAATCAAAAACTTTAAATGTTGTTCTAGACGCAGAATGTTACGACCGTGGTTTCTACACCGGAGTTGGCGGATATTTTGATGGAAGAAATCTGGATTCCTGTGTGATGATCAGATTTATAGAGAAGGAAAATGGAAAACTATTTTTCAAGAGCGGCGGCGGAATCACGCACCAGAGCATCCTACGACGCGAATACGAAGAAATGAAAAACAAAATCTATGTCCCGATTTATTGAAAGCATCAAGGTTGAAGATCAAAAAATCTTCCTGGCGGCACTTCATCAGAACAGAATGAATGAGACATTTTCTCACTTCGGGAAATCGTGCGAAATTGACATTGGAACTATGTTTGTGAGCCTGCAGCATTCAGAAAATGGACTTTTCAAACTACGAATTGAGTATGATTTGGACAGCCATTTCAAAATTCAGATGATTCCATACGCCATTTCGGAGTACAATGATTTCGAGCTGGTTATAAACGACGAAATCGAATACGGATTCAAATACGCCGACCGAACGCAGCTTCAAAAATTAAAAGAAGAAAGCGATGCAGACGAAATCATCATTGTGAAAAACGGGCAAATTGCAGACACCTCCTATTCCAATCTTCTGTTTCTGAAGGGCAAAACGTGGTTTACACCCAAAAGCTACCTTCTCAATGGTGTTATGAGAAAGCATTTGCTCAGTAAGAAAAAAATCAAAGAAACCGAAATCACGCTTGCAAATATCAAAGAGTTTTCGCATTTCCAACTCATTAATGCGCTCAATGATTTTAACGAAATGTTCATTTACCCGATCGAAAAGATCACGAATCTGCCAAAAGAAGAGACGGATCTGGAGTTTTGATTGAAACTTTATAAGTACAATCCGTCACTTCAGCGCCACAAAATACTGCTTCAGAACATCTGCATTATTGCATTCGGAAGTCATCACTTCCAGGATTTTTGGTTTCGGATTTGGTTTGAAAAAGTTTGGTAAAACGCGAGCAAGACTGGTTTCTTCCTCTACTTTAGTATAGTCAAAACCGAAATTCTTTGCCAGCAATTCTGCATTTCTATGATGTTGTGTTGCGATAAACTCATCTAAAGCATTGGTTCCACTGGGTCCCGCGATAATTTTGAAAATGTTGCCTTCTCCATTATTGAAAATTACAATTCTCGTGTACGGCGGAATATACTGATTCCAAAGTCCATTAATATCATAAAAAAATGACAAATCTCCAGTGATCAGGATCGTGGGCTCATCTTCCATCATTGCAAAGCCCATCGCCGTAGAAGTGCAACCGTCGATGCCGCTGGTTCCGCGATTGCAGTAAACATCATGTTGCTGAAATTCAAATAGCTGCGCATAGCGGATGGCAGAGCTGTTGGAAAAATGAATTTTATAATTCTCCGGAATATGGTTGGATAATTGGTAAAAAAGATAAAAATCAGAGTAATGCGCTTTTTTTAGATATTCCAAGTGCTTGGCGTCTTTTTTACTTTTCAAAACATCCCAAAGATTGAAAAACGGCCGTGGTTCCAGATTGACCGATTTTAGCAACTGGGCAAAGAAAATCTCTGGCCTAGTTTCTATTTTCTGTGTCAGCGAATAGTAAGTATCTGGTTGCCACTGCTCATCGATGTGCCACTCCTGTGGTGGCTTGGCTTTTCGAAGGAATTGTTTTACTCTTTTGGAGACCACATTTTGCCCAATCGTTATAAGCAGATCTGGGGCATAGATCCGATAATCGTCCTCAGAAAAATCGGTAATATAACGATCGATGTGCCCAAAAAACTTTTCGTGTGCCAGGTTGGATGTCATTTCCGTCAAAACCACAACGGTGTGATTTTTCACCAATTGCGCGAGCTGCGTCTGCAACTCTGGGTTGGGAGCCAAAGTCCCGGACAGAATTAGAATTCTTTTGGAAGTATGCCAGTCTGCAATCAGATTGGATGGTAATTCATAATTTTTTTTCTGAATCGTTGGCTCTACAATGCGAAAAAAGGGCAACTCATCGATCAGATTATAAAGTGGTTCGGCTAAAGGAATATTGATGTGAACTGGTCCGCTTTTTTCGAAGCAGAGTTCAACCGCTTTTTTTACCGTTTCGAAATTGTGATCTTCTGCACCATCTTTATCGTCCTCCATCAATTCGAAATCGCCGTTGGAATGCTTTTGGAAGAGATTTTTCTGGCGAATGGTCTGCCCATCAAAAATATCGACGAAATCCACCGGCCGGTCTGCCGTCAAGATCAGCAACGGAACATTCTGATAGAAAGCCTCTACCACGGCAGGATAATAATTGGTTGCAGCAGAACCGCTTGTGCAAGTGATGGCGACGGGTTTTCTTGTCGCTTTTGACATTCCCAAACCAACGAAAGCTGCAGAGCGCTCGTCCACAATACTGTAGCATTGGAACGCATCGATTTCTGAAAAATGAACAGCCAAAGGTGCGTTTCTAGATCCTGGCGAAATAATGATTTTGTCGATGCCGTATTGTCTTAGAATATGCGCTAGAATTTGAATGCTGCGTTTGGCGGAATATTGCTTCATTGAGGAATGGATGAATTGCAAAATTAATCAAAACATTTCAAAGCAAGACAATGACTTTCTTTTTGATTAATTGGATTTAGCAAAAAATTTATATAAGGCTAAACGGCTTTAATCGCGAATGTTGGTTCTAAAACAAGCGCAATTGCTGCGTTCTGCTTCCTGTAAAATGGTCTGTTGTGAGCACTGCTCTTTCTTGATTTGCAAAAAATTTCCTTTGGCCTATTTCGAACGTTTTGTGAATCATGTCCGCGATGTTTCCTTCACCCTGATAGCGTTGGAAAAACCGCTTTTCGCCCAGATTTCCGCTGCGCATGGATCGGATGAGGTTCAGCACTTTATCTTTTCGATCGGGGAAATAGGTTTCCAGCCATTGGACAAAAACGGGCTCAACCGTATCGTTCAGTCTTACCAAAGTGTAGCCACAGGTCCTGGCGCCAGCTTCGGAAACGGCTTTCATAATGGCCAGACTTTCGTCGCTCGTCAAACCGGGGATGACCGGCGCTATCATCACATTCACGGGGATGTTTTTTTCAGATAATATTTCGATGGCCTTCAGTTTGTTTTTTGCGGTTGACGTTCGGGGCTCCATCACGCGTCGCAGTTCTTCATTGATGGTTGGAATACTCATGGAAACGGAAATCAGGTTCTTTTCGGCCATCGGTTCTATAATATCTAAATCTCTTAAAATCAAAGCATTCTTGGTGATGATCGCCGCAGGATGTCTGTAATCCAAACAGACCTGCAGCAGTTTTCTTGTGATTTCAAATTCTCTTTCAATGGGTTGGTAGCAATCTGTGTTACCAGAAAGCATAATGGTTTTGGGAACATAGGATTTCTTTTGGAAGGCTTTCTCCAGAAGTTCCGGTGCATTTTTCTTCACCATCAATTTTCTTTCGAAATCGACACCGGCGCTGTAACCCCAGAATTCGTGTGTTGGTCGTGCGAAACAGTAGGAGCAGCCGTGCTCGCATCCTTGATAGGGGTTCATGGAATAATCCATCTTGAGATCTGGACTTTTGATGGCATTGATAATGCTTTTTGGGAAGACTTCGGTCACTTGCGTTTTGATCGTGTCCATCTCATAATCTTCTGGCTCGTGCGTAAAGCGGTCGAACCGGTTGATGATGTTTCGTTGGGCGCCTTGCCCTTTTGGGATGAAATCTGACATTGTTGAATGGACGATCTTTCTTCAAAATTATCATTAGAAAAACAAAATCGCTGTTAAAATTAAGGAAAGTTTTCCACAAAAAAACCGATTCGCAAGAACCGGAATTTCTATTAAAAAATGAAATGGTGTAGCGTCACAAAAAAGCGTCTAACTCAATGCCGTCGCCTCCTGCAGAATAAGGGCTCCGCTTGGAATTGCCGAATAAAAGATGATGATCGGAATAGTCGCTGTTGTATATTCTTTTTTTAAAATATTTCCTTGCCAGTAAAACGCTCAGGATAGCAGCTGTCCCGACGATGCCTGCAAAAATTATTTCGACGTTTCTCTTCATATTAGCAGATAATTTTAAATTTTGGAAAGCAAAAGCTGTTCCTTTTTTGGAAGAAAAGGTCAATCTTATCAAAAATTTAAGATTCCAAGTGCTCTTTTTACAGTTCAGCCCTATTTTTTAACAATTCGGTCATATATAATTGCTTAGCGATTGTGCTTGTCCTAATTTTGAACTCAGAAATTAAAAAATGAAAAGAAAAACGTTCATCACCATATTATGGATATCGCTTGGCACTGGCATATTCTTTTTTACGCTCTTTAATGATGACAAATCGTTTAAGAATCTGTTCTTATATATTCTGAATTCTTTCATTTATTCATTTGTTTTAACCTTCGGAAATACAATTGTTAATGATTTGCTAAACAAAAAATATTCTTGGATAGAACAAACAAAACAAAGGACGATCTATGGTGTATTAGCGATGATTGTGACCAATGTGGTGTTGATTTTCTTTTGTAACTATTTGGTTTTTGTGATCATAAATGGAATGCCTAAAGAATATTTCTTCTCTGAAAAAATGAATTTTACCAATTGGTTTATTCTTAATGTCGCTTTTCTCATCTCCGCTATTTTGCATGCCAAAGGCTTTATGGTGGAACTGAAAAAAAACACAAAAAAGGAAGTCGTAGAACAGAAACTGATAGCAAAATCTGCCAACGCCCAGTTCGAGTCTCTCAAAAATCAACTGGATCCGCATTTTCTTTTTAATTCTTTAAATGTCTTATCAGCTTTGATTGATGAAAATCCTGATCAGGCTCAGAAATTCACTTCCTCGATGTCGAAAATTTACAGGTACGTTTTGGAGCAGAAAGATAAAGAATTGGTAACCATCGAAGACGAAATAGAATTTGCAAAAACCTATTGTAATCTTCTGAAAACCAGGTTCGAAGACAGCGTCGAGTTCACTTTTGATATCCAGCCCGATGATCGGCAGAAGTTCGTGGTTCCCCTCTCTCTGCAATTATTATTGGAAAACTGCATCAAACATAATTTGGCCACCTCGTCAAAACCTTTGCACATCCGCATCTTTACCGAAGAAAAATTCCTCTGCATCGAGAATAATCTTCAGCCGAGAGAGCAAATCAAAGAAAGCGCCGGAATCGGCTTGGCCAACATCGTTCAGCGGTACGCACTTCTTACGAAAGACCATGTTTATATAGAAAAATCAGATCAACTTTTTAAAGTAAAAATCCCAATATTAACACAAAAAACATCTCAAACAATGACAACTTACACCCCACAATCTACAGAAAACGTCGCTTATGAAAGAGCGGTAAAAAGAGTAAAAGAACTGAAGGGTTTCTACGGAAACTTAATCTCATATTGCATTATTATTCCTTTTTTGGTAATCATCAATCTACTCACATCTCCAAGAGAAATTTGGTTTTACTGGCCAATGCTGGGATGGGGAATTGGACTTCTCGCGCACGGAATGAGCGTTTTTGCCATTGGAAAAAATTGGGAAGAAAAAGAAATACAAAAAATACTTAACAGAGAAAATCAAAAATAGTCATGGAAAATAAAAACGAACAATTGCGCTACGAATTAGCTGCAGAAAGAGTGAAAAAAATCAGAAAATTCTATACCGGAATGCTGGTTTTTGCGATCGTCTTTGGATTTGTTTATGGCATTCGATTCTACAAACACGGATTTCCCCAAAATCTTGGAGAGATGCATGTTTCCTGGATTTTTATCATCTGGGGTTTGATACTTGCGATAAAAGGAGTAAAATTATTTTTCTTCAATTCGGATTGGGAAAAAGATATGATCAATAAAGAAATCAAAAAACAAAACAATGGAAATTATTAATAATCAAAATGATATCAGATATCAGGAAGCGGTAAAAAAAGTTAAAAAACTGAAAGGTTTTTATACCCATTTCACGATTTATGTACTTGTAAATCTGTTGATCGTATTTATCAATATCCAAAATCTAAAACCCGGTGAAAGCTATTTTAAACCAGAAAATTTCATCACCTTGTTCTTCTGGGGAATCGGCTTACTCGCTCACGGGTTGGGCGTTTTCTGTCCAAGTTATTTTTTAGGAAAAGATTGGGAAGAGCGAAAGACCAAAGAACTAATGGAAAAATATAGATAAATAAAAATTTTTGTATTATTGAATGAGTTTTAAAAAAAATGATAAGAACGATCATCATAGAAGACGAAAAACCGGCAGTTAGACGACTTGAAAAATTATTACGTTTGTTTGCTGATTTAGAAGTAGTTGCAAGCCTCAATTCTGTGGACGAAGCCGTCTCATGGTTTCAGAAAAATGAACATCCCCAACTGATTTTTTCGGACATCGTTTTGGGCGACGGATTGTCGTTTGATATCTTCGAGCAAGTTTCTACAAAGGCTTTTATCATTTATACGACAGCTTTTGACCAATATACTTTGAAGGCCTTCAAGCTCAACAGCATCGATTATCTTTTGAAACCCATTGAACAAGAAGACTTGGCAAAAGCTATCGAAAAATATAAATCGTTCTTACCAGAAGAAGGCAGTGTTAATTCACAGGAAATCAGGCAAATCGTGAAAAAAGAGCGTGCAACGCTTTCGAGGATTTTGGTGAAAATTGGTTATAATTTGAAAGTGGTTTCCATCAATGAAGTCAGTTGTTTCTACAGCGAAAATAAAATCGTCTATCTCCAAACCAAAGAGCGCGTTTTTCCTACAGATTTCACTTTGGACGAATTGGAAAATGTTCTTGAAGAAAGTAAGTTTTTCCGCGTCAACAGGCAGTTTATCATCAGTTCAGATTATATCAAAAATATCCATACTTCACCAAATTATAAAGTTGATCTGGCGTTTCAGCCCGACGAAGAAATTACAGTTAGCCGCGAGCGCGTGAAGGATTTTAAGGAGTGGTTGGCAGGAAACTGAAAAATTAAACAGGCTTCAGAAAGTTTCCCGAAGCCTGTTTGATTATTGATCTTAATGTATTTTTAGGCGATCACGCCACTTCCGATCAACTCATCATCCAGATACCAAGCTGCAAACTGCCCTTCAGCAATCGCAGATTGAGGATTTTCAAATTCAATATAAAATCCATTTTCGAATTGATGAATCGTTGCTTTTTCCAAAGTTTGACGGTATCTGATTCTTGCCAAAACTTTCATAGATTCGCCGTTTTCCAATTTCAAATCTTCGCGAACCCAATGCCGTTCAGCGTTTTCGATCTTCAAAGCTTTTCGGAACAGTCCGGGGAAATTTTTCCCTTCGCCTACGAAGATGATGTTGTTTTCCATTTCTCGGCAGATGATGAAACAAGATTCCTTGTGACCACCGATTCCCAAGCCTTTGCTTTGACCAATCGTGAAAAACTGCGCTCCTTGATGCTTGCCAATCACCTTTCCGTCCTCTTTTTTATACTTGATTTTGGTCGAAAGATATTCTAATTCTTCCAACTTTGAAGAGAAAGTTGGTGTTTCTTTATGGAACTCAGGAAAATCATTGAAGATTTCTACAATTTCACCTTCTTTCGGAATCAGCTGTTGCTGAAGAAAAGTTGGCAAACTCACTTTCCCGATGAAGCAAAGCCCCTGAGAATCTTTCTTATCCGCCGTTACCAATCCAATTTCTTTTGCAATTTTGCGAACTTCCGGCTTCGTCAATTCTCCGATTGGGAAAAGCGCTTTGGAGAGTTGATCTTGGCTTAGCTGACAAAGGAAATAACTTTGGTCTTTGTTATGATCCTTCCCTGCCAAAAGATGAAAAATTTCTTTTCCGTTTTCATCAAAAGTAGAAGTTACGCGCGCATAATGTCCGGTCGCAACTTTCTCAGCCCCAAGCGATAAGGCCGTTTTCATAAACACATCGAATTTCACCTCGCGGTTGCAGAGGATATCGGGATTCGGCGTTCTGCCGCGCTGATATTCATCAAACATATAATCTACGATGCGCTCTTTGTAGAGCTCGCTCATATCGATGACTTGAAAAGGAATTCCTAATTTTTGTGCAACGAGAAGTGCATCATTGCTATCTTCGATCCAAGGGCATTCATCTTCCAATGTGACCGATGCATCGTTCCAGTTACGCATAAAAAGGGCAATGACTTCGTGACCTTGCTGCTGCAAAAGATAAGCGGCCACGCTGGAATCTACGCCTCCGGAGAGGCCAACAACTATTTTCATTTTGGTTCAATTTTACGAAACTCTTGACGGGAGTTCTTAGTTTGAGATGGCAAAAATACGATTAAAACTTTCTGCGGGAAAATCTAATGACCCATATTGAAAAAAAGCGATGAAAAAAAAGACCACCGTCGTGCGTGGTCTTTAGTTTAGAATTTATCAATGAAGTAATTAAACGAT
Source organism: Weeksellaceae bacterium (assembly GCA_022013695.1). Lineage (GTDB taxonomy): Bacteria > Bacteroidota > Bacteroidia > Flavobacteriales > Weeksellaceae > Epilithonimonas. Next base: position 82,863 of record JAKLPS010000027.1, read on the forward strand.
TTGCTCTTCTTTTGCTGTTTCGCCTTCTAAACCATCTTTGGCCTCGTTCACTTTCAGAATTACAGTTTCGCCTTCGCCAAACTGTCTGTTGACCAGCATTTCCGCTAATAAGTCTTCGATGTATTTCTGAATAGCGCGTTTCAGAGGTCTGGCTCCGAAATCTTTGTCCCAGCCTTTTTCTGAGATGAAATCTTTGGCATCTTCCGTCAATTCGACTTTGTAGCCCAATTTTTCCAATCTATTGTAAAGTTTAGACAATTCCAAATCGATGATGCGTTTGATGTCTTCCTGTTGCAGAGAATTGAAGATCACAATATCATCAATCCTGTTCAAGAATTCTGGAGCAAAGGCTTTTTTCAAAGCGCTTTCTATGGTTGCTCTAGCTCTGGCATCGGTATTCGTTTTCTTAGCATTGGTTCCGAAACCGACGCCGTCTCCGAAGTCCTTGAGATCTCGGGTTCCGATGTTGGAGGTCAGAATAATAATTGTATTTCTAAAATCAATTTTCCTTCCCAAAGAATCTGTCACGAAACCTTCATCCAAAATCTGCAACAAGATATTGAAAACATCCGGATGCGCTTTCTCGATTTCATCAAGAAGTACAACGGCATACGGTTTTCTGCGAACGGCTTCGGTCAACTGGCCGCCTTCTTCGTATCCCACGTATCCCGGAGGCGCACCAACCAATCTGGAAACGGCGAATTTCTCCATATACTCGCTCATATCGATTCGGATCAAAGATTCATCGGAATCAAATAATTCGCGTGCCAACACTTTGGCCAACTCTGTTTTTCCAACGCCTGTTGTGCCCAGGAAAATAAAGGTTCCGATCGGGCGATTTGGATCTTTCAGCCCGGCTCTGTTTCTTTGGATGGCCTTCACTACTTTTTTCACGGCATCTTGCTGTCCTATGACTCTTCCGTTCAGTTTTTCATCCATCTGAGCCAGTTTGTCGAGTTCATTTTTACCCACTTTGGTTACAGGAACGCCGCTCATCATTGATACAACTTCTGCAACACTTTCCTCGGTCACTTCTTCTTTCTTCTCTTTGACGTCTTTGTCCCATTTTTCTTGCGCAAGATTCAGTTCTATTTGGAGCCTTTCTTCCTCGTCTTTCAATTTTCTGGCTTCGAGGTAATCCTGAGCTTTTACAGCTTGTTGTTTTAGCTCTTTCACTTCTTCAATTCGTGCTTCATGCTCGATGATTTCGGAAGGCACTTTCATATTTTTGATGTAAACTCTGGAGCCGGCTTCGTCCATCGCATCGATAGCTTTGTCTGGCAGGAAGCGATCTGTGATGTATCTTGAAGTCAAATTTACACAAGCTTGGATCGCCTCATCGGTGTAATGCACGTTGTGGTGATCTTCGTATTTGTCTTTGATCTGATGCAGGATCTGAATCGTTTCGTCCACGGTAGTAGGCTCCACCATCACTTTCTGGAATCTTCTTTCCAAAGCACCATCCTTCTCGATGTATTGTCGGTATTCGTCAAGGGTTGTTGCGCCAATGCACTGGATCTCTCCTCTTGCCAATGCCGGTTTGAACATATTGGAGGCGTCCAAACTTCCTGTAGAACTTCCTGCACCAACGATGGTGTGAAGCTCATCGATGAAGAGAATGACGTCGCGGTTCTTTTCCAATTCCGTCATAATTGCTTTCATTCTTTCTTCGAATTGTCCACGATATTTGGTGCCGGCAACCAAGCTGGCGAGATCCAAGGTAATGACTCGTTTTCCATAAAGAACCCTGGAAACTTTCTTCTGCTGAATTCTCAAAGCCAAGCCTTCTGCGATGGCAGATTTACCAACGCCCGGCTCTCCGATCAAGAGCGGATTATTTTTTTTCCTTCTTGATAAGATTTGAGAAACCCTTTCGATTTCTTTTTCACGACCGATTACAGGATCCAGTTTTCCATCTCTTGCAAGAGACGTCAAATCTCTCCCGAAATTGTCTAAAGTCGGCGTTTTACTTTTCTGCGAACCAAGATTTCCAGCCGGTTTTTTCATCTGGCTGTATGGTTCTTCTTTTTCCTCATCGTCGTCGTAGGCACTATTTTGTGGTAGCTGGTCGGTGTTTTTCAGCATCGTTCTATATTCTTTTTGCACAGCGTCATAATCAATATCATAAGCTTGAAGAATATTGGCTGTAGGATCTTCCTCTTTGTACAGGATACCCAGCAGAAGGTGGACGGTGTTGATATCAGAAGATTGGTATTGGCGACACTCCAACTCTGATCTTTTCACGGCCTGATCTGCCATTTTTGTAAAAGAAATACTTCCCATATTGGCAGTAAAGGGATTGGAATTTACGGCACTCAAGGTTTCTATTTTTCTTTTGATCTGGGTAAGATCTGCGTTGAGGCTTTGAAGGATCTCTTTTGCAGAATTTTCAGTTTTGATCATTCCTAAGAGAAAGTGTTCTGTGTTCAGAAATTCACTCTGCAAACGCCTTGCTTCATTTTTGCTTTGCTTGAACACGTGGCTCAAATCGTCTGAAAATTTATAATCCATAATTAAAAATTATACACTAAGTTATGTTTTTTATGATAAATCCTACAATTTTTATTGTAAAATTCAAATATTTGTTTGCAAATAGATTGCCATCAGAAAAAAATGGACTTTATGACTTGATTTTTTTAAAAATTGTTTAGGTTTGTAAGCCTCAAAAAAAAAATTAATGGAGAATTGGTCAGAGTACGTAGGCTATCTAGCTTCGGCTTTTGTTGTAGTAAGTTTCTTATTGAAAAACATTACCACCCTGCGAACTGTAAATTTGTTGGGATGCATTTGTTTCGTCATCTACGGTGTTTATAGCGGAATGCTTTTTCCTATCATTATCCCAAATGCCATTCTGGCGGTGATTCAGGGGTATCATATCATAAAAAAGGACTAAAATGAAAGTCGTCGTGAGTGTTTTTAATAATTTATATACCGATCAGCGCGTGGAGAAGGTGTGTAAAACATTATCAGACAACGGCTACGAACTTGTTCTCATCGGCTGCAACTGGCTGGGATCGCCCGAAATGAAGCGGCCTTACCCTTTTTTGAGGATTGAATTGAAATCTAAAAAACTGCGTTTTGCATACATAGAATTTCAAAGAAAACTTTACAAAGAACTGCTCAAAAAGGCTGACAATAAGACCATTTTGCTGACCAACGATTTAGAGACTTTAATGCCAAATTATCTAATTTCCAGAAAACTAAACATTCCTCTTATCTTCGACAGTCACGAGATTTTTACGGAGATGCCCACCGTGCAGGGACGCTGGGTAAAGCACGTTTGGAAAAGAATAGAAAAGACTTTTGTCCCGAAAATTAAAAGAATGATGACGGCCAGTGATTCCTACGCCCAATGGTTCGCAAAAGAATATAACATCAATAAACCTTTGGTAATAAGCAACTTGCCTAGAAAAATAGTTTTCAGCGGAATCAGTGAGAATTCAAAAAAAGTTATTTTGTACCAAGGCTGGCTCAACTATTCCCGCGGAATAGACAAAGCAATCCTGGCTATGAAATTCATCGAAAATGCAGAGCTGTGGATTGCAGGAACAGGTCCTCTGGAAGATGAATTTCGGAAATTGGCTAAAAGAACCGGAATCGGAGATCGAGTAAAATTTCTTGGAAAACTCGCTCCCGAAGATTTGCGAAAAATCACGCCCAAAGCAGATGTAGGACTGAGCATCGAGGAAAACAACGGCCTGAGCTATTATTATTCTTTGCCCAACAAAGTTTCAGATTACATCCAGTCGCGCGTCCCCGTGGTTGTCTCCAACTTTCCCGAAATGGCGAATATTGTACAGACTTTTGGAGTTGGAGAAATCATAGAAAACCACTCGCCCGAGCATCTTGCCGAAAAAATAAATGTCGTTCTGCAAAATGGTAAAGCCTTTTATCTTCATAACCTGAACGTCGCTTCGGAAGAACTGTGCTGGGAAAATGAAGAAGACAAACTGCTGAAACTTTTTAGCGACGCGAGAACAGAATTGGAACGCCGGCGATAACTTTTTATTTTAACAGTTCGTCCAAAAATTGCATCATTTTTGCTTCAAGTAAGGTTCTAAAACAATGAAAATGAAATTTTTGATATTAGTATTCAGTTCAGCCTTGATGACGATAAGCTGCAGAAGTCAAACTTATTTGGATCCGGCAACATTAAGTTCTGCCGTAGAAAAAAAGGAATTCAATTTCAACGCCACGAAAGCCTTCCCGATGGGCGGCGATGTGATCGGTATTCTCAATTCGATGCCTAATGCTTCTGCAGGTAGAATTTTGAATCTGGATCCAGGCTATGGTTTTAATCTTAAAAAAGATTTATTAAGCGTGTCGCTTCCCTATTTCGGGCGGGCTTACAACAGCAATCCTGCCGATGCCAGCAAGGGAGGAATCCGCTTCGAGTCGAAAGAATTTTCTATCAAGGAATCTAAAACCAAAAAAGGTAATCCGCTTTTGGTTATTACCCCAAAAGATCAGCAGACATCCTACACACTTAATCTCGAAATTTTCAAGAATGGAAGCGCATTTCTATCCGTGAGCTCTAATGACAGGCAACCAATCAGTTACGACGGCAACATCTCTATTGACACACACTAATTTTCGAATAATTTCTTTACAAATTCTCGGGCTTCGGAACTGGCGTTCGAAAGCAGTTCGGAAGCCTTTTTCTGATGTTCCAAGTACGAGATTTCTAACTTGTGATCTATTTTTGCCTTTTCGAGAATATACTCCTTCACCCAAAACTCAAATCTTTTTTCAGCCTGATTTTTCCGGTTTTCGAGGAAAGTTCCGTTCTTTTTTTTGAGGGAAATGAACTCTTTCACCTTTTCAAATACCTCCGCAAGTCCCTCGTTTTTTAGAGCCGAGCCGAGAATAATCGGGACTTTCCAGCCTTTTTCTTTCGGAGTGATGAATTGCAACGCTCGGGACAATTCGGTCTTTGTCAGTTTCGCTTTGGCCAGATTTTCAGAATCTACTTTATTAATGAAAATCAAGTCTGCCATTTCCATAATGCCGCGTTTGATGCCTTGCAGTTCGTCGCCACCACCAATGATTTTAAGGTAGAGAAAGACATCTGTGATATCATTTACCAATATTTCGCTTTGCCCAACACCCACGGTTTCTATCAAAATATAATCGTAGCCTGCCGCCTCGCAAATCAGCAGGCTTTCGTAGGTTGTATTGGCAACGCCTCCAAGAAATCCGGAAGTCGGACTTGGGCGGATAAAGGCATTGGGATTCTTTGCCAATTCTTCCATCCTGGTTTTGTCGCCCAGAATGCTTCCTTTGTTGAGCGTCGAGCTGGGATCAACCGCCAAAACGGCCACTTTTTTTCCTTGTTCAATCGCGAGTTTTCCGAAGGTTTCTATAAAAGTAGATTTTCCCGCTCCCGGAACGCCCGTAATTCCTATTCTGATTGAGTTTCCTGTCATCGGCAAGATGGCCTTCAAAAGCTTGTCGGCAAGATCTCGGTGTTCGGGTTTTTTGCTTTCGATGAGGGTAATGGCTTTCCCAAGAATCCGCTTGTCACCCGCTTTGATCCCATTGACGTAATCTTCGATACCGAATTGCTTTGCCATATTTGGAACAATTACAAATTAGAATTTTTAGCTGGAAACTGCTTACGAATTAATTATTTTTGATGAATTTCAAATTCAAAAATAATGAAAAAATATATATACAGTTGGTGTCTTTTGGGAGCGATTGTTTATTCTTGCAAAATTCAGCAATCTACGCCGGCCAAAGCCTCTGCTTCAAGCGCCGATCTTGCAAAATCGGAAATGCTGAAAAAAGGAGAGGACTTGTTTAATCTGCAATGCGGAAGATGTCACGATCTGCCCGCGCCATCACAATTTACCGCCGCAGATTGGGAACCCATCATTGCAAGAATGGCACCCAAAGCAAAATTGTCGGCGGATGAAACCCATTGGGTTTTGGCTTATGTAAATGCGAATGCTAAGAAATAAAAATAGAGAACCTCAAAGTTTCTCTATTAATCATTAATTCTGTACGTTTTACATTTGACAAAATTACCAAGGACTGATTCCTATCTCATCGTCGATATCATTACTATAAAATTGGCCAGTGGGAGCGTCATCATCTGTCACGGTATGTTTAATGATTAAGCTGGCAGCACTTTCCACAGATCCGGGTCCACGATGCCCATTGAAGTCTGTCGCCGTATAACCAGGATCTATCACGTTCACTTTAAAATTTGAATCTTTCAATTCATAAGCCAAAACGATGGTGTAAGCATTCAAAGCCGATTTTGATGGGCCGTACGCAGCATGTTTTACCTGATAATATTTCCATGTTGGGTCGCTGTGAAGCGTCAATGAACCGAGTCCCGAAGTAATATTGCTGATTCTTGGTTTGTCTGATTTTTTGAGCAATTCTAAAAACGCCTGCGTTACATTGATCACACCGAAGAAATTAGTTTCGAAAACCTCTCTGATATTATCAACAGAAGTTTCTGCTGCAGTTTGAGGCAGAGTACCGGGGATTCCCGCATTGTTAATCAGAATATCAAGTTTTCCCTGTTCTTTTTCGATAATATTTCTAGCTGAAGAAATTGATTCCGGTTTGGTAACATCTATTTCTATCGCTTTGATGTTTTTTAATCCTTGTTCCCCAAGTTCTTTTACAATTGCTTCCCCTTTCGCCAAATCACGGCTTCCCAGATAAACGAAAAAACCTTTCTGTGCAAGTTGTTTTGCTGTCTCAAGACCAATGCTTCTGTTGGCTCCTGTTATCAATACTATTGTATTCCCGTTTTTTAAATTATTGTTTTCGAGTTCCTGATTCTCTGTATTCAATTTTTTGAGCTCACAAGATAAATTCATATCTTTGAAGTACCAAAAAAAGGTAAACCTATCGAAATATTTAAAGGTCAAAATCTCATAGAGTTTGCTGAGCGCTTCAAAACCGATGAAGATTGTAAAGAATATCTTGCTTTTCTGAAGTGGGAAAACCTTTACAAATGCCGAAAATGTGGACATGATAAGTCACAGATTCGAAAAGATTTTTCAAGAACGTGTAATATTTGTAGCGATACAGAAAGTCCTTCGTCTGGAACCTTGTTTCACAAAGTGAAATTTGGTTTAAGGAAAGCGTTTTTCATTTGTTTCGAGATGAGTACCACCACTAAAAGTCTTTCTGCAAGCCAAATGAGCGTTCGATATGGAATAGCAGAACAAACCGCAAGATTGTTTATGCAAAAGGTTCGTGAAGCGATGAAATCATCAGAAAATCATCCACTTACGGGGGTTGTTCATGTAGATGAGTTCGTTGTTGGAGGAAAAGAAAGTGGTAAACCAGCAATAAGTTACGATGCCAAAAAGAAGAAAGTTGTTTGCGCAGTAGAACTCACAGAAGAAGGAAAAGCGGTTTGATGCTCTGAAAATCAAAGATTTTTCGGCAAAATCTTTAAAAGAAATTTTTGATAAGCATATCGATAAAAAGGCAACAATTCCAACGTATGAGTGGAAGGGTTACATTCCCGTCTCCAAAGAATATATTCTTGAGCAAATTCCACGTAATGATGGTAACAATTTTAGGCATTACACACGATGATTCACCAAGTGAAATCCTGGATACGAACGACCTATTCTTGGGTTTAATATTGACTGATATTTAGCCGAGTTTAGTTTTAGAATAAATCGGTCTCAATCCAAGAAATACAATTTTTAACAACCTTATCAAACGAATGGTTACATCTGATCATATTTACCAAAAAAATCTGGTATGTAGTTAAATTGTGACCTATGTTAATTTTTATTTAACAAGTTGTGCATATTGGTCTTTTTTTTGAACACCTCGAATTTATTCTTTCCATTAATTGGTTACTTTTGCAAAAAAGTTTTTAGAATGACGATGCCAAAACCTGAGATTGGAAAACTGCTGACAGACGCTTATCAATATTGGATGAGAACCTTGCCTTTTCAACTGTTGTTCACCTTGATTTACTTCTCTGTGACGATGTTTGCGGGATCTTACGCCTTCGGATATTATGGACTTTTTGCAGAGATTCAAAAGTTCCAGAATCTTCTTTATTCAGACAGTCAGGCGTTTCTAGCAAAATATGAAGCCTTGATGCAAACCGAAAATGCGGTTTATTTTTTACACGTTATGATGGTAATAAAAGCCATCATCTTCCCATTAAATATTGGTTTTTTGAAAATCTTTCGAAAGCTGGATCTTGGAGAAAAGCCGGTAACTGGCGATCTTTTTGCGGGCTTCCAAGGACATTATTTCTTTTTGTTTGCGATCTACTCTCTCGCGTGGAGTGCGATCAGCAATTTTCTCTCTTTTTTTATTTTCCTTTGGATTCCGATGTTGCTCTTGGTTCCTTCTTTGATGTTTTTCAAGGGTTTTAATTATTTCAAATCTTTCAAAATAAGTGTTTCGACTTTCCGGCAGCACTTCGTTCTGATTTTTGTCGCCTGCTTGGTTTCCATTCTTTTTTCATATTGCGGCTTTATTATGTTCTTCTTTGGGATTTTTCTCACATTTCCTTTTTGGAATGCGATGATTTATGTGCTTTACAAAAATCTGATAGGAGATTTTGAGCAATAATTCACGACTCGATAATTTATTTCAATTTTTTTTTATGTAGATTTGATAATAACTTCAAACTTAAACTACTATGGAAAATTTTACTGAATTCGAACCAGCGGCCACCGCACCCGCAAGGGAGACAGGAAGCATCATTTCGCACGCTTTGGAAATATTCAAAAACACGTTTTTGTATTGTTTTCTCGCTGTTGTCATCTATTTTTTAATCAGTTTTGTCATTCAGCTTTTGACAGGCTTCGATTCCCAGCTACTGGTTGAGCAGGCAAGAGAAAGCCAAGGTGATTTTGGTTATCGCGACATCATCACTGCACCGGGCTTTGTGACCTATAGCGGCGCCAATTTTCTTGTAGGTGTCCTTCTGACGCCTATATTTGTAAGCTTAATTTACGTTGCCAACAAATCCAATTTTAAAGAATCGATAACGGTTTCTGACATATTTTTCGCCTTCAGGCAGAATTTCATTAACATTATTATTTACGCTCTCATTACTCAGATTGCACTTTTCATTTTACTATGTATGTGTGTATTGCCTGCTGTTTTTGTGATGCCATTCTTTTTTCTTGGCTATCCGATTTTGCTGTTTGAAAAAGCAAATGCATTTGACGCCCTGAAAAAATCTTTCGCCATAGTTCAAGAAAATTATGGCACAATTTTATTTACAGGATTGCTGGCATGCCTTATTAGTATTGCCGGGATCATCTTGTGCTGCGTTGGGATTTATCTTAGCATCCCATTTATATACATTGCAATGTATTCTGCGTACTGTGCTTATGAAGGACCGCCCAAACAATTAGAAAAAATATAAAACAAAAAAGTATGTCAGATTTTGGTAAACCCATAGAGTCCGTGGTTATAAAACAAGTGGCTCTTATTATTTTAATATGCGTTTTAGTCGCCTTGATTGGCTGGAATCTGGCATTATTTATTCCATCGGTGCTGGGAGCCGTCACGCTCTACATCATCTGCAGGAAGTACAATTTCTATCTTGTAGAAGAAAAGAAATGGAAACCTTGGCTTGCGTCCATCGTTTTGATTTTGGCCTCCTTGGTCGTGCTCATTCTTCCTGTATACTTTATTGTAGATCTGTTGGTGTCCAAGGTTGGGAATATGCAGGCCTATATGGAGAAGTTTAATATTTTTTTGGAGAAGATTCATCAATTTATCTACTCCAAGGTCGGCTTTGACATCCTTAGCAAAGAGAACATCACGAAAGTTACCAATTTTGCCGGAACCCTCTCTACAAAAGCTCTGAGCACAACTTTCAACACGTTTACCGTCATTGTTTCCATGTATTTTATCCTTTACTTTATGTTTGTAAAAGCCCGATTTTTTGAAAGAGTGGTTGTAAAAGCCATGCCTTTCAAAAGAACTAATACACAGATGCTGGGTGATAAATTCAATAAATTGGTGATTGCCAACGCGATCGGGATTCCTGTGGTAGCGATTGGGCAGGGTCTGGTTTCATTGATTGGTTATTCGATTTTTGGAGCACCCAGCCCGATGCTTCTATTTGCTCTTACTGCCGTGGCTTCTATGCTTCCCGTGGTGGGTGCGGCAATTGTTTATCTGCCGGTAGGTATTTATATGATTGCTGAGGGAAATGGCGGTCCAGGGGTTGGCGTTTTGATCTACGGACTTGTTGTTGTAGGACTTACGGACAATTTATTAAGGTTTACATTATTAAAAAGACTAGAAGATATCCATCCGTTGGTTACGGTTTTCGGAATTATTATGGGGATGAATATTTTTGGATTTATGGGATTGATTTTTGGCCCCATTCTTCTATCAATTACGCTATTACTCATCCAAGTGTACCGAGATGAGTTTTCTGATGAAGACACACCTCCACCACTTCAGCTACCTAAAGAAAGCAGCAAAGACCAACCAGTAGACCTCATTGTGTAATGGACGAGCTGAACCCTGCAATCCTGAAAGAAATCTGCGAAGCACGGATGCCATTTGGGAAATATAAAGACGTGGTGCTTGTAGATTTACCCATCAGTTATTTGGAATGGTTTGTGAGAACTGGCGGATTCCCAAAGGGAAAATTGAGGATGCAGCTTTCCACGGTTTACGAAATAAAAGTCAATGGTTTGACGGATTTGTTGTCGCCCAGCCGCGGGGAAATCAAAAATCAAAAGCCCAAAAATAAGATTTATAAGTTTTAATCAATGACTGTTAAAAAAAGAATTAATGCTATCCGAAGGCGAATTATGCAAAGGCTTACCAAAAACATTGGTAAATCGAACACGAATCAAAATCGCAATGAACAGGTTGAAATCAAAAGAATATTGATCTCCAGACCCAACCATAGATTGGGAAATCTCCTGCTCCTAACGCCTTTGGTACAGGAGGTTGTCCATACTTTTCCCGACAGCCGCATCGACCTTTTCGTCAAGGGTAGTGTCGCGCCGGTAATTTATAAAAATTATGAAAATATTGACCGCTACATTCAGCTTCCAAAAAAACCTTTCAGCGATTTGGGAAAGTATATCGCGGGCTGGCTTCAACTGAGACGCCGAAAATATGACTTGGCCATCAATTCCAATCCCGGCTCATCATCCGGTCGGCTGTCTCTTCTCGCCACCAATGCAACTTACAAACTTTTTGGCGATCAGGATGAGGAACTTAGCGCAAAATATCCCGATTATAAACACGACGCCAAAAAAACCATCTACAATCTAAGAAAATTCCTTACAGAATTGGGTTTTCCTGAAAATACATCCAAAGTCCCATCTCTAAAAATCATCTTGGATCAAGAAGAAATTGAAAAGGGAAAAGAAAATCTAAAGCAAATAACCCAAAACGACAGGAAAACCATCTGCCTCTTTACCAATGCCACCGGCACCAAATGCTATTCCGAAGAATGGTGGATTGCCTTCTACCAAAAACTGGAAGCTAAATTTCCGAATTACAACATCGTCGAACTTCTGCCCGTCGAAAACGTTTCCAAACTGAATTTTGCAATTCCGAATTTTTACAGTAAAGATATTCGTGAAATGGGTGGTTTTCTCGTAAATTGCGCCTTATTCATAGCGGCAGACAATGGCGTCATGCATCTCGCCAGTTCTGTAAACGTGCCTACAGTTGGGCTTTTCAAAGTTACGGACGAAACAATGTACATGCCTTACAACGACAAAAGCTTCTCCATCAATACCAATGATATAGATCTTGACAAAATGATGGATATGATAGAAACAACACTGAAGTAAAAAAAATTAAAGTAGCAACATTATGAAGTTCGTTTTATCCGAGGAATATGCGCTCTACAAAAATGACATTTTGAACATTTTGAATAATTTTAAAAATGAGGGGGTCGTAGTAGGACGCGGAAACAGAAATGTTGTTAAGTACTTCGTAGTGAAGGATTTGGTACTGAATTTTAAATCTTTCAAACAACACAACATTATCAACAGACACGTCTATAAACATTACAGAAGATCCAAGGCACACCGCTCCTACGACTACGCTCATATGCTATTGGACAAAGGTTTTTTGACACCAAAACCCATTGCTTATATAGAGAATTACGATTGGATCGGAGTCACCTCCAGCTACTATATTAGCGAACAATTGCAGGAGGTTTGCACGCTGGCAGACGTGCTGGCAGACCCGGATTTTGCAGACAGAGAACAGATCATCAAAGGATATACCCAACTCATTTACCGGTTGCACGAGCACGGAATCATCTTCATCGATAATGCCGCCGGCAACTTCTTGATCAAAAAATCGGAAGGTCAGTACCTGTATTTCCTCGTAGATCTCAACCGAATGAGTTTTTATGAGGAAATTAATATCACCAAAAGATTAAAAAATTTCGAGAGACTCACCAACGATCGCAAAATTATCGAAAGCATCAGCGCCGAATATGCCAAACTTTCTGGCCATTCCTACGAATTTTGCCTGAAAAAGATCGTAAATTTCACCAACAGAAAAGCCTTTAAGCGCAAGGCCAAAAAAATCCTGAAGTTTTACAAATATCTACTTCCGCATTAAGCTTTCAGCGCGGCAATTTCGTCCCGTAGTTTAGCAGCTTTTATGAAATCCAGATTCTTCGCGGCGGCTTGCATTTCTTTTTGCTTTGCAACCACAATTTTTTCGATATCTGCGCCTCCGTAATGCGCTTTGGTTTCCGCCACTTCCTGCATCAGCACTTTTTGCGTGTACTTTTCGTCCGGGAAATCCTTGCTTCTGCCCACCAGATTTTCACTGATTTTTTTGTTAAGTGCCGTAGGAACTTTGCCGTTTTCGGTGTTGTATTGCATTTGTTTTTCCCTTCGATAATTGGTTTCATCGATGGCGGCTTGCATAGATTTCGTCATTTTGTCGGCGTACATAATGGCTCTTCCGTTCAGGTTTCTTGCGGCACGACCCACCGTCTGAATCATTGATCTTCTGGATCGCAGCATGCCCTCTTTATCTGCGTCCAAAATCGCCACTAAGGAAACTTCTGGCAAATCCAAGCCTTCTCTCAAAAGATTGACGCCCACCAAAACATCAAACAGACCGAGACGCAGATCCTGCATAATCTGAATCCGCTCCAAAGTCTCGACATCCGAATGAATATATCGGGTTCGGATACCGACTTTCGAGAAATATTTAGTCAACTCTTCGGCCATTTTTTTGGTCAAAGTCGTTACCAAAACACGCTCATCGGCTTCTTCTCTTTTATGAATTTCCTCGATGAGATCATCAATCTGGTTCATTGTCGGACGAACTTCGATGATTGGATCCAAAAGTCCGGTAGGGCGCACAATCTGCTCAATATAGGTTCCGCCGGATTTTTCCAACTCATAATCGGCAGGCGTTGCAGAGACGTAGATTACCTGATTTTGCATCATTTCAAATTCGTCAAATTTTAGCGGTCTGTTGTCCAGCGCAGCCGGCAATCGGAACCCGTGTTCCACCAGAACTTCTTTTCGGCTCCTGTCGCCGCCGTACATCGCGTGAACCTGCGGAATGGTGACGTGGCTCTCGTCAATGACCATCAAGTAATCCTTCGGAAAATAATCCAAAAGACAAAAAGGCCGAGATCCCGGCAGGCGCCCGTCCATATATCTGGAATAGTTTTCGATGCCCGAGCAATAGCCTAATTCTCGGATCATTTCCAAGTCCAATTCCGTGCGTTCTTGCAGACGTTTTGCTTCCAAAGGCTTTTCTATTTCCCGGAAGAAATCGACTTGTTTTACCAAGTCATCCTGAATCTGACGGATCGCGGACTGCATGGTCTCGGGTGTGGTTACGAAAAGATTGGCCGGATAAATATTAATCGAGTCAAAATTAGAAATCACGTTGCCAGAAACCGGATCAAAACTTTGAATCACCTCTATCTCGTTTCCAAAAAACTGAAGTCGAATTGCCGTGTCTGCATAAGCGGGATAGACATCGATGACGTCTCCCTTCACGCGGAATGTTCCTCGCTGAAACTCATTCAAAGCTCTCGAATACAAGGCGCCCACGAGCGAATTGAGGAGTCTTGTTCTGGATATTTTTTCACTTTTCGTGATGCTAATCAGGGATTTCTCGAATTCTTTTGGGTTGCCTACACCATAAATGCAGGAAACAGATGCAACAATCAAAACATCGCGCCGGCCGGAAAGCAGACTGGCTGTGGCAGAAAGTCTGAGTTTCTCTACTTCTTCATTGATGCTGAGATCTTTCTCGATATACGTATTAGTCGATGCAATGAAAGCCTCCGGCTGGTAATAGTCGTAATAACTTACAAAATACTCTACGGCGTTTTCTGGGAAAAACTCCTTGAACTCCATAAAAAGCTGAGCCGCCAATGTCTTGTTGTGCGCCAAAACCAAAGTCGGCTTCTGAACCTGATTCACAACATTGGCAATTGTAAAAGTTTTTCCGGAACCTGTAACCCCTAAAAGGGTTTGATATTTCTCGCCGACATTAATGCCTTCTACCAATTTTTCTATGGCTTGTGGCTGATCTCCAGTGGGTTGATAGTCTGATTGAAGTTTGAATTGCATAGTACAAAAATACGAAATATTTACATTTATATGAATTGCTAAATGACTGGCGAGATAATCACTGGCACTATTTTTTCATTTGGTTATGAAAATAAATCTATGTTAAAATCCAACTTCCCAGCGCTTTTTTGTGTCTTCTTTCTTTTATACTCTTGCGGATGGAAAGGACAGCCGAGCAAACCAACAGCCCAAGAGGAAACGCCAAACACCAATTACAAACCCGCTTTTGCCGGGCAAACCAGAATTGCTCCTGTAAAAACAACAACGCCTTATAAAGTCGAAGTCCTTAATGACGCGCTGGGAAGACCGTGGGGAATCATCAACCTGCCCGACGGAAGATTCCTAATTACAGAGAAGTCGGGTTTTATGAACGTCGTCTCTGCTGATGGAAAATCGGTTTCTAAAATAATGGGATTCCCCAAAGTAGACGCCAAAGGACAAGGCGGAATGCTGGATGTGGCTTTGGATCCCGATTTCCCAACAAACCATATTATTTACTTTAGTTTTTCCGAACCTTATGCCAACGGAAATCATACTGCTGTGGGAAAGGGGAAATTATCGCAAGATTTAAAAACTATTTCCGATGTGAAAGTGATTTTCCGCGCTACGCCAACTTATGACGGCGACAAACATTACGGAAGCCGATTGGTTTTTGACCGAGACGGAAATCTGTTTGTAAGCACGGGCGAAAGATCGGATAAACAGACGAGGGTCTATGCGCAGAAAACCGATAATTATTTGGGAAAAATATTGAAGATAACTAAAGACGGGCAGCCGGCTCCGGGAAATCCTTTTATTGGAAAAACCGGTTACAAACCCGAGATCTATTCCTACGGAAGCAGAAATCCGCAAGGCCTGGCGATGGACGAAAAAGGGCAACTTTGGGAAACGGAAATGGGACCGAGAGGCGGCGACGAAATCAACCTCATCAAGGCGGGAAAAAATTATGGCTGGGGCGACGTGACCTACGGAATCGAATACAACGGTCAAAAAATCAATAACGGAACCACTCAAAAAGCTGGGACAGAACAGCCGGTGTACTATTGGGATCCAGTGGTCTCTCCCAGCGGCATCACCTTCTACACCGGAAATATCGAGGAATGGAAAAACAATCTTTTCATCGGCTGCCTCAGCGGCGAACACATCAACAGAATCGTGATAAAAGAAAATAAAGTTGTAGGCGAAGAGCGGCTACTGCTTGACCAAAACGAAAGATTTCGGGATGTTTTGAACGGAATGGATGGAAATCTTTATGGGATTACGGATAGCGGGAAACTCTATAAAATCTCAAAGAAATAAATAAGATGGCTTGTAACTTTTATCCTTTTTTGATCCGATCTGCTTTCTTAATTCCCTGAAAATCCTTTAAATAAAAAGGTTCAAAATATGCGGTATCTTCAAAATCTTTTTGATTAAATTTCTCAACAGATTTTTTAATCAAACCTTTTGCGGAAGGATAAATCTCGGATTTGAATTCTGCATTTTGAAGGCTTAGAATTTCCTGCGCTTTTCTTGAACCATCGCCAATAAACAGAATTTTCTTGTGTGCAAATTCGGAAAATGAATTTTCGTCTAAGATTTTGGCTTCCGTTTGAGAAATCATTTCGCCGGTAGCTCCATCAAAAACAGCGGTATAAACTTCCATTCTTCGGGCATCGATCAACGGAATAATAATTTCAAACCCTTGATTTACAAATTCTTCGACCATAGAATCCAGGGAATTGATGGCTATCAACGGGATTTTCAAACCATAGCAAAATCCTTTTGCAGAAGCGGCGCCAATCCTAAGGCCTGTGTAAGAACCGGGACCTTTCCCAAGAGAAATTGCATCCAAATCTTTCAAAGAAATCTCGGCACCTTCCAAAGCCCATTCTACAAACGAATGAAGACTTTCGGATTGTTTATAATTATCTGAAACTTCTTCGCACAGACAAAGCATTTCTTCGCCATCAGAAATGGCAACAGAGCAGTTTTTGGACGAGGTTTCTATGTGGAGGATTTTCACTGTGCAAATGTATGATTAACTGCAAGATTCGCTTCCATTAAAAAAAATGGACTTAAAAACATTTCATTATTTCCTGTAAATCGTTCTTGGTTCAGCTTGCGCTTTTGGATAAATCGTGAATTCTGCGATCGAAACACGCTCCGGAACATTGATACAATAAGCAATCGCATCGGCAATGTCTTCAGCGATTAATGGCTCGTAACCAGCATAAACGGTTGCGGCTCTTTCATCATCACCTTTGAAACGCACTTTTGAAAAATCGGTTTCCACGGCTCCAGGTTGGATATTCGTCACGCGGATTCCAAATTCTGTCAGTTCAAGCCTCATCCCTTCGGAAATGACGTCCACCGCTCTTTTCGAGGCGCAATACACGACGCCATTGGCGTAAGTTTGTCTTGCCGCAACCGAACTGATATTGATGATTTGTCCGTTCTGTTTTTCTTTCATTAATCTGATAATCGGCTGGGAAACGTAAAGCAAACCTTTGACATTGCCATCAATCATAGCGTCCCAATCTTCAGGATTTCCGTCTGCAATAGAATCTAACCCGTGTGCATTTCCGGCATTATTAATTAGTACATCAATGTTTTTCCAATCTTCAGAAAGTGAAGCAATTGCTGCAAAAACCTCATCAGAATTTCTGACATCAAAACTCAGCGTAAAAACTTCGGTCTCTTGGGATAATTCGGTTTTCAGTTCTTCTAGAATTATTTGATTTCTTCCGCAGAGAATGAGTCGGTTTTTTTGTTTTGCTAAAAGGATTGCAGTTGCTTTTCCGATTCCGGAAGTGGCGCCCGTAATGAAGATGGTTTTCAATTTTATTAAGATTTAGAACTACAAAATTAAGGATGATTAAGTTCAGTTAGCTAATTTTAGATATAATTTTTCTCTCTGATTAGGCCAATTGCACTGCATCCAAATTATTTCGAAAGTGATTTGTGATGAATGAAACAAAAAAATCGCAAATTTATCTTTGCGATTTTAGAATCCATTTTTTATCAAACTTTTTTGCCAGAAACTATTTTTGACTATCCGGCTCGAAATCCAAACTTGCAGAATTCATGCAGAAGCGCATCCCAGTCGGCGGCGGACCATCATTGAAAACGTGTCCCAAATGCGACTCGCAACGTTTGCAAAGAACCTCTATTCTTTCCATGCCGTGCGAGGTGTCTCTTTTGTAAATCACGCCGTCTTTATCGGCTTCGTAGAAACTTGGCCAGCCGCAAGAGCTTGCAAATTTCGAACTGGAACGGAATAGATGATTGCCGCAAACCGCGCAATAATATTCCCCAAGTTCATCAAAATCATTGTATTTTCCGGTGAAAGGATATTCGGTATTGGCCTCTCTTGCAATGGCATAAACTTCCGGCGGCAGGATTTTTCTCCACTCTTCGTTGGAGACATTCAGCTTGGTTTTATCGGTTCTCGAGTAATACGGATTGTTGGTGTGGGTGCTATTTTCCATAGTATGTTGTTCTGGTTTTTGGGTTAAATCTATTTTTTTCTGTGCGCAGTGAAACAGAAAGAAGTTCATAAAAGTTAAAATCAATAAATTTTTCATTGATGTAAATTTACGAAGAAATAGAATGCCAATTTCCATTAGCGTCGGTTCTTTATTGAAGAAAAAATTGTGCCGATGGGATAAAATATTTTCCTAATTTTGCAAAGCAATGCTTAGAAAACTGCAACTTTTGCTAATGATTTTTTGTTTGGGAATTTTTATATTTCCAAATCAGAATTTTGCTACGACAGTTTCTGAGAATTCTTGTTGTGAAGCGCAAACTCAAAGTTCAGACTGCTGCAAAAAAGAAGAGAAAAAATCTAATTCTTGCGATCACGATTCAAAGAAAGACAAGAACTGCAAAGACAACTGCTCCAGCTGCAAAATTTGCAATGCCGGATTCGTCTTTTCTGTTATTCTAAACAGTTTAGATAACGCCTTGAACGCACCCATTTTCGAAATCAGCAATCCATTTTCTTATAATCCTCGCACGCCTCTTGAACGATCTTTCAATATTTGGCAGCCGCCAAAGCTTGGTTAATTTTAATATCATTTTTTAAACGTTTCGAAAATCTCAGCTTGGAAATAGTTGAGGATTTCTCACAGTTTCATCATTCAACCCATTAAAATTAATCAAAATGTATTCTATCATAAAATCAGGAATATTATTCCTTCCCACTTTTCTATTTTCAATTGTTGCCGCACAAACAAAAACCTTCACCGCCCGAGTGGAAGGCAACTGCAAAATGTGCAAGCAACGCATCGAAACGGCCGCCAAAGCTGAAAATGTAAGCGCAGCCGACTGGAGCATCAGCAAAAAAACCTTGACCGTAAGCTATGACGCTTCCAAAACTGATAAAAAAACGATTTTGAAAAGTGTCGCCGACGCGGGCCACGACAACGAGATGTTCCGTGCGTCCGACACAACTTACAACGGACTGGAATCTTGCTGCCAATACGGCCGACCGGACAATAGCCAAAAAATAGCCCAATCGTGTGATCCAACGCAAGTTTGCGAGCTTAAATAATTAATTAAACTTTTCAACGATGACTTATTTAAGTAGAAAACTTACGTTTTTTATTCTAATGCTGGCATCTGTTTTTTCTTTGGGACAAACCATTACCGAACAGTTTTTGGTAAAAGGAAATTGCGGACAATGCAAAGCGAGAATAGAAAAAGCGGCACTAACCGCCGGCGCCACTTCCGCCAATTGGAGCGCCGAAAACCAGACGCTGACAACCACCCTCGACCAATCAAAAGTGACAGGCGATGCCATTCTGAAAAGCATTGCGGACGCCGGCCACGACAATGAAAAATATAGAGCGCCGGATGAGGTTTACAACGCGCTCCCAGAATGCTGCCTTTACTCCCGAGATTCTGATTTTGAAAAACCTAATGATACTCTTCTTCATCACTCGGAAACTAATGAGAAGCAGATCGAAGGGGTAAAATTGATACGGGAAAAAGAGGCCACCGCTCTGAACAAGAAGGAAGCCGGACTTGTCTTCAACATCAGTTCCAAAGAATTGCTTAAAGCCGCCTGCTGCAATCTTTCCGAAAGTTTTGAAACCAACGCAACTGTCGATGTCTCCTTCAGCAACGCTGTGACCGGAACCAAGCAGCTGAAAATGTTGGGATTAGACCAAAAATACACTTTGCTTACCAAAGAGCAATTGCCGGAAATCCGCGGTTTGGCCTCGCCATACGGACTGACTTTTATTCCTGGAAGATGGATTGGCGGCATCCAGCTGACGAAAGGTGGAAGCACGGTTGTGAACGGCTACGAAAGCATCACGGGGCAAATCAATACCGAACTTTTGAAAACCAAAGATGATGCTAAAAAAGCGGAGACCGAAATCAATCTTTTTGCCGATAACAACGGCCGCGTTGAAGCTAATGTAACCAGCACCTCGCCACTTTCCGGCAAATGGAACCAAAGTGTTTTGTTGCACGGAAACGCGACCTTCGGAGATACGGATATGAACGATGACACCTTTCTCGACCGGCCAAAAGGAAGCCAGCTCAACGTGGCTTATTTGTTGAATTACAACGATTTAGCAGGCTCTGGACTGGGTTCGCATTTCGGAATCAATTTTCTGAAGGATGAACGAACTGCCGGACAAATTGGATTTAATAAAAGGATTCCGCAGCAAGACCAATCGCTTTACGGCGTCGGGATTGACATTTCGAGATTCCAATTGTGGAACAAAACGGGTTATATTTTCAAAGGAAAACCTTATCAAAGTCTCGGTTGGATGAATCAATTGACTTATCATCAGCAAGATAGCTTTTTCGGATTAAGAAATTATTTTGGGAAAGAAACGTCTTATTATTCCAATTTGATTTTCGAAAGCATCATCGGAAATACGAACAACAAATATAAAGTTGGCGCGAGTTTCCTTTATGATAAGTACGATGAAGATTATCTTTTGGACAATTACAAGAGAACTGAAACCGTTCCGGGATTGTTTGCAGAATATACTTTGACTGGCGAAAAATTCACTTTGGTGACGGGCGCTCGCGTGGATTTTCACAATCTTGCAGGAACGCAGTTTACGCCGAGAATGAATTTCAAATATGATTTGACGCCTCAAACAATTTTCAGAATTTCTGCCGGCAGAGGTTTCCGAACTGCGAATATTTTTGCGGAAAGTCAGGCCTATTTTGCATCCAACCGAAAAATTGAAATCCAGAATAATGGTGGAGAAATCTATGGTTTGAAACCCGAAATTGCCTGGAATTATGGTGTGAGTTTACAACAAGAATTCAAATTGTTTGGAAGAAAATCCAGTATTTTAGCCGATTTTTTCAGAACCAATTTTCAGGAGCAAGTGGTGACGGATTTGGATGAATCTGCTCAGAAGATTCTGTTTTATAATTTGGAAGGAAAATCATTTGCCAATAGTTTCCAGACGCAATGGGATTTTCAGCCAGTGAAAAACTTGGAATTCAGAATTGCTTATAAATATTACGATGTTGCTTTGGATTACTTGAGTGGACTGAAAAAAGTGCCGTTTATGGCGAAACACCGTGGATTTGCAAACCTGGGGTATTCAACCAATAAAACTGAAAAAGGCAGATTTTGGAGTTTCGACACGACTTTGAATTTGGTTGGAAAACAAAGACTTCCGAATACGAAATCAAATCCTGCTGAGTTCCAGATTGGAGATTATTCGCCAAGTTATTCTACTTTGAATGCTCAGATTTCAAGGAACTTTTCTGAGAAAATCAGAGTTTATTTGGGCGGTGAAAATTTGGCAGGCTATCAACAGAAAACTGCAATTCTGGATGCAGGCAATCCTTTCGGAAATTACTGTGACGGCGGAATGGTGTATGCGCCAATTATGAAGCAGAATTTCTATGTTGGTGTGGATTTTAAGTTCTAAAACTTATAGTTTTTAATTATTAACCCTTTCAGAGTTTTGAACTTTGGAGGGGTTTTTTGTTGGGGTTTAAATAATTCTTTCTGTTAAAAAAAAATATTTTGTAATACGGAAAACCGCACAGATTTGATAGTTTGCTTTTGTAGATTTGTGTTTACAAATCAAACAGAAGATTAATTAACTCTCATTGTAAGAAATTTTTTGTAAATTAAAAACTAAATCACTTTAATTACATTGACTTACTCACTGATGAAGGCACGCTCTTGGAAGGGTTTGTAGGGAGTTGAAATATAAGCTTACACCAGAATAAATATAATATCAAAAGTCAAGAATTAATTTACAATTATGCTCAATTACTACTATTCGGACTCTATCAAAAGTTTTCTTCAAAAATCTTTACAAACAATAATTGGAGAAATCTCTGTCAATGGAAGATTGGGGCATATTAATACTGAACTTTTTGCGTGGGAATTTCAGATTAATTTATTAAAAGAAATTTTGGTCGAACACGATGGGCAGTTATTTTTCGAGTTTTCAATTCCTAGAATGGGAAAAAGGATTGATTGTTTATTAATAATTAAAAATATTGTTTTTGTACTTGAGTTCAAAGTTGGTGAAAAAATGTACCTGAATAATAATTTAGATCAGGTATGGGACTACGCTTTGGATCTGAAAAATTTTCACAAGCCAAGTCATCAACGATTGCTTGTTCCAATCTTGGTAGCAACTCAAGCAAAATCGGCACATCTCGAAATCATCACTACAAGCCACCAAGACAATCTTATAAATCCAATAAAAACGAACGCTAAAGATTTAGGTCAAACAATTAATTTAGTTTTAGATTTCTTTTCTGGAAATGACGTGATAGATTGTTATGATTATGTTAATGGAAGTTACTCACCTACACCAACAATTATTGAGGCTGCCATAAGTTTATACAATAATCACAATGTTGAAAACATTACCAGAAGTGATGCCGACGCAAAAAATTTGAGCATTACTACAGGATATATTTCTGAAACAATTGAATTTGCCAAAAATAATAACAAAAAAATTATATGTTTTGTTACAGGCGTTCCCGGTGCAGGTAAAACCCTTGTTGGATTAAAAGTAGCCGCAGAACATTTAGATAAAGAAAAAGGAAATACTAGCGTTTTTCTGTCAGGCAACAAGCCGTTGGTTGATATTTTACAGGAAGCGCTGACGCGAGACAGGGTGTTTCAAGAAAAGTTGAATGGGAATAAATTAACTAAGAAACAGGCGCGAGAAAGTGTCAAGACTTTTATTCAAATAATACATCATTATCGCGATGAATATTTAAGAGATCCTAAAGCTCCTTATGACCACGTTGCCATATTTGATGAAGCTCAACGAGCTTGGACAAAGGAACAAACCGTTAAGTTTATGCAGCAGAAAAAAGGAATTGCTAATTTTCAATTTTCTGAGCCTGAATTTTTAATTTCTTGTCTGGATCGCCATCAGGATTGGGCTGTTGTCATTTGCCTGGTTGGTGGAGGACAAGAAATAAATACAGGTGAAGCAGGAATTTCAGAATGGTTGAATGCTGTCAAAAATAAATTTCCGAATTGGGAAACTCATATATCACCTAATTTATTTGATAGTGAATACGCAGCGCAACCAGCGATTGCTTCATTAAGTGAAACTAATCAAATAGTTTTCAACCCTGAACTTCACCTTTCAGTATCAATGCGCTCTTATAGAGCAGAACATTTGTCAAAACTAATCAAGCAAATTCTTGATATTGATGCAAATGCAAAACAAACACTAAGAGAACTTCAAGATAAATATCCTGTTATTTTAACCAGAGATTTGAATAAAGCAAAAGACTGGTTGAGAGAAAAAGCTAGAGGCTCCGAAAGATATGGACTTGTAGTATCATCGCAAGCTTACCGCTTAAAGCCATTGGCGATAGATGTAAAAACACAAATCAATCATGTCAATTGGTTTTTAGATGGTAAAGATGATATTCGATCTAGCTACTTTTTAGAAGATGTTGCAACCGAATTCCAAGTACAGGGACTAGAATTAGATTGGGCTTGCGTAATCTGGGATGGAGATTTCCGATTTTTAAATGGTGAATGGAAATCTCACTCATTTGTAGGAAGTAAATGGCAAAATATACACAAAGAATTAAGAAAAAAATATCTTTTAAATGCGTACAGAGTTTTGTTGACAAGAGCTCGACAAGGAATGATAATTGTTATTCCAGAAGGCAATACAGAAGATTACACTAGACTTCCTGAATTTTATGATTCAACTTTTGAATATTTAAAAAGTATTGGTATTGAAATTATATAGTTAGGACAGACTTGATTAGAGACAAAAAAATCTACCAGAATAAATATCTTCTTAAATTAAAAACCAGCTTCTTCACTATTTGCGAGCTATTAAACTAACCTCTAATCCTCCCTCAAATAAAACCCATCCATCAAGACATTCGCCTTCTCCCAATCACTTTCCGAAACTTTCAGCTGAACGCCGCCACTTGTCGTGTTGAATAAGTTGTAAGTATTCGCCAGAACATTTCCGAAGACAAAGGCTTCAACTTCATTGGTTTCTAAGAAAACCCTGAGCATTTCCGCTTCTATCTCTGTATTGAATATTTTGAGTGTAACTAATTCCATAATTGATGATTGATAAATGATAAATTAATTTGGATTCAACTGATTTAAAATTAAATCAAATCTTATTATTTCTATAACCAAAAATTAGCCAAGATTTAATATCTCCCGATTAATTTCATTAATCAACTCCGGACCTTCGTAAATGAATCCTGTGTAAAGCTGAACAAGACTTGCGCCAGCTTCTAATTTTTCCAAAGCATCTTGCGCCGAGTGGATTCCGCCAACGCCGATGATTGGAAATGCTTTTCCACTTTTTTCGGACAAAAACCTGATAACTTCTGTAGAACGTTTAGCCAAAGGTTTTCCCGAAAGCCCTCCTGTTTCGGTTTTATTTTCTGAAACTAAATTTTCTCTCGACAAAGTGGTGTTCGTTGCGATAACGCCGGCGATTTGGGTTTCTTTAATGATATCAATGATATCCAAAAGTTGCTCATCCGTCAAATCGGGCGCGATTTTCAGCAAAATCGGTTTCTGTTTTGGCTTTTGGAGATTGAGGTTTTGAAGTGTCGAAAGAATTTCCGTCAAGGGTTTTTTATCCTGAAGTTCACGGAGATTGGGTGTGTTTGGCGAACTGACATTCACGACGAAATAATCGACGTACGGAAATAGTTTCTCGAAACAGATTTTGTAATCGTTGACCGCTTCTTCGTTTGGCGTCGCTTTATTCTTGCCGATGTTTCCGCCGATGAGAACGTTTTTGTTTTTCTTCAATCGTTCGATGGCTTCGTCCACGCCGCCATTGTTGAAACCCATTCGGTTGATGATGGCAGAATCTTCCTTCAATCTGAACAGGCGTTTTTTATCATTTCCGGGCTGCGGTTTGGGTGTCAAAGTCCCGATTTCTATGAATCCAAAACCGAGGCTGGAAAGTTCGTTGAAGAGTTTTGCATCCTTATCAAAACCTGCAGCCAAGCCCACCGGATTTTTGAATTTGACGCCAAAAACTTCGCGTTCGAGTCTTTTATCCTCAATTGGTTTGGGTAAAAATAATCGAGCTAGAAAACCGAAGTTTTTCAGAACAGAAAAGGTAAAATGATGAACCGCTTCCGGATCGAAGTGGAAAAGAATTGGGCGGATAATGCGTTTGTACATCGGAAAGAAGTTTCACAAAAGTAATGAAATTGCGGGAAGCGTGAAGATGGGTTTTGATAGTTTTTTCTACGTTTTTCTCTCGTTATATTGTGAATCCTCGATTTTTTTTTGAAGTTTTCTTTTCGAAGTCGAAAACGTTACTAGCCCTGATGGTAGTGGAAATCCTTTTTTGCCTTGTTTGTCCCGTGTCATCTTGGCAAAGCGTGTGGCAAAAAAGATTGACTACGTCGAACCACTTCGTTAGGTTTGCAACGGACAGCAGGTTCCCGGCTCCTTAAAATTCGGATTTTTGGGCGCTCGATTTTGGGAATCCAAAAAGTTCTCCTAACTTCCTACATTTTCCTTATTTTTGCACTTCAATTCAACTCGATATGGCAAAGCAAGAAGATGTTTTCAAAAAGGTAATTTCCCACGCCAAGGAATATGGTTTTATTTTCCCAAGTTCTGAGATCTATGACGGACTTTCGGCGATCTACGATTACGGACAAAACGGTGCGGAACTGAAAAATAACATCAAACAATACTGGTGGAAAGCGATGGTGCAGCTGAACGAAAACATCGTGGGCATAGACTCTGCCATCTTTATGCATCCCACGATCTGGAAGGCTTCCGGACACGTGGACGCATTCAATGATCCATTGATCGACAACAAAGATTCTAAAAAAAGATTCCGTGCGGATGTTTTGATTGAGGATTATTGCGCGAAAATTGAGGAAAAAGAAAATAAAGAAATTGAAAAAGCGGCTAAGAGATTTGGTGACGCTTTCGACAAAGCTGAGTTTGAAGCGACGAACCCCAAAGTCTTGGAATATCGGGCAAAAAGAGCGGCAATCCTTACGAGAATGGCAAAATCTCTGGAAACTGAAAACCTGGCGGATGTGAAAGCGTTGATCGAGGAATTGGAAATTGCCGATCCGGATACAGGTTCAAGAAACTGGACAGAAGTGCGACAATTCAACCTGATGTTTGGAACCAAACTGGGCGCGGCTTCGGAAAATGCGACGGAACTTTATTTAAGACCGGAAACGGCTCAGGGGATTTTCGTCAATTATCTGAATGTGCAGAAAACTTCCAGACATAAATTACCTTTTGGGATTGCGCAGATCGGAAAAGCCTTTAGAAATGAGATCGTTGCGCGGCAATTTATCTTCCGGATGAGAGAATTTGAGCAAATGGAAATGCAATATTTTGTGCCTCCGGGAACGGAGTTGGAATTCTATGAATATTGGAAACAGACGCGTCTTAAGTGGCATTTGGCGCTGGGACTTGGTGCAGAAAATTACCGGTTCCACGACCACGAGAAACTGGCGCATTATGCCAATGCCGCGGCTGATATCGAGTTTAATTTCCCATTCGGATTCAAAGAATTGGAGGGAATTCACAGCCGAACTGATTTTGATTTGAAGGCTCACGAGAAATTCTCGGGCAGGAAATTACAGTATTTTGATCCGGAAAGAAACGAAAGTTATGTGCCTTACGTTGTAGAAACTTCGGTGGGTTTGGACAGATTGTTCCTTGCCTTATTCTCGACTTGTCTTAAAGATGAAGTTTTGGAAGACGGCTCGGAAAGAACAGTTCTAAGTTTACCACCCGCTTTGGCGCCGGTAAAAGCAGCCATTCTTCCATTGATGAAAAAAGATGGTTTGGCAGAATATGCAGAGACGATCTTCAACGATTTGAAGTACGATTTCAACTTGTTCTACGAAGAAAAAGATGCGATCGGGAAACGCTACCGAAGACAGGATGCCATTGGCACTCCAATTTGCATCACCATCGATCACGACAGTTTGGCAGATAATACCGTCACCATCAGAGATCGCGACACGATGAAGCAGGAGAGAGTTGCTGTGGCTGATCTTAGAAGAATTATTGATGAGAAAGTGAATTTCAGGACTTTGCTATCTAAGATTTAAGAAAATATTGCTTTATATAATGCAAAATACCGATTTGATGTTGGGGTTTTTTTATTTTTGAATATGACTGAACCAATCATTTTCTCCGCAGAAATCCAGCAACATCAGGATATCAACGCCGCTTTTGTCAATTTCCCTTTCGACACTTTTGAGCTGTTTGGAAAAAAAGGACAGATAAAAGTGAAACTATTATTTGATGATAAAATAGGATACGGCGGAAGTCTTACCAAAATGAAATCTGATTCTCATATTCTTGGATTGACAAAATTATTATCTTTACGATGCTAAAAAATTTAATATGAAACCCAATTATAAATATCTGCTTTTTGCGGGTCTGCTTTTCATTATGTCCTGCAAAAAAGGTGATTCTCCCATGATGACGATCAGAACATCCAACTCATCGGATTTGGACAGCATTGCCGCAAAATATTATGAGGGATATCTCAAGCTTTATCCGTTGGAAGCCACTTCGCAAGGTGACAACAGGTACAACGATCTTCTTCCCAACAATCTGAGTCAGGCGTTTATCCGGAAAGAAATTGCGTTTTACAATTCTGTAGAAAATCAGCTGAAGGTGGTGAATTATAATGGCTTGGACGATGATCATAAAGTGGTTTTCGATGTTCTGGAAAGCACTTTAGTCGATAAGCAAGAGCGATATGCATATCATCCGGAGTATATTCCTTTTAATCAGTTTGTCGGTTTGCCATTGGATTTCCCAATGTTGGGTAGCGGAAGCGGCATTCAGCCCTTCAAAACCGAAAAAGATTACGACAATTGGCTGAAAAGAATAAAACTTTTCCCAGTCTGGATGGATTCTGCCATCGAAAACTTTCGCGCAGGTGTAGAGCACAAGGTGGTGTTGCCAAGAGCATTAGTTTTAAAAATGATTTCCCAGATGAAGGCGGAAGAAATTACTACCACAAAGATGGATCAAAACATCTTCTATGGTCCAATCAGAAACCTGCCGAAAAATTTCGCACCAGAAACAGCGGAGAAATATGCGGGGCTTTACCGGGATGCCATCCAAAATAAACTAATCCCAGCCTACCTTAAAATGGCAGAATTTCTCGAAAAAGAATATTTGCCAAAAGCGCGATCCACAGATGGCTACGATGCTTTGCCAAATGGAAAAAACGCTTACAATTACTATGTGAAAAGCTGGACAACAACCGATAAAACACCAGAGGAAATCCACCAGACAGGTCTTGCAGAAGTGGCAAGAATTCGCACGGAGATGGAACAAGTGAAAATCCAAATCGGTTTCAAGGGTTCGCTTGCGGAGTTTTTCAACTTTATAAAAACAGATCCGAAAGCGATGCCTTACAAAACGTCGAAAGAAGTGTTAGCTGGATTCCAGGCTATCTTGGACAAGATCACGCCGAAACTGGAAAATTTGTTCAATGTCACTCCCAAAACACCTTTCGAAATCCGTCAGACGGAAAAATACCGTGAAGCCACCGCCAGCGCCGAATATATCCAAGGAAGCCCGGATGGAAAGCGGCCGGGGATCTTTTACACCCCAATTCCGGATCCCAAAAAATTCAATGTGACCTCTGGGATGGAATCTCTTTTTCTTCACGAGGCCATTCCAGGACATCATTATCAGGTTTCTCTTCAACAAGAAAATTTGAAATTGCCCAAGTTTATGAGATTTGGATGGCTGGGCGCTTATGGCGAAGGCTGGGCGTTGTACTGCGAATCGCTAGGGCCAGAGTTGGGCCTCTACACAGATCCTTATCAAAAAATGGGATCTTTGAGTGACGAAATGTTGCGTGCAGTCCGCCTCGTAGTCGATACCGGCATCCATACCGGACAAATGTCGCGCGAAGAAGCTATCCAGTATTTCCTGAGCAATGTAGCATACGACGAAGCCGGCGCAACAGCAGAAGTAGAGCGTTATATGGCGCTGCCCGGTCAAGCCTTGAGCTATAAAATAGGCGCTATGAAAATCCGGGAGTTGAGGGAAAAGTATAAAAAACAACTGGGAAACAAATTCAACATTGCAGATTTCCACGACGAGGTTCTCAGCCAAGGCTGCCTGCCACTTCAAGTCTTGGAACGCAAGATGAACCTTTGGGCAAAGGAAAGAAAATAATTACTTCTCAAAAAGCATCCTGGTCAAAAAATCTTTCTCCCGACTTCCTCTCGCCGGCGAATATTCGCGGCCGTAATAGATGATTTGCAAGTGCAACTTATTCCAAACGCTCTCGTGCCAAAGGCGTTTTGCGTCGCGTTCCGTTTCTGCCACGTTTTTGCCAGAGCTCAGTTTCCATTGCTTCATCAGTCGGTGGATATGGGTGTCCACCGGAAAAGCGGGAAATCCAAACGCCTGACTCATCACCACCGAAGCCGTCTTGTGACCAACGCCAGCAAGCGCCTCCAGCTCTTCAAACGTTTGCGGAACAATGGAATGATGCTTTTCCACTAGCACTTCTGCCATTTTTTTTAGATTTTTTGCTTTGGAATTTGTAAGTCCAATTTCTTTGATAAGTTCCTTGATGGCTTCAACCCTCAGTTTTGCCATCTTCTCGGGCGTGTCGGCAACAGCAAATAGTCGGGGCGTGATTTGGTTCACTTTTTTATCCGTCGTCTGCGCAGAAAGTGCCACTGCAACCATCAAAGTATAAGCATCCTTGTGATCCAGCGGAATGGGAACTTTGGGATATAATTTTTCTAATTCTTGCTGAACTGTCTTTGCTCTTTGCTTTTTCGTCATTTTGGTGCTAACTTTGTGGTACAAAAATAGAAATTATGTTGAAGCTTGGCGATTCTTTACCTCAGTTTATCGGAACCAATCAAAATAAAGAACGCGTAGATTCTCAAAAACTAAAAGGAAAAAAATTGGTGGTTTTCTTTTATCCCAAAGCCAGCACGCCGGGCTGTACGGCGGAAGCCTGTAACCTGAGAGACAATTATGCGCTGTTGAAGCAGAAAGGATATCAGTTGCTTGGCGTGAGTGCAGATTCTGTGACACGTCAGAAGAATTTCAGCGATAAAAATGACTTGCCGTTTGATGTCATCGCAGACGAAGACCACGATATTATTAATAAATTCGGTGTGTGGCAACTCAAGAAGTTTATGGGCAAAGAGTTTATGGGAATCGTACGAACGACTTTTGTATTTGATGAAAACGGAATTTGCACAAAAATTATTGATAAAGTAAAAACGAAAGATCACGCCGCGCAGATTTTGGAATGATTCATTAAAGATTCATTTAATAGGAATCCAGATTTCCTCTTCTGCAGAATCATTGTTTGGATTATAATCCTCCCTAAAAATTTCAAAATGCGGTCTGTCGTCAATCAAGAAATTATTTTCAGGAATAAAGTTTGGGAAGATAGATCCGAAAATTTCCGATCCATTTTTTGCTTTTCCTATGTATTCGAAAACAAGATATTTTCCGCCATTTAATCCAAATGACTCAAAATCATTTGGAATATGGTCAAAATCGGAAACTTCCGCGAGTGCATATTTTAAAAAGGATTGATCGGGCGTAAAATTCTCAGGATAGATCTGAAGTGAAAATAGTTGGTCAGAAATTCGATTGGTCATTTCATTTCTTCTCATCATCAATTTCTTCCAGACAATTGGCGTTTTGTCTTTCTGGAAAGATGTTTTGAGGCTGAATCCCACCAATTTTTTGGGTTCGATAACTTCGATGCGGTAAGGTAAAGGCATTTCGATTTTCATAAGAGATTCTAATTTTCGTTGGAACGTACATCCAAAATCTGATGTTTCCCATTCTTAATATTGAACAAAAAGCCACCAAAAAAGGTGGCTTAGATATGATATTGTAACATAAATGTTATTTCACCAAAGTCAGCTCGCTGATAAGTCTGGTAGCACCGGCGTATCTGTCGATTACCCAAAGGACATATCGCACATCCACGTTGATGGTCCTCTGCAAATTGGGTTCGAAAACGATGTCGCCGCTCAAAGCTTCGCTATTGCCGTCGAAGGCAAGACCTAGCAGGTTTCCGTTTCCATCGATGATGGGTGAGCCAGAATTGCCTCCTGTGATATCATTGTTGGATAAGAAATTGATTGGCATATATCCCTGTTTGTCTGCATATTGTCCATAATCTTTTTTCTTGGCTAGATCCAAAACTTTTTTCGGAAGGTCAAATTCCTCATCGCCCTTTTTGTATTTGGCAACCATTCCGTTGATGTCGGTATAATAATTTTCCTTGATGCCGTCGTAGTTTCGATCTGTTCTGATAGGCAAGGTTTGCACGGTTCCATACGTCAATCGCATCGTCGAGTTCGCATCTGGGTAGAAAACTTTTTCGGGCTGTGCTTTTCGGAGGCCGTCTAAGAAAAGTCGGCTGTTTTTGGCAAAATTATCCTCCACCTTCGCATATTTTTCTATGCTTAATTTTTGATCTTCGACTACACCGTTGACGAATTGTCTCAGTTGGTCGGCATCAATTTTCAGCCTATCGGGATTTTCTACGAAGGCCAGCGCCGATTTTTTATTGGCAAAAATAGATTTGTAAGCCATTGTTGAAAGACTGTTTACATCTGCTGCCGCAATGGTGGGCGATGCAACATCCTTGGGAACCCGAGCTTTGTAAAGCGAGGTCAGCGCTACCAGCATATCGCCCTCTACATTGTCGTGGAATCCGTCGTAAGCTTTTTCTACGGCCTCGAGGACTTTGGGTTTCATCGCAGTTTTTCCTGCAGCATCTTGGTCGGCATAAGTTTTGAAAAGATTCCCCAATTGGAAAGCGGCACCTACGTAATGAGCATTTCTTTGCAATATAGAAGCATAATTTCGCTCAACATTTCTATCCGAGATTTGCTCATAATAAGCTTTGATTTCCGTTAAAACGTTGTAGTAAGTTGGCTCGTTTGCAGATTGAGCTGCCCATTGCGTATAGATTTGTTCTATTTTTTGTTTTTCGGCAATGGTTCCGTTTTTCTTCACAGCCTCTATCGTTCCTTGTCTGTTTTTCCAGTAATTTGCAACACTGGCGTACTGAAAAGCATAGTCCAACTGTGTTGCTTTGTCCTTATCCATATACTTTTTCATCACATCCATTGCTGCTTTAGACGCTTCTACCCAAGCTGGATAATCCTTGTCCACCATCTGTCCGATGCCGTAGGAAGTCAAGTACCGGTTGGTTCGCCCGGGATATCCTAGAATCATTGTGAAATCGCCGGGTTTGTAACCTTTAAGCGAAATGGGTAAGAAATGTTTCGGTTTAAGAGGGACGTTGGTCTCCGAATATTCTGCCGGATTGCCATGGGCATCGGCATACGCGCGGAAAACCGTGAAATCTGCCGTGTGTCTTGGCCATTCCCAATTGTCGGTGTCGCCACCAAATTTTCCTAGAGAAGAAGGCGGAGCGCCAACCAAGCGAATATCTTTATAGTCTTGATAAACAAAATAATAGAACTCATTTCCGTTGAAGAAATCTTTCACTACCACGGTGTATTTTCCGTTATCAGAGTTTTCTGTTTGGATGGCTTTATATTCAGCATCGATCACCGCTTTTCTGTCTGCCGCCGACATACCGTTGTTCAGTTTTGCATTGATTCGTGCAGAGACGTCGTCCATTCTCACCAGAAAACGGATGTAGAGTCCTTTCGCATTAAACTCTTCATTGGGTTTCATGGCCCAGAATCCATTTTTCAAATAATCTTTTTCGGGCGTAGAAGCTGCCGCAACGGCGTCATAACCGCAGTGGTGATTGGTAAAAATCAAGCCTTGGCTGGAAACCATTTCGCCAGTGCAGAAGCCGCCAAAACTGACGATGGCATCTTTCAAACTGGAGTTGTTCACAGAGTAGATTTCTTCAGGCGTCAGATGCAAGCCTTCTTTCTGCATGTCCACGCCGTTCAGACGTTTTACCAGCATCAGAAGCCACATTCCTTCGTCTGCTCTCATTTGGGCAAAGCTTAATAAAAATGTCAGTGCCAAAAATATTTTTTTCATAGTGAAATTATTTTAATGAGGCTAATTTAAACATTATTTTAAATCTGTTGGTATGAATTTGGATAAGAAATTAGGCAAGTCCCACCCAAAAGATCAACGACAAATCCGTTTATTAAAATAAAAAATTATGAAAAGAAGTGCAAAAGCAGTCTGGAAAGGCACAGTGAAAGAAGGAAGCGGCGTGCTGACAACGCAGAGCACCACACTTAATGAAACTCAATATTCATTCAAAAGCCGATTTGAAGAAGGTGTGGGAACCAATCCGGAAGAACTGTTGGCCGCTGCGCACGCCGGCTGTTTCACGATGATGACTTCATCGTTGCTATCGGAAGCAGGCTTCACACCAGAAAGTTTGGAGACCGATTGCAAAATAAGCCTAACCGATGGAAAAATCTCATTATCAGAACTGACATTAACAGGAAAAGTACCAGGAATCTCGGAAGAAGAATTCCAGAAAATTGCAAAGGAGGCTAAGGAAAAATGCCCAGTAAGTGTGGCTTTCACATTCGAAAAAACATTGACGGCCACTTTAGTTTAGTTTGGAAAATCGACTTTCAAAGTTAAAATAGAAAATAAAAAACCAAAGATGAACTTTGGTTTTTTTGCTGAAAAAATGGTAACTTGTCGGAATCAGAAATTATAGAATTTAATGATAGAAAAAAAAGAGCATCTGTACGAAAAAGCGGTTTTGGTAGGCCTTATCACCCAAAACCAAAGCGAGGAAAAACTGACAGAATATATGGACGAGCTGGAGTTTCTCGCACTTACAGCCGGCGCAACTGTTGCCCAACGCTTTACCCAAAGATTGACCCAGCCGGATTCCAAAACATTTGTCGGTAAAGGAAAAATGGAGGAAATCCGTGATTTTGTAAAAGAAAACGACATCGGAACCGTGATTTTTGACGACGAATTGTCGCCGTCTCAACTTAAAAATTTGGAACGCGAGATGGACATTAAAATTCTGGACCGAACGAATTTGATTCTGGATATTTTCGCCCAACGTGCGCAAACTTCCTACGCAAGGACTCAGGTGGAATTGGCTCAGTATCAATATCTTCTCCCGCGATTGAGCCGCATGTGGACGCACCTCGAAAGGCAGCAAGGAGGAATCGGGATGCGAGGCCCGGGCGAAACAGAAATCGAAACCGATAGACGGATCATCCGAGACCGCATCAATCTCTTGAAAGACAAGCTGAAAGTCATCGATAAACAGATGGGAACGCAACGCAACAACCGCGGAAAAATGGTGCGTGCAGCACTGGTGGGCTACACCAATGTTGGGAAATCTACTTTGATGAATGCCTTGTCCAAATCAGATGTTTTTGCAGAGAATAAACTGTTTGCAACGCTGGATACGACGGTTCGCAAAGTTGTCATTGGAAATCTGCCTTTTCTTTTGACAGATACAGTCGGCTTCATCAGAAAATTGCCGACTCAGCTGGTGGAGAGTTTCAAATCTACTTTGGATGAGGTTCGAGAGGCAGATTTGCTGATCCACGTGGTTGATATTTCGCACGAAAGTTTCGAAGATCACATCAATTCTGTGAATGAAATCCTTCAGGAAATCGATGCACACCGCAAGCCTATGATAATGGTTTTCAATAAAATAGACGACTTCAGTTATGAGAAGAAAGAGGATGACGACCTGACGCCGGGCTCCCACAAAAATATTTCTTTGGAAGAATGGACCAAGACGTGGATGGCAAAATCCAAATTTCCCACCGTTTTCATCTCTGCATTGACGAAAGAGAACTTTCCGGAGATGAAGAAAATGATCTATGACGAGGTTCACAGGATTCATATTTCCCGATTCCCATACAATGATTTGTTGTTTGAATATTTTGAAGATGAAGATGATGCAAGTCATGAATAGTCAAATAGCGGATATCATCACTCAGATTTTCTACAAAGTAAAAAACGAAGAAAGCTTGGGAGAAATCGCAAAGTATATTCCCGAACTTTCTAATGTAGATGCAGAAAAGTTCGGAGTGCATATTGCTTTTTTGAATGGCGAATCTTTCGGAATCGGTGATTTTCAGGAAAAATTTTCGATCCAAAGTATTGCCAAGGTTTTGTCCTTATCACTTGCATATCGGCATCTTGGAGAACGCATCTGGACAAGATTGGACGTTGAACCATCCGGAAATGCGTTCAATTCGTTGATCCAATTGGAGTCCGACAAAGGAATTCCGAGAAATCCCTTCATCAATGCTGGCGCCCTGGTAGTTTGCGATATTTTAATTGATATTTTACAAAATCCAAAAGAGGAATTACTCAGCTTCATTTGGCAATTTGCAGGCACAAAATCTATTAATTATTCCTTACGGATCGCGAAATCCGAAAAACAAACAGGCTTCAGAAATATTGCACTTTGCAATTTTATCAAATCTTTTGGAAATATCAAGAATTCTCCGGAAGAAGTTTTGGATTTGTACTATTTGCTATGTTCTGTCGAAATGAGTTGCGAAGAACTGAGCTATACTTTTGGCTTTCTCGCCAATAAAGGAAAGATTCTGGGTGCGGATCAGGAAATACTAAGCCTTAGCAAGACCAAAAGAATCAATGCTGTGATGCAAACCTGTGGCTTTTATGATGAGTCTGGCGAGTTTGCCTTCCGCGTGGGTTTGCCAGGGAAAAGTGGTGTCGGCGGTGGCATTGTTGCATTGATGCCCAATCAGTATGTGGTAAGCGTGTGGAGTCCCCAATTAAACGAAAAAGGAAACTCTTTCCGAGGGATGAAGTTTCTTGAAGAATTTACGACCGCAACAAACGTCTCAATTTTTTAAACTCAATAAAAAGAAAACTATTAGTGGACAAAAATCTAATGGATTATCCTTCTCTCAGGCCGTTCCTACATTATTTCCTTCATCTGTTTTTTCCGGTGATTATTGCCTATGTCTTTTTTCGGAAGAATTGGAAAAAAGCGTACTTCATTCTCCTCGGGACGATGCTGGTAGACGCAGATCACCTGCTCAGTACGCCGATTTTCTCGGCAAACCGTTGCAGTATCAACTTTCATTTTCTTCATACTTATTGGGCGATGGAAATTTATGTTCTGCTCCTTTTTTTCAAGGGTGTCCCGAGGATCATTGGTGTGGGACTGCTGTTTCACATGCTTACCGACTGGATAGATTGCCTCTGGATACATTAAAAAGATTTTTTGGATTTTACTTCATAATGAGTTCCTGAATTTGCACTAAAATATTGCATAAATTTAACCAATGGAAAAGGCAAGACAAATATTTCAAACCGAAAATAAAAAGCGCTGGAGAAACGTAAAATGGAGCGGCAGGGTTATTATCTTCGTCGTTCTGCTGTTGTTCGCTGCGCTGGGTCTGATGATGAAGATGGACAAGAGCCCAAAGTTCCCTTTTCACGAGGATTACAAAGCAGTCATCACGGCCAACAAGCCCTATCTGCAAGAGAACAAAATATCCAAAGAATACAAAGGTTTCCGAAGTTTTATCCACGCCAAGAAAATGCACACGGTGGAAGAAAAAGTAAAAAGATCGCGAGCGGAACATCTCAAAAATCAAAGCAAAAGCTGGAACAGCTTTCCAGCAGGGATTCGATCTGCATTTTATGTGGCTTGGGATCCGCAATCTCTGATGTCTTTGCGAAGAAATATCAAACACATTAATCTCGTCTTTCCAGAATGGTTTTTCATAGATCCAAAAACGGGTGATTTGAAGACCAATATGGATCCCGAGGGCTTCAAGGTGATCAAAAGGAGCGGCATTGCAGTGCTTCCGATCCTCAGCAATAACTCCAATCAGGAATTTCATTCCGAAGGTATTGGAAAAGTTTTAGCTGATCCGCACAAAAGAATGATCCTGATAAACAAAGTGACCGCCCAATGTTTAAAATATCATTTCAAAGGAATTAATATTGATTTCGAAGATTTGAACTTAGACAGCGATCAGATCCTGATCGATTTCGTTGCAGATCTCTCGGTGGTTTTCCAAAAAAATCACCTTCTGATTTCTATGGATGTAATGACGGATAACGATGATTATAATATCAAAAAGCTAGATCCGTATGTTGATTATTTTGTTCTGATGGCCTATGACGAGTACTCTGCAGACAGCGATTCGGGGCCGATTTCTTCCCAGAAATGGATCGAGCAGCAGACGGATCAAATGATTGAAAAAACAAGTCCTCAAAAAGTCATTTTGGGTCTCGGAGCCTATGGCTACGACTGGAGCAGCAATGCCGATCAGAATACATCGGTCACTTACATGCAGGCCATTACAAAAGCCAGTGCCAGCGGCGCGGTCATTAATTTTGATGATAATACTTTTAATCTCAATTATTCTTACAACGACAATAATAGCAACACACATACTGTTTTTTTCAATGATGCCGCTGCAATCTTCAACACCATGCGATTCTCTTCGGAATATCCATTGGCAGGAACCGCTCTTTGGCGTCTGGGAAGTGAGGATAGCCGCATCTGGACTTTCTACAACAAAGATTTGACCGCATCAGCGCTGGGCGGATTCAATATGAAAACGCTGGAAAATGTGAAAGGACAAACGATGGTAGATTACATCGGAGACGGAGAAGTTTTACAAGTTCTAAATACGCCACACGACGGGAAAATCAAGCTGGAAATGGATCAAAATGAGAAAATCGTAACAGACGAGAATTACCTCTCCTACCCCAGCTCCTATGAAGTGAGAAAGTATGGCGCTGCGCCGCAAAAACAATTGGTGCTCACCTTTGATGATGGCCCCGATGAAACCTATACGCCGCAGATACTGGACGTTCTTTCCAAATATCATGTTCCCGCGGCTTTCTTTTTGGTGGGCATCAATGCAGAAAAGAATTTACCTTTAGTAAAAAGAATTTATCGGGAAGGCCACGAAATCGGAAATCACACCTTCACCCACGAAAATATCGCCAAAGTGACGCCGCAGAGAGCGTTGCTAGAGCTGAAGCTCACACGCCTGCTCATAGAATGCATCACGGGACACAGCACCCTCCTATTCCGCGCGCCATACAACGCCGATTCTGAACCTACGACGACGGAGGAGATCATCCCGGTAGCTTTGGCAGGACAGCAAAATTATTTGGATATCGGGGAAAATATCGATCCAGAAGACTGGCAGCCGGGCGTAACTGCCCACCAGATCGTTGCCCGGGTGCTAGATGGCATCCGGAAAGAAAGGGGAAATATCATTTTGCTGCACGATGCCGGCGGAGAAACCAGAGCCGAAACCGTAAAAGCACTTAACATCCTGATCCCGATGCTCCAGAAGAAGGGCTATCAGTTTACAAATATTACAAACATTCTTCATAAAAACAGGAATGAGTTGATGCCGGCGGTTCCCAAAACCAAATCCTATTATATTATGCAGCTCAACTTGCTGCTCGCAACCGTTATCTATGGAATCAGTCATTTTTTGGTAGCCTTATTTGTGATCTTTATCTCCTTAGGAATTGTCAGATTGCTGCTGATGATGTATTGGGCAACTCGGGAATATAATAAAGAAAAAAAATTGATGGGATTCCCAACATTAGAAAGCTATCCCAAGGTTTCCATCATTGTTCCGGCCTATAATGAAGAAGTGAACATTGTCTCTTCGCTGTATAATTTGCTCAGCCAGAGCTATCCCAATTATGATATTGTGTTTGTGGATGATGGTAGCACAGATTCTACATTGGAAAAAGTGAAAGCTTCGTTTTCCGACATCAAGGATATGAAAATCCTTACAAAAGTAAATGGAGGAAAAGCAACGGCACTCAATTTTGGAATTTCGAAGACCGACGCAGAGTTTGTCGTCTGCATCGATGCAGATACCAAGTTGGAAAAAGACGCTGTAAAATATCTGATTTCCAGATTTGTAAATGAAACAGAAGAAAAGAATATTGCTGCCGTTGCAGGAAATGTAAAGGTAGGAAACCGGGTCAATTGGCTTACAAGATGGCAATCCATAGAATATACGACCAGTCAGAATTTTGACCGTTTGGCTTATGCGAATATCAATGCCATCACCGTAATACCTGGCGCAATTGGCGCTTTTAGAAAAGCGGTCATCCAGGAAGTGGGCGGCTATTCTTCCGACACTTTGGCCGAAGATTGTGATCTTACCGTTAGGATTTTGAAAAAAGGCTACACCATTGCCAACGAAAATCGAGCTATTGCGATAACAGAAGCACCAGAATCTGTCACTCAATTTCTGAAACAGCGCTTCCGATGGACTTATGGCATTATGCAAATGTTTTGGAAACAGCGCGAGACCTTTTTGAATCCCCAATACAAGGGCCTCGGGTTGTGGGCAATGCCCAACATCTTGGTTTTCCAGTACATTATTCCGCTTTTTTCGCCAATTGCAGATGTGGTTATGTTTTTTGGGATTCTATCGGGGAATGGTCATAAGATATTCGGGTATTATCTGATGTTCTTGGCAGTAGATTCGTTATTAGCACTCATTGCTTTCTTGCTTCAGCGGGAAAAATGGGTTGATCTGTTGTACATTGTTCCCCAGAGATTTGGCTATCGCTGGCTGATGTACATCGTTCTTTTCCGAAGTTTGAAACACGTGTCTAAGGGTGAAATGCAAGCCTGGGGTTTTCTCAAAAGAACGGGAAATGTCAAGAATTTTGTAACAGAGAATCAGTGATAGAATTCGTTTGTAAGGTGAGGATCAGATGGTAATAGATTCCTTTCCCAGAAATTAATTCTTTAAGCTTATTCGGTCGGCTTTCTGTTTTTCCTATTTTTTAATATCGAAGCAAATTAAACTGTAATTTTGCAGTGATGTCAAAATTCAACTTTTCCGGATTAAAGTCCAACAAAGATACCGGCTTTGGAGATAACTTCTCTGGGAGATTTATTGATAAAAATGGCTATCCCAATGTTCAGAAAAGAGGCGTCGGTATCCTCAATCGCTACAGCTGGTATCACACGATGCTGAATCTCCCTCGCTGGCAGTTCATCGCGCTATTGATCTCGGGTTACATTGTTATCAATTTCATCTTTGCGATGATTTATTTTTTAATTGGAGTAGAACATCTTACGGGCATCAACCGTAGCAGTCTGATGGATGAGTTTACAGATGTTTTTTTCTTCAGCACACAAACATTTACCACCGTTGGGTACGGCCGTATTGCGCCTGTGGGGTTTTTGGCCAGTTTGGTGGCCACCTTTGAAGCATTTCTGGGTTTGCTGGGTTTTGCGATTGCAACGGGACTTTTCTTTGGAAGATTTTCCCGCCCGCGTGCTTTTCTCAAATTCAGTGACGTAGCTCTCATTTCTCCCTACAAAGATCGATCTGGACTGATGTTCCGGATGGCGCCTTTCAAAAACACATCGCTTACCGACGCCAGCATCACGGTTTTAGCTTCTTTTGAAATTACTGAAAACGGAGAAACCAAAAGTTCATTTTATAACCTCAAATTAGAAGTCACAACAATTACTTCCTTGATTTTGAACTGGACGATCGTGCATTATATTGATGAGCAATCTCCTTTTTACGGACTTAGTTCCGATGATCTAAAAACCATTGCCATCGAGATTATCGTGCATGTCAAGGCGTTTGACAGTATTTTTTCCAGCGATGTGGTCCAAAGAACGAGCTACACTTCCCAAGAAATCATTTACGGCGCCAAATTTGAAAAAATGTACAACCCAGACGAGACCAATCTATTTACAGTCCTCCATCTGGACAAGATCAACAGCTATTTCCCGGCTTCGTTACCAGATATTTCTTAATCATGGATCTCGATTTCTATAAAAAACAGGCCCAGCAGAAACAAAAAGATCACAGAAAATTTCTGGACGGTCTCAAAAGGAAACCGCCGAAAAATCTGGATTATCTGACTTTGGAAACCCACGAGGAAACTTTCAAAGACATCGACTGTCTCATGTGCGCCAATTGCTGCAAAACCACGGGTCCGCTCTTCACAGAGAAAGACATCGAGCGAATCTCTAAACACTTGCAGATGAAACCGGCGGACTTCGAAGCTAAATTTCTGAGAGTGGATGAAGATCGGGACAAAGTTCTTCAAAAATTGCCTTGCTTTTTCCTGAATGAGGACAACAGTTGTTCTATATACGAGATCCGACCAAAAGCGTGCAGAGAATATCCCCATACCGACAGAAAAAAAATTTATCAGATCAATACTTTGACGATTCAGAACACGTTGATCTGTCCGGCGACCTATATTTTTGTAGAAAAATTGAGAAAAGTCTTGGAGAAATAAGGTCTTAAAGTTTTATTAAAAATCTTACCATTTCATAATTTTAACATAAGTTGGTTTGATGTTTGACATTTATAATCAACATCAATAAAATAAAGTCTTATGAAAAAGTCAATCACAACCGCCGCATTCCTATTGCTTGGAACCATGTTGATCTCCGCTCAAACAACGATGAAAAAAGACAACAGCACCAAGATGCCTAATAAACCGGCTACCAGTACCGAAATGAAGATGGAAACAACCACAAAACCCAACGCGATGAGCGGCTCTGCCGACACCACAACAATGAACAAAAGATCAAGGATGCAAAGCAATCCAAACCAAATGAGGCAAAATCAAAGCTTTCAGAATAGCAATACTTTGAAATCCCCAAGCAGCACGATGCCAAACAATTCTACCACCACACCTCAGGTACAGCCTGTGAGTCCAGTAGATCCTGGAAAGCCGGCACAATAAATAAAGATCCAGAGCAAAGTGGACTGCCCCCAAAAAGTTAGACACTTTTTAGGGGCATTTTTTATGAATAGGAAAGAAAAATTTAGCGTTGCTTTCAAATTGGAATGTATTGAATATCATCAGAATTCTTATCGTTCGATTGAATCTATAGCGACAGAA
>JAKLPS010000028.1 GCA_022013695.1 Weeksellaceae bacterium
TCTGCAAGACAAGAAATGAAAGCCCGTTGAACGGAAGCTCCGGTGGCTTTTCAGCAGTATGATGGTCCTCTTATGGGGATGTCGTTTTTAGAATTTAGAGGTGCAAAGCAGTTTTTTCGGAAGGACTGCTTTTTTTGTGGCGTTGGGTATCCTTTGGAAGTGGTTTCTGCGGGGTTTTACTGGCTGTAGGGCACAGCTTCCCTTACCCGCAAAGGTTATTCCGCAGAGAAAGGTTGGGTGAGATTACATTCGTAATTTACCTTTCCATTTTCCCTGTTTATTAGTGCTTCCACCGGGAACAATGCAGTGCAGGTGCGGTTGAAGGCTCAGTCCGCAACCGTAGATCAGGCCGATGAGCAGTTTGTGTTTCAGGAGTTAAGCGCTTTCAAGCATTCGCCAGATTTCTTCACGGCTTAAAATAGTGGGAAGTTTTTTCACTTTTGGAATCGCGGGAAGATGGAGGTAGTTGTAAGGCAAACCTTCGGTTTTCAGCAAAAACCGCAGTCCGTAAACGGTATGTTTAAAGTACGACTGAGAAGGGGTTTTTGATCGCTTTTGAAGTTCAAAAAGGTAATCTTTGATGTCTTCCGGGTTTAATTCGGTAGGGACTTTACCGAAATGAAGCGCTAAGGCTGCAACGTGCCTGGAATAATTGTCGAAGGTACGTTTGCTTCTGCCCAGGATGGAAATATTTCTTTCAAAGCGTTGCAGGAGTTCGGCAAAACCGTTAACTTCGCTCGAGGCACGATTCAGGAATTTGTTGGTCCTTAAATCCTCCGGAGATTTTTTTTTGTAGCCATTTGATGAGTTTTTAAAAGGTTAATAAAAACAAAGTTACTAAAACGGCGAATGGGAAAAGCTACCGGAGGTTTAGTTCAACAAGGGTTTGGCAATAGCGGAGCGAAACTGCAAAGTTCAACGGTAGTTCTTCGATTGAACTTTTGAGAAAAATTGAAGATTTGAGCTTAGAAATACCGCCCAAACGCAAAGCCCCGAACCGTTATCAGCAATATTTTAACCAAACCACTAAACATGAAAAAATCAATTTTACTATTATCAATTTTATTTCTATTGTCTTGTGGCGACAATAATAAAAAAACAAGCGTTGAAACTTCTGAAAAGCCTACAACATCTAAAATCCAAAAAATTGAAGCCAAAAAAGAAGATAGAAACGATGGCACATTTAATCAAATGATTTTGTTTTCGGTCGACAGTACTGCTACGATTGGAGAACTAAAACGGTTTTGTTCGGA
The DNA here is from genome assembly GCA_022013695.1 of Weeksellaceae bacterium. Classification (GTDB taxonomy): domain Bacteria; phylum Bacteroidota; class Bacteroidia; order Flavobacteriales; family Weeksellaceae; genus Epilithonimonas. Next base: position 1,254 of record JAKLPS010000028.1, read on the forward strand.
AAATAAGTCAGAATACTCTACTGGATATTTTGAGATACTTGTGTTCTTTACAGACAAAAGTTCGGCAAAATTCCCAGAAAATCCTGTGACTGGAGGCTTTATGGAAGATAGCGATTTGAAAAAAATTAAAGCAATTTATACCATCAATAATACTAACGGTTATAGTAAACTTGATTTTTATGAAAAGAATGCTTTTGAAAGTAGACCAAATTCAATTGACATAGACTAATAAGGCTGGTAATAGCGCATTCACGCAATTGAGGGTTTTTTCTAAGTTGAACTAGTTTTTCATTAACTTCGTTTTGCGCTAATTGAAACATCTCGCACGTCAAGCCGCAACTGCGCAACTTTGTGCTTCGATTTCCGCCACTTCTCCCCCGGTGTCGCGGGCTAAAGCCCGTTCCTATTGATCCACCTTTTAATTCATTAATAATTCCAAATAAGAGATTGGTTTTTTCTCTTTTTCTTCTAGGTTTCTTCGACTCTTGTTGCAGGTTTCTTCGAGAGCGCTTCGAAAAAAGTACCGTTTTTCCGAACAAGAGTCGAAGAGTTCTCGAACAGTTCTGAAAGAAAAGGCTTTTTTTGGTCGGAATAATCGTTACCCGATTTTTAAATGTTACAAAGCCTTTGTCAGGCAGGCGGACTAAAAACTATTCCTTATATTTGCAGCTATTATAGACTACTTAAAAAAATAAAAATGGATTTCAAAAACTACCAGATGCCCTACAGCATCAATCCAAATTACACAAAAAAAACCGCCTATTTTTCAATGGAATTTGCCATAGACCAAGCCCTGAAAATCTACAGCGGCGGCCTGGGATTCCTCGCCGGTTCTCACATGCGAAGCGCCTACAACCTAAAGCAAGACTTAGTTGGCATAGGCATTCTCTGGAAATATGGCTACTACGACCAAAGCCGAAATATAGATCAAACCCTGAACCCCATCTGGACCAAGAAGATGTACAGCTTTCTGGAAGATACGGGCATCAAATTCCAAATCGAGATCCACAACGCTCCCGTGTGGGTGAAAGTCTGGTATCTGGATCCGGAAACCTTCAAGACCTGTCCGATGTTCTTCCTGAGTACCGACGTCCCCGAAAACGATCACATCTCGAAAACCATCTGCCACAAACTGTATGACGCCAACGAATCTACCAAAATTGCACAATACATTCTCCTGGGCAAAGGCGGCGCAAAACTGCTGGACGAGATGAACTTCGAGAGAGAAGTCTATCACCTCAACGAAGCACACGGGCTGCCTGCTGCTTTCTATCTGCTAAAAAAATATGGCGGCGACCTTGCCAAAGTGAAGGAAAAATTGGTCTTCACAACGCATACGCCCGAAGAGGCAGGAAACGAAAAACACAACATCTACCTTTGCCACGAGATGTCGTACTTCTCCGGTTTGTCCATAGAGGAAGTTAATAATATTGAGGGCGTTCGGGACGACATATTCAACCATTCGCTGTGTGCTTTGAAGATGGCAAGAGTAGCCAATGGCGTTTCGAAGCTTCACGGCGTGGTCTCCAGGGAAATGTGGACCAAATATGAAGGCATCTGCGAAATTAAATCCATTACCAATGCTCAGGAATTCAAATATTGGGCAGATAAACCCCTCTACGATTCTAAGGACGAGAGCGACGACTCCACCTTTAATTACAGAAAACATCACCTCAAAAAAAGAACCTTCAAAATAGTTGCAGATCAAACGGGGAAATTATTTGATCCTAAAGTCTTGACCATCGTGTGGGCCAGACGTTTCGCGGGTTACAAACGGCCGGACCTACTCTTGGCAGACAAAGAACGTTTCAGAAAATTGCTGGAAAACAAGGAGCATCCGGTGCAGATCATCTGGGCAGGCAAGCCCTATCCAATGGACTACGGCGCCATCTCTACTTTCAATAATCTGGTGGAAGAAAGCAAGCATTACAAAAATATGGCCGTGCTGACGGGATATGAACTGGCACTCAGCAAATCTTTGAAACAAGGGTCCGACATCTGGCTCAACAATCCGCGGGTTCCGAGAGAAGCCTCAGGCACCAGCGGGATGTCTGCGGCAATGAACGGATCTGTCAACCTCTCGACAGACGACGGCTGGATACCGGAATTTGCAAGACATGGCGAAAACTCGTTCATTGTCCCTATGGCCGATTATGCGCACTGGCCCATCGTAGAACAGGATCATTTTGATCTCAACAACCTCTATGACGTGCTGGAAAAAGAAATCATCCCGACCTATTACGACGATCCCAATAAATGGAGAAAAATCGTCCAAACCGCGATGGATGACGTAAAATTACAATTCAACAGCGATAGACTGGCCGACGAATATTATAAGTTGATGTATTAGCCACCGGCTACTTTCCAAAAAAGCAACCCCTCCAGAGGAAACTCCGAAGGGGTTTTTTGTTGACATATTTCGAAAAGTCCAACAAATTATAATTTAAGGAATGAATATTTTTAATGAAATTGCGCCGACTCGGTAGAATCCTTCATCGCGACCGTTGCAGAGGTGCCGCTCATCACCACGTTTTGGATCTCGTCGAAATAACCGGTCCCTACAAAACTCTGATGTTTCACCGCCCGGAATCCCTTGTTTTGCAAAGCAAATTCGCGCTCCTGCAATTCCGAATAGCCGGCCATTCCGCGCTCTTTGTAGGCTAAAGCCAACTCGAACATCGCCGTATTCAAGGCGTGGAAACCTGCCAAAGTGATGAATTGAAATTTGTAGCCCATCTTCGCCAATTCTTCGCGGAAGTTTTCCATTTCTCCGACACTTAGTTTTGCAGCCCAGTTGAAAGAAGGCGAACAGTTGTAAGCCAGCATTTTTCCCGGATATTTGGCGTGGATACCTTCCGCAAATCGTCTGGCATAGTCCAGGTCGGGGTTCGAGGTTTCCATCCAGAGCATATCGGCGTACGGCGCATAAGACAAGCCCCTATCGATCCCCTGCTCTACGCCGTTTCGCACGGCAAAGAAACCTTCGGAAGTTCGTTCTCCGGTGATGAATTTGCGATCTCTTTCGTCGATATCCGAGGTCAAAAGATCTGCCGCATCGGCATCGGTTCTCGCCACGATTAAGGTTGGCACGCCACAAACATCTGCCGCCAATCTGGCTGCAATCAGTTTATTGATCGCTTCCTGAGTCGGCACCAAAACTTTTCCGCCCAGGTGGCCACATTTCTTGGCCGAGGACAATTGATCTTCGAAGTGAACGCCAGCAGCGCCTGCTTCGATCATTTGTTTCATCAGTTCATACGCATTCAGATTTCCGCCGAAGCCGGCTTCTGCATCGGCAACGATGGGAACGAGATATTCTTTTTCGCCGCCACCACTGACCGATTGGATCTGATCTGCTCTCAGCAAGGCGTTATTGATTTTCTTGACCACAGTCGGAACCGAATTGGCAGGATACAGCGACTGGTCGGGATACATTTCCCCGGAAAGATTGGCATCGGCCGCCACCTGCCAGCCGGAAAGATAGATGGCTTCCAAGCCTGCATCCACTTCCTGAACGGCTTGATTGCCCGTCAAAGCGCCCAAAGCGGCGATCCAATCCTGATTGTTGAGTTTGTCCCAAAGTTTTTTGGACATTTCTGTCGCGATGGTGTAATCCAATTTGTAGGAACCCCTCAGTTTCAGCACTTCTTCTGCGGAGTAAGGTCTTTGCACGCCGATCCATCTCGGATTTGTGATCCAGTCTTGCTCCAAAGCTTGGATCTCTTCTTGTTTTGATTTCATAATGATATAATTTGTGATTGGTTGTAATTAATTTGAATGTTTTTGCAAAAAAGCTTTCACTACTTCCCGCTTTTGTCTATTATATTTTCAAATAAAAGGATAAGCTTTTAAGGTAAGGAATTCCTCGAATTTTTCGGAGAAAACCAACTCGTTGAAAAGTTCTTTGGCCAGATTGAATCGTCCTTTTTTATACCGCTCTTCTCCTACATATTTTTGGATTTTGATGAGTTCTTCCTGTTCCCATTGCAAGAGCAATGCTCTGGTCAAAGTTCTTTCGTCATCCAAAACGGCTTCATTTCGCAGCCATTGCCACACTTGCGACCTAGAGATCTCGGCCGTTGCGGCATCTTCCATCAAGTTGTACAGTGCTGCTGCGCCCACGCCCATCAGCCAAGATTCGATATAGAGGATTCCGACGTTGATGTTTTTTCGGACGCCGATTTCGGTAATCGTTCCGTGAGGAACTTCCAGCAATTGCGATTCTTTGATTTTGTAATCGAATTTCTTATCGATTTGATTGGCTTCGGGCATATATTGATCGAAGATTTCTTTTGCAACCGCCACCAGACCGGGATGCGCCACCCAAGTGCCATCGTGTCCGTTTCTCACCTCTCGCTCTTTGTCATTTCGCACCTTTTCGAAGGCGGCTTCATTGGCTTCATCATCATTTTTCACGGGAATCTGTGCGGCCATACCGCCCATTGCGTGGACATTTCTTTTGTGACAAATCTCTATGACCCGTTTGGAGTATGCACTCATAAAAGGCGAGCTCATCGTTACCTGATCTCTGTCCGGCACTAAAAAGTGCGGTAGATTCCTGAATTTTTTGATGTACGAGAAGATGTAATCCCAGCGGCCACAGTTGAGACCTGCGCTGTGATCTTTCAGTTCAAATAGAATCTCATCCAATTGGAAGGAAGCGGTAATCGTCTCTATCAGCACAGTCGCTTTAATCGTTCCGTGCGGAATTCCCAGATAATCCTGAGCGAATAGAAAAACATCGTTCCACCAGCGCGCTTCCTTGTAATGTTCCAATTTAGGAAGATAAAAATAGGGACCGCTTCCGTTTTCGATTAGTTTTTTAGCATTTCTGAAGAAGTACATTCCAAAATCTACGAGCGATCCGGAGGCTAATTCAGCATTGATTTCAATATATTTCTCAGGCAGATGCAGACCTCGGGGTCTCACGATCAGCGTTGCAGTTTTATCATTAAGCTGATAAGATTTCCCTTCTTCATTTACGAAATCAATATTTCTACTGATGGCATCGGTCAAATTAATTTGCCCGAGAATGCAGTTGTCCCAAGTTGGCGAATTGCTGTCTTCAAAATCTGCCATAAAGGTACTAGCGCCGGAATTTAGAGCATTGATAATCATCTTGCGATCCACAGGTCCGGTGATTTCTACACGCCTATCCAAAAGATCTTCCGGAAGTTTTGCACAAGTCCAACTGCTATTTCTTACAGTTTCGGTTTCTTCCGGAAAAGTGGGCAAGATGCCCCTGTCAAATTTCTTTTGTGTTTGCTTCCTTTGCTCTAAAAGGTCTATTCTCCTTTGATTAAATTTCTGATGAAGCGCTATCAAAAAAGCTGTCAAATCCGGAGTGAAAACATTCCTATAACTCTTGTTTGCAGTGATTTTCAAACGATTTATGGTTTCCATAGTGATGATATTTTGTGATTTGGTTGGACAAATATATAAAAAATATTTTCACATACAGCGAACGTTCGCTAATGTTTTATAAAAATTATTATGCGAATACTCGCTTTTTTTATATCTTTGATTTTATGATAGCAGAAAGCGACTACATCCGCGTGGTTTTCGGACTGAAACTGAAACAGCAGCGGCAGAAGAGAAATTGGTCCTTGCAAGATCTGGCAAGCAAAACCGGACTGTCCAAATCCTACCTGAACGAAATAGAAAACGGGAAAAAATATCCGAAGCACGACAAGATCATCCAGCTTTCCAATGCGCTGGGTTGCACTTTTGACGATTTGGTTTCTTCGAAACTGGACAAAACTCTCACGCCCATCAGCGAGATCCTGCAGTCGGATTTTTTCAAAGAAGTGCCGTTGGATCTTTTTGGCATTAATAAAAACAATCTCATCAGCATCATCAGCGATGCGCCGAAAAAAGTCACGGCTTTTATTAATGCTTTGATAGAAATTTCGAAGAATTACAATTTGGGAAAAGAGCGATTTTATTTCGCGGTGATGCGCTCCTTCCAAGAACTGTACGACAATTACTTCCCTGAAATCGAAGAGAAATCTGCTGAATTTGCAGACGAAAATGGTCTTGAACTCAACAAAAATCTCAAAACAGAAACGCTTGCAAGCTTACTGCAAGAGAAATTCGGATACGAAATAAGGTCAGAAAAATTTGCCGAAAATGAAGCCCTCAACAAATTGCGGTCCCTCTACGTTCCTGAAAAAAAACTGCTTTTATTAAATGAAAGATTGAATAGCAATCAGGAAATATTCATCTTGGCAAAGGAAATCGGCTTCAACGTCCTGAATCTCAATCCACGCCCCAATACTTACTCGTGGCTGGATTTCGGAAGTTTTGAAGAAATATTGAATAATTTCTATGCCTCCTATTTTGCCGGCTGCCTTTTGATTTCCAAGAAAGATCTCATCGAGCAAATGTCGGATTTTTTTTATAAGAAAGAATGGAGTCCCAAAGATTTTGAAGCGTTGATCCATCATTTTACAGACTCGCCTGAAACGTTCTATTACAGATTGACCAATATTTTGTCTTCGGAATTTGGCATCAAAGATCTCTTCTACCTTTGTTTTGTGAAAAAAGACAGCTCCGAAAAAATCAATATCTTAAAGGAATTGCACCTCAATCATCAGCAAGCGCCACACGCCAACGCGACCAACGAACACTACTGCAGGCGGTGGATTGCGGTGAAAAATATTTATCATCTGAAGGAAAATGAATCGTTGACGGATGCGCAGATTTCTCATTACAAAGATCTGGGACTGAGCTATCTGGTGGTTTCTACTTCGCAGAAAAATCCCTTTTCCGACGGCAGCAATCGAAGCTATTGCCTGGGAATCTTGCTCAATAATCAAACGATTAAGAAGATCAATTTTGCAAGATCATCCTCCTTGAAAACCATCGACGTCGGCGTGACCTGCGAAAGCTGCAGCATAAAAGATTGCGAAGTACGACAGGCGCCGCCGGTACGGCTGGAAAAAGAGCAGTTCAATCTGGAAATGAAAAAATCGATTGAGAAGATCAGAAAAAATGTAATTTTAGGCAAGTGATTCTCGATTTCCTTTTCCCCAACCGTTGCTTAGGTTGCAATCAGTTGATTGACAACAGCGAGATTGTCTGCGAAATTTGCCAAGACAAAATCCACTTTACCCACCACCGGTTTTCGGAAAACAACAGCTTGAAAGAAAGAGCGGCGCTCCTGTTTCCGGTAGAAAATGCTTTTTCGCTGATGTTTTATGAAAAGGAAAGCTTGAGTCAGAAAATTATCCACCAATTAAAATACAATCATCGGGAAAAGATTGGGAAAAATTTGGCACAATGGACGATCGAAAAACTAAACTTCGAAGACCGAAAACCGGATCTGATCGCCACCGTCCCACTCCACCCCAAAAAGCTGAAAAAGCGTGGCTACAACCAGCTTCATATTTTCGGAAACATCCTTTCCCAACATTATCAAATTCCAATTAATCATCATCTGCTTCTGCGCACCCGGCATTCTAAAGCGCAAGCCAAAAAAGGACAAAGCGAGCGCTTGAAAACAAAAAATACTTTCCGACTGAATGAAAAAATCCGCGATAAGCATATTTTATTGATCGATGACGTCTTCACGACGGGCAATACGAGCGCAAATATCGCTTGGGAAATCCTAAAAAACGCTGAAAATGTGAAGGTTAGTTTGCTGGTGATGGCGATGGACGCTTGATAATGGTTAATTGGTAATGGTTAATTGTTAATTGTTAATTGTTTAGCGTTGTAATTTTTCGCCGTAGCTCAGATCGCCGGCGTCGCCTAATCCCGGCGTGATGTAGCCTTTGGAAGTCAGATTTTGATCTAATGCTCCAATCCATAATTTGGCGTTTGGATAAGCATTTTGGATGGTTTCTACCCCTTGGCGGCTGGCGATGGCTGCAACGATATGAATGTCAGTCGGTTTCCCGTTGGTCAATAGATCTTTGATGGCCTCGATGAGCGAGGCGCCCGTTGCAAGCATTGGATCTGCAACGATGAGTGGGCGATGGTCGAGATTGGGGCAGGTCAAGTAATCTTGTTTGATGGAGAAATAGTCGTTGGCATCGTGCTTCCTGTAAGCGGCGACGAAACCACAATCGGCTTTGTCAAAATAATTAATAATTCCCTGAAAAAGAGGAACTCCCGCCCGGAGAATGGTCGTAATAACGGGTTGGGTTTGGATTTCTTTGACCACGATTTTGTCGAGCGGCGTGGTGATTTCTATTGCTTTGTATTCCAAAGTTTTACTGATTTCGAAAGCAGCAATCTCGCCGATGCGTTCCATATTCCTGCGGAATCTGAGGCGGTCAGTTTGCACGTCCACATTTCGAAGTTCATTGATCCAGACATTTACCAATGAAAATTCTTCTGATAAAACTTTTAGCATTTGGTTTATTTTGGCGTAAATATCGTAAAAATTTGGAAACTGTTTAAATTTGCTTCTTATTTATTTTAAACGAAATTCCCTATTTCAAGGATATTTTGATTTTTACAAGTCGCTTTTATGGAGCTTTTTCGATGCTGTTTAATTTTATTAATAATAATTTTTCTGTAGGCCAATTTCTCTCAGCTTAAATGTGCTCTAAAACGTTTTTTCCGACGTTGAAAGATGGTTGTCGCCACAACATAGCCCCGATAGGAACGGCATCCTTTTTCTTTTTTGTTGAGGAACTGCGATGGCGGACAGACGCGTTCTAAAAAAAGAAAAAGATATAGTGGATAGCGGGTTGGACCGGTGAAAAGAAATGAAAACGTGATGCTCCTAAAAAATAAACCCTCCCAAAGCACGAACTAAGGAAGGGTCGATTGTTATTTTTGCCGGAAGTAAACCTCGATGGGAACGCCGGTGAAACCGAAGTTTTTGCGAAGCTGATTCTCCGTAAAACGCTTGTAGGGTTCCTTGACATATTGCGGAAGATTGCAGAAAAAGACGAACTGCGGCGACGGCGTTGGCAACTGCACACAATATTTGATTTTGATGTATTTTCCTTTGTTTGACGGGGGCGGCATCGCTTCGAAGATCGGTAACATCACTTCATTCAGTTTCGAGGTTTTGATTTTTTTCTTGCGATCTTCGTAGACCGTCATCGCCATTTCTACAGCTTTCAGAATTCTCTGTTTGGTCAAAGCTGAAACGAAAAGAATCGGAATGTCATTGAACTGCCCGATTTTGTCCCGGATGGATTGTTCGAAATCACGGATCGTGTTGGTTTGTTTGTCCTCGATCAAATCCCATTTGTTGACCAAGATCACGATGCCTTTTCTGTTTTTCTGCGCCAGCCCGAAGATGTTCATATCCTGCGATTCCCAACCTTGTGTGGCATCCACCATCAAGATTACAACATCACAATACTCGATGGAGCGGATGGATCGCATCACGGAGTAGAACTCCAGATCTTCGGAGACTTTCGCTTTGCGCCGCATTCCGGCCGTATCTACCAGCACAAACTCGTGTCCGAATTTGTTGTACAAAGTCTGGATACTGTCTCTGGTGGTTCCGGCAACATCGGTGACGATATTTCTTTCGACATCCAGAAGCGCGTTGGTCAATGTAGATTTACCAACATTTGGGCGGCCCGCGATGGTGATTTTTGGCAAGCCTTCGAACGGGTCTTTATATTCGGTTGTCGGGAAATCCCGCACCACGGCATCCAGCAATTCTCCCGTTCCGGAGCCTGTTGCGGACGATAGTGTGTAATATTTTTCCACGCCCAATTGGTAAAACTCGGTGGCAGGAAGTTCTTCCTTGGAAGAATCCACTTTGTTTACGACCAGATATATGGGTTTGTTGGATTTTCGTAATAGTTCAAAGATTTCCTGATCGGTGTCCGTCAGCCCTTCTTCCACGTTGACCATAAAGATGATAGAAGTGGCCTCGTCCACAGCCAATTGTACTTGCTTGCGGATCTCGACTTCAAAAACATCATCTGTGCCCACGTCGTAGCCGCCGGTATCGATGACGGTAAACTCGACGCCGTTCCAGTCAGATTTGCCGTAATGGCGGTCTCTGGTGACGCCGGCTGTAGAATCTACGATGGCTTCTCTTCTTTCTAATAATCGGTTGAATAAGGTGGATTTTCCGACGTTGGGACGCCCAACGATGGCAACAATATTTGACATAAATTTGTTTCTTGGTCTCAGCTCCAGCCTAAGAATACCGAGCGTAAGACTTGATTAAGAATGGGTAACTCCGACTTTCGAAGCCCAAAATTTTTGCAAATGTACGAAATTTGTTTTGGGTTCGTTGGGCTGATTTTTACGCGTCTTTTAACATATCTATCTTTTTTGTTTAGACTTTGGGATCAAACATTTGTTCGCTTAAGATTTTCTGGACCAAGAAAATGTTTATCTTAGTTCAAAATTTCAACAATGAAAAAAATATTGATTGTCTTCTTGGTTGCTTTTATTCTGATTCAATTTTTTCCGATCGATAAAAACAATCCCACCACCAATGTTGGGATGGATTTTCTTAAAATCAAAAACACGCCAGAACCCCTTGCAAAACTCATCCGAACCTCGTGCTACGACTGCCATTCCAACGAAAGCAAATATCCTTTCTATAGCAATATTCAGCCGTTTGGATGGTGGCTGAAAAATCATATTGACGAAGGCAGAATGGAAGTAAACTTTTCTACTTTCGCCACCTACGAGCCGAAAAAACAAGCGCGTAAACTGGAAGAAGCGGCGGAACAACTGGAGCAGCAGGAAATGCCTCTGGAAAGCTACACCATTGCACACGCCGACGCAAAACTGACCGATGAACAACGCAAACAGTTGGCAGACTATTTCAGAAAGGTGCAAAAACAGATCAAACAAGCCAACGCATTATGAAAACGGAGAGTTCCGATGATTTCAAAAACAAATACATCGTCTTCTACGATGGCGAATGTGGATTTTGCAATCATTGGGTGCAGTGGATCCTGACCAAAGATCACGATGAGAAGTTCTTATTTTCATCATTACAATCGGAATATGGACAGAATTTTTTGAAGGAAAGAAATCTTCCCAATCAGCTACTGGACACGATTTATATCTGGAAACCAGGCAGTTATTTTTTAACAAAATATCAGGCGATTTTGAAAATCGCGACTGAACTTGGTGGCCTTTATTCTTTGGCGAATGTGGGCAAACTTGTTCCTGATGCAATTGGAAATCCATTTTACAATTTGATTGCCCACAACCGAAAAAAGCTGGCGCCAAACGAATGTTTTCTTCCAAATGCTGAACAGCGAAAAAAATTTATTGATTGACGTGTAGAATGGCTTCGAGAGCCTGAGTTGGAGCATTTTATATTAACTTTTGAGAATCATAGCACGGGTAGCTAAAAATGTGCTTCGAATTATCGAAATTTAAATTAAAAAAGTCAGTTTTCAGTAAAAAAAATCACTGCTGATAAAGAAAAAAGTCAGCAGTTGATTTTGAATTTAAAACTTGGAAGCCTAAATGTTTTTATATTTGCAAAATTATGGATTATAATACCGACCGAACACCGCTACTGATGCCTGAATATGGGCGCAACATACAGCAACTTGTAGAACATTGCAAAACACTGGAAACCAAGGAAGAACGCAACGAAATGGCGCTAGCCATCATCGAGTTTATGGGACAGAGAAATCCGCATCTCCGCGACGAAGAAAACTATAAACACAAACTTTGGGATCATCTTTTTATCCTTGCAGATCATCACCTGGACGTAGATTCCCCCTACCCGGTGCTTTCCGCAGAGGATCTAATCACGAAACCCCGAAAAATGGATTACCCGTCTTTGGATAACGCATACAAATTCTACGGTAAAAGTATTCTGCAACTCATCGAAAAAGCAATTGCGCTGCAAGAAGGCGATGAAAAAGAAGCCCTGACACACGTGATTGCCAATAATATGAAAAAGTCTTACAACGTTTACAACAAAGAGCACGTGCAAGACGATGTCATCTTCCGCCATCTGAAGGAACTCTCTGACAATCAATTGGATCTCACCAGTTTGGAATCTCTGGAAAGAAGCAAAATCTATTACGCTGCCAACAGAAATAACAACAATAGGAACACCAATAACAACCGAAATCCAAATCAAAACAGCAACAACAACAGACGGAACAACTTCCAAAACCCTAAAAACAAGAGAAAATAATGAGTGAGGCGTTCGAAATTAGAGGTGGGAAAAGATTGAGCGGAGAAATCACACCTCAAGGGGCAAAAAATGAAGCTTTACAAATCCTTTGCGCTGTTTTGCTAACCGAAGACGAAGTTCGGGTTACCAATATTCCGGATATCAAAGATGTCAACAAGTTGATCGAAATCCTGCAAGACTTCGATGTCAAAGTCACTAAAAACGGAAAGGGCGATTACACCTTCAAAGCAGACGAAGTCAATTTTGACTATATAAAATCCAAAGAATTCAAGAAAGACGGCGCCAAGCTAAGAGGTTCCGTCATGATTTTGGGTCCGATGCTGGCGCGCTTTGGTGAAGCGTATTTACCAACGCCTGGTGGCGACAAAATCGGAAGAAGACGTCTGGATACGCACTTCCAAGGTTTTGTAGAACTGGGAGCGGAATTTTCCTATGACGACAACGAATCGTTCTACACCCTAAAAGCAAAAGAACTCGTCGGGAAATTTATTCTGTTGGAAGAGGCATCCGTGACTGGAACGGCAAACATCGTGATGGCCGCGGTTTTGGCAAAAGGAAAAACCAGAATCTACAACGCAGCCTGCGAACCCTATCTGCAGCAACTATGCAAAATGCTAAACAGAATGGGCGCCAACATTTCCGGAATCGGATCCAATCTTCTGACTGTGGAAGGCGTTGATAAACTGCACGGAACCGAGCACACGATGCTCCCAGATATGGTGGAAATCGGTTCCTGGATAGGAATGGCAGCAATGACAAAATCTGAGATTACCATCAAAAATGTAAAGTGGAATGAGCTGGGCGTCATCCCCAATACCTTCCGAAAATTGGGAATCGAAGTGGAACAAAGAGGAGACGATATTTATATTCCAGCCCAAGAAAACTATAAAATTCAGAAGTTCATAGATAAATCCATTTTGACGGTTTCCGACGCGCCTTGGCCGGGATTCACGCCAGATTTGCTGTCCATTATTTTAGTGGTGGCTACGCAAGCAAAAGGATCCGTCTTGATTCACCAGAAAATGTTCGAAAGTCGATTGTTTTTTGTTGATAAACTGATTGACATGGGAGCGCAAATCATCCTTTGCGATCCGCACAGAGCAACCGTCATCGGAATGAATCAGGAAACGCCTTTGCGCGGAACAACGATGGTTTCCCCAGACATCCGAGCAGGAAATGCCTTGTTAATCGCAGCGCTGTCTGCCGAAGGAAAATCTGTCATCCAAAATATCGAACAGATCGATCGTGGTTACGAGAATATCGATGAAAGATTGAGAGCGCTTGGTGCGGATATCAAAAGAATATAAATAGGTAGTCGGTTTTCTAATTTATGGGTTGACGTTATAAAAATTAAAGGAAATCCTTAAGAAGCTTCCTTATTTTGTTGTAGAACGGGTATTTTGCAACTCAGGAGCTTGTATTCGCCGAGATAGTTTTCAATCTTGCCGATTTCATCATCTGTTATTTTCAGAAGAAGTTTTACATTTCCAAAGTTGTTGCCATTCAGATACTCGATATGCGCATTGACGATTTTGTAATTGATTTTGTAATGATTGTAAATCGTGTACAACAAAATATCGAAACGGATTTTGCCGTTCAGTTCTATTTCCAAGATGACTTCTCGTGCTCCATTTTCCACAGGAACATTGCCGTAAGTTTGCTTTTTCTCCTCCATAATTCTATATATTTTGATGAATTTTACCTTTAATCTTGAAATCAAAAAAGCTTTACCGGAAAAGTAAAGCTTGTGACATATTCTCTCCTATCCAATGATCTACTTGGGATTACACATTTTGATCTGAGAGAATAAGTGATACATTTAATTCTAATTCTATTGCAAATATAGAAATTAATTATTTCCTACCAAATAAGTATGAATTAAATTCAAAAAAATTATTTAAGTTCCCCGATTTTGCTTAATTTCTCCGATGCCGCCAAGCCATTCGGATTGCAGCCTGGTGCACCTTCCGGAACTTTCAGGTTTTTTGTCTGATAAAATCTTTCCCAAAACGCATTGGTTTGTTTGGTTTTTGGGTCGATGAAAGTCATTGGTTCTAATCTGAAGATCTGATATTCCCGGAATGCTCTTTCCACAAAATCCGAACAGTAATAGGAATTCTCATCCAAGATGTAATTGAAATTGTACGGTTTACCAACCAAAGTTTCGGCCTTAGAAATCGCATTGGCAATCGCCGATTGGTATTCGAATTTCAAACGGTAAATATCAATTGTCTGACCCTTTTTCGTCTGTTCTCTCAAAAACCGATTTAATTTTTGTTTCTGAGAACCGCCTTTGGGAGCGGCGTGCAGAACGTATAAATGGTCTTCTTCTTTTTTCACGATTCCGATATGGTCATAAGATGTTTTCTTTTCCGTTTGCGTCACATTGTTGATGGCGCCGGACAGTCCCGTTTCCACAGCCGACACAAAAAGCAAATCGCCGTTTTCCAAAATTGAGGTATTGTAAGTTCTACAACTTAATGTCAACAAGAACAAAAAAAGTAAGAACGATTTTTTCATTTTAGATATTTATTTTAAAATCCAATGCAATCGCTCGATCTTCAAAAATGTTACAATTCGAGGCGATTTCATAATTGCAAAGATAACTGAAGATTAAAATTTTAGACAGCATTAATTGTTATTTTTTTGAGTCGCTATTTTTGCCTGTACTTTATCGATTCGTCCTCCAGTCACATTCTTTCGAATTTTAAAAACGATCAACGGCAACCATCAACCGACAACCAAAAAATCACTATTTTTGTACCCAAAAGTCAATCCATAATGCCGAAAATATCCCAGCGTGCGCAAAATATGCCCGCTTCTCCCGTTAGAAAATTAGTTCCCTTTGCAACTGCAGCCAAACAAAAAGGCATCAAAGTGTATCACCTCAACATTGGTCAGCCCGATATTGAAACGCCGGAAACTGCTCGGGAAGCGGTCAAAAACAACCATCTGAAAATCTATGAATATGCACTTTCCGAAGGCAATTTGGAGTACAGAACGGCGCTGAAAGATTATTATCATTCATTAGGATTTACGGACCTAACTACAAATAATTTCATCGTGACAAACGGCGGTTCCGAAGCTTTGAATTTTGCCATTTCCACGCTTTGTGACGACGGCGACGAAATAATTATTCCGGAACCTTATTATGCCAATTATAACGGATTCGCAGGAACCTTCAACATCAAGGTCGTTGCAGTTCCATCCACCATTGATACAGGTTTTGCCTTGCCATCTATCGCCGAATTTGAGAAGAAAATTACAGAAAAAACCAGAGCTATTATTATTTGTAATCCAGGAAATCCAACGGGCTATCTGTATTCCAGAGGAGAGCTGGAACAGCTGGCTCAAATTGCAAAAAAACACGACATCGTGATTATTTCCGACGAAGTTTACCGAGAATACGTTTATGATGGCGAGAAGCAAATTTCGATGTTAGAATTTTCGGAAGTTTCAGATAATGTGATCGTTATCGATTCAGAATCCAAAAGATATTCGATGTGTGGTGCAAGAATTGGTTGTTTGATCACACGTTCGAAAAAAATCCACGATGCGGCGATTCTTTTTGCTCAGGCAAGATTGAGTCCGGTTCTTTTGGGACAAATTGCCGCAACTGCTGCTCATAAAAATGATGCGGAGTACATCCAAAATGTGCGAGAAGAATATACAAAACGAAGAAATCTTTTGGTCGGATTATTGAATGAGATACCGGGCGTGATCTGTCCGACTCCGAAAGGCGCTTTCTATTGCGGCGTTGAACTGCCTGTGGACGATACCGAGAAATTTGCGCAATGGCTGCTGGAAAGTTATTCCAACAACAACGAAACCGTGATGGTGGCGCCGATGGGTGGTTTTTATAGCAATCCAGAATTGGGAAAAAAACAAGTTCGAATTGCCTACGTTTTGAAACAAGAAGATCTGATAAGAAGCGTCGTAATCTTGAAAGATGCCATTCAAAAATATAATTCCCAATCCAATTAAAATAAAAATATTATGATGAAAATACTAAAAACAGGATTGATACTTTCTGCCTTGTCGATCTTCATGTTGAGTTGCAAAACATCGGCTCAGAGCAGCACAATCAAATCTGTAACGTACAGCGAAACTTTCGGAAGAGGCGGAGCCACTTCGGTGACGGCTACCAAAGACAGCTTGGAAGCTTCGGCTAGAGGTGGTAAAATGAGTGAGTTTCCAAGTTTTAAAAAGAAAATGAGTTCACAAGACTGGCAAAAACTGATTTCCGGACTTGATATTTCATTGTTGGAGGCAACGAAAAGTGGTGAAAGACGTGGTCTGTACGACGGATCCGACGAAATTTTCCTGATCAAAACGTCTGAAAAAGAATACGAATTCTACAATGTTCCGGCTGAATCTGCCGGTTATAAACAATTGGAACAATTGAAAAAAGCGCTGAATAATTTGGTCTCGCAAAACAAGCAATGATTCAGGAAAACGTTTCTTTAAAACCTTTCAATACATTTGGTGTGGATGTTTCTGCAAGATATTTCGCAGAAGTTAGTTCCGTAGAAGAACTCACGGAAATTCTCAACCTTTCAAACGATAAAAAGCCTGTACTTTTTTTAGGCGGCGGAAGTAACATTCTCTTTACCAAAGATTTTGAGGGTCGGGTATTGAAATTAAATTTAAGAGGAATCCGCGAAGAAATCATCGATGAAAACGAAATTCTAATCACTGCAAAAGCCGGAGAAAACTGGCATCAATTTGTGACGTATTGCTTGGAAAAAAATTATGGCGGATTAGAAAATCTATCATTAATTCCCGGAAATGTCGGCACGTCGCCGATGCAGAATATCGGTGCTTACGGAACTGAAATCAAAGATGTTTTTGAATCTTGTAAAGTTCTGAATCTTGAAACTTTAAAAACAGAAATTTTCGATTTGGAACGATGCAGATTTGGTTATCGGGATTCGATTTTCAAACAAGCAGCTAAAGGAAAATATGTGATTCTGGAGGTTACTTTTAGATTAACGCGGAAAAATCATAATATTAATGTTGAATATGGCGCTATTAAAACCGAACTTGAAAATATGGGAATTTCAAATCCTACAATTCAGGAAGTCTCAAAAGCGGTGATCAACATCCGACAAAGCAAACTGCCCGATCCAAAAGTGGTGGGCAACGCTGGAAGTTTTTTTAAAAATCCAACAATTCCTTTAGTTCAATTCGAAGATTTAAAACAAAAATTCGAGACTATTCCCGGTTATCCAAATGGCGATTTTGTGAAAGTTGCTGCTGGCTGGCTGATTGAACAAACTGGCTGGAAAGGAAAACAAATCGGAAATGTAGCTTCGCACAAATTACAGGCTTTGGTCATCATCAATGCCACCGGAAATGCCACTGGCAAAGAGATTTTTGATTTTTCGGCAATAATTATTGATTCTGTGAAAGAAAAATTTGGGATCGAGCTGGAACGTGAAGTGAATATTATTTAAACATCAAACTCTAAAAATTCAACATGCAAAAAAAATGAAAATCGCAGTTCTAGGAGCCGGAAATATGGGAATTTCGTTTTCAAGATCATTCTTGAAATATGAATTGCTAAAACCAAAAAATCTTCACCTCATCACAAGAAATGAAAACAAAAAAGACAAATTAAAAGAATCTTTCCCTGATTCGGAAATATCAACTTTTGAAGAAACAAAAAGTTTAAATGCTGATCTAATAATCATCGCCGTGAAACCTCAGGATTTTGGATTTGTTGCTGAGAATTTACCTTTTAAAATCGCCGAAAAATCTTTGGTTTTATCGATAATGGCAGGGATTTCTATTGAGAAAATCCAAAAATTTTTGGATCATAAATTTGTTGTCCGCGCAATGCCGAATTCCCCTGCTCTCTTGGGAATGGGAATTACGGGTTACACGGCTGCTGAAGGAATTTCTTTTTCCGAATTGATGAATGTTGAAAGATTATTAAATTCCACTGGACGCGCCGTTTATCTGGAAGACGAAAGTCTGCTGGACGGTGTCACGGCACTTTCCGGCAGCGGACCTGCGTACTTCTATTACATCGTCGATGCGATGATAAAAGCTGGAACAGAAATGGGAATCGATGAGAATCTGTCTAAATTGTTCGTAAAACAAACGATGTTGGGCGCTTATCACCTCATCAATAATTCGGATAAATCTTTGGAAGAACTCATAAAAGATGTAGCATCAAAAGGCGGAACAACCGAAGCTGCACTTGAAACGTTTGACGAAAACGGACTAAAATCCATATTACAAAAAGGAATCTTGGCCGCGGAAAATCGTGCTAAGGAACTGAATAAGTAATAGTTGGAGATTGTCAATTGTTAGTGGATGGAGTATAAAACTTAAAGAATTTGTAGATCCAAAAGCCAATGGCGACGCCAAGTGTATTCAAAATAACATCGTCAATGTCGAACACGCCGAGTCTTGTGAAATATTGCAAACTTTCGATCATTATAATTGCAGAAAGGAAGTTGATTATTAAAAGTTTGAAATTGTTGAGTTTTGGAAAGACGATGCCAAGAAATCCAAAAGGCATAAACAATAGAATATTCCCGAAAATATTGATGACAATTGTTTTCCAAAGAATGGTTTCCTTAGCAAAACTAAAGGTGGAAATCATGGGTAATAGTCGGACAATATTGGCCTCATACTGGGTTCTCCCGAATCCGAAAAACATGAGATACAGCAGAAAAATCGCATAGAAAGGCATCGTAATTTTATAAAACTTCTGGAACACGTCTGCAAAAATACAGATTTTTGCACTGCAAATTATTGTTGCTGTTGCTGCTGTTGTTGGATTTCCAAAAACCTTCGGTAAGAATTGTTTTCGAGAGTTTCGTCCGCCACCTTTGGATTTTCTCGCATGTACATTGGGAATTCGGGTTCGGTGGTCTTTTCCTTAGTTTTTTCGTTGGTAATGATGACGGAAACACTCAATATGTGATTGGAAGGGCCTTTGTAAGTGCCTTTTACCGGTGTGCAGTCTTTGAAATCCCGCCCGATTGCGATCTTGATATGCCGGTCGCTCACCCAACAGTTGTTCGTAGGATCGTTGCCCAGCCAGCCGTACCCCGGAATGTAAACCTCGACCCAAGCGTGCGTGGCGCCTTCGCCGCGAAGTTCCTGGTTGCTGGGACTGATGTAACCGCTCACGTATCTCGCTGGAACGCCTAATATCCTCAACATCGCCAAAAGCAGATGGGCAAAATCTTGGCAAACGCCGGCTTTCAGTTTCCAGATTTCATCGATTTCGGTTTCGTAGTCGGTAACACCTTGCTGGTAGGCAAAATTTTCAAAAATATAAGTCGATAGTTCGGTTGTAGTTTCCATGACCGAGAGCTCTGGCTTTGCGAGATTCTCGATGATTTCCAGGATCTCGGGCTTGCTTTTGATCACTTCTTCACGAACAAAGTCCACGTAGGGAAATTGCTGTCTTTGTTGCGTCATAATGCGCCACTGTTCGGCAGCACCGATGTCCACCACAGGCAGTTCTATCGGAAATGTTTCCACTGTGACTTCGGATCTTATTTCGAGGAAATGATGAGGCTCCACAATGGTAAAAACGCCTACTCTATTGGTAAAAAAATCGTAGTAAAAATCAATACTGGCGTTTGGAAACAGAAAAATCTTCTGGCTGATAACCTCCTGAAAATCGTTGCTAAGCGGCGATAGGATAATCTGATTGGCGCTATCTGTGACGGCCGATGGATATTGATACTTTGTAATATGTAAAATTTTGAAGACGGGCATAGTATGGATTTTGTTAGCGGTAGGAGTTGGTTAAAATCGGATCATTTGCGAGATTTATTTTTTCATTTTTAAGGGATTAGAAGCGATTTTTTATAAAACCAAACCAAAAAAACTTTGGTTGAAGGTGTTGACGATTTCATACACATCGGATTCTATTTTTGACAGAAACTGCATTTTTTCTTCCCGGCTTTTGGGATGTCTTGTAAATTGCACGGTAGCGATGCATTTGCCGATGCAAAACTCCACAGTATCATCCGAATCCTCGGCATTCCCCGCTTGCAAATGCTTTGCAAATGTTTCGATTTCGTGCAGGCAGTACGTGATAGAATTGGGAAAGAGCGGTTCATAAATCGTCTGATAAAAGATCCGTTCTTTCTCCATCATTCCAAGATTATTGCGGAGGTAAAAATCATAACCGCTCACCGAGCTGAGGAAATAACGCCAGCTGGAATAGTCGTTATCCAATAGGTCTTCGCCGTACAGAAGCCATTGTTTGCGTGTCAGGTTGATGACATTCAGAATCCTTTCTACATACTTGCCCAACTCCAAAAAGCAGTAACCCGAATCTCTTGCCACCGAGTTGTCTATGACGCCGTAATAAACCATTGCCTGATTGATCAAGGTATCAAAAACGCTGATCGGATCGCCGAATTTCGCCTGATGAGTGAGATGCGGATTTTTCATTTGGTGGTGAAAGTCGTTGAGACATTGCCAGACATCTTTGTTGATATGATCCTGTGCACTTCTGGCATTTTCCCTTGCCCGGAAGATGTTGTTGGCGATTGAAGAATCATTATTAACATCAAAAAGTGCCTTGGAAAGCAGATTTCCAAAACTGAAATCCGATTTTTCCACGATCTGGTACTCATCACAAAAATTCTCCCAACTTTCCGTGGACGCGCCATCCTGATAAGCAATATATCGGGTATGAAAAACTTTGATCTGGAAGTGAGACCGCTCCATATAGCGACTCATCCAGAAGATATTCTCGGCAACTCTACTCAGCATTTATTATAAAGTATTATGTTGAAATTTTGACTTTGCTAATCTACAACCCAAGTATCTTTGCTGCCGCCGCCCTGTGAAGAATTGACGACGATCGATCCTTCTTTCATCGCGACTCTCGTCAATCCCCCAGGAACTATATCGATGCCGTTTGGCCCGTACAAAGCAAAAGGGCGCAAATCGACGCGCCTGGGCTGCAAAACACCATTGATGTAGCAAGGTGCCGCCGATAGTTTGATAATCGGTTGCGCAATATAGCTTCTGGGATTCCTATTGATCTGCTTTACGAATTCTGCTATTTCTTCGTCTGAGGCCACATCGCCAATAAGCATGCCATAACCACCGCTTTCATTTGTTTTTTTCACGACCATTTTATGCATATTTTCAATCGTCCATTTCCTTTCGTCCATATTTTCCATTCGGTACGTGGGAACGCTCTTCAGAATCGGCTCTTCTGCCAGATAATAGCGGATCATATCGGGAACGTAGGAATAAATGGCTTTGTCGTCTGCCACCCCGTTTCCCATTGCATTTACGATGATCACATTGCCTTTTCTGTAGGCGTGGTACAGGCCGGGAACACCCAAGACGCTTGTTTTTTGGAAGACCAATGGATCTAGGAATTCGTCATCAACGCGGCGGTAAATAACATCTACTTTTTTCAGCCCTTTGGTGGTTTTCATATAAACCATATGATTCTGGATCACAAGATCCCGGCCTTCTACCAGTTCTATGCCCATTAATCTGGCCAATGTAGTATGTTCAAAATAGGCAGAATTGTAGATGCCCGGCGTCAGCAGCACCACATTGGGTTTGGAACTGATTTGCCTGCCGAGCGACAGCAGATTTTTGATCAGAAGGTCGGGATAATGATTCACTTGTTTTACCTTAATATTAGGGATAATATTGGGGAAAAGTCGGTAACTCATCTTTCGATTTTCCAGCATATAACTTACGCCAGACGGCGTCCTGAGATTGTCCTCCAAAACGTAATAGCTTCCATCGTGATCTCGGATCAGATCTATCCCGCTGATGTGCGTATAAATATCATAAGGAACATCGACGTTGATCATTTCCCGAAGATAGTTTGGGCAGCTATAAATCAAAGAAGAAGGGATAATTTCATCTTTTAAAATGAATTGCTGGTGATAGACATCTTTCAGAAAAATATTAAGTGCTTTCAGCCTTTGCTTGATGCCTTTCTCGATAAAATCCCATTCTGCAGCTTGGATGATGCGCGGAATGATATCAAAAGGAAAAATTTTCTCGATGCCTTCGCCATCACTGTACACGGTAAAAGTGATGCCTTGGGTCAAAAAAAGTTTCTTGGCCAGCTCGCTTTTCTGATCCATCTCTGCAACATTCAGTTTTTCAAACGAATGCATGAAATCCTGATAATGATTCCTGATGGACTGGCCAAACATCATTTCATCAAAAACACTTTCCATCGCGCAATAATGGTTAAGAAAATCTCCGGCCATAGATTAATTTTATATTTTCCTGACTAATATATAAATTTAAAGGGGTATGATCATCATTAATTATAAAAAAATTACCAAGACCCCCATATTTTATCAACCTCATTTAAAAATATTGAAACGTTTGTATATTTTAAATTATGATTTTTTAACACCGAAATGTGACAACTTTAACCTCAACTATTCACATTATCTATTGACAGGCCGTGTAATTTTTCATATATTCGTTAAAAGATAAAAGATCCGATGATCTACGACTTAGAAAAAGAAAATAAGGAAATCCTTGCCCGCTATAAAGACCTGATAACCAATACGTACCGTACTTTGGACGAGGAGCAGAACAAGCTGATCAGAAAAGCCTTTGACATCGCTTTGGACGCGCATAAGGATCAAAGGAGAAAAACCGGCGAGCCGTACATCTATCATCCGATAGAGGTCGCTAAGATCGTGGCGAATGAAGTGGGATTGGGCGCAACCAGTATTGCCTGCGCCTTGCTGCACGACGTTGTCGAGGATTCGGAATATACGTACGAAGATCTTCTTAAAATCTTTGGCAAAACCATCGCAGATATCGTCAGCGGTCTGACGAAGATCTCTGCAATGAATCAGCAGAACATCTCCGTCCAGTCCGAAAATTACAGAAAACTGCTCCTCACGCTATCCGAAGATTTCCGAGTCATTCTCATTAAAATTGCAGACAGGCTGCACAACATGAGAACGCTGGAGAGCATGCATCCGGCGAAGCAGAAGAAAATTGCGTCCGAAACCGCTTATATCTACGCACCGCTTGCGCACCGATTTGGACTCTACTCTATCAAATCTGAATTAGAAGATCTATCCCTGAAATACAACAACCCAGAGGTTTACAACGAAATTTTAACTAAATTGGAAACCGCCAAAGAAGTTCGGGAGAAATATGTAGAGGAGTTCACAAAAGAGGTTTCCGAACAGTTGAAGGAGGAAAATCTAAACTTTACGATCAAAGGCCGTGCGAAGGCCATCAGCTCCATTTATCGGAAAATGCAGAAGCAAAACGTAAGTTTTGAGGAAGTTTATGACAATTACGCCATCCGAATCATCTACAAATCGGATCCGAGGAACGAAAAATTTCTTGCTTGGAAAATCTATTCTATTGTCACGGATCTCTATCAAAGTAATCCTTCGAGAATGCGCGACTGGATCTCACAACCAAGATCGACGGGCTACGAAAGTCTCCATCTCACCGTGATGGGTCCGGATAAAAAATGGATCGAAGTGCAGATCCGCTCGGAAAGGATGAACGAGATTGCCGAAAAAGGGGTCGCTGCCCATTACAAATATAAGGAAGGGTACCGCAAAAACAACGATGATCAGCGATTCGAAAGCTGGGTTTCTGAGATTCGGGATGTGCTGGATCAACAGCAAAACCTGAGTACGTCTGAACTGCTGGACAATATCAAATTAAATCTATATTCCAAAGAGGTTTTCGTCTTCACGCCGAAAGGTGAGATCAAAATCCTGCCAACGGGTGCAACGGCGCTGGATTTTGCTTTTTCTGTTCACTCCGATCTCGGCACCAAATGTCTGGGCGCTAAAATCAACGGAAAATTGGTACCCATCAGCTATGTGCTTCAGAATGGCGATCAGATCGACATTCTTTCTTCTCAGAATCAGAAACCGAAATCGGACTGGCTGGAGTTTGTGGTGACTTCCAAAGCCAAATCTAAGATTAAAAACATCCTGAATTCTGAAAAAAATCAACATACGACCGAAGGAAAAGAAATTCTGCAAAGAAAAATGCGCCACGCCAAACTCAACTTTTCTGATGAGGAAATCAATGGTCTGCAAAAATTCCTGAATTTGAAAACCTCGCAGGATCTTTACCTTGGTTTCCAAAATGGAAGTTTCGATATTGGTGACATCAAAAGGTATGCAGACGGCAAGAGCATTCTGAGCAATATCTTTCAGAGATTCCGGAAAAGCAACAAAGAGGAATACGTAGAAAAAGTAGATTCTAACCTAGATATGATTGTCTTTGGGAAAGATGAGGAAAGACTAAATTATTCTTTTGCAAAATGCTGCACCGTGATCCCAGGCGACAAGATTTTTGGATTTATCACCATTTCTGACGGCATCAAAATCCACAATGACAGTTGCCCGAATGCCATCAATCTGCGTGCGAATTACGATTACCGCGTGCTTCAGGCCAAATGGGTGAATGCGGAAAGTTTCAAAAACCGGGTCAAAATCGAGATCGAAGGGCTAGACAGGATTGGAATGATCAACGATATTACAGCGGTGATCAGCGGTTCTATGAATATGGATATGAAGAGCATGAGCATCTCGTCCAACGATGGCATTTTCACAGGGAATATCAATCTGGAGGTGAAGAACAAAAGCCAGCTGGAGGAAACTTTCAAACAGTTGAAGAGTATCAATGGCGTTTCTAAAGTGAAGCGTTTGTAGCGATCGGTTTTGCCGAAAAATCTACAAAATTGAGTTAAAAAAAACAAAAACCTCTCAGCATTTTCCCGAAAGGTTTATGGTTTTAATCTCTTTTAGAAGCGTTTTTCTTTTCTCGTTTGGCTTCTTTTTTTTCTTTTGCCGTCTTCAGAGGTTCCTTTTTCACAGCCTTTTTGACGTCTTGACCTTTTGCCATATTCTTATAATTTTTATGTTAATTGCTTTTTGTATTGTAAATATAAGAATTTTCGAAAGTAAAATTACATTTTGATCAGCATTAATATTCATTAATCGTGCTCATCTCATCCCGAACGATCTTCTCAAGCTTCACTTTTTTGATAGCAAGGTTGAGTTCATTACCCATTAATACCAAAAACACATTCACATTGACCCAAACCATCACCAGAATAATGGAACCGATGGAGCCATAGAGCACATTATATTTTGCAATATTGGCAACGTAAATCGCAAAGAAATAAGTGAGCAAAACAAACAAGACGGTCGTCAAAACTGCTCCTGGAAAGGCTTCTCTTATTCTTGTAATTTTCAAACAGCCTACCCAGTAGAAGAGAGTCAACAAAATAAGATAGAAGAACGGGAACGAAACAAAACTAATAATTTTGGTCAGATTCTTTGTAAACCAGCCAAGATTATACGTCGGCGTATAAAGTTTCAGGACGACCTCGCTGTAGTAGATGCCGAAAATCGAAAGGCAAACGAAGGTGAGGAAACAAATGGTGACCAGCATCGCCAAGAGATATTCCTTTACAAAAGTCCTCTGAATTTCGGTATTTCTATTGAAACCATTGATGAGGTTAAAACACCCGTTGGTTGCAAATACGAAGGACAAAAGTATCGTGAGATTACTGATGGATTTCATATTGGGGATGATGTTTTCTTGGATATAAGTCGTCACATCGCTTTGCATATGAGATGGAAAAATCCTCGGCATCAGAACTTCGAAAATGTAAAACTGGAGTTTGTCGTAATGCGGCATAAAAGGCAACACAGACAGAAAGAAAAGAATCATCGGGAAAAGACTGAGGAAGAAGTTCCACGAAATGCTGGCAGCCTGTCTTCCCAAAGGGTGTTTGAAGACGGCATCGGAATAGATAGAGAACATCTTCCAAAGGGAAATTCCCAAAACCGGAATCTGAATGCCATCGAAAAAGTTTTTGATTTTCAGAAAAAAACGCCGAATTTTTTTTGCCATTCGTTTATCTTTGCTGCACAAATATAGTAAATGCGTATTAATTTGATCTGCATTGGGAAAACAGATGACCAAGAAATCATCGCTCTCATCAAATACTACCTTCCTCGCATTCCAAAACATTGGAATTTTGAACTTTTGGAATTGCCAGATATCAAGAACGCAAAGCACTTAGCATCGGATCTGCTTAAAAAAGAAGAAGCCAAATTATTCTTGAACCAAATCGAGACTTCGGACCTTGTAATCCTTCTAGACGAGAAAGGAATACAGTTTTCGAGTCGCGAATTCTCTGCGAAAGTCGATTTCTGGATGGGAAGTTCTGTGAAGAAAGTCAATATTCTGATTGGTGGCGCTTATGGATTTTCGGAAGAAATCTATCAGAGATCAAATGAAAAAATCTCTCTATCGAAAATGACTTTCACGCATCAGATGATCCGCCTTTTTTTCGTGGAACAGATTTATAGAGCCGCAAGCATCCTGCAGGGAAAACCTTATCACAATGACTAGTGCATGGTTTCCCACGAAAATAATTCTTAACTAAGTTCCCTAATAAGACTTAAAAAAATCCAGAATCAAATCGATTGTTTGTTTACAACTTTCTTTGCCAGCTCGGCCAAAAGACCACCTAAAAGAAATCCCACTGCGGCTCCAAAAGCAATATCCAAGGGAAAATGAACGCCGAGATAAATGCGGCTGTAAGAAACAATACTCGCCCAAACGAATAAAATATAAGGCAGATATTTGTATTTCTTTCCGACGAGAATCGTGAGAAAACTGAATATAAAAAAGGAATTCGAAGCATGGGAAGAATAAAAACCATAGTTTCCACCGCACAGAACCAGCCGCATGTGATGAATCAAAGACTCGGTGTGGCAAGGTCGCAATCTTTGGATGCCGTGCTTGAAAATGCCCGCCAACTGATCGGATATCGTGATTCCAATGGCGACAAAAAGAAGGATGAATATTAGCTTTCTGAGCGGAAAACTTTTGTACAGCAAATATAATAATATAGCATAAAACGGTATCCAAATCCATTTTTCGCTCACAGTGATCCAAAAATGATCAAAGGTAGCACTGCCCAATCCATTGAGAAAGAGCAAGAGTTGCTGGTCTTTGTCAATCAGTCCGTTCATAGATTATCGGCTTACAGGTCCTTGGTGCGACTCGTCCTCAGAAAGATCAATTTTTGGCGTTTCGTCTGTGGTTGGAAGCGGATTATTTGCCATCGGATTATAATCTTGTACCGACTTTTTGACGTTATCAATTTCTTTTTTGATTTCAGAAAGGGGATTGTCGCCTTCTTTCATGATTTCGGTTTTGATATCATCTACCGCGCCGCGCATTTTGCGCACGCCTTGTCCGAGACCTCTTGCGATCTCGGGCAATTTATCGGGGCCAAACAAAACAACGATTGCCAAAGCAATCATTAGCATTTCTCCAATACTCAATTCCATTTGACAAAATTAAGAAAGTTTATAAATCTAACCGACATTTGCGGGTCATAATTTTATCATAAAAGAGATTAGCACAATAACGTCCAATTTTGGGATTGGCAAATACTTTGGTTCTTAGCTAATCTTTGCAACTTCATCTTATATTTTAATCAAACAAAATAAGCTGGCTTTTAAAATTACGACCAAACCCTGAACTCAAATATATTATTTATCGTAGGACTGTCAAAAAAAGCTCCCAACTGAATTGAGAGCTTTGGATGAAATCTTAAAGTTTTATTTGGTGGCAACCAGCTGATCGGAAGACGATTTCCCGGTGACTTTATCTTCTTTTTTCTTTCCTCTCAGGAAGTCATATGCCGTAGCTGATGCAATAAAAATAGATGAATAGGTTCCAAATCCGATCCCAAGAAGCAAGCAGAACATAAATCCTCTCAGATTGTCGCCGCCGAAAATGAAAATCGCAAGGATGACCAAAATCGTGGTGAAAGACGTGTTGAAGGTTCTGCCAATCGTGCTGGAGATGGAATCATCAAACAGTCCGGCAAGCGTCAATGCTTTCTTCTCACGCAGATATTCTCTGATTCTGTCGAAAATGATCACAGTATCGTTGATGGAATATCCAATGACGGTAAGAATCGCCGCAATGAAATCCTGATTGATCTCCATATTGAACGGCATCACTTTATACAATAATGAGTACACACCCAAGATCACCACCGTATCGTGGAACAAGGCAGCAACTGCTCCAAGAGAGAACTGCCATTTGTCAAATCTCATTAAGATGTAAATGAATATTCCTAACAATGAGGCCGCCACTGCCAACATCCCGTGCGTCTTGATATCGTCCGCCACCGTGGGTCCAACTTTGGTGGACGACACAATGCCCGCATGCCCTTTTTCTGCGGACTTGAAGTCGGCAAGACTCATCCCCGCGGGTAACTCGGACTTGAGACCCTGATAAATTTTTTGTTCTACCGTTTGATCTGCGGCAAGAGATTCGTCATCGATTAAGTAATCGGTTGTGATTTTCAATTGAGAAGAATTTCCGAAAGTCTTAGCTTCGATAGAATTATTTTTGCCATCTGTAGTCTGCATTAGTTTTGCAATATTCTCTTCAATCTGAGTGGCATCTACGGATTTTTCGAAGCGCACAACATAGTTGCGGCCGCCTGTAAAATCGATACCGTATTTGAACCCGTTGACCGCTATGGAGGCAATCGAAATGACCATTAATATTCCAGAAAAATAATAGGCATATTTTCTTTTTCCAATAAAATCGATCCAAGTATTTCGGAAAAGGTTTTTAGTCGGCGCAGTCCAAACAGAGAGGGATTTACCTTTGTTCAATCTACTGAAAATCATTGCTCTGGATAATAGCACCGAAGTGAAAAGGGTCATTATCAAACCAATCATCAACGTCACCGCAAATCCTTTGATAGGACCTGTACCGAAAATGTAAAGGATCAAAGCGGTAATGAAAGTCGTTGCGTGACCATCGATGATGGCAGAAATTGCATGTTTGAAACCATCTTTATAGGCTTCCAAAATATTTTTTCCGCGGAAGAGCTCTTCTTTGGTTCTTTCATAGATGATGACGTTCGCATCTACGGCAAGTGCCATCGATAGTACGATACCTGCGATACCGGGAAGCGTTAAGGTCGCATCCAGAGAATCCATAATCCCGAAAATATAGAACAAGTTGATGACCATCGCAATGACGGCATAGATCCCAGCACCGCCATAATAGAAAACGATATAAACGATGATGATGGCAAAAGCGATCAGAAAAGAAGTAACTCCAGCATTGATGGATTCTGCTCCTAATGAAGGACCAACCACGTCTGCCTGCACGATTTTCGCACCGGCCGGCAGTTTGCCAGCACCTAGAACATCAACCAAATCTTTCGCTTCCTCTTGACTGAAGTTGCCGGAAATCTGAGTTCTTCCGTTTGGAATTACATCATTTACGGAAGGCGCTGTATAAACTCTGCCATCCAAAGTTACAGCGACAACTTTCCCTTTATTTTTCTCGGTCATTGCTTTCCAGTCGCGTGCGCCTTGGGAATCCATCTGCATATCTACAACGATACGGCTGAGCTGGTCATAATTGATGTTGGCAGATTCTACCGCACCATCCACAGGCGCCTTTTGGGTTATGTTTCCGCGAATTGCGTAGAGGACCAGGCTATTCGGAGAAGTAGATTCTGGCTTGTAACCCCACATAAACTGGGTATATTTTAAATTAATAGGTCTTGCTTTGATGGCAATTTCACTATTAAGCAACTTATTCACAACGGCGGTGTCAGACAATTTTACATTGGCAACGGCATTTCCGGGTGTGGAATTCAGCTGAATCAAGTTCATCAGATTCGTCGATTTTGCGACGCCGATAGAATCTCCTTTTGTTTTCACCAACTGATCCAACTGAGAGAAGTATGGAACCACTTCCTGACCCAGTTGCACTTCCCAAAACTGCAGTTTTGCGGATGTCTGAAGCATTTTTTTGACTCTGTCGATATCTTTGATGCCTGGCATTTCCACCAAGATTCTTCCTGTTCCTGGAACTCTCTGAACGTTGGGCTGCGTGACGCCCATTTTGTCAATACGGGTTCGGAGTACTTCGTAAGCCGTTCCTACAGATGCATCGATCTTTTTTCTGATGATATTTTTGACCTGATCGTCTGGTGTATTAAATTTGATCTCGGACAGATTGGTGTTTCCAAAGATTTCTGGATCGGCAAGTTTCAGATCGGTCGCTTTTTCTTTGTTAACCGCTTCAAACTGCGAAAAGAAATCCTCGATGTATTGTTTACTTGAGTTTTTCTGCGCTTTGTCTGTTCTGTTTAGCACTTCTATCAGCGTAGCATTTGTTGAGTAATTGCTAAGATCATTTACCAAATCTCTTTGGTTGATCTCCAATAATACGTTGATACCGCCTTTAAGATCCAGTCCGAGTTTCATCTCTTTCTGTTTTGCAGACGTGTAATCCAGTTTTGTAAAACCGAGATTGAGGGTGTCTTTAGAAAGTCTTGCGATCTCTGCGTTGTATTTCACTAGATTTTCTCCTGCGACTGCTTTTGCTTCTTTCTCTATTTTATTGGCATAGAACGATGGCAGAAGCTCATTTAGGCAGATCAATCCAAGAACGATGGCAACTATTGTAACGAGTCCTTTTCCTTGCATTTTCTTACGATATAATTAAATTAAGTCGGCAAATATAATGATTTATAGCGGAAATAAGAATTTGAAAATGAGAAAAGTGATTTATAGTTTTAGGATTAATTTTAAAAGCTTTTTTTTGATAAAAAATATGGCAAAAATGTTCGTCATTAGCAATATAATGACACAGCTCAAAAAAAGCCTTTCAGTAATTAACTTTGAAAGGCTTGTTGATTTTTATTTAATGAATTTTTTATTTACTCCAATTAACTCTCGACGTTTTCACATCGTGAGAATTAGTTCCGATCATTATGTCGAAATCGCCGGCTTCCCAGTCATATTTCAAAACATTATTATAAAATTTAAGATCTTCGGGCGAAATTTTGAAAGTTACTTTTTTGCTTTCGCCTGCTTTCAAATATACTTTTTGGAAACCTTTCAGCTCTTTGACAGGTCTTGTAATGCTGCCAACCAAATCTCGGATGTATAGCTGAACCACCTCAGCGCCGTCGTATTTTCCATTATTCGTCAACGTGACACTGGCCTCAATCGCGGTGTTCCCTGTCGGTTTTGCATTGCTGACCGAAACATCAGAATATCCAAAGGTTGTATAACTCAATCCAAATCCGAAAGCATAAAGCGGTGTGTTGCACTCGTCGAGATAGTTGGAACGAAATTTTTCAAACTTGCATTTTTCTGTATTTTCTAAGCTCAGAGGGCGACCGCTATTTTTCGCATTGTAATAAAGCGGAACTTGTCCGACGCTTCTTGGGAAGGTCATTGGCAACTTGGCAGAAGGATTTACTTTTCCGTACAGCACATCCGAAACAGCGTAGCCCGCCATACTTCCCGGGAACCAAACATTGAGAATAGCGTCTGCCAGCTGGGATTCTTCCGTCAAAACCAACGGACGACCTGTGAATAAAACAATAACAATTGGCTTGCCCGTCTTTTTTAGTTCTCTCAACAATTCTTTTTGAGTTTCCGGAATTCCGATATCGGTTCTGGAACTTGACTCGCCACTCATTTCGGCACTTTCTCCTATGGCGAGAAGGATGACATCTGCTTGGTTGGCGATGTCAACCGCTTCTTTCCTAATCTCAGCTGCTGGCCGACTATCTCTGCCTGCTGATTTGCCGAACATAGAGACTTTTTCTTCCATTTCTGCAGATTCGTAGATGTTGCTTCCTTTTGCATAGAGAAAGTTCACATCTTTTCCCACGGTTTCTTTCAGACCTCTCAGCAATGAAATGGAATTGGCGTGCTTCGCGGCAACGCTCCAAGTACCGGGCATATTCACGGCATTGTCGCCCAAAGGTCCGATGACGGCCACGGTTCCGGATTTCTGCAACGGAAGAACCTGCTTGTCATTTTTAAGAAGAACCATAGATTGAGAAGAAATTGTTCTGGCAGCCTCCAGATTTTTTGGACTGAAGACTTCTTTCTGTGCTCTTTTGGAGTCTGTATATTTATAAGGATCATCAAAAAGCCCAAGGTCGTATTTGGCCTCCAGGATTCTTCTTGCGGCATCGGTCACTGTTTGTTCCGTTACTTTTCCTTCGGAAATCGATTTTTTCAAAGTTTTCAAAAATCCCTCGCCCACCATATCCATATCGACTCCCGCATTAATAGCTAAAGCAGACACTTCTTGCAAATCGCCCATTCCGTGATCCATCATCTCGTTGATTCCGGTGTAATCTGTCACCACAAAACCTTTGAAATTCCATTGTTTTCTTAAAACATCCGTCAGCAGCCATTTGTTTCCCGTTGCTGGAATGCCGTCTATCTCATTGAAGGAAGCCATCACCGAGCCCGCGCCAGCTTCAACAGCCGCTTTGTAAGGTGGAAAATAGGTGTTGTACATTTGCAAATGACTCATATCCACCGTATTATAATCTCTACCACCTTCCGCAGCACCATAAAGCGCAAAATGTTTTACGCAAGCGAGCATAGTGTTTTTCTTGGCAAGATCGGCCCCTTGATACCCATAAACCATCGCTTTTGCGATCTGACTTCCCAAATAAGGATCTTCCCCCGAACCCTCGGAAACCCTGCCCCACCGAGGATCTCTGGCGATATCGACCATCGGCGAGAAGGTCCAGTTGATGCCATCCGCTGTGGCTTCCTGAGCAGCAATCTGAGCGGAGCGCTGGATCAAATCTGTGTCCCAAGATGAGGCTAAGCCCAATGGAATCGGAAATGAGGTTTCATAGCCGTGAATCACATCCATTCCGAACATCATTGGAATCTTCAAGCGGCTCTTTTCTACCGCCACTTTCTGAACCTCGCGGATCTTATCAACCCCTTTGATATTGAATAATCCTCCAACTAGGCCTTGTTCCACTTTTTTACCGATGTCGGAGCTCTGTGCCTGCCCCGTTGTAAAATCGCCTGAAGAAGGCAGATTGAGCTGTCCGATTTTCTCATCCAAAGTCATTTTGGAAATCAGATTGTCAATAAAAGCCTTTTTCTTGGATTGATATTGAGCCGACTGGTAGGACTGGACAGGTTTGGATATAATGTTCTGCGCCAAAAAGAATGGCGAAAGTGCCAATGCAGCCAGGATTGCAAATTTTTTCATATAAATTATATATTTTAATTTTTAACTTCAATGATCGATTGAGACAGCATCCATTGCCACAATTTGGGATCCGAGTAAGTGGAATCCCAAGAATTGTGATTATCGTTCGGGAAGATGGTGAGTTCTGCTTTTGGATTGATGGGGTGCAGTTTTTGATAAAAAATAAATGCGTTCTCCGGAAGCACGACATCGTCCATCCCGCCATGGAATAATTTGATATTGAGAGCTTTGTAATTCTGAATAGTGGCCAGCATCACACGATCTGTTGGGGCGCAAATGGCTGCAACTGCGGCAAACATTTCCGGATGCTCGCCTGCCAGTTTCAAAGTTCCCCAGCCGCCCATCGACAGACCTGTTAGGTAGATTCTTGCTTTATCGATTTTGTACTTTTCCGAGATTTCCTTGATCAGAAAATAGATTTGAGTGGTATCCCACCAGGTATTTTCCGGACATTGAGGCGCCAATATGGCAACGGGTTCCGGGATCAAACTTTTGTAAGTAAAAGGACTGTGAACTTTTATCATTTCCAAATTAGTGCCTCTTTCTCCCGAACCGTGAAGAAATACAATTAACGGTATTTTGGATTTAACATTCGGCGGCATATCCAAGATATAGGATAGTTTGGCTTGAATCTTTACTTCCTTGTTGAACTCGGATTTGATTTCCTGCGCTGTGGCAAAAGGAAAAATGCACATTAAAAGTAAAAAAGCAAGTAATTTCTGTCTTAAATTCATTTGATTGGATTTGATTTTTTCAAATTCGCTTTTATGCAGTCTAATTTTTTATCAACGCGGGAACTTAAGCCTCGCTTATTGCGTACACGCGCTACTTCTTCGGAGGTGAGATTTCATTCTGTGACTCAACCCATAGCCCCGATGGCAGCGGCATCCTTTTTTGTTTTTTGGTGTTAAACTTTTAATCAAACTGAGAAACGTTCTAAAAACAAAAAAGATATAGCGGACAGCGGGATCAAGCTCCTAAAAATCTTAAAGTCTCCGAAAGAAATAATAAAATTTAGTGTTTAAAGATAATACTTTTTGTTTATTGAATCTGATGTTCTGTGGACTTAAACCCGATTTTTTTGAGTCCGTTTCTCACTTCGGGCGCATTCATGAAGAGATTCCAGAGCAGTCCGGTGCGATAATTCTCGATCATCGGCGCGATAGTTCCCTGATCGATTGCGAGATAGCGCGGCGTAAACCAGTCGCCAAAGTGGATAGATGTTGCATCATAAGGGCCTGCACTCCCGACAAATTTTGGTTTTTCTTCGTACAAAAATCTCAGGAAAGCCATCGATTCTTTTGGCGTATAGGGCATAGAACTCAGTGCGCCAGTTGGCACAATCACGCCCAAGTCTTCTTTCATTGGTTGATGAGCGGCATACCCGACGGAGCCATCTTTGTTCCTCGTGTAGCCGGCTGTAAGACCCCAATATTTTTCTGAATATCCTTTGTATTTGAAGGGATTTTCCAGACAATATTTGTAATCTATCAGGACTTGATTCCGGTTGAGATCCCAATAATTTTTCACGTACTGATCTGAAAGTCCACGCGGATCTAAACCTAAATATGAGTATTGGGACCAGAATAATGGACCGCCAAATTCTTCTGCATAATTGTGTTTGACGTAAAGAGGCAATCCGTATTTGGTTTTGTCTGTGGTATAGGTTCCGTTTCGTGTCCAACCTTTGTTATAGGTTTCGGAATCGATGGAATAATCGGGGGATGAGGCTGCCAGAACGTAGGTGATCAGGCATTCGTTGTAGCCTTCGAGCGGGAAATTCATTTCCCAGCCATAGGTTGGCGACCAATGCCAGTAGAGCACTTTTTGTCCGCCTTTGGTGTACCAATTCCATTCGACATCTTTCCAAAGTTGATCCATTTTGGCAGCGAGTGCTTTTTCTTCGGCATTTCCGTTTTTGAAATATTCTCGAACGCAGATGATTCCTTGGGTAAGGAAGGCAGTTTCTACGAGGTCTCCGCCATTATCTTTCTTGCCAAAGGGAACTACTTTGCCTGTTTCGCCATTCATCCAGTGTGGCCACGCACCGTGGAAACGGTCTGCTTTGCTAAGAAAATCGGCGATGTGATTTAATCTTTTCACTGCTTCGGCACGGGGGATAAATTTCCTATCGACCCCCACTAAAATCGTCAATAATCCAAAGCCCGATCCGCCCGTGGTAACCACGTGCTTATCGTTCTGCGGATAAATATTATCTTCGTGATAGCGCTCTCTTCCCAGCATTGAATGGGGTTCTGCAAAGTCCCAAAAATATTTGAGGGCGTCGCTTTGGACTTTGTCCATCAGTTGATTGTCTGTGAACTGTTGTTTTATTGATTTTGCTTCTTTCTGGGTTTGTGCTGACAGCAAATTATGGCAAGAAATTGTCAAGGCAAAAGAAAGTATTGATAATTTAAAAGCAATATTTTTCATAGAAAATTTGTAACAAATTAAAAGCCGTAAGTCGAAGAATGAAAACCTAATTTTAATAAACCCTGTCTAACGTCGGGCGCATTCATAAAGAGATTCCAGAGAAACTGATTTTTGCTGTTTTCTATCATCGGTGCTATGGTGCCTTGATCTATGGCCAAATATCTGGGCGTCACCCAATTGTATTGAATGGAATAGGCATCGTAAGGACCGGCCACACCGATATACTTGGAATAATTTTCATTGTAAAGGAATCTCAGAAAATTCATACTTTCCGTTGGTGTGTAGGGCATGTCGGATATCGCTGCCGTGGGCGAAATTACGCCCAAATCGTTATTGGGCTGATGGGCAGCATAACCCGTGGTTCCATCTGCATTTCTGGAGTAGCTGGCTGTGAGACCCCAACTTTTGGCATTATAGCCGGAGAATCCTTTTGGATTGGTGACACAGTATTGATACATAATTTTGGCGTGATTGGCAGTAACGTCGCCATAATTGACATAGTCGTCATAAAGACCTTTCGGATTGAGACCAAGAAATGAATAATGCGACCAAAACATGGGACCGACCGTTCCTGATGCACCGTTATGGTTGACGATGAGCGGAATACCATATTGCGTACCCGATGATTTGATGCCTCCGTTTCTTGCCCATCCATTTTGGTAAACCGATTTGGGAATTGAATAATTAGGAGAGGCTGCTGCCAGTACATAAGTGATTAAGGTTTCGTCGAAGCCTTGCAATTTCATATTCATCTCAAAATTGTAGGTGGGAGACCAGTGCCAGTACAACACATTCTGGCCTTGTGTGTACCAATTCCACTCGATTCCCTTCCACAAGTTATCGGCTTTTTGAGACAATGCTAATTCTGCAGCATTTGTAGAACTTTTGAAATATTCTCTCACGCAGATTAGTCCTTGTGCCAGAAAAGCAGTTTCTACCAGATCTCCGCCGTTATCTTTGGTACTGAATGGGATGACGCTTCCGTTGACACCATTCATCCAATGTGGCCAGGCACCGTGAAATCGGTTGGCATTTTGTAAAAAATTAAGAGCGGTTGTCAATCTGGAAACGGCTTCTGGCTGGGCAACATAACCGTTCTTGATTCCCACCAAAATGGTCATCAATCCGAAGCCTGAGCCGCCCGTGGTGACGGTACTGGCGTCATTACTTGGATCATCGGTGTGGTATCTTTCTCGGGCAAGTTTGGAATCGGTTTGTGCGAAGTCCCAAAAGTATTTGAGGGCATCTTTCTGTACCATTTCTGTGATCTGGGCGTCTGTGTAAACGGTTGCGGGCTGCTGAGGATTGTTAATCAAGGTATCATTTGGATCCCAATTGCTGTCATTTGAGCAGTTGTATGACAAGCAGACAAGAGCTATTAAAATTATATTTTTCAAAAAACTTGTTTGGTGCATTAATTTGAATTTTTATGAAAAACACTTTATGAACAAGTCATAAAGTGTCTTCATTATTAACTGAAATTTTTAGAATGGTTTATTGCATAGTGGCGCTAATTTCTGCGGCGTCCAGAGCTTTATCGTAAATCCTCAATTCATCGATTAGGCTAAGGTCTGACAAGT
This sequence comes from Weeksellaceae bacterium, assembly GCA_022013695.1. Lineage (GTDB taxonomy): Bacteria > Bacteroidota > Bacteroidia > Flavobacteriales > Weeksellaceae > Epilithonimonas. Next base: position 38,439 of record JAKLPS010000028.1, read on the forward strand.
GACTCCAGTATGTAAATGAAGGCGCTCCAGAACCGATCGTGATTGTAGAACTTGAAGAAAAATCAAACGATGTATAAGTTGCAGTTTTCTGAAGAACACCATTGAAATAGATTTTTGATTCTGTTGGCGAAACGGTAACACCCACGTGCACCCAATTGCCATTAACAGCTACGTTACCGCCGTCGTTCCAAGACTCTCCATCGCCGGTACCAACATTCATTTTGATGGTTTGCGAAGTTGCACTGCCTTCTCTGAACAATCGAAGACCCCCATTTCGGTTCTCATCGGTATTGTCTGAGTTATCATTGATGGTTATTATACCAGCACGATCTGGCACTGCGTTGACTTTATACCAGAAAGTAAAACTCATACCATTTGAACTATAAAGTCCATTTAGAGGAAATGTGAGATATGAATCTGTTGCACCTTGGTAAGCTGCGCCAGACTTACCTCCAGCAACGGTCTTTGGACTACCTACGATTGTTGGATTGGTTCCGCTTAACAAATCTGTAAACACGTTACCTGTAAAAAAAGGAAGATAAAATTTCTCACCGTCGTACAGCGCATTATATTTATTGTCAATGTTGAATGTTACAGTTTTCGTAGAAGTCTTACCGGTAAGATCTTTAGCGTTGACAGTAAATGTGTGATTTCCTAAACCTAAGTTTTTAGTATATATATCAGAATAAATTCTATAATCTAAAAAACTGCTGTATGATTTCTGCACTACCCCATCTACTAAAAGATCAATCTTGGCAATTTCGATATCATCAGACACTTTGAAGTCAAACTTAAAATCTGTAGTGACATCGGTGAAGGGAATCGTGACATTGCCTGTTGGGCTATTGATTGTAATAATTGGCGCAGCCTTATCTTCTCCTGCTGCTACTTGACTGATATCATCAATATATCCGTCTGAGCACGCCGTTGACAATGATAGCAAAGCAACAGCGGTGAAAGTTAATTTTATTATATTTTTCATTGTATTTTATGTCTAATTATTTACCTTCTAAGGCTTGAATTTTTTCTAATTGAGCTAATGGATAAGGCAAGAATTGTTTATCCATAGAAAATGTTCTTCCGTCGTAGCTCAACGCAGCAGTATTGCCTAATCTCACCATATCAAAATAACGGATTCCCCATTCCATTCCTAATTCTGCATATTTTTCGTCCATTACTTGGTCCGCTGTTACGGATGCTAAGCTCGATAGACCCGCTCTGCTTCTTACTGTGTTGACAGCTGATGTAGCAGTTCCTGCAGATGGATTAGCTCCTCTTGCAACGGCTTCGGCGTACATCAACAGAACTTCTGAATATCTGATAACGGTGTAATTTTTATTAGAACCATAATCATTTCGGCCCGGAATTAATTGATTGGAAGGCAAATAATGCTTACCACTAAAGAATAATGCTCTTGCAGAATTGTCGATAACATCGTTACTTGGTGTGACGTTGGACACCCAAGATGGAAGCGTTGCAAAGTTGGGATCTTCCTTAATCTTTGCAATACCATCTGGCGTAAACAAAACGCTGGTTACCAATCTTTTTTGTTCGCCCCTGGCAAGCATAAATTTGATATATTTCAAACTTGGTTCATAGAATCCCCATCCTGCGTTGGCTCCGGTAACAGACGGCGTCCAGCTGGTAGGACCATAAAACGCCCAAAGGTGACTGACGTTATTTCCTGTAGCCACTCCGAAGTCAGAATACTGAATTTCGAACAAATTTTCATCTGCTAATTTGCCCGGTATTTTGAACAAATTATAATAATCATCGGTGAGCGAGAATTTGCCAGAATTGATAATAATGCCGGTCGCATCTGCAACAGCTTGATAATTTTTAAGTTCCAGATTTGCCATAGCTTTTATAGCGAGCGCTGTATATTTGGTAACACCGCCTCTGATATCTGTCCTCTGGTTTGGTCGCATATCGGGTAGATTTGGTATTGCCTGATCCATCTGTCCCGATACCCACGACATGACATCGTCTTTGGATCTGAGAGTCAATTGACTTTGATCTAAAACTTCCATCACAATGACTTTACCCCAAACTCTGGAAATTTCTAAGGTGTAGAAAGCTCTCAATGTTTTGCATTCTGATATATACTGGTCTATCAATTGAGAATTGACCCCGCCAGCTCTGAATTTTTCCAATTCGTTCATCTGAGAAGTTACTTGTACTATTTTCTGATACCAGTTTTCCCACAATGAATTGTACATCCAATAGCTGCGATCATAAGAATAATTGTCGGTATCGGTAAAAGGGGCTTGATCTCCTTTTCCACCAGCATTTACATCATCTCCTCTTACAGAGACCAACGGAATCTGTTCCCATCCAATGCCTGTATCACCATTATTAGCTGCTGTTTTACCAGATAAGGTGGCGTAAGCCCCCATCACAGCACCTTTCGCACCTTCTGCACTGGTGTAATCGTAACTGTTACCAGCATCAAGTTCCATTGGCTCATCAAGCTTGCTGTCACAACTTGTCAATCCTAAGGCACCGACAAGAAAAATTGCATTTATATATATTAATTTTTTCATTTTGTTGAAATTTTATCTGTTAAAATTTTATACTGTAACCTATAGACACTACCGAAGGTGTTGGATAGAGATCCAAATTAACGCCATCATTATTAACCTCTGGGTTCATCAAGTTTTTACTTCTTGTCCACATATACGGTCTATCCGCTGTGAGCGAAAATCTCATTTCTGGAACGCCGTCAGTTTTCAAGGTATAACCTACCTGGATATTTTGGACCCTGAAGAAATCACCTTTTTGCAACCAGAAGTCGGAAAGTTTTTGATTGTTCCAACTTTGACGGTAACCTTCGGAAGAAACATACTCATTGGTAGTTCCCTCTCCGTGCCAACGGTTGATTGCAAAATCTGCGTCCACGTTTCTTCCTGTGGTTCTGATAACCTCTGCACGGGCTCTATTAAGAATTACGTTACCTCCTTGCCCGTAAAATGCTACTGAAAGGTCCCAAGTTTTGTAATTCACTGCAATGGATCCTCCATAATAATAAGTTGGAACCGGAGCACCAAGATATGTTCTGTCACTATCATCAATCTTCCCATCTCCATTCAAATCTTTATATTTGAAATAGCCAGGTTTTACAGTTCCGGCACCCTGATTCGTATTGGCATAGACTGCGGTTGGATCTGCATTGACTTCTGCTTGATTTTGATAAACACCATCGAGTACGTAACCGTAGAACACATCAATTGGTTGACCAACAACTAAGCGTTGAGGAAAATCTCCCGATCCTCTTGCGATAAATGCCTGATTGTATAGATCGGTGATTTCATTTTTGACTTGGCTAAAATTGCCGCTGATGCTGTAGCCCCAATTTTCGCCTATTTTGTCTCTCCAGCCAGCAGAAATTTCGTAACCTCTATTTCTCATCGTGCCAACATTTTTGTAGCTTACTTCGCTGCCTATGTTTGGAAATACTGGAATTACCAAACTTTTTGTATCTTTTATAAAGTAATCAGCTTCTAAAGTAAGGCGTCTATTTAAAAATTCTGATGACAAGCCGACGTTGGTCTCTTCAGTATATTCCCTTTGTACATCATCCTGATAAGTCGTAAACTGAAAAGCGGGAACAAAAGTGTCTGCAAATACAGAATTAACCGGGAATGCCGTGCTTGGTCTGCTGTTATTAATACCGTCATTAGCTAATCGTCCCCATCCACCTCTGAATTTCAAAAGATTAATCCAGCTTACATTCTTTAAAAAAGATTCTTCTGAGACCACCCAGCTTAAACCCACAGCTGGAAGGTTGAATGTTTTTTGATTGGGGTATTTATTGGAACCTTCATTTCTAAGTGTTCCATAAACAATGTATCGGTCTTTAAATTTGTATGATAGTCTTCCGAAGTAAGATGTTCTGTAATATCTATAAGGAGCACCTTCCGAGGTAAACCTTCCGGCCTCAGCAGTATTATTGATATACCACCTGTTGTGCATTTAGGAATTAAATAAAAAAGAGATTGTTCAATTGGATAAAAATCCGTATATTTAATTGATTATCAAGTAATTAAATAAATGAACAATCTTACTCAAAACTACAAAATTATTTTAAAAGAATTGACAAA
>JAKLPS010000029.1 GCA_022013695.1 Weeksellaceae bacterium
AATAATAAGTTGGATGTTACTATTGTTTTTTTGCAGTATTTTTGAGGTTTAAATTTCTGACTTGAAAAAATTAGATCAATATATCGTCAAGACCTTCTTCGGGCCGTTTCTTTTTATTTTCAGCGTGCTGTTTTTCATATTCATTGTCAATATTATCTGGACGCAGATGTCGCAGTTGACGGGTAAAGGGCTCACCTACTGGGAAATTGCGAAACTGCTGTTCTACCTCGGAATGAGCGTGGTAAGTATGGTTTTGCCGCTTACGATTCTGCTTTCTTCTATTATGACATTTGGAGATTTTGGAGAGCGCTACGAGCTTGCCGCGATGAAGGCTGCAGGGATTTCTTTGCTGCGCGTGATGATGCCCTTGCTCATTACGGCCTCGTTTCTTGCCGGGATTTTGTTTTTATTTTCCAATAATATCATTCCGGATTTTCAGCGCAAGGCGAAGAATATGCTGTTCAATATTGTATCTTCCAAGCCGGCCATCAACTTTACGCCAGGCGTCTTTATCGATCAGATCTCGGGATACTCTGTGAAGTTTGATAAAATATCGGGGAAAAATGGGGAAAAACTGGAAGGTGTTTTCCTGCACAAAAATGCCAGTTCTTATGATAATCAGCAGACCATCATTGCCAAAAAAGGAAAATTTGCCAATGCGGAAGACCGAAATTATCTCAAGTTAATTCTTTACGATGGCTATGTCTATGAAGACAACATCTCGGGAAAATCCTATGACGAGCAAAAAAAACAACCGAACCAATCTGTAAAATTCGACAGTTTGGTTTATCATTTTGACATCAGCGAACTCATCAACAATGCGATTGAAAAAGAAAAGATAACGGATGATTACCGCTTCCAGAATTATTCGGAAGTGAACGAAACCCTGAAGAAGAACAGAAAATCCAATATCGGCACTCTCAATTCTGTGGCCTCGCCGGTCATCTCTCAAACCAATAATTACGTCCAATATATTGATAAAATCAAAACAAAGGACAAGGACATCAAAGAACCCTACAAGATCGATACGCTCCAAAAAGGCAAAAAACTGGAGGTGCTTTGGGGTGCGTATAGCAAAATAGAATCACTCAAAGCAAGCATAGATTCCAACCAAACGGCAATTGCTGACACGGTGAAAAATCATAACAAAATCGTGATGTACCAGCAGCGCATCGTCTCCTACTCTTTTACCTGCATTATTTTCTTTCTGATTGGCGCCAGTCTTGGATCGATTATCAGAAAAGGCGGAATGGGACTTCCCGTGATCATCGCGATCGTGATCTTCATTATTTTCTATGTTCTAAATCTCACGGTCGAAAATATCTCGTGGAAAGGAAAACTTAATCCTTATCTCGCGGCTTGGATTCCCAATTTTGTGCTTTTTCCGTTCAGTTTATGGATCACTTACAAAGCTTTGACAGACTCTCAGGTGTTTGATATCGAGAAATATAAAGCGCTTTTCAAGCCTCTGATCGACAGATTCTCAAAACCGAAGGAGCATCAGCGATATCAATAAAAGGGTAATATCATAAAGCCATTTTAGCCAACGCGAACTGTGGGGAAAGTAAAAGAAAACTCGCTTCCTTTGCCAAATTCACTTTGCACAGAAATATTGCCGCCCTGCGCTTCTATAAATTCTTTGCTAATGCTGAGTCCCAAGCCCGTGCCTTCATTTCTCGAACCTGGAATCCTGAAATATCGGTTGAAAATCTTATCTAAATATTGGGGTTCTATTCCCTGCCCATCGTCCTTCACTGCAAATTTTATCTTGTCATTTTCTTTGCTCACCTTTATGGTAATTTCTGAATTTTCGTAGGAATAGCGGATCGCGTTCGACAGCAAATTATTCAGAACCCAAGCCGTTTTTTCGCTATCGGCCATTATGGTTTTAATATCGGGATCCTTATCGACGATTAATTTTATATTTTTCTGTTCTGCAGCAGATTTGTTGGCGTTCACGGCGTAATCTATCATCTCTTGCACTTCCGACTGTTGCAAGTTGAGTTGTATGGCGCCACTCTCCACCTGTGCGATATTCAGCAGTTCTCCGGTGATTTTCAGGAGTCTGCCGGCGTCTTCCTTGATACCATGCACGAGATTTTTTTGTTCCTCATTCAGTTCTCCAATTTGGTTATTTTCCAACAGCTGCAAGCCCATTTGGATGGACGCAATTGGAGTTTTGAACTCGTGAGAAACGGTTCCCATAAAATTGGTTTTAGCCAGATCCAATTCTTTGAATGGCGTGATGTTCCTCAGCATAATCACCTGACCAATGAACTGACTTTCCTTTTCGCCCGTCGGAATGACATTGATAGCAATGATTTCTTTTTCGAAATAGCTTTCCTTTCCATCAGCGTAGATTTTCATCGTATCCTTTGCATTATTATGGTTGCCTTCTATAATTTCTTTGATGATACTTCGCACCAAATCATTTGTAACGGCCACATCCTGAATAAGTTTGCCTACAAAATTTTCTTTTTTAAGTCCAGTTATTTTCAGGGCTTCATCGTTTACAAAAAGCACTTTCTTGTGCTCATCGATGCCGATCACGGGATCGTGCATATTGTCGATCAGGCTTTCTATTCTCTGTTTTCCGCGGATGATCTTGTCCAGTTTGCTTTCAGAATATTCCTGCAGTTTCTCTGCCATCGTATTGAAGGAGCTTGCCAACTGCCCAAATTCGCTGCTGCTTTCAAAATGAACCCTTTCTTTATAATTTTGATTGGCAATTTGCCTGATGCTTTCAGTAAGACTTTGGATAGGATCTGCAATATTGGAGGGCAGATTCACCATCAAAATGAATGCAATAATGAAACACAGCATTCCGGCAGCAGAAATCATAGCAATTGCATTTTTTGCCGTGGCATCTGCGATGCTGCTTTTATGCTCTATCGCAACCATATTGATTTGCATCACTTCCGCAACATCTTTCCGGATGGCGGATTGTAGCGCGGGATCTCCTTTTTGTTTTTTCAACAATTCAAAATGGATCGCAATATTATCGGTTGCCTCTTTTTCGCCCGGCTCGGTCACATTTTTCTTCTGCTTTTCGAGATGCTTTGCGAAGACGTTGTAAGCCATTGGATCAGAATTGATCTCCTCCAGCGCGAGCAGCATATTTCTGGAATATTGCAACGTGTTGTAGTTGGCTACCAATATATTATGGGTGTCCTTTTTCAATTGATTGATGTACCATCCGCTAAGAACAGAAAGTACGATTATCATTAGAAAAAGCAAGCCTACGCCGGCATTTAATTTGGTTTTAATTTTCATTAGGATAGGATGACGAGGTCTATGTTTTCCTGCGACAGTTTATTGAGAAGCGAGTTGAAGGTGTCTGTTGCAATGATGATCTTCCAAAGATTAAGATGAGGCTTGCCGATGCACACTGTGGTGATTTTCCGTTCCTCGCACTGCTCTATTATGGCCCTCGTGACATTGGTGTTTTCTACTTTTATGATCTCAGCGCCCAATTCTGAGGCTAATTTAAAATTATTTATCAAATGTCTCTGCTTGTCCAGCGCGATTTTATCTGCACTTTCTCTCGGAATCTGAACATAGAGAAGAAACCAGTTGCTATTGTAATAATTGGCGAGTCTCGCTGCTTTTCTGATCACGTTTCTGGCCGTTTTTTCATTGGAGCTGATGCACGCCAAGAATTTCTCTTTTTTTATATTTTTGATATTGGAAACAGTAGTTTCTACCTTGCGTTTCACTTGAGAAGCCACTTCTTTTAGGGCGAGCTCGCGGAGTTGCAATATATTTTCGTTTTTGAAGAAATTGCTTAAAGCAGAATTAACCTTTGCGAGATCATAAATCTTGCCAGCCCTCAGCCTGTCAATCAAGTCTTCTGCTGTCAGGTCAATGTTTACCACCTCATCGGCCTGCATCAAAACGCTGTCTGGGATTCTTTCTTTGACCTCGATATCGGTAATGCTTTTAACCGCTTCGTTCAAACTTTCGATATGCTGGATATTCACGGCGCTGATGACGTTGATGCCAGCATCGAGCAGATCCATCACATCTTGCCATCGTTTTTCGTTTTTACTTCCTTCGATATTGGTATGAGCCAGCTCATCCACAATTACCACTTCTGGCCGAAGGTTGATCACCGCTTGTACGTCCAACTCCTCAAGCTCTTTGCCTTTATAGAACAGTTTCCGCCTCGGTACAACGGGCAATCCTTCTAATAAAGCAGCAGTTTCCTTTCGTTGATGCGTCTCTATGTAGCCGATTTTCACATCGATGCCACTGTTCAAAAGAGAATGTGCTTCCTGCAGCATGCGGTAGGTCTTGCCGACACCAGCGCTCATCCCGATGTAGATCTTGAATTTTCCACGTCGGGATCGCTTGATCAAATCAAGAAAATCTTGCGTCGATTTTTTTTCTTCCATAAGAATTTGATGAATCAAATGTAGTTATTTAGCCACTCGAAAGATAAACAAGGAATTGGATAAATTATAACAATATTTTAAAAACTGACTGCCAACGAGGTGACCGCCGAAAAATTATTATGTTGAAAATTTGCATCTCCGCTTGCGAATATTTTATCTTCGCTGCTGAGATTCTTCACTTCTGTTCGCCAAACCAAATTGGGCAGAATCCAGTAATCTGCATTGAGCGAATATCCAAAAGTTCGGAAGCCGTGAGCTGTCCCCGTCGCAATGATGACGCCATTTCGATCACTGTAATATTCTCCCCTTGCGGCAAAGCTCAGTTTATCTGTGGCGGCATATTTTGCGATGATTACTGGAGAATACCAAATGCTGTACTGTTCGCTGCCTTTCAGTTTTTGCTGAGCACCGATGTCAAAACCGGTTGTCAAAGCCCACTTTTTGCTTAGTTGGAAGATGCCATACAGATTATGAAAATAGCGCATCTGCCTGATGCTGTCTGGTTGGTCGTTGCCAACGAAGGAACTGCTGTTCAGGGTGATCTTATCGGTCGGTTTGTAAGTTAGCTGATGCCCAAATGCTACGGTCGAATTGCCGTCAACCCTCTGGATTCTTTGCCAGCCATTCAAAAATAATCCGCTGAGGAACCATTTGCCATTATCGCTGGTGTAAGAAATCTTGGCGCCGCTTTCGAAATAGGGCGAATTGTCTGCCAGCAAACTTCGGGTGAGAGTCCAGCAATCTTTGCTCACTGCACTTTCAAAACCGATGTGGGAGGGCAATATTCCCGCGTCGATCCACAGATTTTTTTGCTTTGAAATCTTGACACCGATGTTGGCTTCATAAATATTTTTGAGAACGCCAGATTCTGCTGCATAATTCGAGTTCATATAGGTTCCCGTTGCCAATGAGAGATTCGCTCTCCAATTTTCCGTTTCATAATTAGCTTTGATAAATCCAAGATTCAGATTAACTTCATTATTTCGATTATGGCTGTAGATAAAACCCGGTCTGGAATTATTTTCGGGATGATTAAAATCCTGCTGATAATAGACTTCTGCATATCCGCTTATTTTTAAAGCGGGGGACACTATTTCTTGTGCAAAAGTAATGGCGGAACTGGCTGTGCTAAGCAATATTAAGAGTTTTATATATTTCATTTTATCTAATTTTTCTTCTTGATTTATTTCAAACTATTAAGTGCAATATTGAGTTTCAACACATTTATTTTTTCGGTTCCGAGGAGACCCAACAAAGGTTTTTCGGTGTTAGCTGTTATCAGTTTCTGAATTTTTGCCTCATTTAGCGCCCGGATTTTTGCGATTCTTCTTACTTGAACACGGGCGGCCTGCACGGAAATGTGCGGATCCAATCCGCTGCCGCTGGCGGTCACCAAATCGGAAGGGATTTCAGACTTCTTGATTCCCGGATTGTGCTTCAGGAAATTATCTATTCTTTCCTGCACCGTTTTCAAATAGTCTGGGTTGGATGGTCCTTTGTTGCTTCCGCCTGCGCCTGCAGCATTGTAATCTACGGCTGACGGCCGAGACCAAAAGTAGTTATCCTGGGTAAACCTCTGCCCAACATTGGAATAGTATTTTTTTTGATTGGAGAAAATTACTTCACCTTTCCCCTGATTGGGTGCCACCTTAGCTATTCCTAAGATAAGCAGTGTGTAAAATCCTGAGAAGAAGAGCAAACACACGGCTGTGAGTTTGATCGCTGGTAATATATTTTGTTTCATTATTTTTAAATTTTTAGATAAATAGAGACACGATGATATCGATCATCTTGATCCCGATAAATGGAATCAAAACGCCGCCAAATCCATAAATAAGAAGATTTCTTCTAAGCAAAGCACTGGCGCCGATCGGCTTGTAAGCCACACCTTTGAGCGCCAACGGAATCAGCATTGGGATAATAATAGCATTGAAAATAACAGCCGATAGAATGGCACTTTCCGGCGAATGCAAATTCATAATATTCAAGCCTTGCAAGGCCGGAATAGACGCGATGAACAGAGCCGGAACGATGGCGAAATATTTGGCAACATCGTTCGCAATACTGAAAGTCGTCAATGTTCCTCTTGTCATCAGCAATTGTTTCCCAATCTCGACGATTTCGATCAATTTGGTAGGATCATTGTCTAGATCGACCATATTTCCGGCTTCTTTCGCTGCCTGAGTTCCACTGTTCATAGCCACGCCAACATCAGCCTGAGCAAGCGCAGGAGCATCGTTGGTTCCGTCGCCCATCATCGCCACCAATCTGCCTTCGGACTGTTCTTTTTTGATGTAGTTCATCTTATCTTCTGGTTTAGCTTCAGCGATAAAATCATCTACGCCGGCTTTCTCAGCGATATATTTTGCGGTCAGCGGATTGTCGCCAGTGACCATCACGGTTTTGATTCCCATTTTGCGTAGGCGCCCGAAACGTTCCTGGATACCAGGTTTGATGACATCCTGAAGCTCTACAACGCCCAAAACTTTTTCGTTTTCGGAAACTACCAAGGGCGTTCCGCCGTTGCTCGAGATGTTTTTGACCGCTTCTTCGGTTTCTTTTGGGAAAATATTCCCCGCTTTTTCAACTATATTTCGGATAGCGTCTGCAGCGCCTTTTCGGATCCTAAAATGGTCGTAATCTATTCCCGAACTTCTTGTTTCTGCTGTAAAATTGATAAAGGTGGGATTGCTGACGATAAAACTTTTAGGATCTACACCTGCTAATTCTATGATTGACTTCCCTTCCGGTGTTTCATCTGCCATAGAGCCCAAAACCACTACTTTTTGAAAATATGTTTCATCTACGGCTTTCGAGATATGAAAATGCGTGGCTTTTCTGTTCCCAATGGTGATTGTTCCGGTTTTGTCTAGCAATAGAACATCTATATCGCCAGCCGTTTCTACCGCTTTTCCGCTTTTGGTGATCACATTTGCTCTCAGCGCTCGATCCATTCCTGCAATTCCGATGGCTGACAACAATCCTCCAATGGTGGTTGGAATCAAGCAGACAAATAGTGAGATGAACGCGGCGATAGTGATCGGCGTGCGGGCAAAATCTCCAAATGGTTTGAGTGTGACGGTGACGATAATAAAGACTAAGGTAAATCCTGCCAAAAGTATCGTCAATGCTATTTCGTTTGGTGTCTTTTGTCGGCTGGCACCTTCTACCAAGGCAATCATTTTGTCCAGAAAACTCTCGCCTGGTTCTGTGCTTACTTTTACTTTTATCATGTCCGAGAGCACCTTTGTACCACCCGTTACACTGCTTTTGTCGCCTCCGGACTCTCTGATCACGGGGGCGCTCTCTCCAGTGATGGCGCTTTCGTCTATGGTCGCAATTCCTTCGATTATCTCGCCATCGGTCGGGATGATGTCGCCGGCTTCGCAGAGAAAGACATCGCCTTTTCTAAGTTGGGACGAGGAAACGATTGTTATTTCATCGTTAAAAATCTCGCCAACTGGCTGGATCCATTTTGCCGGGGTTTCCTCTCTGGTTTTCCTTAGAGAATCGGCTTGTGCCTTGCCTCGGGCTTCTGCAATGGCCTCTGCAAAATTAGCAAACAGCAGAGTGAGTAGCAAGACCAACGTCACAGTCATATTGTACGTCAGACTTCCTTGTTCTTTCTCGCCCAGAGCAATCCATACGCAAACAGCCGCCATGACCAAAGTGCCTAACCAGACCATAAACATGACCGGGTTTCGGATCATTTTTGCCGGATTTAGTTTAATAAAAGATTGTTGCAATGCTTCTGATAGCAACTCAGGCTGGAACAGTTTATTATTTTTATTGTCTTTCATGTCAGAAATTATTTAAGGGAAAAATGTTCGGCAATAGGTCCTAAAGCCAATGCTGGAAAGAAGGACAATGCCGCTACGATAGCAATCACTGCAAAAATCATCAGTCCAAAGGTTGGTGTATCTGTTTTCAAAGTTCCAGCGCTTTCTGGGATATACTTTTTAGCAGCAAGACTTCCTGCAATAGCAACCGGACCAATGATCGGGATGTATCTCGCCATAAGCATTACAAGGCCGCAGGCGACATTCCAAAAAGGTGTATTGTCCCCGAGACCTTCGAAGCCGCTGCCATTGTTGGCACTAGAGGAAGTAAACTCATACAGCATCTCGCTGAAACCGTGGAATCCTGGATTGTTGAGCCAGCTGGCATAGGTTTCTGGATTAGTGGTATAAATGTAACTCGCGATAGCAGTACCGGTCAGAATCAGAAAAGGATGCAGCAATGCTATGATCATCGCAATCTTCATTTCTCTGGCTTCAATTTTTTTCCCGAGAAACTCAGGCGTTCTGCCAACCATCAATCCACTGATGAAGACCGCGAGGATAATGAAGACATAGAAATTCAGGAAACCGACACCAACACCGCCGTAGAAAGCATTTACCATCATCCCGAGCATCGTATTCATCCCAGATATCGGCGTCAGCGAGTCGTGCATCGCATTCACAGAACCGTTACTGGTAACCGTCGTGTTGATAGCCCAATAGGCAGATGCCGCCGTTCCAAAACGTACTTCCTTACCTTCCATACTTCCCATCGATTGAGTGATTCCCATCTTTTCAATCGCAGGATTTCCATTTATTTCTTTGATGACAGTTGGTAGCAGAAGAAGTAGAAATCCGACGGTCATCACGGCAAAAATTGTGTTCGCCAGTTTCTTTCTTTTCAATACATAGCCCATCGCAAAGATCATAGCCATCGGGATCAGCATAATGGAGATATTTTCTATCATATTGCTGAAGTACGTGGGATTTTCCAAGGGATGTGCGGAGTTGGGACCAAAAAAACCGCCGCCATTAGTTCCCAATTGCTTGATCGCAACGAAAGCAGCAACAGGACCACGGCTGACCTCTACTTTGTCGCCTTGTAAATTGGTGATGCTATCTTTTCCCTCGAAAGTCATTGGCGTGCCACTGAATGCTAATAAAGCAGCTACAACAATGGCCATCGGTAAAAGAATTCTGGTGCAACTTCTGACAAAGAGGAAATAAAAATTACCTAATTTGTCGGTTGTTTTCTCTCTCATTGCAAAGAAAACAACCGCTGCCACCGCCATTCCGCAGCCTGCACTGATGAATTGCCAAAGCATCAGCGTCAATTGTCCAAAATAAGACAATGCAGACTCTCCCGAGTAGTGCTGCAAATTGGTATTGGTGATAAAACTGACGGCCGTATTGAAAGCCAAATCGCCACTCATCGATGGATTATTATCGGGATTCAGGGGTAGCCAGCTCATATTGGTGAGAACGAACATTGCTACCACGAACCAAAGTAAATTGATTGTGAGCAACGCCGCCAAATGCTGCTTCCAGTTCATGGGCTTGTCGGGCTGGATGCCGCTCAATCTGTAAAAAAGTCTGTCCAAGGGATCGAAAATCTTATCGAACCGGGTTTTTTCAGCACTGAAAATCTTCCCGATGTAGCGCCCCAAAGGTATTGCAAGGCCTACTACCAGAACGAACATCAGGACAATTCCTAAAATTTCTGTATTCATTTTTAAATTGATATTAATTTTAATTTAAAATTTCTCTGGCTTTACCAGAACATAGCACATATACACAAACACGGCAATGGCGATCGCAAATAAAAGAGTCATATTTTTTCAAAGTATTTTACGATTAAGAAAAAAAGAGCAAAAAAAGCAGCTCCGGCAATGGTTAAGATTGTTGTCATCATTTTTTTATGGATTAAAGATTCTGTAAGTGATCCCGATGCATACCATAAGGCCGTACAAAAAAGCCAGCAGATGCCAAGACCTTAGTTTTCTGTAGTATTTGAATTTCCAATTGTTCATAATCTCTTTATTTTAATATGCCAAACAATACACAATTGGAAGTCCAAAACTTTCTTAAATGTGGAAAAGCTGTACTGCATTGGCTTTGGAAGATTTGCCATTTTTTTCAATTCAAAAAAAAACCTATCATTTTGAAAGGGTAAAACCTATCGTTTTAAAAGCAATCAAAGTTTGAATCAGAAGAATATTAATTAAATTTGTTTCTATATTCAGATTTTGAACTTATGACATCATCCATTTTAACCATCACGCTCAATCCCTCAGTGGATAAAAGCAGCACCGTCGACAAGATCATTCCCGAACAAAAACTCCGTTGCACCACCCCGGTTTATGAACCAGGCGGTGGCGGTGTCAATATCTCGCGCGCTTTGAAGAGATTAGGCGTGGATGCAGAGACCATTTTTCTATCGGGCGGCAGGACCGGAACTTTATTAGAAGAACTTCTAAAAAAAGAAATGCTGACTATAAAAGCATTTGCTGTGAAGGGCGAAACCCGAGAAAACTTCATCGTGGTAGATACTTCCAACCAGCAGCAATACCGTTTCGGAATGGATGGTGATGCTGTTTCTGAGGAAGAGCAGGCTGCTTTTTTAATATTTTTACAAGAACTGAATTTTACGCCAAAAATCGCCGTCATCAGTGGAAGTCTGCCACCCAATGTGGCGCCCAGTTATTTAAAAAAAATCATTGCCAATTTCAAAGAAAAAGGTTCCAAAGTCATCGTTGATACTTCTGGAGAAGCCTTGCAAGCGGCCGCGGAGGAATCGGTATTTTTGCTAAAACCAAATATCGGCGAACTCGCGGCGCTTACTGGTAAACAAGAACTGGACACGCAGTCTGCGCAGGCGGCGGCTTATGAACTCATCAAAGCTAAAAAAGCCGAAGTGGTGGTCGTTTCTCTGGGAGCGAAAGGCGCATTTTTATGCTCAGAAAAAGAGCAGATCTGGCTGCACGCTCCCCTCATAAAGGTCCGAAGTACCGTTGGCGCTGGAGATAGTATGGTGGCTGGAATGGCTTCTGTCTTGTTGCAAAATGGAACGTACAAAGAAATGCTGCAAATGGGAATCGCGTGCGGATCTGCCACCACGATGGCAACGGGAACGGGACTTTTCAAGATTGAAGATGTAGAATTTCTAAAACACTTGATCTCCCATCATTAGTCTTATTTTAGTTGATATTCCTCCAGTTTTCTGTAAAGCGTTGTAAGCGCAATATTCAGCAATTTTGCCGCTTCGGTTTTGTTTCCGTTGGTGTAATTGAGTACTTTTTGAATGTGAATTTTCTCTGCGCTTTCCAAAGAAAAAGCAGAAAGCGTCTTACTTTTGAATTGATTGGAATTCAAATTTTGAAAGTCGGACGGCAGCGAGATAGCTTCCAACCGAGAACTGTCTGTAAGAATTACACTTCTTTCTATCACATTGCGCAGTTCGCGAATGTTCCCTTTCCACGGATGCTGTTTCAGAGCTTCGAGATATTCTGGGCTGTATGATGAGATTTTCTTACCCATTTTCCCTGCAAATTGCCGTAGAAAATGATCAGATAATGCTTCGATATCTGCAACGCGCGTTCTCAGGGGTGGCAATGAAATATTAAAAATATTGATCCTATAATAGAGATCCTCGCGAAATTGTCCTGCTTCGATGTCTTTCTCCAAATCCCGGTTGGTGGCAGCGATAATTCTGACGTTGATTTTCGTCACTTTGCTGTCTCCCACTTTCAGAAATTCGCCCGACTCCAGCACGCGCAATAATTTTGCTTGCAGGTCAAGCGGCATCTCGCCGATCTCATCCAAAAAAACGGTACCATTGTTTGCTTGCTCAAAAATACCTTTTGCATCTTTGCTCGCTCCGGTAAATGCGCCTGCTTTGTGACCAAATAATTCGTTTTCCAACAATTCTTTGCTAAACGCCGAACAATTGACGGCTACAAAACTTTGCTTGCTGCGGTTGCTTGCATTATGAATGGCTTGGGAAAAGACTTCCTTGCCCGTTCCGGTTTCGCCTGTCAGCAGCACAGTTGCGTCCGTTGCCGCTACTTTTTTCGCAGCTTCTATGGCAGATTTTATTTGTTTTGAGGTCCCAATAATACTATCGAAAGAATATCTATTTCCCAACTGTTTTTCCAGCTGCAGAACCCGATTATTCAGTCCAACTTTATCGATTGCTTTATAAACCAGCGGAATGATTTTATTATTATCATCGCCTTTGGTAATGTAATCAAAAGCGCCATTTTTGATAGCTTGCACGCCATCTGCAATGTTTCCGAATGCGGTGAGCAATATGATTTCCAAGGAGGGAAATTTGTCTTTTACCATCTTCGCGAACTCGACACCGCTGCCATCGGGAAGTTTGACGTCGCAGATAACTACGTCTATTTCCGACACTTCGAGCCGTTTTTTTGCGTTTTTAAGATCGGAGGCCTGGCAAACCTCAAAGCCCTCCAGACTCAATATTCGGGAAAGCAAGGTTCTGATCTTCTCTTCGTCGTCTATAATTAATATTTTATGCACTTCCGGGAAAATAATAGGCAAAGGTAAGATTATTCCTGTTTTAATTTTTTGAATTTTGAGAAACGATCGTTAAGTAGCTTTTTGAGAATGAAGTTCGATATAACTTTTCTGCGCAGGCGCTTTTTACATGATTTTTTACGATTAAAAACTCAACACACAAAATATATTGTTCAAAAAATAAGCCTTCAGCATTCTATCGGCACTTTTATTGATTGGTGAAAGTTGATTTTCGAAGGAAATTTTGGTTCAAGACTGTGCGTTCGGTCTCAATTCCGCTAAATCTTAAAATATGAAAAAAATGAAAATATTGGCGTTCGCAGGAAGCAACTCTTCCACTTCCATCAACAGAGAATTGGTCAAATTTGTTTTAAAAAGTTTCCCTTCTGCGGATATTAACCTGATCGACCTCAATGATTATCTGATGCCAATATTTTCGGTAGATCTAGAGAAAGATGGTTTTCCAGAGCCTGCCCATCTGTTTATACAAAATATTGCCAATGCTGAGGTGATCATCTGTTCTTTGGCAGAAAATAACCGTTCTTACAGCGCTGCATTCAAAAATATTCTAGACTGGGCCTCCAGGATTAATGAAAAGGTGTTCCAAAACAAGCCGATGTTTTTGATGACGACAGCGCCCGGCAATTACGGTGGTGGCAACGTGATGGCAGAAGCGTCCAAATTCTTTCCACAGTTTGGTGCATACGTGAAAGAAACGTTCTCGCTTCCAAAGTTTTATGAAAATTTTGACTTAGAAAACGGAATTGTAGAGCCGGAATTGTTGTCAAAACTTCTATCTAAAATTGAAGATTTTAAACATAAAATATAAGACAAACAGAACCGCTGCCAACCGTCTGATATAATTTATAACCTAACAAATGTCATAAAATGATCACAAAAGTTACTGCCAGTCTGGGAATTGAAAAATATTACACCGAAGTGATAGCAGGCGCCCACAAAATCATAACGGACGAACCGGCGGAAAAAGGGGGCGGAAACAAAGGTTTGAATCCTTTTGAACTTCTGGCGTCGGCTCTCGCGAGCTGCACTGCTACGACTTTGCGAATGTACAGCGACAGAAAAGGATGGCCAATCCCAATGATCCATGTTGAAGTGGAGCTTGAGAATTTTCCCCAGACGCAAACCGCTCAGTTTTGCCGAACGATCGATTTTGGCACTTTTGAATTAAGCGAAGAGATCAAAGCGAGGCTTGCCACCATCGCCGATGCATGCCCCGTGCATAAATTGCTGACAAATACTATTGAAATATCAACTAAAATCTCATAAAAAATGATAGAAGTAAAACAAAGCAACTCCGAAAAAAAAGGGGAATTCATTGCCACGATTGATGGAGCAAAAGCCGGACTGATGACCTACTCCTGGGCTGGGGAAAACCAATTCATCATCAACCACACCGAGGTGGAACCGCAATTCAATGGGAAAGGCGTGGGAAAAGAAATGCTGTACAAAGCAGTGGAATTCGCAAGAGAAAACAATCTGAAAATAGTGCCCCTTTGTCCTTTTGCAAAAGCGATGTTCCAAAAGACTGAAGAAATCCGGGATGTGTTGGCATAATGCAAAAAAAATATTTTTGCATAAATAGTCTAAAAAAGTAAACAAAAAAATCAGGCAAAAATTAGACTGCCCCCAAAAAGTTAGACACTTTTTAGGGGCATTTTTTATGAATAGGAAAGAAAAATTTAGCGTTGCTTTCAAATTGGAATGTATTGAACTTCATCAGAATTCTTATCGTTCGATTGAATCTATAGCGACAGAAA
>JAKLPS010000005.1 GCA_022013695.1 Weeksellaceae bacterium
GGTTAAAAATTTGCCGAAGCAGTGGAATGTTTGTATTTTTGGAACGCCTGAAAAGTGCCATATGTGAAAATTTTTGAACTTTTTTCAAATATAAGGCATTCTCAGGCTTTGTTTTTTAACAAACTTTCGGACGGGAGTGATTTCTTTTAATTTAGTTGAAAAAAATATACTTAATAGAGTCCACAAACTCTAAGTAATTATCGGACTGTTCGTTAAACCATTTAAATGATAAACTAAAGTAAGTTAAATAGAGAAATTAACATCAACAGAATTGATTTTTAGA
This sequence comes from Weeksellaceae bacterium, assembly GCA_022013695.1. Lineage (GTDB taxonomy): Bacteria > Bacteroidota > Bacteroidia > Flavobacteriales > Weeksellaceae > Epilithonimonas. Next base: position 284 of record JAKLPS010000005.1, read on the forward strand.
AGAAAATCGTTTAAATAATGAGATTAAGGCGATTTACTACCATTGATAGTCACTGTATGATTTCAAAGCAACTATATGATTTAATTATTTTAACTGAATTTTAACTTTAATTACATGTTAATTTTGATAAAAGTAATAGTTATTCTGATAATATTGTGTAAAGTTCACTAAAATATTATTAATTTAGAAACATAAAAACAAACCAATGAAAAGAATTATTTTAAGCTTGGGATTTCTAGCTATTGGATACTCCTATGCCCAAGAAACATTGTGGCAAAAAAATATTAACTCTTCTACACAGGATTTTCTTGTATCGATGACTTCTACGTTTGACAGGCAGATCCTACTTTCCGGCTCTTCTATCAACGCCAACAATCCGATGCTAAATGCGAACACTAACAAAGGTTACGATTACCATATTCTTAAACTTGACCAGCAGGGTTCCACGGTTTGGGAGAAATACTTCGGAGGCTCAAAACACGATTATCTGATGAGTTCTGTTGCAACTCAGGAAGGAGGTTTCGCTTTAATTGGAACTTCATTTTCTAATAGTTCCGGGGACAAGAAGGCCAATAATCTTGGCGGGAGTGATGTCTGGCTGGTTCGGCTCAATGAAAACGGAGAAGAGCTTTGGCAGAAGACGCTTGGGACGAGAAGCAATGACGAAGCTTCAGCAATTGTGCAATCCACGGACTTCGGATTTTTTGTTGCAGGAAATATCAATGACAATAGAAAGTTGTTCGGCTCCAAAGATATATTTGTTTCAAAACTGGACAAGGATGGCAAGCTCAAGCAGACTATTATCTTAGGAGGAAAATCTCTGGATGAGGTTACGGACATGATCCCGACACCAGACGGTGGAGCGGTTCTGTTGGCTTATTCTACTTCCGGGAGGACAGAAAACCGGAACAATTCTGGACCCATAGGTACTTCTCAAAATGGCAGTCCCCAGGCTGCAGCTGTCAGCCCCGAATTAACATCGATGGTTAAAACATTCATTGGTAAATCTGATGAGAATTTTGGTAATGGCGATTACTGGATTATCAAACTGGACAGGAATGCTAATGTCGAGTGGCAGAAGACCTACGGTGGAACAGGTGATGACCGCCCGAAAGCCATTGGTATTACTCAAAGCGGCTACATCGTTTCAGGGGAAAGCCGCAGCCAGTCATCCGGCAACAAGAAGGATAACACGAAGGAAGGAACAGATATCTGGGTGCTCAGTTTAGACGCATCGGGTAATGAGATATGGCAGAGGAGCTGCAGCTTCGGCAACCGTGATGTTGCGATGAGTCTGGATGTTATCAAGAAGACAAACAAGGACAATTTCAGCGAGGACAGGGGCTTTCTTTTGGGAGGCTATACCCAGGCAGAAGAAAAAGTGAAGAAGGACGACGAGAAATTCTGGATGCTTTACATAGACGTTAATGGCAAGGAAGAATGGCGGAAATATGTGGAAGGCGAAGGAAGGAAGCAGCAGGAACGACTGACCTCGGCCAAGTTTCAAAATGATGGTTCATATCTTTTAGCAGGCACCAGCGCAGATCAGCTTGGCGAAGAGAACTGGAAGGTTGTGAAGCTGGGAGACAAGCAGCTGGATGACCTTGTAGAAAACAGAGACATTCGCATTTACCCCAATCCGGTGGAGGACTACGCTTATATAGAGATTGGATTTAAAGGTTTGGAAGAGGGAAGATTTGTGGCAGATATAACTTTGTACGACTTCTCCGGGAAACAGGTAACCACAACTAAGACCCAAAACAAGGTCACCAGAATCAACACGGGTAATCTTCCGCAGGGTGTGTATATCGTGACTGTGGTAACAAATAATCAAAAACTAACTACTAAAATCGTGAAGAAATAAAAACACTATGAGAAAATTTTATTACCTCTTAATTTCAGGAGTTTCTATTGCAATGAATGCACAAGCCGGGTCAAATCCTAGTCCCGTTAATTACAGCATTGATCTGTATCCTAAGACACCCGAAGCTGCTGCTCTATCTAAATTTGTAGATATTCCTGCAGGAAATTATACTGGAGTTGCGGATTTTTCCATTCCATTATATACTATTGAATTCGAAGGAGAAAAAATCCCAATTGAATTACGATATACCACAACTGGTGTAACAGTAGGTCAGCTTGCGACAAGGGTAGGCTTAGGCTGGGTATTGAATACTGGTCCTTCACTTTCACAGCAAGTAATAGGGACGCAAGATAGGATATTTCCAAGGCCTATCATTCCTACAACAGGATTTTACCCTAATAATAGCGGCGGTAATGGCAATGACCCGTCTGTTTTAATTGCCTTGGCTGCATTAGGATTGGATGGTAATGGTCCTAGAGATATCCAACCGGACATATACACTTATACCCTGCTGAATGGCTCTGGAAAATTTATTTTAAACCCTAGCGGTAATTTTGGAATTCCAATGCCATATAATCAGACCAAGATTACATCTCAAAATGGCTATGCAACTGATATTGTAGATGAAAAAGGTTTCCAGTACAATTTTTTTAATCAAACACCCTCCACAAAAACTAAAAATACTTGTGTAGAGGTAAATCCAGAGTTTGATTTTGATGATCCAGATTTTAAAATTTTTAAAATTAAATCGCCTAAAAATCAGGAAATTAAGTATGTGTATGCAAATACAGTAAATTCAAAGTTCATCCCATCAATTACAACTCAGGAAAGGGTAAGTATTTCGGGGTATTTTCCTCCTGGTCAACCAGTTATGCCCTTGCCTCAAAAATGTATAAACAAAACAGACTTACGTGATAATCCTTTAACAGAGATTCAGTTCAAAGGGGGAAAGATATTATTTACCTATAATAATAGAACTACAAATCCTAGGTTGGATCTTGATGGCGAGGTATATCTTACAGGTGTTGTAGTAAAAAATGAAAAAGATGAAACTATTAAGGATTTTACATTAAGTTATGATTATTTTACCTATTTATCTTCAGCTCTTCCTCCAGAAGTGAGTGGAATATATACAAGTGCATATAATAAAGGCTTAGATAAGAGATTGAAGTTAGTAAGCGTTAAAGATAATCTGACTAACGGAACATTCAGTCTTGAATATTATGAAACTTATAACGGAAAAAAACTACCTATAAGAATTTCAAATGATCAGGATTTCTGGGGAATTTATAATGGAAAAGAAAATGGAAAAAGAGCAATATCAGTTTCAAAATATGATAATGTAACGCTACAATCTGAATATTACGGAGCCAACAAAGAGCCTGATATCAACTACGGTAAGTTAGGAAATTTGAAAAAGATAACCTATCCTACTGGTGGTTATTCTGAAATACAATACGAAGCGGATGAATATGATATTAGTGACAACCCAATAATCATCTACGATTATGAAGACGATTATCAAATTGTCAATGCTAACGATAATACATACCCTACGACAAAGATTCCTTTTACTATTTCCGATAATACAACTACTAAAATATTAAATTTTGTTGGTAATCCTAATGCCGGATCAACAACAACTATTGGCAGATGTACTTGGAATATTAAAAAAGTCGGAGAAGCAACTGGTTCATCTGGACAACTTTCTGGTTCGTTTACAAGGAATGATCCTCCTGGAAATTATGAATTGTGGATTACACGAGATGATAATTATCCTTCTGTAAAATGTTTTGCGGATTATGATATTGTAAATACTATAAAAACACCAGTCGAAACAATTTACACACAAACTGCAGGGACAATACGTGTGAGCAAAATTGAATCGGTTGATAATAATAATGGTAAGATTGTGAGAGAGTATGGCTACAAAGTACCAAACCCTAATTATACTCTACCTTATACTAAGACCAGTGGTGTCAATCAAGGTGAAGAAATGTTTCTTTCAAGATCTACTCAAAAATATCCTTTAAGTGATCAAGGTCACTATGCAATGGAGGTAATTGTTTCCAACAATCCCGGTTGGCAGACAACAACAGTAAGAGGAAAACCTGTAGGTTATGACTATGTACAGGAAAACTATATAGATTATAGTACTCCAACAAATTCATATCGTAAAGAATATAAATTCAAAAATGAAAGAATAATCCAATATCACGATCCTAATACACCCCTTAATATGAACTGGCCGGTTGGTGGTTTAGATCGGGGACTATTGGAAGAGGAATTATTATTTGATTCTACGAATCATTTAGTAAAAAAGACAGTCAACGAGTATTTGTATGATGCACATTTCAACACTAAATATTCCCAAGATGTTCCTTATAATGGAGTTATGGGCTATGGTTTGGGAATTGTTCCTATATCTAAGTTTGGACAGTCAACAACAAGTTATACATATCAGTATACTACCTATCCATTAACCAATTCTTGGATTCCGGAAAAGAAAACTACTGTTATAGAGTATGCAAACAATGGAACAGATTCACTCGAAACTGTGAAAACTTTCCAGTATTCCATACCTGATTATAAGCATACCTATCGTACAGAAAGCACTACTAATGGGAGTATGGGTGAAGTACTAAAAACAACTTACACCTATCCACAGGATATTGCAAGCAGTGACTCACAGTATACAATGATGCAGGGATTAGTTGCTAAAAATCAGCTTTCTGATGCCATTATTACAAAAAATTATACTGATAATCTGGTAACATCGGAGGTCAGGACTCTGTACGATCAGTTTAACACAGGAAGTGATGCAATGATATTACCAAAGTATATCTATCTTAAAAAAGGAGAAAATGCTACTGTTGCAGACCGAAAGATTACATACAATTCATACGATAATCAGGGGAATCTAACCCAATACACTTTGGAAAACGGAACTCCTGTCTCTGTAATCTGGGGGTACAACAAAACAAAACCGGTGGCTAAAATTGAAGGAGCTTTCTTTGATGATATTAAAGCAAATTCTTTAATAACAGCTGTTGTTGATGCTGCCGAAAATGATAACATCTTAATTGTTGGTACAACCGCTGAGCAAACTGAACAAGATCTTATTATTGCTTTAGACAACTTGAGGAAAGGAGCTGATTTTGGAAATTATCAGATTACTACCTATTCATACGATCCTTTAGTAGGTGTAAGAAGTGTTACTCCACCATCTGGAATTAGAGAATATTATATGTATGATACTTCAAAAAGATTACAATCCGTATATATAAAGGAAAAAAATTCATCTGGAAACGAAATTATAAAGATCCTTAAAGAACACAAATATAACTATAAACCATAAAACCACATAAACATGAAAAAGATATATAGCCTAATCAGCGCAGGTTTTTTGTTTGTAGCTGGTTTTTCTCAAAATATAACAATACCACCACCCAATATATCAGACACAGAAAACTATATCTATACCCGAGAATATCTTGCGGAAACTTCTGTAAGCAGCAATTCTGTTCCACAAGTACAATCTGTGACTTATTTTGACGGTTTGGGTAGAGAGAAGCAAAAGATCAATATCAAAGCCTCACCCTTAGGAAAAGATGTTGTGACCAAAGTGGAATATGATGCACTTGGAAGGCAGTTGTTGGATTTTCTACCTATGCCTCAGCAAAATACAACAAACGGCGGTATATATTCTTCCGCTACCACGCCATATACAGAATTTGTAGGAAATCCTTTGTATGGGGGGACAGCACCATTTTACTCTAAAAATGAAATCGAATTCTCTCCACTTAATCGTCCGCTATCTAGTATGGCACCAGGCGATTGGAATGTAAACAATAAAAAGGTAACAACTGATTATAAATTTAATATTGCCGGAGAAGTCAAAAAGTACAGTGCAGTTACCGCTTGGTCAAATGGTGCTACTAGTTGTGCTTTGAGTGTTTCCGGTTCTTATGCAGCTAACCAATTGTATAAAACCATAACAACGGATGAAGACAACAATGTCAGTGTTGAATTTAAGGACAGACTGGGACAAATCGTTTTAGTACGGAAAGTAGTAAGTGCTACGGAAAATGCTGATACCTATTATGTATACAATGAATATCACGACCTAGCTTATGTTTTGTCTCCATTATTTTCGGATAAAAATAAAAATGCAACTAATGTTTTACTTACTACAAGCACAGATATCAATGAGCTTTGTTATCAGTATAGGTATGATGAAAAAAGTCGTCTTGCGGAAAAGAAGCTTCCTGGAAAAGGCTGGGAATATTTTGTGTATGATAATCAGGACAGATTGGTCATGACGCAGGATGCCAATCTTGGAGCTGATAAGCAGTGGCTTTTCACAAAATACGATCAATTTGGAAGAGTAGCTTATACTGGTATCTACACTAGTTCACAAGATTATGGAAGTACAGGAAGAAATTTTGAGCAAGGACAGGTAAATGGTAAGAGTAGCAACAATGTTGCAAGAACAACCTCTGGTTTTGCACAACCGGGAGTTTTGGTATATTACGATAATGATACTGCAAAAAATTATCCCAATACCATCACAAAACTATTGTCAGTTAATTATTTTGACACCTATCCTACAGGAACTCCAACTATCCCGACAAGCATTCTTTCACAAGATGTTCTTCCACAAACAGGAAACCTCACCCCAAAAGGCCTTCCTACTGCTTCTTATATCAACAATGTTGAAAATAATGGATGGACAAAGAATTACGTCTGGTATGATACGAAAGGAAGAATCATTGGCCTTCACACTATCAATCATTTGGGAGGTTATACAAAAACCCAAAATCTGCTTGATTTTGCAGGGGTTCCAAAGAAAACAAATACCTATCACAAAAGAAGAAATGCAGATACGGAGCTAGTAATACAAGAAGAGTTCGAATATGACAACCAAAACCGTCTCCTGACTCATACTCACGAGGTTGTTGGAAAAACTTCCAAGGAACTTCTGGTAGAGAATCATTACAATGAAATTGGACAGCTGGACTGGAAAAAAGTAGGCGGTGTTTCCGGCAGTTATCTACAAAAAGTTGACCTCTCCTACAACATCCGGGGCTGGATGACGGGCATCAACAGCGGAGATATTATATATAGTCAAGCTGATGAATTCTACAGTCTCACAGGTGGAAAGTTGTTTGGCTATAATATCCGCTATAATAATCCGGAAAATCCTTTATTAGGAGCAGCAAGATATAACGGCAACATTGCTGAAGTGGACTGGATCTCAAGGGATGTTTCTCTGAAACGCTATGGCTATCAATATGACGGTCTCAACAGGTTGCTGAAAGGCAATTATCAGGATCCCGGAACCACATTGCCGGAAACCCATGCCAATGATGAAGCGTTGACCTATGACCTCAACGGAAATATCAAAACGTTGGTCAGGGTCTCCCCACAAGGAAAGCGCTATACCCCAACCGTCATTGATGATTTGGGCTACCAGTATACAGGAAACAGGGTGACCAATATCACAGATGCTTCCGGCAACAGCAGTGGCTACGAGGGAGGGGGACAACTGATGGGCTACGATGCCAACGGAAATACCACAGCAATGCCAGACAAGAATATCTCTGCAATCGCCTATAACTTTTTGAATCTTCCGAAACAGATTAATCAGAACGCGAATGTTACGAATTACTATTACAGGGCAGACGGTATGAAAATCAAGAAGAAATTTGTCTTGACCAACTCATTGGGGACAGAGATTATCAATACTGAGTATCTGGACGGTTTTCAATATTCTACCCCGAATACGGATCCAATAAGAAAAGCACTTGAAGAGTCGGATGATGCTACCATGGCGGCTTCTAAAGCAGGAGAAGAGGAAGCGTTTGCGCCTGATCTAGAAAGACAAGTTGTGGCAGTTGTAGACCCTGGAACACCGGAGGTAGACAATATGACACTTTCTTTTTTCCCAACGGCAGAAGGTTATTATGATTTCGAGAATTTGCGTTATATTTATCAATACAAAGACCACCTAGGAAATGTGAGAGTAAGCTATGTTAAAAATGGCAACGATCTGGAGATAAGGGACAGGAATGATTATTATCCTTTCGGGATGAGTTTCCTGAAACCTTTTGGGCAGGTTTCTGTATATGATCCGATGGCAATTCCATATAATTACAAGTATAACGGAAAAGAACTCCAAGAAACGGGAATGTATGACCATGGGGCAAGATTCTATATGCCCGATTTGGGACGGTTTGGAACAATAGACCCAAGAGGTGAATACACTAAAGAATCTTATAGTTATGTATGGAATAATCCTATTAAATTCTTAGATCCGACTGGCATGGAGGGCGAATCTTCCGACAGCGGTGGTGGCGGAGAAACTGGAGAAGGCGGTGGCGGAATGGGCGAAGCTGGTGGCGGAGATAGCTTTGCACAGGGAGGTACAGGGAAAGGATCAGGCGTGGATTCAGGCAAAGGAAGCCAAGTCACAACCGGGTGTTGCCCAGGTGAAATTGCCCCCAATAAACCTGGAGGAGAGAATAATCCACACGTAATAGAAGAAGTTAAACTTATTGCTATGGGCAGGCCTGTGGTATCATCAACAGTTGCGACTGTTACTGTGTTTGCTCTAACACTTAATGACGCCTTAAAATCTGTAGTTATTCCACAAATTAGTACAACAGCCTTAACAACGGTTCTTACAAGATCATTATGGGCACTCCCTTTAATACTAAATGGGGATATGCAAAAAAGCGATGATTCTTTTGTAGCTCCACCACTAGCTAAAACTCAAGAAGATGATGACGGTGATACAAATGGTGTTGCTGTTCCTGGTAGTGGCACAGTAACGCCTATTGATGGAAGTGCTACAACCCCAGCACAAGTGCTAGAAGCAAAGAAAACCTATGGAGACGAAGCAGAACATACTAAAGGAGCAAGACCTAGCACAAAAACTAAACACGAAAAAGGGCAATCAAGAAAAGGCCGTGACAAAGGAGGAGAAAAAGGAGATGCTAGAAGAACAAGATATAAATAATATAAAAATATGAAACTAGTAAATATAAAAATCAGTAGATACCCAAATCCTGTCAGTGGTATCAAGTTATATGAAAATAACAATATTATAATAATTTTATATAATCCTGTAGATTATGTTTTAGATGGGATTAATATTATCAATAAAAAATATATAAAAATCATTGAGGAAGAAAAAGAAGATGTTTTGAAACTTGATATTTTGAACTATAAAGTTGGTTTACGTAATTATTTTTTAGAATATGATAATTTTACCGAGATACATGATATAATAAAATACTTTTATGTACAAAAATCTAAATTAATAGAAATTGGTTTGGAGAGTTCTTCTTATTCTTTAATAGGAAACATTTTAAAATTAAATGAAAAATCCTTTATATTAAATCTGTTAAGTACAAAAGCAAAATTTATTAAAGAAGAAAGGATTGATTACGATAAAATTAGAATACTTTCTTTCAATAATGATTATTTAAATGCGTTTGAATATTATCTAGAAAATATTAAATAATTATAAATAAAATGGTTTACTGTTGTTCTGTTTTCGAAAAAATCAAGAAGATTAAATTCTTACGCATACGCTTTTAACAACCCGATTCGGTTTATAGATCCAGACGGAAGAGAAGGAGAATCTGCCAGTGGTGACAGTGGTGGTGGGTCTGGTGGTGGAGAAGCCGGAGGAGGAAGCAGTAGCAGTGGCGATGGAATAGAAAGAGATTCCAATGGTAATGAAGTAATAAGCATTTTAGGAGGAATAAAAATTTCTGCAGGAACGGCTGCTATTAGTGTTACTCATTTTGGAGATAGCTCTGATTCTAATGATAGTAAGAAGGGAGATAATTCAGAGAAAAATAAAGATACTAAAGACGGTGGAAATCAAGGAGAAAGTAAAAATCAAAAATCTTCGAATAGTAAGGATAAAGAACCTGATCAGAAAGGCAAAGATGCTAAAGACGGGAAAAACCAACAACAACAAAAAGAGGAACCTTATGTACAAAATAATACAAAGGGGACTGTATATTTTAAAACAGAAAATGGATCAGATAAAATTCCCCTTAAACCAGGACAAAAGACCACCGAGAAAATTGACGGTATCCGTGTTGGAAATACAGTAATAAAGATTTCAGATGGATATACAAAAGTTGTCGTTAATAATAATGGAACAGTAGATGTATATTATTCAAATCCTGTTAATGCACTTATATATGAAGTTCGCGGAGGGGTAAAAGCAACTTCTCCAAGCACAGGAACGGATTGAGATTCACTGTTTAGTAATAAAAATAAGAATATGAAAAAAATCATTATCCTCCTAAATATAGTACCAATCATATCAATTGCTTTAGTCTATATGTACTGTTTCTTGTATTACCTAAAATTTAAATCTTTTGATGGAAATCCAAAGAATTTAAATGTGATGGTCTATGAAATAATAATATATTTATACGCATTTTCAGTTTTATTTACTGGTATCAATATCTTTGTCTTGATTCTAAATTTTATATTAAAAATCTGGAAAAAATCTTTTATTAAAAATAATTAAATTAATATTATTTAGTATTTTATGTTGTGGGATGTTCTGGGTAATACATTTTATTGATAAAAATGGGTACTCATTTTGGTTCTTTGATTAATCCGACAAAGCATTCGTGTTTAAAAACTTTAACGAATAAGGCCACTAATGAGTGGCTTTACTGTTTTACTTTTCCAACTGCTCATCTATGAGTTGAAAGAAAAATCTATAGTCACTGATTAAGAATGCGAGGATCCTTCTCAAATTTAGTAGATGTTACTCTACTTTTTTTGATAATTTAGGAACTTGAAGAAATCAAACGGTAGTTCTTTAGTTAGTCAGGACTATCTATTTTAGTCTGACTCTAATTTATTTAATATTAATCATTAAACTTTACGCAATTGAGTGAAATTGCATCATTAGTTATTCCAATCATACAATTTTGTCTGCAAATAAATATCACAGATTATGCAGACAACAAATCCATTCCAAACCATTCTTGACGAACTAGGGGAAGTGAAAGACTTACTCTATTCTCTCAAAAAAGAACCTGAAATTGAGTTGAAAAAGAAACTGTACTCTATCAAAGAGTGTTCGGAAATTCTTAAACTCGATTATCAGACCGTACGCTCACACATTTTAAAAGGTAACATCAAAGCAGAACAAATAGGAAGATTCTACAGGGTCAACCATTTTGATCTGATGGATGCTTTAAACGAGGTCAAATCGCTTAAGTATAGAAGATAAGATAAGACTTTATTTATCAAGCATTCTAATTCACCTTTCTGTACTTCCTGTACAGAATCAAACCTTAAAAATATGAGCGAAAAAATCCCATATCTAAGAGTAGGAACAACCTATTATAAAACTATCGAGAAGCCATTGATCTCCGGAGACAAGATCTCAATTTTGGTGCGATGGAATCGTGAAACTATTATTAGCGACCACGGAAAAATCTACGTTTCAAAAGTTTCAAAGTACGATGGCTTCTGTTGTATTCCTTCTCACCTGAATTATGAGCAGATAGTTGACGGATTCTACAATATCTACAATGAGATTCCTTATCAACCAATCGAAGAAAATATTAGTTCTGAAGCTTTAGAAAACAAAATTCCATTCTCACTTAAATTTATGGAGCATATTTTCGGAGAGCAATTAGAGCTAGGCTTAGATTACATAAAGATATTGCTTGAATATCCAACACAGATACTCCCCATCCTTTGTTTGGTAAGTAAGGAAAGATCTACCGGAAAATCTACTTTTATCAAATGGCTGAAATCCATCTTTGGATTAAATATGACCTACATCAAAGGAGACTCATTCAGCAGTCAGTTCAATTCAGATTGGACTTCGATGCTTATAATAGCTATCGATGAAGTATTCTTTGATAAAAAAGAGATTACGGAACGCTTAAAATATCTTTCTACGACCGACAAAGATAAAAAGGAGGCAAAGGGTAAAGACCGTGAAGAAGTCGAATTCTTTGGCAAATTCATTCTCTGTTCCAATAATGAAGATAACTTTATTCAGATCGATGAAAATGAGATCAGATTTTGGATTATCAAAGTAAAATCGATCAAAAGCGAAAACACTGAATTTTTAAAAAATCTTAACAAAGAGATTCCATATTTTCTTCGATACTTAATTCAAAGACCTTTCCACAGTCGTAAGGAGACAAGAATGTGGTTCACAGAATCACAAATCAGAACAAAGGCTCTTCAAAAACTGGTTTGGAAAAATAATAACAAACTGGAATCCAAGATCATCGAACTTTTATATGAGTTTTTCGAAAGTACCGAAGACAGCAAGATTCATTGTATTCCTCAGGACATTTTTAATATGCTTGGTAAGATGTTCAGCAAGCAATATTGGACGGTCAATGATGTCCGGAAAATACTGAAAGAAATCTGGAAACTCGAACCACAAAGTAATTCTTTGTCATATATCAAATACGATCTTGATTATGGTTTAAGTTTTTTCCAACAGAACAAAACAGGACGGTATTTTACAATAGAAAGGGATTTTATTCTTCAAAAATTTGATGAAATGATGAATTAATTGATAATGAAAATAAAATCAATTAGTTACATCTCATCAAAAGCCTCATCAAATTTTTAAACCTTGCTTTTTGATGAGAGGATGATGAGAAGAATATTTCCACTTTGATGAGGTGATGAGACTTTGATGAGAGTTTAAGGTGTTGTTATTCAATTTTTTATATGGCTTTCTCATCAATTCATCAAAAATTATTCAAAACTAAACTCGTCTGCCTGAACTGACAGGATACTTACTATTTACTGCTAAAAAAAACATTAAAAATTACAAAAATGAACTGCAAACAATTCAACAGCATATCGTTGGAAGAAGTCCTCCTTTCTCTCGGACACTTTCCAACGAAACAAAATGAAAAAGAAGCTTGGTATCTCAATCCATTTGCCACCGAATCCCAAGCCTCTTTCAAATTGGATAAGAGAATTAATGCCTGGTATCTTCATTCGGAAGGTATCGGCGGAAACAATACCAATTTTATGAGGAAGTATCTGAACGCTTCCGTCAAAGAAGTCTTGGAGTGGGCAGAAAATCACAACTTTTCTTCTTTTCAAAATCAAAAAGTTTCTAATCAGAAATTAGAAAATCTTCCGAAAACGTATGAGATAATCGAAATTAAAAACGTACAGCATCCGTCACTCCTGGAATATTTGACCGAATTTCTACAAGAGATTCATTATCGGATGAATGACAAAAGCTATTTCGGAATTGGTTTCAAGAACGACTCTGGCGGTTATGAAATCCGCAATAAATATTCAAAAATTTGTTTGGGTAAAAAAATGTTTCTACCATAAAAAACGGATCAGAATCGCTTCGGATTTTCGAGGGATTTTTCGATTTTCTTTCATTTAAAAATGTAGAGAATTTTTTAGAAAAAGAACCTGCCGATTATCTCATTTTGAATTCCGTCTCGATGATTTCTAACATTAAAAATGCACTCGAAAATTATAAAAAAGTGGAGCTTTATTTCGACAATGACGAAGCCGGAAACCGTGCCATTGAAATGATTAGAAACGAAAACCAAAATGCAGAAGATTGCAGGATTTTGTATTCAGATTTTAAAGACCTGAATGATTGGCTGATTCACAAAAGTCCATCCAATGAAAGACAGGTGAGATACAGGAGAAGGTGAGTGAAATTACTACAGGTAAAATACGGTGGGTAGCTAGTGCAAAAAGTACCCAAAGTTTACAATAAGCGTGACCGCTGATTGCAAAATTGGGATTTTTGATTTCTTCCTATCGTCAGAAATGGTTTTAAATACACTGAAATTAACACAATGGAAAAAGACTTTTTAAAAGAATTCATACAACAAGCCACTAAAGAAAACGAAGCCAAGATTGCCGAGGAAAAGAGAAAAAAACATTTCCAGGAATTAGGTCGGAAAGGTGGTTTAAAAAAGAAAACCTCACAACAATTTTCAAAAGTTGTCTCGGTAAGATTAACAGAAAAAGAGTTTGAAGAAATCGAAAATTTATCATCAAAATATAACCTGAAAATTTCAAAATATCTTCGGTTAATTTTCACTGAAAAAGAACTCAAAATCAATGAATTTAAAACCGATGAAGTTCTGCTTCAATACGGCACTTATTTCAAAAAAATAACTAATCTTTTGCGAAATCGGGAATGGAATGTTTTTGAGAACAAGAAAGAAATATTAATGAAAATCGAAGATCTAGTCGAATTGATTCATCAATATTTATACTCAAAAGTCAACCAGCACAATACAAATGAATAATTCCGCCACCACAAGAACCATCACAAAAATAGCTTTGGAATACAATAGCAATGACAAAGGAACTGCCGAGATGATTTCTTCCAATTGTCTTTTGAGTTCAAATCCGGAAGGTCAGTATTTTGAAATGAAAACCGTAGCAGATAGAAATCCTAAAGTGAAGAAATGGGCATTGACCGGATATATTTCTCAGCCGAACGAAATCGGCAGGAAACTGACGGATAAAGAATTTGCAGAAATCGCCATAAAAGCTTTAGATAAAGTCGGCGTGACGGCAAACAACCAGTTTCGATTGGATATTCATAACAGCACGAAGCAAAAGCATATTCATTTTGTCGTGAACAGGATTGATATTTCCGGGAAATGTACCGTCAAATCAAACGACATCGGGAGAAGATTCGGGGAAGCTGTTCGGGAAGTTTGTAAAGAGAAAGGATTGTTGACCGATGTTGAAATCGGGATTCAGAAAAAGGCTGAAATGATGAAGAACTTATCAGAGGCTTTAAAAACCACCGATAATTTTGATGGACTGATTTTAAAAATGAACGAAAGAGGTTTTCAAGTCCAGCTGTCAACTAATGTGAAAGATGGGATTTCGGGAATGCGGATCATGATGGAAAAGGACAAAAATCATCAAACGGAAAGAATTTATAAAGCTGGTTACAAATTGTCAGAAATCTCCAATAAGTTAAAAATATCTGAGATAAAATCCCTGTTTGAGGTAAAAAATGCAGTTCGTGAAGCAGAAAAGGTAACAGGAAACTGGAAAGAGTTTCGGGATTATCTGAAGCAGAAAGGATTTTCGGTGAGGATTCAGTATGATGGAGAATTTAAACCTGGTCAAAAGAATGAGATTCGGGATGTTTGGATAAATAAAGTTGATAATCATCAACAGAAAGGCGGATTGTTTTTTCAGAAAAATGTTGGGTTTTCTCTTTCGAAAATCGATTCTGGTTTCGATGATCTAGTAAAATCAATCACTGGAAATGAAGCGATGAAGAACAATAACAACTATGAGATTCATTCAAAATCTGACAAGACTGAAAGCGTAATAGAAATCGCTGGCGAGCTATTGAAAGACTTGTTAAAACCAACTTATGTGGCTCAAAACGAACATGAGCCCTGGAAGAAGAAACGAAAATCAAGATAAATCGTAACAATTTAAAAAATCAAAATAATGGAAAATCAAAAACCAAACGATGATTCTAAAAGTAGCGGAATGGAACTCTTGGAAAATGTCATCAACTCCAATGAAAGAAATATAGAATCTAATGCTGAGCTGAAAGGCGATGTAGAAGATTTAGTTACAATCATTTATGAAGCACAATTTAATATCAAAAACGCAAACGAAATTTATGCAGAAATGAAAGAATTTTCTAAAGTCGAACAATTAAAAAGAGAGGAATTTGTAAAGATGATTCCAACTAAATTTGAGACTTTTTTTTCAGAAGAAACGTTAGGTCATTTAGACGATTTCAAGAAACAATTAAAAATTACAGTGAAGTTCATTAAGGCAGGAATTGTGATATTTATTTTGGCGATTTTAGTTCTGATTATTTCCGTCAATTTGGCAACCCAATGGTACAAAGAAAGCATCAAAGCCAAAAGCGAACTGCGCCAGGATATTCTCAATGAAATTGCTGATGAAGGAAAACAAATCTACAATGAAAATGAGATAATGATGTTACGAGAAAATACCAAAGTAATGCAACTCTGGATTAAGAATAATCCGAAAAAGTCGGAAGATTTTTTGAGGTTTAAGGATGGGTTTGATGCAACTAAAGATATATATAAATAGATATTTATTTTTTTACTTCTCACAATTAAATCTAAAAAGTTTCACTTGTGAAGATCTTTAATTTAATTTTTTTAAATATTTGACTAATAGTATAATAAAAATTAATAAATCAGTATTACTACCTAAAAATAATATTATTCTAATATGTATATTTGGTATGAGATTATGCCATAGAATATATACATATTTATACTTATGAACAAAGAAAAAATATATTTAAATAATGATAAATAAAGTTGAGAACCTCATTTCAATAGGGAAATATCGCAATTACCACGCCACAGGACAGGTTAATTTCAAGAAGCTAACTTTAATTTATGGGGACAATGGCGGTGGAAAAACAACATTAACGTCTATTTTAAGGTCACTGACAACAAACAATCCTGACATTATTCGACACAGGGTTTCAACCAATCATACAAGTACACAAGCGGCACAAATATCTCAAATTGCAACACCGAGAAATATTTTTCACACTTTTGGAGCTAATGGTTGGTCGATAGATTTTCCAGACATAGAAATATTTGACATTCATTTTGTTAATGACAATATCTATTCAGGTTTCAACTTTAATGATGAGCACCGTAAACAATTACATCAATTTGTTATAGGCGCTCAAGGAGTTGCAATTCAAAATCAAATTGAACAAAACAAAACAGACAAAACAAATTCAAGACAAGCTCAAACAAATCTTGAAGCACAATTAGTGCAACAAGTTGGAAACAACCTTACTACTGATGTAATCAACCAATTTCTTACTATTCCGGCAGCACAGGCAACTAATATTGACCAACTAATTTTAACAGCAGAAACTGTATTATCCAATGCAAACTCAAACACAATCATCCAAACACTGCAACTACTTTCAAATCTTACAAGAATTACAACAGGTATAAACTTTGCTTCTATCATTGCAGACTTACAAACTACTTCTCAAATAATTCAAAATTCTATTTTAGAAACTTTATTTTCTCAACACTGCCAGGATTTATCAAACAATGCTTTTTCAGGGCCAGAAAATTGGCTACAAAGGGGATATTCATATTTGGAAAGCAAGCAAACTACATACGAATCAAATATTTCTTGCCCATTTTGCAAACAGACTATTGACTTCAATTCTGATATCATAACCGCTTATGCAAGTAAATTCAATACTGCCTTTAACGAATTGACTCAAAGACTGCAAAGGCATTTAGAATCACTTCAAAATTTTAATTTAGATTCAACGATACAAGCCTTAAATAATATCAGTCAAACAAATGCTGACAGAATTAGTTCTTGGACAACACATTTGCCAAACACTGTTCAACCGCCCGTTTTCAATATAATTCCTAGCGAAGCAGATTTAAGACTTGAGTTTCAAAATCTAATTGCAGCGGTTCAACAAAAAATACAAAACCCCACAATAGCTGTGGCGGTAGCCACGGCTACTACTTTTCAAACATCAGGACAGAGCATAAACACAAACATTGATACATATAACCAAAATGTATCAACTTACAATAGCGCAATAACAACTTTTCGTTCAACCATCCAAACCGTTGCAGCAGCACAACTTGAAGTAGATAGATTGAAGAGAATAAAAAAGAGATTTGAAACTCCAATTGATACACTTTGCAATCAGCTTATAACCGAAAGACAAAGACTGAGAAGTTTAGAAACAGCTTACACACAATTGTCACATCAACAACAAGCTGCTGCGACAACTTTTTTTAATAGTTACCAAACTCAAATAAACCACTATTTAGGTAATGTATTTAGAACACCTTTCAGAATTGATGATGTTGTTCACGTTGCACCTCGTGGAAGAGCTACTCAAAGTCAAATTGGTTATAAACTAACGATTGATGGTAATGACATTTCATTTGCACCTAACCAAGCATTTAATGCAAAAGAATGCTTGAGCGAAGGTGATAAAAGCACTATTGCTTTAGCATTCTTTTTGTCAAAACTTGATATTGACCCTAATAAACAAAACAAAATTCTAATTTTTGATGATCCATTGTCAAGTTTAGACACAAATAGACGGACATATACAATTGGTATTATTAAATCATTATTTCAGCAATTAAAGCAAGTTGTTGTATTAAGCCATAATGAATATTTTTTACACGAAGTTGGTAAAGACATCGCAGCTTCTTACAAGTGTACACTTCGTATTTCAGAAGATTTTGCAGCAAGAGCATCAAGAATTGAAGTTTGTGACTTAGACGAGTTGGTTAAAATTGATTATTTCAGAAACATTGAACGATTAGAACAATTTAGAAATAACCCTGACATTAATTTGAAGGATACAGTATTAGGTTGGCTTAGAAATGTTTTAGAATCGAATTTGAGATTTAAGTTTTACAAAGAAATTAGAACAATGACAGGGCAGCAGACTTTTGGACGGTTGATTTCCCACTTGAATAATTCTTCTGTAATTTTTAGAGATAATGCTAACAGAGCAGATATAATCTCAACGATGAATTTAATTAACGGTGTATCCTGGAAAGCGCACCACGGTGACCCAAATCCTGATTATACAGTATTAGGTATGAATCCAAACTCAATTACTGTTACGGAACTTGACAATTTAATTCAGGACACCTTAAATCTAATAGAAATACGATTATGACAAAAGTTAGACTCCAACCTTTTATTTATTATGATTTAAATTCGGCTACCAAAATAAGGAAACATTAAAATTTGATACTTTTTGCTTTAAGTTAGGTAAGTCTATTAAATATTTGCAGGTGTTTCTATAAGATTTTTAAATTATTTAGAACTGCTTTTCAGTACAATATTAAAAAAAAGCCCACGCCGTTGTATATACAGTAAGTATTTAGTGAGTGTTTCAAGACCTCACCCTGCGGGTGTACAAGCACCCTCATTTTTTTTAAACTAGCCGATGATCAATTCTATTCCAGCCTTTTCAGCTTTGTATTTTATTTTGGTCTGCAATTCATAATAACTCCAGTTTCGAAGTACAAACTCCTGTTCCTTTGCAATCCCAATTTTGTCCTCCTGATTTTTGAGAACAAGTGTCCCTGCCTGTTGCTTGATACAGAAATCTATAAGTTTTCGGCTATACAGGTGAAGCCGATGACTAACATATCTGCTCTCCAGATTCTCTGTTTTATATAATGCTTTCTGTTTTCGTTTAGCTCCATTTCCTGAACGGGCATAGGTGATGCCGTCTTGAATTCTTTTTTGACTTGCCTGAATTGCCAACCTGCGATATAAAAATTCCTCTTTTGATCCAATATTGACTCGCACATTGTTAGCTTTTGCGACTATGGGATGTTCCAGAGACAAAGAAGCTTCCGCAATAATTTCGGGTTTTAAAAGATGTTCTTCCTTTTCAAATTCGAAAACTGCAAGCCAGAATATTTTCCTGTCTTTCAATTGTATCTGTGAAGTGCAAAGTTTTATTTCATCTTTTAGAAGGCGTTCCATAATCACTCGCTTATCAGTGTAGTCTTTTCCTAAGTACGTTTTAACAGGTATCGCAAACATATTGAAGCAAAAGGCTTTTGTTTCTTCGTCATATCTCATTTTGCTGATGCATTTAACAGGAAGTGGGATTGGAATGTCTCTTTTATAATTTCTAAGTGATTTTGTTCCCTGCCAATAATCGGCTTTGTTTTTAGAGAAAGTTGATTGAATTGTATTGTTCAGGCTTCCCAGAATATCTGTCGGGATTTCTCCTTTGAATCGGTCGAAGACCATTCGTGCTGTAGTGCCAGTTTTCGAACGATTAAACATTCCCATCTCATCTTTTTTTTCATCAGCCAACTTATATTGTATTTCATCTGTTAGGTAAAAGAAATCTTTGATCATTTCCTGAACATATAGATGTGAAGCGATTAAGTTTGCCGCTCGGAAACATCGGTTCTGATATCGGTAGAGTTTTTCCCACATTTCATTTTTTTGATGCGACGGAACATCGATCAGCAACTGAATTTTTCGGGTGAGTGTCATTGTTGATTTTTCCATATCAAACAGGTATTTCAGAGTTATTTCGATTCTGTAAATATTGATAGGCAAAAAGAAACTCCTGATGGACTTCTTTTTCAGAAATTTTTAGTTCTCGCGCAATGACTGCAAATGAAGATTTCTGTTCAAATCTCCTGCTCATAATTTCAATTTGTTGACTGCTGAGTTCATTCTGGTGAACCTCGTCCTTCTGATATTTTACAGGCAACTCTACATTAGAATTTATCTTTAAGATTTGCCTAAGGTCATCTATTGCCTTAGTTACCTCATTGCTAATGTCTTTTACACTGCTTCCCATTGCTTCTGCAATTGGTTTATACCGGAAACCATATTGAAGGCAGAGCTCTATCAAGTGTTTTCTTTTGGGGTTTATTACCTTTAAGACCTTATTTAATTCATCAAAATTTTTTTGATCTGATTCCTGACTGAGAAGATGTTCCTTATCTTGCATAGGATCATATCCGACGAGATAATCCTGATAATTTTCAAAACTTTCAAGTGAAGCCGTTAACCGTGCGAATTTATTTTTCGGAGTATTGAAATACGTTATGCAGTCTCTTTTCAGAACGAACCGTAAAAAGCCAAGAATATGATTTGGAGTTTCAATGGAATCACGGTGTAGCCAGAGTTTAAGAAATGTATCCTGAACTAAAGTTTCTACAACAAAATCATCATCGAGCATTTGCTTTCCGATCCAGAAAAGAAGTCTTTTGTACCGAAAATGAATATGTTCTAATGAGGATGGATTGCCTTTTTTCAGCAGTTCATATAACTGATGATCGGTGAGCTTTCGGGGCAGAGAGTTTGTTCTTTTCATAAGCAGTATTTTTTTCAGCTTAATGATTGCTAAAAGAAACCGCTTAGATGTCCGAATGAATTATCTGTACCACTTTCTGCACTATCTCACTACATCTTGCCTCCAAATAAATGGCGTGAAACTCAACATATCCGAACTGGGGCACTGGTATACCTTATATGCAGATAAGTGAGCTCACGCCTAGGTCGTGAGCTACCTTACTTATCCTCTCGCATATTAAAAATTACCAGTTTTCAGTTCGAGATTCTAAGCAATAGCTTCTATATTTCTTTGAAGTATCGCAAAGTTAGATTTCAATAACTTATTTTACAAATATAAAAATATTTTCTAAAATATGTACTATAGTACATAATATTTTTTGATGTTTTTCATTCACTTTGATTTATGAATGAATCATTAGAGGAAATAGAAAGATATGTTATAAAACGTGTTAAAGAAATACGAGAATCAAAGAGCATTACCCAAGAGGAGCTCTCACTTTCTATTGGGAAGAATATTGGATTTATTTCACAGATAGAAGCTCCATCTAAAAAAGCAAAATATAATTTGATCCATCTAAATCTAATTGCAATAGCATTAGGATGTTCCATTAAGGATTTTCTTCCTGAAGAACCGATCCGAGATAAGAAATACGATATTAAAGAAATTAAAAGTAAAAAATCCTGACGAGAGTTAGGATTTTTGCTTTTAAGATATATGAATTTTAGGAAGAAGGAATATATTTTAATAATTAGATATGTAATTAAATATTTGAGCATCTTCAAAATATTTACTAGAATATGTAGTTGTCAATTTGTAAAATATTATAGCTTATCGTGCTTGTTAAGAATTGTCAATTTGGGGAAAAGAAATGAATGTTTAAAATTTGTCAGTGCAGGAGGTAAAACGGCGAAAGAGTTGAAATCTAAAATAAGAACATTATTTAATACTATCTCTGCGTCATATATGTATCCA
>JAKLPS010000030.1 GCA_022013695.1 Weeksellaceae bacterium
ACTGAAGTCGCCAACACCCAGCCAAGCGTATTTGAAACATTCGAAAATCCCGGTCAAGGGATTGTAATAGGAAAGCGTTCTAAAAACACCTTTCAGGCTCGAAGCAGGATAAATCACGGGCGTTGCGTACATATACAAACTGATCCCAAAGCTCAACAGCATCTGAAGATCGCGATATTTGGTGGTCAATGAGGAGAAAATCATTCCTAATCCTAAAGCAAAAATCGCCATCAACGCAATGAGCACAGGAGTTGCCAAGATCCACCAGTTGGGTTGCACCTGGCCTTGGTACAAATAATAAAAGAACACTACCAGAAATAACAGCATCTGAACGCCGAGCTTCATCAGATTGGAAAAAACGATGGAAATCGGCATTATAAGCCTTGGGAAATAGACTTTGCCAAATATTCCTGCATTGGCGGTAAAAACATTGGATGTGGAGGAAAGACAAGTCGAGAAATAATTCCACAGCGTGACACCAGAGAGATAGAACAGGATTTTGGGCGCACCGTCCGTCGATAATTTAGCAATGTTTCCAAATACAACAATGTAAACAATAGTGGTAAAAATAGGATTGATAAAAAACCAAATGGGTCCCAAAATGGTCTGTTTGAAACTGGAAACAAAATCCCGCTTCACGAACATATAAACCAAATCTCTGTAGCGCCAGACTTCCTTCAGATTGAGATCAAAAAGAGAGTGGCTGGATCCGATGGTCTCTGTCCATTGATGGTTTTGAGTGTCACTCATTGGTGTTTTTATTTGTTTTTAATATATTATTTGATAAGCTTTTTCAGATAGTCGCCATAGCCACTTTTGCCATATTTTGCAGCGGTTTCTAGTAGTTTTTCTTCGTCGATGAAGCCATTTCTGAAAGCAATTTCCTCGATGCAGCCGATTTTGAAACCTTGTCTTTTTTCGATCACGCTTACAAATTCCGAAGCGTCTTGAAGAGAATCAAAAGTGCCCGTATCGAGCCACGCCGTACCACGGTCGAGAACGCCCACTTCCAACTTGCCTTTGCTAAGGTAAACATTATTGATGTCCGTGATTTCCAACTCGCCTCGCAGCGATGGTTTTATATTTTTTGCAATGTCAACCACTTGATTATCATAAAAATAAAGTCCAGGAACAGCGTAATTAGATTTTGGATTGGTTGGTTTTTCCTCAATAGAAAGCGCTTTGAAATCTTGATCAAATTCTACCACGCCATATCTCTCAGGATCGGAAACGTGATATGCGAAAACAACGCCTCCATCGGGATTGGTTTTATTCTTTAATAAAGTTCCCATTTCGGAACCGTAGAAAATATTATCACCCAAAACCAGGGCGGCAGAATCATCACCAATGAACTGGTCACCCAAAATAAATGCCTGCGCCAATCCGTCCGGACTCGGCTGCACAACGTATTCTATATGACAGCCGAGTTGCGATCCATCGCCCAAAAGCTTGATGAAACCTGCCTGATCGTGGGGCGTTGTGATGATTAAAATATCCTTGATTCCGGCCAACAATAAAGTCGAAAGCGGATAATAAATCATTGGTTTATCATAAACCGGCATCAACTGCTTGCTGACGGCAATCGTTAATGGGAAAAGTCTGGTTCCGGATCCTCCGGCTAATATAATTCCTTTCATTTATGCCTTTGTGTTTTTACGAATATTGACTGTCGTAATATTTCTGATATTCGCCGGAAGTTACATTCTCAAGCCATTCTTGGTTTTCCAAGAACCAATCAATTGTTTTTGCAAGACCTTGCTCGAAAGTTACAGATGGTTTCCAGCCGAGATCTCTGTTGAGTTTCGTAGCATCGATGGCATAGCGCTTGTCGTGTCCCGGTCTGTCTTTTACAAACGTGATCAGTTTTTCCGAGTATCCGGCCGGCCTCCCCAACTTTTCATCCATTTGTTTGATTAATTCTTTCACCAAGTCGATGTTCTTCCACTCGTTGAATCCGCCGATATTATAGGTTTCTCCAGTTTTGGCTTCATTAAAGATCTGATGAATAGCTTTGGCGTGATCGACCACGAACAGCCAATCTCGGGTATAATTTCCGTCGCCGTAGATTGGCAATGGTTTTTCATTAATGATATTCAAAATACAAAGCGGGATCAATTTCTCAGGGAAATGATTTGGTCCGTAATTGTTGGAACAGTTTGAAAGAATAAAAGGCATTCCATAGGTATTTCCGTAAGCTCTTACCAAATGGTCGGAAGCCGCTTTACTTGCTGAATAAGGGGATTGCGGGTCGTAAGCTGTCGTTTCCAAAAAGAAACCAGTTTCTCCCAAACTTCCGTAAACTTCATCTGTAGAAACGTGATAAAACAAGTTTTCTCTTGGTTCATCCGGGAATCTGCCGTGCGTGTGATCCGGGTTAAGAGTCCAAAATTCCACACAAAGGTTAAGAAGATTTGCGGTTCCATTTACGTTGGTGTTAATGAATGCATTGGGGTCTGTGATGCTTCTGTCCACGTGGCTTTCAGCGGCCAAATGAACTATTGCATCCGGATTGTATTTTTCGAAAACTTTTCTAAGTTCTTCCGGTTTGGTGATATCTGCTTTTTCGAAAACGTAGTTTGGTTCGTTTTCGATGTCTTTTAGATTTTCAAGATTTCCGGCATAGGTCAATGCATCAAGATTGATGATGGTGGAGTCCGGATTATTTTTTACAAATTCTCGTACAACGTGCGAACCTATGAAACCGGCACCTCCGGTAATGATTATGTTTTTCATTGGTGATATTATTGGGTAATTAATTTCCGGCCGATGCTTTTGTAGAAAAAATGATGTTGCTCCGCCACTTCCAGCGGGAACATATTTCTGCCGTCAAAAATGGCTTTGTTATTCATTTTTTTCGCCATCAGATTGAAGTTGGGATTTTTAAATTCCGGCCATTCGGTGGCTATTAACAAGGCGTCTGCGCCATCAAGCGCCGAATACATATCTTTCGCGTAAGTGATCCTTTCACCCAGGATTTTCTTTACATTTTCTTCAGCGATAGCGTCATAAGCTACTACTTCAGCGCCTTTTTCTAATAATAATTTGATATTGTCGAGAGAAGATGCTTCTCTGATGTCATCTGTATTCGCTTTGAAAGCCAGTCCCCAAACCGCAATTTTTTTACCTTGCAGACTTCCTCCGAAATATTTTTCCAATTCGGGAATCAGGATGACTTTTTGAGTTTTATTAATATTTTCAGTGGCCTCTAGTAGTTGGAAATCGTATCCTTCTTGCTTTCCACTGTTCCATAATGCTTTCACATCTTTCGGGAAACAGCTGCCGCCGTAACCAATGCCCGGGAAAAGGAATCTGTGGCCGATTCTGTCGTCGCTTCCCATTCCAAGCCGCACCAGATCTACATCGGCTCCCACTTTTTCGCAGAAATTGGCAATCTCATTCATAAAAGTGATTTTCACGGCGAGGAAGGAGTTGGCAGCGTATTTCGTGAGTTCAGAAGAGCGCTCGTCCATATTAATAATAGGGACACCGATATTGGTAAAGGGCTGATACAATTTTGCCAATATACTTTTTGCCTTGTCCGAAGATGATCCGATGATGACTCTGCTGGGATTCATACAATCTTCTACCGCAAAGCCCTCTCGCAAGAATTCTGGATTAGAAACCACGTCAAACGGAATATCTGTTTTTGCGGCAATCGTTTGTCTCACTCGGTCTGCTGTCCCAACCGGAACCGTGCTTTTGTTGACGATGACTTTATATTCTGTC
Source organism: Weeksellaceae bacterium (assembly GCA_022013695.1). GTDB lineage: Bacteria > Bacteroidota > Bacteroidia > Flavobacteriales > Weeksellaceae > Epilithonimonas. Next base: position 3,727 of record JAKLPS010000030.1, read on the forward strand.
ATCAAATCTCCAATGTCATTGGCAACTTTCAAAACGTAGGATAGATCTGCAGAGCCGTCTTCTCCGGGAGGCGTGGGCAAGGCGAGAAAGATCACTTCACTTTTTTCCAAAGCTTCCTTCAGATCGGTCGTAAAAAAAATCCGTTCTGCCTGGATATTTCTAAGAAACATCTCTTCCAAACCTGGCTCATAGATAGGAATAACGCCGTTTTTCATCGCCTCGACCTTCTTTTCATCAATATCCACACAATAGACTGAGTTTCCTATTTCTGCAAGTGTAGTTCCTGTAACAAGGCCAACGTAGCCGGTGCCAACAATTGTAATATTCACCAAGAAAATTTTAAAATTCAGGCAAAAATAAGAAAATTTAGTTGAAGTAGATCCAAATGAAATGCGAGCTTTTGTTTGGTTTAATAATTTTGATTATCTTTGCAAAGGATTTAAGGGAAAATGGGAAGGCTTTCGCAAGAATGCCTTTTTTCGTAGATGTAATCAGGAGGTATATTATGGATTTTAAAACAGAATTGAGCCGCTTGCTTAATGAGTTTCTAAAAACGAGGCCAGATCTTTTTTTAGTAGACCTGAAAATCTCTGCAAGCTCCGACGTAACCGTGATTTTGGACGGGGACCAAGGTGTTACACTACAGGATTGCCTGGATGCCAGCAGAGCGATAGAATTCAATATGGATCGCGAGATTCACGATTTCAGCTTGCAGGTAATGTCTGCTGGGCTGGGTGAGCCTCTAAGGTTTCCGAGACAATTTAGAAAAAATATTGGGAGAGAGTTAGAAGTCACCCTGAACGATAACTCGGAAGTCCAAGGCGAACTTTTGACCGCCGATGATGAGAAAATCGTTTTGAAACGGGCATTCAAACGGCCAAAAATAGTTGGAAAAGGAAAAGAAACCGTGATAGAAGAACGAGAAATCCCGTACGCCGACATCAAGAAAGCATTAGTAGTAATTAAATTTTAACAATGAGATGAGATGATTTTAAGATCATTCGTCACTTATCAATTATATATTAGGATATGGATAATTTAGCTTTAATAGAAGCCTTTGGTGATTTTAAAGAAATAAAGAATATCAGCAAAATAGACTTAATGGCTATTATCGAAGATTCTCTCAAGACTCTTCTTAGAAAAAGGTATGATTCTGATGATCATTTTGATGTGATTGTGAATCCAGACAAAGGGGATTTTCAAATATTTCTGAACAAAACCATCGTGCAGGACGAGATGTCCGAAGATGATGATTTGGAAATCGAAATCTCCGAAGTCAGGAAAATCGATCCCACCTTCGAAGTTGGAGAAGAATTTACGCAGGAGATCGACATTGACAAGCTGGGCAGAAGAAGCATCCTGACGCTTAAGCAAATCTTGGCCACAAAAATCCAAGAGCATTTCAATGCCGCGTTGTACGACCAATTTCGAGATAGAATTGGAGAAATCGTCATCGGCGAAGTGCACCATATCCGCCACAAACACGTGATCCTCTTGGATGATGATGATAACGAATTTATCTTGCCAAAGGAAAATCAAATACCATCCGACTTCTTCAAAAAAGGAGAAACGATAAAAGGCATTGTAGAAAGCGTCGATTTCCGCGGTTCCAAACCACAAATCATCATTTCTAGAACAGCGCCGAAGTTCTTGGAGCAATTATTAGAACTAGAAATCCCGGAGATCCAAGACGGCACCATTATACTGAAAAAAGTAGTGAGAATCCCGGGTGAAAAAGCAAAAATAGCCGTCGATGCTTATGACGACAGAATAGATCCCGTGGGGGCTTGCGTCGGAGTGAAAGGTTCCAGAATCCACGGCGTGGTAAGAGAACTTAAAAACGAAAACATCGATGTGATTCAATGGTCAAAAAACCCAGAAATCTTTGTAAAAAGAGCCTTAGGAAATATCATCATCAACAAAATCGAAATCAACGAAGATTCCCATTATGCCTTGGTTTACACGCCGGTGGAAGAGATTTCCAAAGTGATTGGCAAGCAAGGGCAAAACATCAAATTGGCATCTTGGTTGACAGGTTACGAAATCGATGTTTACAGAGAAACGTCTGATGACGATGATGTTGAATTGAGAGAATTCTCTGATGAGATCGAAGTTTGGATCATCGATGAGTTCAAAAAAGTAGGACTTACAACGGCCAGAAGCGTCTTAGACAAGGACACAGAAGCATTGCTGAAAATAGTTGATCTGGAGGAGGAAACCATCGAAGATGTCAAAAACATTCTAAGAGAAGAATTGGAAGGATAAAAATATAAAATAAGGTCTTTCGGAGTGCATTTGAAAGACCAAAATCTAATAAAAGAAAAAAAATACGAGCAAAGCTTAAAACGCTAAAGCCCAAAGCAAATTTACATTTATGCCAAATATACGATTAAATAAAGCCGTTAAAGAACTTAACATTTCTATCCCCAGAGCTGTAGAATATCTGCAGGGAAAAGGGATCGAAGTGGACAGTAATCCCAACGCTCTATTAGAAGAACAGGCATTTTCTGCATTGGAAGCTGAGTTCCGAAAAGATGGAGAACAAAGAAAAGCTTCTCATGAAGTGGTTATTACAAAAGTTCCTGAGGAAAAACTGGCAATCGAAGAAACAGCACCCGAGGTTATAAGAGCCAAATCCAATGCAAGACCGGAAACAAAAATCTTGGGCAAAATTGATTTGAACGCCTCAAATTCGGTAGAAGATCTTGCACCAGCAACTCCGGCAGCAGAGAAGAAAAAAGAAGTGCACCAGCCGGCTGCAATGCAAGAGGAAAAGCGAGACCTAAACGCATCTGCTAAAAGTGGAACTGCCAAAGCAGAAGAAACATTGGAAAAAGAGGTTGATAGGCCAGAAGTACAGAAAACTGCCGTAAAAACGGACTCAAAACCAGCTTCTAATGTAAAGAAGACACTAGTGAAAGAGGAAGAAGCGGCTCAGGATTCCAACTCGGAGGAATCTCAAATGATAGAAACGGTTTATCAAAAATTAGATGGGCCGAAAATTGTTGGGGATAAAATTGATCTCACCCAATTTAATAGAAAACCTTCTTCCACCTCCAATAGTAACCCTGCCAAGAAAAAAAGAAAGCGAATTACAAAGGATATTCCAGGTCAAACGAGCGCCGGACAAGGAAATAACAATCCCCAAGGCGCGGGCAACAGACCTGCGGGACAAGGCAACAACACGGGTAACCGCCCACCGGGACAAGGGGGAAATCGCCCAGGAGGAAACAACAACCGCCCAGGAGGAAACAACAATCGCCCAGGAGGCAACAGCAGAAGCGGGCAAGGACAAGCGCGTACAATGCCAGTGGAGCTGACGGATGAGCAAGTCAAAAATCAAATCAAAGAAACCTTAGAAAAATTAACCAATAAAGGAGGCAAATCTAAAGGATCCAAACATAGAAAAGATAAAAGATCTTGGCGAAGAGAGCAGGATGAAATCCAGCAGGAGATAGACGCACAGGATAGAACTCTCAAAGTGACAGAGTTTATTACCGTAAGCGACTTAGCAAGCCTAATGAATGTGAGCGCAACAGAAGTAATTTCTGCATGTTTTTCCCTGGGTGTAATGGTAACGATGAACCAACGTTTGGAAGCCGATACACTATTATTAGTTGCAGACGAATTTGGTTTTAAAATTGAATTCTCCGATGCCGATGTAGAAGAAGCGGCGGCAGACGACGTAGAAGATCTGGAAGAAGATCTGTTGCCAAGAGCACCAATCGTAACTGTGATGGGACACGTAGATCACGGTAAAACATCTCTACTGGATTATATTAGGAAAACCAACGTGATCGCCGGCGAATCTGGAGGAATCACGCAACACATTGGTGCTTACAATGTGAAGTTGGAAAGCGGACAGAGAATAACATTCTTGGATACACCAGGTCACGAGGCCTTTACCGCGATGAGAGCAAGAGGTGCACAAGTCACCGATATTGCGATTATCGTTGTTGCTGCAGATGATGATGTGATGCCCCAAACTAAGGAAGCGATCGCTCACGCACAAGCTGCCGGCGTTCCAATGATCATCGCTATCAACAAAGTAGATAAAGCGGGCGCAAATCCAGACAAGATCAGAGAGCAACTATCTGCAATGAATATCCTCGTAGAAGAATGGGGAGGAAATGTGCAGGCACAAGAAATCTCGGCCAAATTCGGAAATAATGTAGAATTGCTGTTGGAGAAAGTATTGTTGCAAGCAGAAATGCTGGAATTGAAATCAAATCCCAACAAACAGGCAAGCGGCGTAGTGATTGAAGCAGCGTTGGACAAAGGACGCGGATATGTAGCCACGATGCTGGTTCAAAACGGGACTTTGTCTGTGGGAGACTATGTATTAGCGGGCAAAAATCACGGCAAAGTGAAAGCAATGCTGGATGAGCGTGGAAAATCTATGGAAACAGCAGGACCCTCGATTCCGGTTACGATTCTGGGACTTGATGGTGCGCCAACTGCCGGAGATAAATTCCGAGTTTTTGCCGACGAAAAAGAAGCCAAAAGCATTGCCAACAGAAGAGAGCAACTCCAAAGAGAGCAATCCATCCGAACGAAAAAACATCTAACCTTAGATGAAATTGGCCGCCGTATTGCGTTGGGCGATTTCAAAGAGCTTAATATTATTCTTAAAGGTGATGTCGATGGATCCGTCGAGGCTTTGACCGATCAATTGCAGAGACTTTCTACAGAAGAAATACAAGTCAATATTCTTCACAAAGGGGTTGGTCAGATCACAGAATCCGACGTTTTATTAGCCGCGGCGTCCGATGCCATTATGATTGGTTTCAACGTACGGGCAAGCGCCAATGCAAAAGATATTGCCGAGAAAGAAGAGGTGGAGATCAGAACTTATTCTATCATTTACCGGGCCATCGACGAAGTGAAAGAAGCGATGGAAGGAATGCTTTCTCCAGAGATTCAGGAGCAGGTTATTGGTAATGTAGAAATCAGAGAGGTTTTCAAAATTTCCAAAGTCGGTTCTATCGCAGGATGTATGGTTCTTACGGGCAAGGTGACTCGAAATTCTAATATCAGACTTCTGCGGGATGGTATTGTAAAATTCGATGGCGAGCTGGAAAGTTTGAAGCGTTTCAAAGATGATGTGAAGGAGGTGACCAAGGGTTACGAATGTGGCCTTAATATCAAAGGATTTAATGACATAGAAGTTGGCGATATTCTGGAAGTTTACGAAGAAGTGGCGGTCAAGAAAAAATTGAAATAGCCAACAAAATAGTTGAATCCCGCCTTTTTGGCGGGTTTTTTTTGCGCCGAGATCATTATTTATAATAATTCTAAATAGACATTTTATTGTTGATTATATTCATTGATTTTTCACTTTTTCTCGTTAGTCGGCTTAGGTTATCTATGTAAAAATTCACTAAAATTAAAAATCCATTAACATATTCGGACTGATTTTGGTAAATATTGATGACTTCTATAATAATAATATGTTAATTACTTTGCCTTGTTAATATTTTTTAACATATTTGCAGATTATAATTAAATAGTGTTAATATGAATGTAAAATTACGATTGTTATCTGTTGGCGTATTGTTCTTTACCGGGCAGGCATTAATGGCGCAGAAAGCCAAGAAGGATACCGCCAACACAAGAGACATTGAAGAAGTTGTTGTAATAGGAAATATTAAATTAGACCCGGCTCAAAAAGTGGGCTCCTACAGTACTGTTTCTAAAGCAAATTTTGAATCAACCCCTTTTTCATCAGTGGATGAGGTACTAAATGGTAGAGTGGCGGGATTAAATTTTTCTTCTGCCAGCGGTGATCCTGGATCTTCTAATATGGTAATTATTAGAGGGATCAGTTCTTTAATCGGAACACCAAATCCTTTATATATTATAGATGGTGTGGTCGTAGGTAAAGGAGCCGATAATGCTCAGGTAATGGAATCGTGGAATCCATTGGCGGCCATCGATCCCAATGCAATAGAGTCTGTACAGGTGCTGAAAGACGCCTCTGCTACGGCTTTGTATGGTTCGAGGGGAGCGAACGGGGTTATCATCATTAAAACCAAAAAAGGCAGATTTAACCAAAAGACCAGATTTGAATTTTCTACTGAAACAGGTTTGCAAGATAGAGCTTTTGACAAGCTTAAGCTGATGAATGCAGATGAATATATCAAATATGGAAGTATTTTGATGTGGAATAGCCAAAGCATTCTAGGTACAAGCTTTGCCACAATGGATGATGCTAAAAAATATTATCTCGAAAATTACGAAACTACTTATTATAACAGTGGGAATCTGATGAACACTAATACCGACTGGGTAAAAGCAGTAAACAGAGGCACCTCGATGGTAAATACTTATAATTTTGGAGCGTCTGGAGGTGACGAAAATACTTCATTTAGAATTGGTGGATCTTATTATCAGAACAAACCATTGGTGAATACGTCAGCATTTGATAGAATTAGCATCAACGCAGCGATAGATCACAAAGCATCTGATAGACTTAAGTTTGGTTTGAATGTCAATTACTCCAATGTCAAACGTAACACTTATTTTGGAGGGAGAGCGTCTGCCAATCCGGTATTATCATCAATTATGATTTCGCCGCTGCGACCAGTATATAACGCAGATGGCTCATATAATCAGTCTGATCTGGGAGAAGGATCGCCAACGCCCGGATTTAATCCCGTGTCTATTTTGAACGAAGCAAGACAGATATCTGCTATCAATACGTTTATCGCTTCTGCCAATATGGATTATACTTTTGCAAAGAACTTTTCCTTTAACTCTTTGTTCGGAGCGCAAGCCGTCTTTATGAAAGAGAGAGAAATCATACAAGCAGGGCATCCCGTTTTTACCATTATGGATCAAGATCACGGATTTTTGGGAGATCACAGAACCAATACATTGGACTGGAACTGGAGTAACACTGTCAATTATCATAGCGTGTTTGCAGATAGGCATTCTGTTGATGCTTCTGCTGGGATGGAATATCAGGATCACACGTACAATGTTTTGAACGTTCAGACATTTACTACCAATTCAGCTGATCCGTACTTCCAATTTTCCAATGATCAATTTGCAGACAATAATGACTTGGCTTGGAAACAGATTTCCTATTTTGGAAGGTTGAACTACAGTTTTGATAAAAGATATTCCGTTTCTGGTCAGATTCGTCGAGATGGTAATTCCACTTTGGGAGATGATAAATTTGGAACATTCTGGTCAGTAGGAGGTTCGTGGAATGTTGCTCAGGAATCTTTTGCACCAAAAGCGTTTTCTACTTTTAACTTACGTGCGAGTTACGGCGTTCTTGGCAATATCCCTTATGCAGATCAATGGGGATCCCAGTATAACTCGGCGACTCTTTTGGGCTATAACTGGACCTACAATTGGGCCGACACAAATGGGTTTGGATCAATAGTCAATGCAGGAAACCCGCTCCTGAAATGGGAAGAGTCGAAGCATTTAGATATTGGTGCAGAGTTAGGAATATTCAACGACCGGCTGAAATTTACTCTGGATTATTATAATAAAATTACCGACAAAGCCATTTTCCCAAGAAGTCTTTCATCTGAATCTGGGGGACCAGGAAGTTTTTACGACAATGTAGGGAAAATTAATAATAAGGGATTTGAGTTAGTAATCGAGGCCACGCCTGTAAGAACAAGTGATTTCCAATGGTATATCAATGCAAACGGGGCTTACTCTAAAACAAAACTAGATAACCTAAATCAAAATTTGGTCACTTTCGAAGGGGATACAAGTGATGCAAGTAATGAATTAGTTGCATTAGCACCTGGACACATTTTAGGAGAGTATTACACTTGGCTTTGGGCAGGTGTTGCGCAACAAGACAATCCTACAAAAGGAATCAAAGCAGGAGATGCTCTTTGGTACACAAATGGAGACAAAACAGATGTAACTAATGACAAGACTCAAGCTGAAAAAGCTTGGTTGGGGAAAAGTGCATTCCCTCTGTATAATGTTGGAATTACCAATGAATTCAAATATAAAAGCATCACTTTGAGCTTCCTTTTATCTGGGCAGTTTGATTTCTATGTTCAGAACGGCGTTCACTCCTACACCATCCACGATGGTAGATTCCCAACACGTAACCAAGTTACTGCTGCTTTGTATGATAGCTGGACAGACGCACCAGGATTTGAAAACAATAGCAATAATAATCCAAAGGCTCTTATTGGTAATCCAAGTAGCTCACGGTTAGAATCTGACCGTTTCATAAATAAGGGAGATCACATCAGATTGAAAGAAATGAAGATCGCCTACTCTCTGGGTGATGTATTTAAGAAAAGTGTCGGACTCAATAATCTTACAATTTATGTAAGAGGGACAAATTTGATAACGTGGGCCTTTGACAAAAATTTGAATTATGATCCAGAATCTAATTCTAATTCTTGGTCTTGGCTAGGTAAAGGAAGATACTGGTATGCTTCTCCAGTGATAAGAACGATGTCACTGGGTATTCAAGTAGGATTTTAATTTTAACAACAAAAGAAAATGAAAAAATATATTTTAATCGCATCATCTTTATTATGTCTGGCACTGACAAATTCTTGTAGTGAATCAGATTTGAATTTAGAATCTCAAAGTTTAGATAACGTCGAGGCTCCTCTTACCGAAGAAAAAATTCAAATGTTACTTAGCGGTGCCTATTTTAATATGGGTTCCACTGGAGGATTTGGAACAGACGCAATGATTGCAGGAGATCTATTGGGAGATAATCTTTTTGTGTCCAATACTAATCCATCTTATTTAATGACAGCCAACAAAACGTATAGCCCACTTCAAGGAGACTTTAGTTTTTATGGGTTAATGTACAACATCATTGTGGCCTGTAATACCGTCATTAATAGCACCGTTCCAACCAATGATAACGTTGAAAGAATAAAAGCAGAATCGAAGATCTTGAGGGGATACGCCTATTTTACATTAGTGAACTACTACTCTCCGGCTCCCACATCTGGGATTAACCAAGAATATGGCGTTCCTTTGGTCTTGGGAAACTATGATGCTTTGATACAACCCCCCAGGGCAACTGTAGCTCAAATCTATGACCAGATCATTGCAGATCTCAAAGCAGGAGCGGCGGCTGCATCTGACACGCCATCATCTAAAGTGATTTTAAGCAGAACAGCGGCAAAACTTTTGCTTTCAAAGGTGTATCTGACAAGAAGAGCACCTGGTGATGCTGAATTGGCCTTGCAATATTCCAATGAAGTAATTAATAATTCTCCCTCAACATTTGGCGCAATCGATGCGAAAGGTCTGATGGATTCATCCAAACCTTTTAATGCGACCTCTAATCCGTACAAATATTATACATATTTTGCTGGTACAATTGATACAAATTCTGAAAATCAACCTGAAACAGTTTGGGAACTAAGTATGAATGGTGATGCTAATATTGTAACAGGAGTAGGATCCAATCAAGCTCTTCCTCTTTATTATAATAGAGCAGGGGGCAAAAGGTGTTTGTTATTAAACAAAGCGTTTTACGATACTTTCGGGCCAGCTCCAACTAGTGCACAAATTGTCAGCGACGATGTTAGAAGAGGCTCTACAACTTCAGGATTACTGGTTTCTGCTGGGGTGCCTTCAACGGATAATCCAAAAGGTTATTGGATGTCGAAATACCCTTTAACGAGTTATGAGACAGCAACAGCAACTTCGCAAACTTTTTATTACAGAAATATCAAAATATTAAGATTTTCGGAAGCTAAATTAAACAGAATAGAAGCACTTCGGTTACTGGGACAAACTTCTGTCGCCTTAACAGAGCTCAATACTTTTGCAACTTCAAGACAAGGAAAAACTTATACAGGCACCAATTTGCTTAATGATATTTTAACAGAAAGAGCGAAAGAATTTTATGGAGAGGGGCAACGTTTTCTAGACCTTAAAAGATATAATATGCCCATTGTGAAAGGTACAAATTGCACGTCCAACTGTAACGTTCCTGCAAATGACAAGTTATTCGTTTTGCCTGTAAGTCAAGATGCCATTAATAATAATCCCAATTTAAAACAATATCCGGATTACATTAACCAGTAATAGTTGGTTTGCAATAAATTATTAAGAATTTCTATTTCTAAAAGAAAATAAAAAAAATAAAGGATATTTTTTATTTTTTAATTATTTATTAATAACTTTATACTAATATTTAAAATTTTAATATTATGAAAAAGAACTTTACAATTATTACTGCTATAGCGTTGGCAATACAAGTTAACGCTCAAAGTTGGACGCCGCAAAATAGTAATTTCCCTCTTGATGCAACTTATCCTTTGGCAATTGATGCTAAAGGTGAGAGCATTGCTTGGGCTTATGGAGCAGACGGATCAGGCGGCGGATTGGACTACCGTGTTTATACCAAAACTGGAAATGGCGGCACAACGTGGATGTCTGGAGCAATGAGTGGGATTCCTGCATCAGTAGCAATCGCAGACATTGCTGCTGGCGACGGTAATACAGCTTGGGTTGTGGGATATCCTAATCCTACAGGGGGAGGTGTATGGAAAACCTCCGATGGAGGGACTACTTGGGTTAAACAAACTACAGCGTCATTTAGTAATCCTGCATCTTTCCCAGACGTTATCTATTTTTGGGATTTAAATACGGGTGTTGCAATAGGCGATCCATTAAATAACAAATTAGAAGTCTATACAACCACAGATGGAGGTACAACTTGGACTGCGAATGCAGCAGGAGGTGCAGCAAATGCAGGAGAATATGCCTATGTTCATAACAAAGCTGTTGTTGGCAATACGATTTGGTGTGGATCCAATCAAGGTAGAATCTACAGATCCAACGACAAAGGTTTAACTTGGCTATCCACTATTTCTACGCCACTTAGTGATTTTGGCGGCGCTGGGGAATCTGGGGAAATTGTTCTTAAGGATTCTAATACTGCGTGGATTGCCAGTAGCCTTGGTATTTTGTACAAGACAACCGATGGTGGGGCGAATTTTGTAGACATTCCTACTGTAAGTGGTACTTTTTATGCATTGACCTTAGAATATGTTCCCGGTACTAACCAAACACTTTTAAGTGGCGGTGCAAGTTCAACATTGGGAAGAGGATCCTCGATCAGTTACGATGGAGGTGCCAACTGGACAGAAATAGCAAATACAAATGCTGACACTGGAATTACTGCAATTGCTGCGAGTAGCCCTACAGCAATCTATGGTGGTACTTTTGTCAATGCAGGTATCGGCGGCATGAATAAATTAACTGCCCTACTTGCCACTTCGGAAGCCAGTGTTGTTAAAGGTTTGACCATCAGCCCAAATCCTACTTTCGGGGATCTAAATATTTCTACGGTTCTTAATATTAAATCTGTAGAAATTTTAGACATGAATGGTAGAATCATAAAAACTTTCGGTGCAGATGCTAAAAAATTAGATTTATCTAATTTGCAAAACGGCGTCTATGCTGTAAAAGTAAATACCGTTGATGGTAAAAGTAAAATTGCTAAATTCATCAAAAAATAATCCCAATTATTTTTAAACTATAAAATCCCGCCACTCGCGGGATTTTTTATTTCGGTATATCTTACTATTTTTGTACTCAAATTTCCTTGATGAAGTATCTCCTATTACTGGCATTCGTTTGCAGTATTTTTGCAAACGGACAACAAGTGAACAAAACTGATTCCAACCAAATCCCTTCCGACACCCTCAGAGTAGACTCCGGAGATAAAGATTCAATGGAAATCTACAAACCTACCATCAACGATTACCAAGTCAAAACAAGATTTTCACAAAAGAAAATTTACGACACTACTTTTACGATCGAAAGATCTTACATCGCAACCCAATACAACAAAAAAGATAATTTCGGAAAGATCCAGTCTGCCAATATAGGCTCAGGATTTCAAAATCTAATATACTCCAAAAACCCCGAGCAGAACCTCAGTCTATTGCCGGAAAACAAATCTTTTTTCATCAAAGGCGAAAACGACATCCACTATTACGACGTCAAAACGCCCACCACCACTTTTTATTACAACAATGCGATGCAAAACGGTGGACAATTGCAAACCACCTACACACAAAACATTGGCAAAAACTTCAATTTCGCGATAGAATATATGGGACTAAGGTCGCAAGGGCTTTACCGGAACAGCCTCGCCGCCAGCAACAACACCATTTTCAGCGGTCATTACATCTCAAAGAATAGCAAGTACGAAGCCTATGCCCACTTCATCCACCAGAACGTCGATAATCAGGAAAATGGCGGCATTGCCGATCTGACGGTCTTCCTCAGCGGAGATTCCCGATTCAACAACCGGCAAAATATAGAGACCAACCTCTCTGGCACAGATTCGAGATATTCCTACAGAAGGTATTATTTCAGCCAAGAATTTTCTCCTTTCGATCCCGCAAAATATCCCTTCAAGCTGAGGCATACGATCTTTCATCAAGGCAATAAATATTATTTTACAGAGACCACTGCCCATACAGAATTCTTCGGCTCAGAAGATATTCCCAACTTCCCACTCTCCAATAAAAAATTCTCCAATAATCTTAGCAATACGCTAAGCTTGGTTTGGGACAACGACAAATTTAAATTAGACGCCGGTTTCCGACACCAGTCTTTGGAGTTTGGCAACAAAAATGCGTTTCCACTTCTGAACATTCCCGGCTATTTCAAAGAGCAAAGAATCGGTGCAGTGGGCAATTTGCAAATTAAATTGTGGGACAAAATCCAACTGAAATCGTTTCTCGAAATCTCCAAGGGCGATGACTTTGGAGATTATATAAGAACGACAAACGATTTGATTTTTGAGCCCGTCAAAGGCTATTTGGTCGAAGGCCGGGTCAACTTCCAGTCTGCCTATCCAAGCTTCAACTATCTCGTCAACTCTTCGCATTATCAGAATTACAATTATTACCTGCAGAATCCCGATAACGAAATCGTGACCCAGTTGGGAGGCACGCTAAGATTGGCAAAATGGTTTGACACCCAAGTTTTTGTTGATTTTTTCAAGATCGACAATTACACCTATTTTAATGAGTTTGCAAAACCTCAACAGAGCGCGTCGGCGCTCAATATTTCGCAGATCGGCGGCGAAAGCACCCTGAAATATGGCAAATTCAATCTCAACGGGAAAGTGATTTTTCAAAAGGCACTCAGCAATCAGGAACTGCTGCCGATGCCTGATTTCATTGGCAGAATCAACGTTTTTTATCAAGCACCGGCTTTCAAACGAGCGGCCGAAGTGCAGGTGGGCATCAAACTCTATTATTTTTCCAAATTTGACTCCAGAGAATATTCGCCCATTCTCAATGAATATATTTTACCAGGAAGCAATCCTTATTCCATTGGTGGCCAGCCTATTGCAGACGTTTATTTCAATATGAGAGTCAAGCGGATGTTTTTCTACATCGAGGGGCAACACATCAATCAGACCTTTATGCAGAACAAATCTTTCACCGCGCCGGGCTACCCGATTTACGATTTCAGGCTCAATCTTGGCGTAGTCTGGTATCTTTTCCATTAATTTTGCAAAATAGTGATGGTGGCCGTTTTCATTTTTCCCTTCCGCAAATCCATACCATAAACCAACTGACAACCGACAACCCAATGAACATTGACTTCCAAAATATAGCCAGCATTCCGCCGCTCATAAAAGATTTTTTAGGAAAGAATCTAGACGGGTTTCAGGATAAAATTTTTGATTTGGATCATTTTAAAAATCAAATATTAGCAAAGCAAAAGTCATTTTCGGAAGATAAAAGGCAAATCCTTTGCGGGACTATTCTATCGCAACATCAGGCTGAACCGATGTCTGCTAAGCAACTGGAAAATCTTGCCCTTCTGAAAAAGCAAAACACTTTCAGCGTCACAACGGGTCATCAGCTCAATCTTTTTACCGGACCGGTTTTCTTTGTTTATAAAATATTGCAGACGATAAAAACCGCTGACTTTCTAAAATCCAATTTCCCCGATCACAACTTCGTCCCGATTTTCTGGATGGCAACGGAGGACCACGATTTCGATGAGGTCAATCACTTCAAGACGCGCGAAAATTATTATGAGATCAAAGGTCATTCGGGAGGTGCTGTAGGGGATATCCAAGTCGAGGATCAGTATTTTATTCAGGAATTTGAAAAGGAATTTAAAGATTACATTTATGGTACAGAACTCATCCTCTGGCTTCGAAATGCTTACAGAAAAGGAAATACGCACACGCAGGCCATTCGCTATTTGGTCAATCAATTATTTGCAGATTACGGCTTGCTAACGATCGACGGCAATTCCAAAGAATTAAAATCTCAAGTCAAGCCCATCTTCCGAGCGGAGCTGCTGCACAATCAGCTTTTTGAAACCACGAGAATTCAACGCGCATTTTTGGAAAAGCAATATCATAAAGTTCAGGTCAATCCGCGGGACATCAATTTGTTTTATCTTTCGGAAACCAGAAACCGTATCGAAAAAATTAATAATGACTATGTGGTTCTTGATACGGATTTGAAGTTTTCGGAAGACAGAATCTTGGAGGAATTAGAGAATCATCCGGAGAAATTCAGCCCAAATGCCGTGCTTCGTCCGGCTTATCAGGAATCTGTTTTGCCCAATCTGGCCTACGTTGGCGGAAATGCCGAAATCATGTATTGGATCGAACTCAAAGATTATTTTGCGGCCATCGATATCCCATTTCCCGTTTTGATCCCAAGAAATTCGATGCTGTTCCTCGAAGAAAAGACGATGCGAAAAATCGAAAAAGCTGGACTGGAGGTTGAAAATTTCTTCGAAAATTTTGCCGAAGTCTTGAATCAGAAAATACTGGAAAATAATGAGATTAGGTTGCTCCTTGCCGAAAAAGAAGTGCAACTCATCGGGTCTTTTTCCGAACTCAAAAACAAAGCTTCGGAAACCGATCGAAGTTTTTTCAATCTTGTAGAAGCAGAAGAAGCCCGGCAGTTAAAATCTTTCCGGCGGATGCAGAAACGCCTTCTGAAAGCGGAAAAAATCAAACAAGCAGAAAGGTTTGAGCAAATGCAGAATCTCTTTCTCAAGGTGCATCCGAGTGGAAATTGGCAGGAAAGAGTCTTCAATTTCAGTGTGTTGTACTCAGATTTTGGTAAACAATGGATAGATGATTGCTACCAAAAAATCAATGTTCAAAAATCCGAATTAATAATCTCGCCTATTTAATCTGAAAGCATTATTTTTGTATCATTATTAAAAAAAAATGATCAAGAAAATTTTCATTTTATCTGCGGTAATGGCCTTTTTAGGGCTTTCTGCTCAGAAAACGCACACCGTGGCGCCTAAAGAAACACCTTACGGAATTTCTAGACAGTACGGCCTGTCGATCGACGAATTATACCAACTAAACCCGACTAAAAAAGAGAGCGGGCTAAAAATAGGCGATGTCTTAACAGTTTCAAAAGCAAAAAGTTCCGCAAAAGAAGCAACGCCAAAATCTAATCCCACCAAAACTACGGTCTCCGCATCCGCCACTCTTTCTGGCAAAACAGGAACTATCACATTGTTGCCCAAACAAACCATTTACGGGATTACGAAACAGTACAAAATATCAGAAGCCGATCTCAGAAAACTGAATCCAGAATTGGATTCTCATCTCAAAATTGGTGATAAAGTGACGCTGCCGTTAGATAATATTCGGAAATATTCAGGCACAATGGAGACCGCTGCCAGCCTATCTACAACAGTTGCGGATACCAAACCTACCACGACCAAGTTAGCGGCGTCCACGGGAAATTCCGACGGTTTTTACGTTGTTCAAACTAAGGATAATTATTACAAAATATCGAGACAGTTCAACCTCACGCAGAAGCAGTTATTCGCACTCAACCCAGGCTTGGAAGCCTCAGGTTTGAAACCCGGTGCAAGCATCAAAATTTCGGGAACCAGCGCAATAAATGTTGAAGATCATTCTCAAAGTAATACCGCATCCGAGCCGGTAACGAAAACTATAAACACCACCCAAGCTTCTGCGCCAAGTGTGAGTTCCTCGGCCTCAGGAAAAACGGCGACTTCCGACGATGATTATGTAACTTACACAGTTCAAAGTGGCGATACGATGTTTAGCATTATGAACCATTTCAATGTGACTTTGGATCAATTGATTTCCCTGAACCCCAATCTTTCTGACGGTTTGAAATCTGGGATGATTTTGAAAATTAAAAAGCAAGATCCCATGTACTCCAAAAAATCCGGCGATGCTTTGAGTGTCGTCCTCATGTTACCATTTGGGTTTGATGCCAACGATGCCAAGTACAGAACGATGGCTATGGATTTTTTGACGGGCGCAAAATTGGCGGCGGAGAGAAATGCAGATGCTGGTCAGAAACTGGATATTAAGGTGGTGGATGCGGGAAATGAAAACACCTTTAAAAATAGTCTTTCCCAGATCAATCAGGACAATACCGATTTGATTATTGGCCCGTTTTTCAAATCGAGTGTTTTGGAAGTGCTCAACTACGTAAAACAAAACAAAATTCCTGTGGTTGCGCCGTTTGCGAATTCTCAAGATCTTTTTGATTACAGCAATTTAATAATGGTCGAAACGGATAACTCGGTTTATTCTGATCGAATTGTGAAAGAGGTAGCACAGGTTTATGAGGATCAGAAAATATATATCGTCGCAGATAGTTCTAAAGCCAATGCCAGCGCCATCAAAGCAGGTTTGGAAAAAATGTTGTCGAAAGCAAATGTTGTCATCGTCAATACTTCCTCAGAGATCAAGCTAGAAAGTAATATGATGACGGGACAGTCTGTGCCGGTGATTGCTGTTTTAGCAGATGATGGCGATGCTGCAGGATCAGATTTTGCCTCCAAAATAGCCGAATTGGGGAAGCAGACCGATGGCGTGAAAGCCTTCAGTATGTTCTACAGTCCCAGTTTTGAAAAAAATGTGGATGAGCTTTCTAAAGCGAGTTTGGTCTATCTGATGGACAGAAAAATCAATTACGACGGTGATTTTGAAAAAGAAATTCTTGCCGCTTACAAATCAAAATATTGTAAAACGCCCTCCAAATATGCCGTGATTGGTTTTGATGTCATGAATGATATGTTGACGAGAGAAAACAAAAAAGGAGAAATCTTTAAACAGATCAACAAATCACAAACCCAACTCGCAACAAAATTCGAATTCGTAAAAGCTAAACCAGATGGTGCATACATCAACAACGGATATCGCGTCGTAAGATTGGTGCAGTAATCCCCTTGCCATTTAAAAAAATCACACCAATAAAATGATGCTCCTCTGAGTTTCATGTGTCAAAAAAAATAATAGATACTTAGATGAAAGCACTTGTATTTCCAGGTCAAGGTTCGCAATATGTAGGAATGGGTAAAGAATTGTATGATGCCCGCAAAGATATCAAAGACTTGATGGATTCTGCCAATGAGATCCTGGGTTTCGACCTTATTTCTATTATGTTCAGCGGTACAGAGGAAGATCTCAAAAAAACAAGCGTTACCCAGCCTGCCATATTTTTACATTCTGTAGCTACTGTAAAGGTCGCTGATGGTCTGGGCGCACAGATGGTAGCGGGACATTCTTTGGGAGAGTTTTCCGCTTTGGTGGCCAATGGTGTATTGTCTTTTGAGGATGGTTTGAAATTGGTCTACGAAAGAGCCCAGGCGATGCAGATGGCTTGTGATAATAATCCCGGTTCTATGGCTGCGATTCTCGGTTTGGATGATGCAAAAGTGGAGCAGATTTGTGCTGAGATCGATGGAATTGTTGTTCCCGCAAATTATAATTGCCCAGGTCAATTGGTCATTTCTGGCGAGACTAACGCCGTAGAAGAAGCCTGTGATGCTTTGAAAGCAGCGGGCGCCAAAAGAGCTTTGATCTTACCGGTGAACGGTGCTTTTCATTCGCCGTTGATGATGCCTGCGCAAGAAAGATTGGCAAAAGCTATCGAAAATACCAAGTTTCGCAAAGCAACGATTCCTGTGTATCAGAATATGACAACCACCCCGATTTCTGATCCCGATGAAATCAGAAAAAACCTGATTGCGCAATTGACGGGCCCTGTAAAATGGACACAAAGTGTGCAAAATATGATAAAAGATGGTGCTACAAATTTCATCGAAGTCGGACCTGGCAAAACGCTCCAAGGCTTGATCCGGAAGATTAATCCAGAAGTCGCAGTATCTTCGGCATTATAAAATTCAGGCTATGAACAGAATATTTTCGCCCGGAAAGCTGATGCTGACCTCAGAATATGTTGCTGTTGATGGCGCGCTTGTCTTGGCTGTTCCCACAAAACTTGGACAAGGATTTTTTTTTGAAGAAGAAAATGACGAGAAGTCACTCATTTTTTGGAATGCTTATCATCAAGACCAATTGTGGCTGGAAACTATCATTGACTACAAAACCTGGACTATCTTAAAGACGAACGGTCAGAAAGCCTCTGAATTCATTCTAAAAGTTCTGAAAAACGTTCAAGATCTTTCGAAAACCAGATTCAAAGCCGGAAATTCTTATCACATCAAAACCAATCTCGAGTTTCCAGCGGACTTCGGGTTGGGCAGCAGTGCTACTTTGATGAGCAATCTGGGACAGTGGGCAGCAGTAGATCCATTTCTTCTAAATGAGAAAAGTCTCGGCGGAAGTGGTTACGACGTGGCTGTAGCCAAGGAAAAATCTGCCATTTTGTACAAGCGCTTTCCCGAAAGAATTTATAAAAGGGTTAATTATAAGCCGGCTTTCAAAGATGAATTAATTTTCGTTCACCTCAATCAAAAGCAGGACACCCGCGAGGGCATCAGGCATTACCAATCAAAACCGAAGTCGCAAGATTTGATTAAAGAATTTGATGTGTTGACCGAAGCCGTTTTTCGGTGTCAAACTTTGGAAGAATTTTCCGAGTTAATGACGATCCACGAGCAAAAATTGTCCGATTTTCTCGAAATGCCGACTGCGAAAGAAAAATATTTTCAAAATTATCCGAATTTCGTCAAAAGTTTAGGAGCCTGGGGAGGAGATTTCGTTCTGACGGCTAAATCCGGCGATTACAAATCCTATTTTAACCGGCAGGGCTATCACCAAATCTTTACTTGGCAAGATTTAATTCTTTAATTGTTAAATAATTATGATATTTTTCTTAACTGATGAATATCACGAAATTAATAAGGCGATAATTAGTTGATATTTATACATTTGTATTAGAAATTAATCTTCAAAAAAAATAAAATGGACACGCTAAAATCTTATCTAGAACGCCAAGGTATTTTTAATCCTAAAGAAATCTTCTACAATCCAACTTACGAAGAAATTTTTCAGAAAGAAATGAATTCTCAAAACTCCGGTTTTGCCAAAGGGGTTCTTACAAAGTCAGGAGCAGTGGCCGTGAAAACTGGAATTTTTACGGGAAGATCGCCTAAAGACAGATACATCGTCAAAGATGATATTACGAAAGATACAATCTGGTGGGATGGCGTCATCAACCACCCGACAACCGTAGAAGTTTTTGACGAGTTGAAGGATATTGCAACCAAAGATCTTTCCGATCAAAGCCTTTATGTGATCGATACCTATTGCGGATCTAATGAAGATACGAGGCTGAAAG
The DNA here is from genome assembly GCA_022013695.1 of Weeksellaceae bacterium. Taxonomy (GTDB): domain Bacteria; phylum Bacteroidota; class Bacteroidia; order Flavobacteriales; family Weeksellaceae; genus Epilithonimonas. The sequence continues at coordinate 23,274 of JAKLPS010000030.1, forward strand.
TTAGATTCATAACAAAGGTGGCTTGGCAGGCGCATTTCGTGATGAATATGTTCATCCGTCCTTCTCATTATGATCTCCAAAATTATGGTGAACCTGATTTCCTCGTCATTAATTCTTCAGAATCAGTAAATCCAAATTGGAAAGAGCACGGTCTCAATTCTGAAGTTTTTGTGATGTTTGATCTGACTAAGAAAATTCAGATTATTGGCGGAACTTGGTATGGCGGCGAGATGAAAAAAGGCATGTTCTCGATGATGAATTATTATCTTCCACTGCGGGGAATGGCTTCTATGCACTGCTCGGCGAATGTGGGCGAAAAAGGCGACGTGGCGGTTTTCTTTGGACTTTCTGGGACGGGCAAAACAACCCTTTCTGCAGATCCCAAACGCTATTTGATTGGTGATGACGAGCACGGCTGGGACAACAACGGCATCTTCAACTACGAAGGTGGATGCTATGCCAAAGTAATCGATTTAAGTGAAGAAAAAGAACCAGATATCTATGGCGCCATCCGGAGAGATGCTCTTTTGGAGAATGTTGTGACAGATGAAGAAGGAAATGTAGATTATACCGACGGATCTATCACAGAGAATACAAGAGTGTCCTATCCGATCTACTATATCAACAAGATTGTTTTGCCTTCCAAAGCAGGTCACGCGAATAAGATTATTTATCTTTCCGCAGACGCGTTCGGGGTTTTGCCTCCGGTTTCTATCTTGACAGAGTCTCAGGCACAGTATCATTTTCTTTGTGGCTACACCTCCAAACTCGCAGGAACAGAACTCGGCATTACAGAGCCAACACCTTCCTTTTCGCCGGCTTTTGGAGAAGCATTTTTGACGCTTCATCCAACAATGTATTCCAAAACTTTGATTGGAAAAATGAAAGAACACAACGCCAAAGCATATCTTGTAAATACTGGCTGGAACGGTACGGGCAAAAGAATTTCTCTGAAAGATACCAGAGCGATCATCGATGCCATCATAGACGGCAGCATCGATAAAGCCGAGACAGATTGCGTTCCAATTATGAATCTTACTTTCCCAGTTTCTCTGCCGAATGTTTCCGAAAACATCTTGGATCCGCGCGACACTTACAAAGATGCCTCAGATTGGGAAACCAAAGCGAAAGATTTGGCTGCCAGATACATCCAATATTTTGAACATTTTGCAGACAACGACGAAGCGAGAGCTTTGATCCCATCGGGCCCAGTGCTCTCAGAAGTAGTTCATCAATCCTAATAATCAAAAATAAAAATCCCGCTTTGTTGAAGAACTTGGCGGGATTATAGAAAAAAGGTTTATATTGTTGATTTTCACGACTTTAAGTCGAAGAAAGTTAGAGGTTTTTTCTCATCATTGATCCCGATTTTTCTGAGTCAGTTTTTTTTCAATCCAAATGGTTGCAAATGGGAAAAATGCCGCCATCAAGGCAAAAACAAATTCCTCATCATCCCAAACAAAGATTTTCTTGCTAGGCAGCAGTAGCAACAGGTACAAACTGAAAAATAAGCCGTGGATATTGCCTATGAGGATGATATAAATCGTGGGTAGCAACTCGCCGTGGTTGGTACGGATCCAAATCATTGCCGTAAAAAGTAGGAACCAGGAAATGGCTTCTGCAAAGCAAATCTTCCTAAACCATTTGATGACTTTTTCTTCCGGATATTTTGAAAAATATTTTTCTATGATGTTCATGTCAATGTAAAGATAAGATAGAATAAGGAAAACTGAATGATCACTGAAGCGTCAAATCCGGTAATAGGGGAGAAAGTCACTCCAGTTATTTGTAAAAAGAAGAACCATCAAGATATTCAAAGACTTCCGGAGGCAGCATTGGCCTTACATTTTTTCCAGATTTTATCATATTCCGGATCTCTGTGGCAGACAATTCTATAATTGGTGCATCGATGAGATGGATATTTTCGTGTTGCAGATAATCGTTTTTTGTTTCGTCATCCAAAATCCTCGGATAGACGATTATTTGATATTTGTCCAACAACAATTCGTGGTTTTTCCATTTGTGAAGATTTCCCAGATTGTCTTCTCCCATAATTAAGGCAAAGGAATAATCCGGATATTTTTCTGTCAAATACGTCAATGTATCGATCGTGTAGCTGGGAACCGGCAACGAGAATTCGACATTCGAGGCACGCATTTTCGGATAATTTTTGATGGCCAATTGCACCATATCCAGACGATTATGGTCCCGAAGCAAAGTTTTTTTGTTCTTCAGTGGATTTTGTGGACTGACGACAAACCACAGCTCGTGCATATCAGAATTTTCGAGAATATAATTTCCCAAAATCAAATGCCCAATGTGAATGGGATTGAAAGTACCAAAAAAAAGGCCGATCTTCTTGCGGTTTTCCAAAATTTTAAGCGTTTTTTGAACCTCAAATTTAGAGAATTAAAATGTCTTGATAAAGAATTCTTTCACCATTTCTTCGGCAAGAAAACCTCGGCCAGCATACATCTCGCGCTGCCGCCGCCGTTGGTTTCTATGGTTTCCAAATCTGAATAGAGGATTTCGCAATAATTTTCGATGGCCGAGATTTGGTTTTGATTTAAAGATTGATAAGCCCTTTGACTCATTACCAAAAATTTTTCGCCCGACCTATTTTGGACTTCGAGCATATTTCCTGCAAAATGCTGCATCTGCTCTTCCGAAATTTCTATTAATTCTTTCCCACATTTCTGGATGGTTTTCGCAACCTTCTGTCTTTCGTTTTCATCATCGATACAATCCAAACAGATCACGACAAAATGCTCTGCAACGCTCATCATCACATTGGTATGGTAGATGGGCAATCGTTCCGCCCCCGCATTTTGATACGAATGAAAGATGACGGGTTGGAAACCGAACTCGTTGCAGAATTTTCTGAAAAGACCTTCATCCAACCGCAAAGAAACCGATCCGTACGCGATTTTGTTTTCGTGGTCGAAAATCATACTGCCTGTACCCTCTAAATATTTATTGTCTTTTTCCGCACTTGAATAATCCACCACTCTGCTGACCTCAAATTGTTCCTTAATCTTGTCGATAATATCAAGCCGCCTTTCCAAGCGTCTGTTTTCGGCGAACATTGGATAGAGAACGACCGTTCCGTCGTGGTGAAAACTGACCCAGTTGTTTGGAAAAATAGAATCCGGCGTTTTGGGATCAAAAGTGTCTTTGATAATAATGACCTGAATGCCTTTTGCCCGAAGTTTCTCTGCAAAACCAAGGAATTCTGCGAGTGCTTTTACCTGTACATTCCCTGTTTGCTGAGTTTGGAAATAATTATTAACGGCCGTCTGATCATTAAAACCGAAGGCAACAGGCTCGATCATTAGAACCGTATCTGTAGTTTGCATTTTTAAAAATAATTAAATAGTAGAAGTAAAATTATTCTCTAACCAGTGGAAGCGTAGAACATCGCAATAGTCCGCCCATTTTTGAAATCTCCCGATAAGGAATTTCTTCCACCGTGATGCCCCATTCGTGACGAAAATGGTCATTCATCCGCGTGAAAGTTTTATCTGAAACTACGACGTCTGGCGCGATGGAAAACACATTTGGAACCATCTGAAACATCTCTTCCTCAGTAATGTCAAAGCAATTCTCTGCCCCAAAAATGTCTATCACCAACTGGTAATCGTCCTCATCTACAAATCCGCCTTTGTAAATCACACATTTTTCTTTTCCGATGGGATTAAAAGTGCAGTCCAAATGCAAAATTCCCTCATAAGGATTGGTGTCACTTTTCTTAAGATCGAGATCGATGATTCTTTTCTTTGGGAAATATTCTTTCAGAATTTCGATCGCATATTCGTTGGTTCTCGCGGTCTTCAGATTTCGGTAATCTGGGCTGTAGCTGGTTCCGATGAACAGGAACTCGTCCCAAACGATGACGTCGCCGCCCTCGATGTGCGCTTTTTCGGGAAGATTGATGACGTTTCTCCAAGACACTTTATCAATGATGTGCCGGTAGGCTTCCTGCTCATCGGCGCGGTCGGGAATGATGTTGGAAATAATCATTTTGTCCTCGATGACGAAAGCTACGTCGCGGGCAAAAACTTGGTTGTAATCTTTAATAATTTTCGGCCGGAACACCTCCACGTTATATTTCTTCAGGACCTTTTCGAATTCCGACATTTCGAGAATGATATCTTCTTCTCTTGGATAGGTTTTCGTGGCAATACTGTGATAGGATTTGGCATCATAGCTTTCGTCAAGCGTAGGAATCGGGCCATTGGATTTTGGTTGCCCCAGCACGACGGACTTTAGTTTTCCGGTTTCGTTTTTAATATTAAGATCAATTGGCATAGGATTGTACGTGCAGCAAATATAATTAAAGCGTTGCAAAAACAGAAGATTCAGTCCTATTATCTGTTTATAATATTAAATGAAGCGATTTAGATTTCCGATTTTGACGGCTCGGCAAAAAATAATCCCCATAAAAAACGTTTTGGGGATTATTAATCTGGTTGTAAAGTGCATTATCTGCTTTTCATATCCACGTAATCTCTTTGCGTGGCACCTTGGTAGATCTGTCTTGGACGTCCGATAGGGTCACCTTTGAGTCTCATTTCCCGCCATTGGGCAATCCATCCCGGCAATCTTCCTAAGGCAAACATCACGGTGAACATTTCAGTTGGGATTCCTAAAGCTCTGTAGATAATCCCCGAGTAGAAATCCACATTTGGGTATAATTTTCTTTCGATGAAATAGTCGTCTTCCAGCGCTACTTTTTCCAATTGCATCGCGATGTCTAAGGCTTTATCGTGAACTCCTAAGGAATCAAGAATGTCGTCGGCCGCTTTTTTGATGATTTTCGCTCTTGGATCAAAGTTTTTGTAAACGCGGTGTCCAAAGCCCATCAGACGGAAACCATCGTTTTTGTCTTTGGCTTTTTCCACCCATTTGCTCACGTCGCCCCCATCTTTTTCAATCAGTTCCAGCATTTCGATTACCGCTTGATTGGCACCGCCGTGCAACGGACCCCAAAGTGCAGAAACACCCGAAGCAATCGATGCGAAAAGTCCCGTATGTGCCGAGCCTACCATTCGTACCGTAGAAGTCGAGCAATTTTGCTCGTGATCGGCGTGTAGGATCAGCAATTTGTCCAAAGCCGCTACCACGACCGGATCCATCTGGAATTCCTGATTAGGAAGTTTAAATGTCATTTTGTAGAAATTTTCTACATAATTCAGGCTGTTGTCTCCGTGGTTGATGGGCAGGCCTTGCGTTTTTCTGTACGTCCACGCACAAAGGTGGGCAAATTTTGCAATCATTAATTCCGAGGCATGATCCAGATCTTCTTTGGATTTAACATTCACGGCAGTGGGATTAAAAGCCGTAAGCGCAGAGGTCATAGAGGAGAGAACGCCCATCGGATGGGCAGAGCGTGGGAAAACATCAATCAGTTTCTTCAACTCATCGGCAACAAAATTATATTTTTTGATATTATTTTCAAAGCCAGTGAACTGTTCTGCTTTTGGCAATTCTCCGTGAAGCAAAAGATACATCACCTCCGTAAAATTAGAATTCTCTGCAATCTGTTCTATAGGATAACCTCTGTACAAGAGCTCTCCCTTGTCACCGTCTAGGTAAGTAATTTCGCTGATGGTGGCGCCTGTATTTTTGTAACCAAGATCCAAGGTAATCAATCCCGTCTGGTCTCTCAGTTTGGAAATATCAATGCCTCTGTCGCCGATCGTGCTATCTACGATCGGATACTCGAAACTTTTGCCATCGTAATTTAATATAACTTTATTATCTGACATTTTAAAAACGTATTTTATTGTGTTAAATATAACACTTTATGTTGAAATAGTCAACTGAGAAAAGTCATATAAGGCAATTGATTTTATGGATGCTTGTAATTGAGCAACCTAAAGGACATCAACTCCTCAAACTTATAAGTATAATTAATTGATTATCAATTGTATTAACTTAAAAAAGCATTTGAAATATTCCAAATGCTTTCCATAGTGATTTTTGGTAAAAATCTTATCTTTTGATTTTGAAAGCGTCTAATCCTGGGAAAATGGCAGTTTCTCCCAATGCTTCTTCTATTCTGAGGAGCTGATTGTATTTCGCCATTCTGTCGGATCGGGAAGCGGATCCGGTTTTGATCTGTCCGCAGTTTTGTGCCACAGCAAGATCGGCGATTGTAGAGTCTTCCGTTTCTCCGGATCGATGAGACATCACGGTGGTATATCTGTTCTGTTGCGCCATTTGTACCGCAGCCATCGTTTCGGAAAGGGAACCGATCTGGTTTACTTTCACCAAAATTGAGTTTGCAATACCTTCCTTAATACCCTTTGAAAGCCTTTCCACATTGGTCACGAATAGATCATCGCCCACGAGTTGCACTTTGTCTCCAAGTTTATCCGTCAGCAATTTCCAACCTTCCCAGTCGTTTTCCTGCATGCCGTCTTCGATGGAGATGATCGGATATTTATTTGCCAAGTCCGCCAAATAAGAAACTTGCTCGCTGCTGCTGAATTGGGCGGCATCCGGCGTTTGGAATTTTCGGTAATCGTAGATTCCGTCTTTGTAGAACTCCGAACTGGCGCAGTCCAACGCAATCATCACATCGTCGCCGGGTTTGTATCCAGCCTTCTCGATCGCTTGCAACAAAGTATCCAAAGCGTCTTCCGTTCCTTTGAAAGTGGGCGCAAAACCGCCCTCGTCTCCAACAGCTGTGGACAAGCCTCTGCCGTGAAGGATAGATTTCAAGTTGTGGAAGATTTCGGTTCCTTTTCTCAAGGCGTGCGAGAAAGAATCTGCTTGCACCGGCATTATCATAAATTCCTGAAAAGCGATGGGCGCATCGGAGTGCGATCCGCCGTTGATGACGTTCATCATCGGAACGGGAAGTGTGTTGGCATTGACTCCGCCAACATATTTGTAAAGCGGCATTCTAAGTTCATTGGCTGCTGCTTTTGCTACGGCTAAAGAAACACCCAAGATCGCGTTGGCGCCTAATTTTCCTTTATTAAAAGTTCCATCAAGATCGATCATCACGGCATCTATCAAATTTTGTTCGAAAACCGGCAGACCTATCAATTCCGGAGCGATGATTTCCTTTACATTTTCTACCGCTTTCAAAACTCCTTTTCCAAGGAATTCCGGCGCACCGTCTCTTAGTTCGATGGCTTCGTGCTCACCTGTAGAAGCGCCAGAAGGCACTGCTGCACGGCCCATTGCTCCACTTTCTGTGAAAACGTCCACTTCTATCGTGGGGTTTCCTCGGGAATCTAATATTTGTCTTGCTTCGATAAATGAAATGTAACTCATTGTCTTGATGTTGTTTTAAGATTTTTATTTTTGACTTTTGTTTAAAGCATGACAAATTTAAGCATTTTTAGTGTTATGAACTGAATGACTTTTTACATTTTAATGCTATTTTCACGGACTATTTCAGTATTCTGTACTTCACTTTTACGATGCCGTCATTCAGATTTGCTATTTTTTTGAAGGCTCCTTGGCTGAGGTCGAATGCCCGGGAAGGCTTTAGCGGACCACGATCGTTTACTTTGATGACCACCGACTTATTGTTCGCAATATTGATGATTTCTACCCTAGTTCCAAATGGAAGTGTTTTGTGGGATGCGGTGAGTTTAGAATGCCGATAGGTTTCCCCGCTCGAGGTTTTCCGGCCGTCAAATTTATTGGCATAATAGGAGACGGTTGTGGTTTTATATCCTGAAAAGTTTCTTGAATCGTGGCTCGCGCCGCAAGAAATAATAAGTCCTAAAAAGATCAAGCAACACGTTTTAAACAAAGTTTTAAAGAAAGTCTTTTTATTTTCAAGCAAGGTTTTGTTCATTGGAATTGGGATTAATATTGCAATCAGAGTTCAAGTGCGTGGTTCTATTTTGTTTATCTTGCAAAAACTTCTATCTTCGAGACAAAATTAAAGTAGAACATCAAACATCATTATTTTTAAAATGAATTACGAAAGTATAAAATTAAGCATAGAAAGCAAAATCGCGGTGTTAACCATCAACCGGCCGGAGAGTCTCAACGCTTTGAATGCCCAAGTCTTCAATGATCTGGACAGCGTTTTCGATGATTTGGAATCGGAACCAAGCGTCAATTGTATCATTATTACCGGAACCGGCGAAAAAGCTTTCGTGGCGGGCGCCGACATTAAGGAATTCCCTTCCTTGAACCAAGATGAGGCAAAACAACTTTCCAAAAGAGGTCACGATGTCTTCAATAAAATCGAAAATCTCAGCAAACCGGTTATCGCAGCCGTTAATGGATTTGCGCTCGGCGGCGGATTAGAATTGGCGCTTGCCTGCCACATCCGATATGCCTCAGAAAATGCAAAATTGGGCCTGCCCGAAGTCACATTAGGACTGATTCCCGGCTATGGTGGTACCCAAAGATTGCCCCGATTAATAGGAAAAGGATTGGCAAACGAAATGATCTTCTCCGCTAAAATGATCACCGCAGAAAAGGCAAAATCTATCGGTCTGGTGAATGAAGTGTTTTCTCAGGAAGAGCTGATTCCCAAAACAAAGGAATTGGCAACCCTGATTGCAAAAAATTCGCCACAAGGGATTGCAAAAGCCATCAAAGCCGTCAATGCCAGCGACTCGGACAATGGAATGGAAACAGAAATCAATTCTTTTGGAGACCTCTTCGGCCAAGAAGATTTCAAAGAAGGTGTTTCGGCTTTTTTGGAAAAGAGGAAGCCCATTTTCAAATAAATTTTGATAATGGATTACAACAAATTCGATATCGCCTATCTCAAAATGGCGGCAGAATGGCGAAACCTATCTTACTGCAAGCGAAAAAAAGTCGGCGCACTGATCGTAAAAGACCGAATGATCATCTCCGATGGCTACAACGGGACACCCTCCGGATTTGAAAATATATGCGAAGACGAGCAAGGCAAAACGTACTGGTACGTCCTTCATGCAGAGGCCAACGCCATCCTCAAAATTGCAAGCAGCACGCAATCCTGCAAAGATGCCACGCTCTACATCACGATGTCGCCCTGCAAGGAGTGCAGCAAACTGATCCTGCAGGCGGGCATAAAAAAAGTAGTTTATATGACCAATTATTCAGACGACAGCGGACTGGAGTTTTTAAAAAATGCCGGCATCGAAATTCTAAACATTACGGAACAGGAACTTTATCTTTTATGAACAAAAACGCATAAAAGAAAACTAAAAATCACAAAATGAACTGGGCCGAAAAAATAAACGATTTCTCCAATTTCCTTCGGTTTGAAAAAAATTTTTCCGACAACACTATGGATGCTTACCTTCGAGACATCAAAAGACTCGAAAAATTCGCGAATACGGATTTGGACGAGATTTCTCCGCAAGACATCAGCTACGAAAACCTGCAAGAATACCTTTATCAATTATCAAAAAAAAAGATGAGCGAGCGCTCGCAAGCCCGCGGCATCTCCTCTCTTAAAGCATTTTTCAAATTTTTGCTGGAGGAGGAATACCGCGACGACAATCCGGCGGCACTCTTAGAAAGTCCGAAATTGGGGCTCTACCTACCCGACACCTTGAGCATAGAAGATGTGGACAAAATCATCGACAGCATAGATACCGACACCGATATTGGAATAAGAAATCATTGTATTTTGGAAGTGCTATATGGCTGCGGTCTTCGCGTTTCGGAGTTGGTGAATCTCAAAATCTCCAATATCAACTTCAAAGAAAACTATCTGCTGGTAGAAGGAAAAGGCGACAAAACACGGCTCGTGCCTTTGGCGACCACGACCGCCGGCTATATTCTAAATTATATTAAAACCATCAGAAGCCAAGCCAAAATCGGCAAAAAATCGCAGGATATTTTATTCCTGAACAACCGCGGAAACCGAATGTCCCGAGTCATCGTCTTTATCATTATCAAGGATTTGGCGCAAAAAGCAGGCATCAACAAAAATATTTCGCCGCACACCTTCCGGCATTCTTTCGCCACGCATCTGCTGCAGAACGGCGCCGATCTTCGTTTTATTCAGGAAATGCTGGGACACAGCAGCATCACAACCACTCAGATTTACACGCATCTGAAAACCGAGGAGTTGAGAGACGTCATCATCCAATTTCATCCGCGAAACAAAAAAGCGATCTAAATTCCGGGGAAATCGGCTCAAGTGGGATTTTCGCATTTTTTCATTAATTTTACCCTATGGAAAATCTGACATTCTGCCCAAAATGCGGACAAGAAACATTACAATGGGATCACATCAGCAAGTTCAGTTGTGGCCACTGCGATTTTGTGTTGTTCCACAATACCGCCGCTGCCGTAGCCGTGATCATACAATGTGAAAACGAAATATTTTTTACGGTGCGAAATCAGGAACCGGGCAAAGGAAAACTCGATCTACCGGGCGGTTTTAGCGATCCAAAAGAATCTGCCGAAGAAACCTGCGCCAGAGAACTTGACGAAGAATTGGAACTGAAAATTGATATACAAAAATTACAATATTTGGGCAGCCGACCCAACATTTATCCTTATAAAAACATCGATTACAACACGATGGATTTATTTTTTCTATATAAAGTGGAAGAAAAGTTCGAGATCCAATTGGAAGAATCGGAAATATCAGCCGGCATGTGGATTCCAATTTCTGAAATCGAAATTGACAAGATTGCTTTTGAGTCGCAGAAAGATTTTATCAAAAATATCTTGGAAAAGTTTCCATAAAAAAAACGGCTCGTAGAAAAACGAAACAGTTTGCTTTTACCGAAAAAATTCCAAATTAATTTCGGGCTTCTTTCTTTTTCCACTTGATGTTGCAGCCCAAGCTCGGTCTTTGCAAATCTTCTTGCGCTTGTCCTGCCAAATGATTTTCGAAAGCGATAATCAAATCTTCGCCGGTGATTTCCTTTTGATTTCCGGGTCGCGAGTCGTCCATCTGCCCGCGGTAGATCAGTTTTAAATCGTCATTGAAGAAGTAGAAATCGGGCGTGCAAGCCGCATCATAAGCCTTCGCAACATCCTGACTTTCATCAAATAGATAAGGAAATTTGATGTTTTTTTCCTGTACAAATTCCACCATCTTCTCCGGAGAATCCGCCGGATATTGATCCGCATCGTTGGCGTTGATGCCAATAAATTCGATGCCTTGCGATCGATAATCTTCGTACAATTCCTCCAGTTTATCAATGATATGAAGCACAAACGGGCAGTGATTGCACATAAAAACTATTAAAGTTCCTTTTTTGCCTTTCAAAGAATCCAAACTTTGGATTTCGTTGTTTTTCGCTGGATTTGGAAGGCTGAAGTCGGGCGCTTTTGTGCCTAAAGCCAGCATATTGGATGGTGTATTGGACATAAATTTTTTGTTTAAAGTAAGATATAACAATTTACCAATTCGCAAAATGGTCTCACTAATAAATATTTAGGGCATAATGGATGGCAAAGATAAGGCTTCTGAAAGAGAATTATCAAAACAAACCCAATTCACATTTTCCAATTTGCGGTTCCAAGTCATTTGACGTTTTGCGTATCGGCGCGAATTTTTCTTGATTTCGGAAACGGCGAACTCCAAATCCCATTCGCCATCAAAATATCGGAACAATTCCGCATAACCGACGGTTTGTAGCGCCACTTTATCTCTGTCTGCAATTAATCTTTTAGCCTCTTCCAGTAAACCTTTTTCCATCATTTGATCGACACGGCGGTTGATTCTTTCGTAGACGATTTCTCTCGGCGCGTCGATTCCGATTCTGATGGTTTCGAAATCCCGTTTTGGTTTTGGTAAACTAAGATTTTCGGTATAGGTTTTTCCCGTTTGCCAGATGATGTCGATCGCACGCAGAAGTCTTCGCGGATTATCTTTATCTACCGTTGCAAAATATTCCGGATCCATTTCCTGCAGTAATTTTTGCAAGGTTTCGATGCCTTGATTTTTTAAAATTTCATTCATTTTTTTTTGATGATCTTCGTCCGCTTCTGGCAGATCATTCATTCCTTCGACCACGGCTTTTTCGTACATTCCGCTGCCCCCGACCATTATGGCGATATCTTTTTCGGCGAAGATTTCGTTTAGTTTTTTCAAAGCATCTTGCTCATATTGCCCGATGGAATAATAATCATCAATGCTCAAATTGCCCACAAAATAATGTTTTGCCTCTGCCAATTCGGATTCGGTTGGCATCGCCGTTCCGATTTTCAGTTCCCGATAGAATTGTCTGGAATCGCAGGAAATAATTTCTGTGTCTAGATGCGTAGCCAGATCGATGGCCAATCTGGTTTTGCCGATTCCTGTAGTTCCGATGATGGATATGAGACGCTTCACGCAAAATATTTTTGCAAATTTACAAAATGAGATTCACTTTTTTAATCAGCACAAAAGTTGCATAAGACAGTTGTAGAAAAGTCCCAAAAAGAATAGTTAAAACTTTTTTATAACTTTTTTGGTTGCTATTATTGATAAAAACTTTGTGACTTTTGGGGGAGAAAAAACATCGGTAATATGATTAGAAAGTTTCTCAATTATTACTTAATTTTACCGTCGTTATGGCTTTAAGACTTCCCAATTCCAAACTTCCAAATGTTGGAACTACCATTTTTACAGAAATGTCTCTATTGGCTCAGCAGGAAAACGCCGTGAACCTTTCTCAGGGATTTCCGGATTATCTGCCGGATCAAAATTTATTAGAATATCTTGGTGATTTTGCAAAGCAGGGTTACAATCAGTACGCACCACTGTTCGGGATTATAGAACTGCGCGAAGCGATTTCTGCAAAATTCAATTCGCAATATCAAGTGGATTATCATTCTGCTTCCGAAATTAATATCACGGCTGGCGGGACGCAAGCCATTTTCACCGTGATTTCTACTTTTGTGGAAAAAGATGACGAAGTAATCATCTTCGAACCGGCTTACGATTGCTATGAACCGGCGATTATTCTGAACGGAGCCGTTGTCAAAAATGTCAAAATGCATTATCCGGATTATGAAATCCGTTGGGAAGAAGTGAAAAAACTAGTTGGCAATAAGACAAAAATGATCATCATCAATAACCCCAATAATCCTACTGGGAAAATCCTGAAACAAAATGATATCGACGAATTAATCGCCATTGTGAAGGGCACGAACATCATCATCCTGAGCGACGAAGTCTATGAAAGCATCACATTCGATGGGAAAAAGCATTTGACCTTAGCCCGATATCCCGAACTGAAAGAAAGAACCTTTGTTGTAGGCTCTTTTGGAAAATTACTTCATATTACCGGTTGGAAGATTGGCTACCTTGCTGCGCCAGAAGCGTTGATGAAAGAGTTTCGGAAAGTCCACCAGTTCAATGTTTTCTGCGTGAACACGCCGGCGCAATATGCGATTGCGAAATATTTGGAAAACATGGAGGATTTTTCCGAAATTTCTACTTTCTTCGAAGAGAAAAGAAATTATTTCAGGAGTGCGTTATCAGCAACGCCTTTTCAATTGTTGGATTGCGAAGGGACTTATTTTCTGTCCGCCCACTTTGGTTCGATTTCTGATAAGCAAGACAAGGATTTCTGCCATTGGCTGACGAAGGAATGTAAGGTTGCGACCATCCCATTTTCGGCCTTTTATCAAGATAAAACCGACGAAAAAGTGATCCGATTTTGCTTTGCGAAAAAACAAGAAACGCTGGATAGAGCTATAGAACAATTGTTAAAAATAAAATAAAAATAATCAAAATTTATGAAAAATTTAATTTTAGTCGCTACATTGCTAATGGGATTCAGCGCCTTTTCGCAAAACAAAATGGATCCCTCCAAAGTATCCTACCCACCTGCTGATGCGAGTCCGATGGATGCGACTTATTTTCCACTTCAGGTGACGTCTTCCAAAACAGAAACCCCGAAAGTGAAAGTCTTGTACTCGCGACCGCAAAAAAAGAACAGGGTCATCTTTGGAAACCTCGTGAAATATGGGGAAATCTGGAGAATGGGCGCCAATGAAAATACGGAAATCAAATTCTATACTCCGGTAAAAATTGCTGGAAAAGACATCCCGGCAGGGACTTACAGCTTGTTTGCCATCCCCAATGAAAAAGAATGGACGATCGTTCTAAACTCCGATGTTGATAAATGGGGCGCCTTTTCCTACGACAAGAGCAAAGATGTTGTAAGGCTGAATGTGCCGACTGAGAAAACCGCCTCTGTTATCGAATATTTTTCAATCTCTTTTGTACAGACGAAGCTGGGAGCCGATTTGTATTCCGGCTGGGACAGCACCCAAGTGAAATTTGCCATCGAGTTTAAGTAAATTTTAAGCATAATTACTGATACAGTCTTGTCAATGTTCTGCCAAGACTTTTTTAGTTTATAATTTTTATCAAATCCGCAAAATTTTCTATCTTAATGCCGGGATTTTCTATTTTGCCAAAACCATAAGCGGCATAGATGAAATCTACACTGGCCTTGTCGCAGGATTCTTTGTCCCAGATGGTATCGCCCACATAAACCGGATTTTGAAGTTCATTTCGTTTAATTATCAACCGTATATTTTCGTCTTTGGGCAATTTGTTGTTTCCAAAACACTCATAATCGGTGAAATATTTGTTAAAATGGTGGTAATTCAAAAAGGTTTCGATGTATCCCGCCATACAATTGCTGACAATAAAAAGTTTATAATTTTTGCTGAGTTTTTCCAGCGTTTCGGGGATATCAGGAAATAATTTTCCGCCCGTTTTGCTCAAATAATCTTTCTCTTTTTTGCTGTAAATTTCTATAAAATCGGGTAGTTTTTCTTTTGGGATAAAATTAAAATGCTGCGCAAAGATGTCATCCATCTTCATGCCGGAAAAGTTCCGGATGTCCAAAGCCGTCAGATGAACTTCATAACCTATTTCCTTGATGCTGTCATTAAAAGCGCGAACAACGGTTTCGGAAGCGTCCCAAAGCGTTCCGTCCAAATCAAAAATAATGCTGTCTCTATCTTTTTTCATAAAACCGATTTTCCGTTGATGTAAACTTTTGATGGAATCAAGCTTCCTTGATTGTAAAGTATATTTTGGAAATTGTCTGTTTCGTAGATCGCGAAATCTGCTTTTTTCCCTTTTGCGAGAATACCCCGATCGTGCAAATCCAGAGCAAAAGCGGCGCGAAAAGTGAGAGCCGCCAAAACCTCGGCGGTAGACAATTTCTGATAGGTGGCAAGAATCGAAGCTTGCGTCACGAGTTGGCCCATCGGCGCAGAGCCGGGATTCCAGTCCGAGGCGATGGCTAGGATTCCGCCATTGTCGAGGATTTTTCTTGCAGGACAAAAAGGCTCACCTAAACCTAAACTTGCGCCCGGCAAAGCAATTGCGACCGTTTCTGAGCTGGCTAAAAATTCGATATCTGCGTCGATACTTGCTTCCAGATGGTCTGCAGATTTGGCGCCCACTTCTACCGCAATTCGCGAACTGCCTGATGTAAATTGATCGGCATGAACGGTAATTTGGAAACCTAATTCTTTCGCTTTCAAAAGGAATTCCTTGCTTTCTTCTTGCTGGAAGGCGGATTTTTCTATGAAAATATCCACACGATTTGCTAGATTTTCTTCCTTTACAAGGGGTAATATTTCGTCTATAATATAATTGAGATAATCCTGAGAAGATCCTTCGAAATCTTTTGGTTTTAGATGCGCCGCCAGACAAGTAGGAACCAGCGTTGCATCTGTTTGGGTCTGTGCTTTTTTGATGGCGCGCAGCTTTTTGAGTTCTTCGTCAACATTCAATCCGTAGCCGCTTTTGATCTCGATGGTAGTGATGCCTTGCTTCAATAAAAAACGCACGCGTTTGAGAATTCCATCCGTGAGTTCATCTTCGGAGGCCTGTCTTGTGTGCAGAACAGAGCTCCAGATTCCGCCGCCGGATTCTGCGATTTCGAGATAGGATTTCCCCGAATTCCGCAAGGCAAAATCATTCGCGCGATGGCCTCCGAAACAAATATGCGTATGCGCATCTACAAAAGCCGGAATTGCAATCTGCTGATTTTCAACCAAATCGATGTCACTTTGAGGAGATTTTTGTTTTATGAAATCATAATTTCCAACTTCTAAGATTTGTCCGTTTTCTGTCAGAATTCCGCCATCGATAATGATCTCCAGATTTTCGTCTCTTAATTTTCCCTTCAATGGAAGATGGTCTAATGTAACAATTTGCCTGAAAGGACCTGATAATTTCATAGTAAAATTTGAGCTGTAAAAATAATGATAATCTTGAGGTCAAAATAACGAATATTTGCTAATGTTTTAATAAATCTAAATGTTTTTTATCTTAAAAATCTTTGTATTTTTACCGAAATTTATCATTGATGAAAACACTATTCCTTTCTGCGAGTTTACTGTTAAGTGGCTTATTTTTGAATGCACAGCAAATTAATTTAGCAAGAAATGCCCAGTTTACAAAATCTATGGATGAGATTAATAGCGGCTCCAAAAAATTAAAATATACAGATATTCAAGGTTCTCCTTATTATGATGATAATTTTGTTCCAGCAAAACTGGGCGAAAATTCTGGTACTATTTCTATCCGTTATAGCCCTTTTTTAGATTCTATAGAGATTTTGGATGGGCAGACGGGCAATGTTTATGTGATTCCCAAGGAGCAACAATATCCAAAATTCACGTTTGAAACCACGAAGGAAAAGCTGATTCTTGTAAATACTAATAATGAATACTCTGGATATTTCTTCGAATTGGTTGGCGGAAAAAACCGACTTTTGCGAAAAAATATTACAAAATTTGTTGATGAGACGCCACCTCCAAACACCTTGGTTCCAGGAATTCCGGCAAAATTTGAGGCTCAAAAACCGATCTATTTTATTAAAACTGAAGATAATTTCATTAAGATTACCAAGAAAGCAGATGATCTCATCAATGCTTTGCAAGAAGATAAAAAGGAGGCGGTTAAGGATTTTATTAAAACCAATAAAATAAAATTGAACGATGAAATGGATCTTATTAAATTGGTGACTTTCTTGAATAAATAGTACGAAGCAGACCATCTGCAGCAAAGTTCTATCAATTAGCAATTTCGGAAGTTGAGCCTTGTCGGTCAACAAAAAATTACTGAAATTAAAAATAGAAGACCTTGTTTTACTTTTGGAGGCGATTTATAATTAAAATATTATATTGCACAACATATAATTTGACTTATGATTCTATTGAGAAATAAAAAGCCATTAATATTGGCAAAAATAATCTATGACAAAGTTTTTAATACAAAATTGTCACATTTCAATGATTTAAAATTCTTGTTTGAAGATAAAGAAGGAATAGAAATCGGGGGGCCAAGTCCTTTTTTTTCAAAAAACGGTTTTGTGCCACTATATGGGTTAGCGAAGGGTATTGATGGCTGTAACTTTAGCAGTAATACCGTCTGGGAAGGCGAAATAAAGGAAGGAAACACCTATCACTATGGTGATGAAAAGACAGGTCACCAGTTTATTTGTGAAGGAGCAGATGTGGAAATTATTCCAAAAAATCATTATGATTTCGTGCTTTCCTGTAATAATTTGGAGCACATTGCCAATCCTTTAAAAGCCGTTTCAAATTGGCTGAATTTGCTGAAAAATGACGGTGCTATTGTTCTTGTACTACCGCGTAAGGAATCCAATTTTGATCACAAAAGACCAGTTACAAAATTCCAGCATCTATTAGAAGACTATAATGCAAAGATTGGGGAAGACGACTTAACCCATCTGCCCGATATTTTGGAATTGCACGATATAGAGCTCGATCCACCGCTAAATGGAAGCAAGGAGAATCTAAAAAACCGAGGCCAGGATAATCTTAATAACCGTTGTTTGCATCATCATGTTTTCGACTTGGCACTTTTGGAAGAGATATGTAACTTCTTTCATCTAGAGGTCGTGGCAAAGGAAAGTAAAACGACTGATCACGTGATAATTGCAAGAAAAAAAATGTCTGTAAATTAAGACGCAAACCCACAAACCACATAATATTTTCAGATAAAAGAGATGCAGATTCGCATCTTTTTTTTATTTTAGAAGACGGCTCTTCCTATTTTCAGAATATTATCACTTTTTCCCATCGAATAGAAATGCAGAACCGGAACGCCGAAATCCGAGAGTTCTTTGCATTGGCTGATGGCCCACTCCACACCCACTTCGCGCACATCATTATTGGTTTTGCATTTGAGAACTTCTGAGATCAGAGGTTCGGGTAAATCG
Organism: Weeksellaceae bacterium; assembly: GCA_022013695.1. Lineage (GTDB taxonomy): Bacteria > Bacteroidota > Bacteroidia > Flavobacteriales > Weeksellaceae > Epilithonimonas. The sequence goes on from JAKLPS010000030.1 coordinate 41,414, forward strand.
ATTTTGAAAACCTGAGGCAGCAGTTGCAAGTGAGTTTTGGTTGCGATCGGTTTGATTCCCGGAATAATGGGAACATCGATGCCAATTTCTCTCGCCTGTTTTACAAATTCAAAATATTTCTGATTATCGAAAAACATTTGGGTCACGATGTAATCTGCACCAGCATCCACTTTTTTCTTCAGCATTTGAAGGTCGTAATTCATCGATGGCGCTTCCATATGTTTCTCGGGATAACCCGCTACACCAATGCAAAAACTACTGCTGTCATCGCATTTGATCTCCTGGTGAAGATATTTTCCCGTGCCAAGATCGTGAATCTGTTTCACCAAATCCGATGCATATTTGTGTCCGCCTTTTGACTGCTCAAAATATTTCTCACCCTTCATCGCATCGCCTCGCAAAGCTACAATGTTATTGATTCCCAAATACATACAATCTACTAAAAGATATTCAGTCTCTTCTTTGGTAAATCCACCGCAAAGAACGTGAGGAACGGTATCTACGTTATATTTATGCTGAATAGCGGCGCAAATCCCCAAAGTTCCAGGACGCATTCTGGTGATCTTTCTTTCCATTAGGCCATTGCCCCTTTCGATGAAAACATATTCTTCACGGGAAGTGGTTACATCTATAAAAGGCGGATTGAACTCCATCAAAGGATCGATGTTTTGATATAAATCTGCGATTCCGACGCCTTTTTGTGGCGGAACAATCTCAAAAGAGAAAAGCGTTTTTCCGTTGGCGTTTTTTATATGGTCGGTAATTTTCATTTTTGTTGTTTGTTGTTCTAATTTTTATAAATCCAATCTGTAATTAATGTATTGGATTCTCCACAACGATCATAAGTATCGAGATTGAAGCTAATTTTGAATCTATATTTTTTATCATTAAAAGTTTCAAAAAATTTACTATTTCTTAAAACTTCAAAATCAGACTTGATATCAACATCATAAACAAAAGTTTCCTTTGGTTTTAGCTTTTTATATTTATCATTGTAAAGAAAGCAATCTATATCTTTTGTTCCCAGAGGAATTTTATCGAAAGACTTTGTTTTTTCATCATACCATTCAAAATCATTGAGCATCATATTACAAAAGTTAATTTCCCTTCTAATTCTAAAAGATTTATTATCAATGTTTTTTATGAATAATTTTAATTTTCCTGTTTCTTTTAAATTTTCTGAATTTACTGTAACCAAATAATCACAATGTTCTTGTGAAAAAACAATGGAATTCATGACTAAAAGAATGAACGAAATTATATTTTTCATAACAATTTTTAATCAGCCAAATTCGGGCTCAGCCATTTTCTCGCATATTCTAGGTCGACGTCTTTTCTTTCGGCATAATCTTTCAGTTGGTCTTCATCAATTTTTCCAACGCCGAAATATTTGGACTTTTCATTTCCAAAATAATAGCCAGAAACGGCCGCCGTTGGCCACATTGCCAAACTTTCCGTCAAAGTTACCCCAATTTTTTCATCCACTTTTAGCAAATCCCAAATGGTTAATTTATCCAAATGGTCTGGACAGGCCGGATAGCCTGGAGCCGGACGGATTCCCAAATATTTTTCTTTAATCAAATCGTCATTCGTCAAAGTTTCATTTTCTGAATAACCCCAATATTCGGTTCTGACTTTTTTATGAAGATATTCTGCGAAGGCTTCAGCCAAACGATCCGCCAAAGCTTTGACCATTATTGCATTGTAGTCATCCATTTTATTTTCATATTCTTTTGCCAATTCGTCAGCGCCAAAACCTGTACAAACGCAGAAAACTCCGATATAATCGTGCTTTCCGGAATTTTCGGGTGCAATAAAATCTGAAAGTGCAAAATATTCTTTTCCTTCCGATTTTTTATGCTGCTGACGCAAAGTTCTGAAAGTCGATATCACATTGTGATTGTCATCATAAACCAAAATATCATCACGTTCAGTCGCGTTCGCAGGGAAAATTCCGAAAATAGCTTTGCCTGTAAAACTTTTCTCTTTCAGAATTTTTTTAAGCATCGTTTTGGCTTCATAAAACAAAATCGTCGCTTGTTCACCAACAACATTATCTGTCAAGATATCAGGGAACTTTCCAAACAATTGCCAGCTTCTGAAAAACGGCGACCAGTCGATAAACTCTAACAATTCATCCAGATCCTGGTCTTCAATTACAGTAATTCCTAATTTTTTCGGAGTATGAATGTCTTCATTTTCCCAATCAATTTTGAATTTCTGTCTTCTCGCTTCTTGAATAGTAACGTATTCTTTATCAACTTGACGGTTCAGGAATTTTTCCCGGAAATCGTCGTAGTCTTTTCTCAATTCTAAAGAGTAAACGCTGGATTTATCCTTATTTAAAAGAGAACTTACGACACCAACTGCTCGGGAAGCATCGTTCACGTGAACAACTGTATTGGAATACTTTGGTGAAATTTTCACTGCTGTATGGGCTTTGGAAGTTGTTGCCCCACCAATCAATAATGGGAAACTAAGGTTTCGTCTTTCCAATTCTGAAGCTAGATGAACCATTTCGTCCAGACTTGGCGTAATCAAGCCGCTTAAACCAATGATATCGACGTTTTCGTCAATCGCCGTTTGGATAATTTTATCAGCAGGAACCATCACACCGAGATCCACAATTTCATAATTATTACAACCCAAAACCACACTCACAATATTTTTTCCGATATCGTGAACGTCGCCTTTTACGGTTGCCATTAATATTTTTCCGTTCGCAGGTCTTGTTCCGTCTTTTTCAGCTTCGATGAAAGGTTGAAGGTAAGCCACGGCTTTTTTCATTACTCTAGCTGATTTTACGACCTGAGGCAGGAACATTTTTCCGCTCCCGAAAAGGTCGCCAACAACGCCCATTCCGGTCATTAGATTAACCTCGATCACGTGAAGCGGTTTTTCTGATTGTAATCTTGCCTCTTCCGTATCTTCTTCGATAAAACGGTCAAGTCCTTTAACTAATGAATGCGTGATTCTTTCCTGCAAAGGCATTTCGCGCCAAGCCAAATCTTCGGCTTTTTCTTTTTTGGTAGATTTTACTCTTTCGGAATAATCTAATAATCTTTCTGTTGCATCGTCTTTTCTGTCGAGCATCACGTCCTCAACCAATTCCAAAAGTTCTTTCGGAATTTCGTCATAAACTTCCAGCATCGTGGGGTTTACAATTCCCATATTCATTCCCGCTTTTATCGCGTGGTAGAGGAAAACAGAATGCATCGCTTCCCGTACAGAATCGTTCCCTCGGAAAGAAAATGAAACGTTGGAAACGCCACCGCTAACGGATGCGTAAGGAAGATTTTGACGAACCCAGCGCGTCGCCTCGATAAAATCGATGGCATTTCTGCGGTGTTCTTCCATTCCCGTTGCCACTGGGAAAATATTCAAATCGAAAATAATATCTTCTGCCGGAAAGTTGAGCTGATTGACCAAAATATCATAAGAACGTTTGGTGATTTCCAGTCTTCTTTCAAAATTATCAGCTTGTCCAACTTCATCAAAAGCCATTACAATCACAGCGGCGCCGTAACGTTTGATTGCTTTGGCGTGTTTGATGAACTCTTCTTCACCTTCCTTCAAACTGATGGAATTGACCACCGCCTTTCCCTGAACAACCTGTAATCCAGCTTCTAAGATTTCCCATTTTGAGGAATCAATCATAATGGGGATTCTGGAAATATCTGGTTCTGAAGCAATTAAGTTAAGAAATTTTACCATCGACGCTTTGCCGTCAATCAAGCCGTCATCGAAATTGACGTCCAGAATTTGTGCGCCACCATCCACCTGATGACGGGCAATATCGAGCGCTTCGGAAAATTTTTCTTCCTTAATTAATCGAAGAAATTTTTTGGAACCAGCTACATTGGTTCTTTCACCAACATTGATGAAGTTGGATTCTGGAGTTATGATCAAAGGTTCGAGACCAGATAATTTTAAGTATTTCATTTTGTTTTGTTCAATTAAAGCCACGAAGTGGTTATATCATTAGCATTGGGCAAAGCCCAATGAAAAAATGCGCGATATGATGCGAAGCCCTGAAAGGGCGCAATCAATGGCTTTTGGTATAGCCCAAATTCTTTAATCCCAAATATATTTTTCGTCATATTCAACATTATATTTTTTTAGAAAAGCTAAAAATTCTTCTTGAAATGTTTTCTTTCTGTGATGTTCTTTTTGATTGACAATGTAATTTTTTACAATTTCCAATTCAGTTGGATTTACAGAAAATGCGCCGTAACCATTTTGCCAATAAAAATTTTCAAACGCAACACCTTTTGTTTTAATCCATTTTGAAGAATGTGATTTTACTTCTTCTATTAACTTCATTAAGGCAATCTTCTTAGACAATATACATAATATATGAATGTGGTCTTGATATCCACCGACTTGTATAGGATTGCATTCCAAATTTTTGCAAATCCCGCCTAAATAACTAAATAATTCTTCTTTTATTAAATCAGTTATCAGAGGTTTTCTATGTTTGGTGCTAAAGACAAGATGAACATATATTTTATTTAATGATTGTCCCATTTTTAAAAATTTCAAAATTGTGTTTTTGTTTCATTGAGGAAAATCTAATGCTATAGATTTCGGTCTTTCAGACCTTTATTAATAACTAAATCTCATTATTCACAGGGTTTTGCCCTATGCTTTTGATTCCAACACTTCGTGGCTTTATTCATTGTGCGAAACGAAATGTTTTTTTGTTTTTCATTTATAGCCAATTGTTGATATATTGGTATCTCGATTTATTCAGAATGAGAATATTCATTTTTATATTGTTAAATTAATTTTTCTCGGTTCGTAATTTTTCACCAATTCTGCGATGGCTCTGATGTGTTCGGGCGTTGTTCCGCAGCAGCCACCGATGATGTTGACTAATCCTTTTTCAGCATATTCTTTGATTTGTTCCGCCATTATTTCGGGACTTTCATCGTATTGACCAAAAGCATTGGGTAAACCGGCATTGGGATATGCAGAAATATACGTATCAGACTGTTTTGCAATCGTTTCCAAATACGGCGTCAATTGTTTTGCACCCAAGGCGCAATTGAATCCTACACTCAATAAGTTGAGATGTGAGACCGAAATCAGGAATGCTTCCGCCGTTTGTCCGCTCAAAGTTCTTCCGGAAGCATCGGTGATAGTTCCGGAAACCATAATCGGGATTTGGATATTTCTTTCTTCCTGGATTTGGTCGATGGCGAAGAGGGCTGCTTTTGCATTCAACGTGTCGAAGATGGTTTCTACTAAAAGAATGTCGGAACCGCCGTCCAGCAAAGCCTCTGCCTGTTGTTTGTAAGCAATTCTCAATTCTTCAAAAGTGATGGCTCTGAAAGCTGGGTCGTTCACATCAGGGGAAAGCGAAGCCGTTTTATTAGTAGGACCAATAGAACCAGCTACAAATCTTGGCTTGTTGGGATTTTGAGCAGTAAATTCATCACAGACTTTACTTGCTATTTTTGCAGATTCATAGTTGAGTTCATAGACCAAATCTTCCATATGATAATCTGCCATCGCAATTGTAGTTCCGGAAAACGTGTTGGTTTCGATGATGTCTGCGCCGGCTTCCAAGTATTTTTTGTGAATCTCTTCAATAGCTTGAGGTTGAGTGAGAGAGAGCAAATCGTTGTTTCCTTTTACTGGATATTTCCATTCTTTGAAACGCTCGCCGCGGTAGTCTTCTTCCGAGAAATTATAGCGCTGAATCATGGTTCCCATTGCGCCGTCCAGAATCAGGATTCTTTCGGAAATGGCTTTATAAAGTTGGTCTGTATTTTTCATTTTTTTTCTTTTTATCGTTAGAATGAATTCTAACGTTGGTTTATCGGTCGTTCCTACGAAACTCGTCAGAATAAATTCTAACGTTGGGTTATCGGCTGTTCCTACGAAACTCGTCAGAACGAATTCTAACGTTGGTTTATCGGTCGTTCCTATGGAACTCGTCAGAATAAATTCTAAAGTTTGGTTATCGGTCGTTCCTATGGAACTTGTTTTTTATCGTCGATTGAAAAGTAAAAACCTCAACATAGCCCCGATGGGAGCGGCATCCTTTTTTTGCTTTGACTTCATTTTTTTTGATGACAAATCGTTGTAGCAAAAAAAGATATAGCGGACAGCGGGTTGGAGTCGTGATTCGAAGCGTAAAACTTGTTGCTCCTTCCTTCGACTCAGCTCAGGATGACTTAGTCTAAAGCTTGTTTCAAATCGTCGATAATGTCATCAATATTTTCCAATCCGACGGAGCAACGCACCAATCCGGCGGTGATTCCGACCTCGTTCCGCTCATCATCGGAAAGCTTGGAATGCGTTGTGGAAGCGGGATGCGTGACAATCGTCCTTGTGTCTCCCAAGTTGGCGGAAAGGGAACACAGTTTTATTTTGTTGAGGAAATTTCGGCCGCCTTCGATGCCGTTTTTGACTTCGAAAGCGACGATATTTCCGCCCAATTTCATTTGTTTTTTGGCGATTTGGTAGCTTGGATGAGATTTCAGGAATGGGTATTTTACCAATTCAACATTCGGGTGGTTTTCTAGAAACTCCGCCACTTTGAGCGCATTTTCGCAATGTTTTTCTACGCGAATCGCCAAAGTTTCCAAGCTCTTGCTCAACACCCAAGCATTGAACGGCGACATCGCGGGACCTGTGTTTCTCGAAAAAAGATAAATTTCGCGAATCAAGTCGGCTTTCCCAACGGCAACGCCACCGAGAACGCGGCCTTGCCCGTCAATGAGTTTCGTTGCAGAATGAACCACAATGTCTGCGCCGTATTTAATTGGTTGTTGCAGATAAGGCGTCGCGAAGCAGTTATCTACAACGAAAATGAGATTGTGTTTTCTGGCAATCTGTCCGAAGAATTCTAAATCTAAAACTTCGATCGCGGGGTTAGTCGGCGTTTCTAAGAATAGTATTTTGGTGTTTGGTTGGATGTATCGTTCTACATTTTCCGAGTCTTCTGCTTTGAAGTAGGTGGTTTCTATATTCCATTTAGGGAAATATTTCGTGAACAAAGTGTGCGTGGATCCGAAAACCGACTGACAGCTGACGATATGGTCGCCGGCATCGAGCAAGCTGGCCAATGTGGAATATATTGCGGCCATTCCCGTCGCAAAAGCGTAACCGGATTCGGCGCCTTCCATTTTCGTGATTTTGTCGACGAATTCTGTGACATTGGGGTTGCTGAATCGGCTGTAGAGATTTTTGTCTTTTTCTTCGGCAAAACTGGCGCGCATATCTTCGGCATCTTCGAAGACGAAGCTGGAAGTGAGGAATAATGGTGTGGAATGCTCGTCGAACTGGGTTCGTTCGGTTTGCGTTCTGATGGCTAATGTTTCGAAATTTTGATTTTCCATTATTTTGAATTGTTTATTTTTTTGTTGGAATGAATTCCAATACTATTAAATTGGTCGTTCCGATATTTATTTTTTTCGTTGGAATGAATTCCAACGCTTTTAGAATGCTATTAAATTGGTCGTTTCGATATTTATTTTTTTTCGTTGGAATGAATTCCGACTCTTTTAAATCGGCCGTTCCTACGGAACTAAACGTTATTTTGTTTCGCTTAATCTTAAAATATCGCCGAAAACGCCTCGGGCGGTTACTTGGGCTCCCGCTCCGGCTCCCATTATCACGATCGGATTTTCGCCGTAACTCTCGGTGTAAATCTCGAAAATGGAATCAGAACCTTTCAGCTGACCAAGTGCCGAATTGGCTGGAACGGAAATTAGTTTCACATCCAATTCTCCTTTTTCTTCCTGAAGATTGCCGTGCAAATCGCCTACGTAACGCAAAACGTGGTCTTGCTTCTGATTTTCTTTGATGTTTTGATATTCGGAATCTAATTCTTCTAATCTGGAAATGAATTCGTTTTTATCGAGCTCAAATAGATATTGCGGAACGAGATTCTGAATATGAATATCCTGAAATTCGTTAATCAAATCCAATTCTCTGGCGAGGATCAACAATTTTCTGGCAACATCGTTTCCTGAAAGATCTTCGCGGGGATCGGGCTCCGTAAAGCCTTTTTCCATCGCTTCCTTGATAATGACTGAAAACTTGTCGTCTCGCAGAGAAAAATGGTTGAACACATAGCTCAGCGTTCCGGAAAAAACGCCTTTGATTCTGGTAATGTTTTCGCCCGAGAGATGCAGCAGCTTAATTGTGTCAATCAACGGCAGACCCGCTCCCACATTGGTTTCGTAGAGATATTTCTTTTTGTTTTTTTCTAATAATTTCCGAAATTCGCGGTATTGGGAAATGGGTAGGGTGTTGAATATCTTGTTGGAACTTACGACGTCAAAACCGTTTTCTACCAAAAAAGGATAATTTTTCACAAAATCTGCGCTTGCGGTGTTGTCCACCATGATCAGGTTTTCCAGTTGGTATTCTTTAGCAAATTCTACCAATTTTCCCGCGTTGGATTCTATTTTCGAAAATTTGATCTTCTGCCTCCAATCGCTGCCGAAACCCGCTTGATTAAAAGCAATTTTTCTGGAATTGGCTATGGCAACAATTTTGAGTTCCAACCTTTTTCTGAGCAAAATATCGTGCGCAGAATCTAGGATTTGCTCAATCAAAGTTCCGCCCACATTTCCGTGGCCGATCAATGCCAGATGGATGGTTTTGGGCTTTCCGTAGATTTCGGTTTCGATGATGTTTTTTGCGATTTCGGTTTGGTTAGCCGTTACAACGATGTTCACTCTGCCGGCCGAAGCCATTTGGGTCAGTAATAACGGAAAAATTTTGTTGCACTGCAGATGGGACAAAATCTTGTTGTAATCATCAGAAACGAAACCTATAACAGTCAGACTATCAACACTATAAATGTGGCTGACGTGGCCTTCTTTTATTTCTTTTGCGAATTCTTTTTGAAGAAATTTCACAGAATCTTCTGCGTCATTTTCGTCCACGAGAACCGAAATTCCATTTTCGATGGCCTGCTGCGAAATAACGCCAACGCTGATTCCGCCGCCGTTCAAAGTTTGGAAAATGCGGGAATCGACGCCGATTTGTCCCAAAAAGTCCTTTCCTTCGAAGTTTACCAAGGCTTTGTTTCTGTATATGTTAATGGTATTTGTAGTCATTTTTATCTTTATCGCGACTTTGTCGCTCGTTTTTTATTAATTTTATGATTCATTTTCTTCCCATGATTTCGTTACGATGCTTGCAAAGATTGGTTTTAGAATATTATTCAGTTGGTCATATTCCATCAGGAAAGCGTCGTGTCCGTGGATAGATTTGATCTCGTGATAATGAATATTTTTATTTTTAAGTCGTAAAAAATCGTAAGTATTTTTCATCTCAAAAGCAGGATAGAAAAGGTCGGAATCTACTGCGATCAAATGAATCTCGGCGTTGATTTTTTCCAAATCATTTGCATTTCCGCAGATGTTCATGAGGAGATGATTGACCAACTTGTAGGCTTTCAAAGTAAATCTTTCGCTCAGCCGCTTTCCGTGGAAGTTGAGCCAGTCGTGGGATTTCAGGATTAGTTTTTCAGGATCGGTTTCGCTTTTGAATCTGGTGTTGAGCGATTCTGGAGTTCTGTAGCACAGCATCGCGTGGATTCTTGCTTTTTCTAATGGTTTTTCTTCAGATTCCAAAAGAAATTTCTGAACCAAACATTGCGAATGTAGCCAATCCGACGTTTTGAAATCTGTGGCAATCGGGATGAATTTTTCCGCCAAATTATTTTTTAAAGCCAGCATTTCCCAGCCGATAGAGCCGCCCACAGAGCCGCCGACCAAAGCAAAAACCTTTTCGATTTTCAACAATGTCAACGCTTTCAAGAAAATGGAGGCAATGTCTCGCACCGTAAAATCCTCATAATCATCAATGAGAAAACCATCGAAACCATTACCGGGAATGTTGAAACAAATCACGGTAAAGCAGGCCGTGTCGATGACTTTTGCGTCTCCCACCAAGCTTTTCCACCAGCCCTTGTTGCCAGCAACGTCCGAATTTCCCGTCAAAGCGTGATTGATCAAAACCATCGGAGCAGAATATAGAGCCTTCCCAAAAAGCTGATAGCTAAGAGGAATATCATAAACCTTTCCGGTTTTTGTGGTGTAATGTATTGTCTGAAGATGAAGTAACTTATTTTCCAATTTGATCTGATAAAAAATTGAAAATGCTACGGGAGAAGTAGAATAATTGGGGGTTATCTTTTCCGCCAGAGCGGATAGAATTTAGCACCTTCTTCGTTTCCGAAGGGTTGCCAAGGTTTCTCAGAGTCTAATCTCTCCACCTTTCTCGATAACATTTTCAATATGTAAATGAACAATTCTGACTACAAAGATACTTCACAAAGTTTACTTATTCCAAATTTCGCTTGAAATTTCTAAAATAATTATTTGTTAATAATATTTTTTACCAGAACTTGCGTACAGTATTTGCTTTTAAAAATTTCTTTTTACAATCAATTATGGAAATCAATCTCAATAAACAAGTCGCCATCGTAACGGGTTCCAGCAGCGGTATTGGAAAAGGAATCGCCATCAGTCTTGCGAAATCCGGTGCCATCACTATAGTTAATCATTCATCAGAACATTCAGAACCAGAAGCCGAGGATACTCTAAAAACTATTCAGGAAAGTGGAGGCGAAGGCATTATCATTCAATGTGATGTGAGCAAGGAAGACCAGGTTCAGAAGATGTTCACAACGACGATTGAAAAATATGGAACTGTAGATATTCTTATTAATAATGCAGGTTTACAACAAGATGCAGCCTTCGTTGATATGACTTTGACGCAATGGCAAAAGGTGATTGATGTCAATCTAACTGGGCAGTTTTTATGCTCAAGAGAAGCCATCAGAGAATTTTTGAAACGCGGAATGAATGAAAAATCCAAAGCTTTGGGAAAAATCATCAATATCAGCAGTGTTCACGAAACGATTCCGTGGGCTGGGCACGCCAATTATGCATCCAGCAAAGGCGCGCTGAGAATGCTGATGCAGACATTGGCGCAGGAATATGGAAAGCAAAAAATCCGGGTGAATAATATTTGTCCTGGTGCAATCCAGACGCCAATTAACAAGTCTGCTTGGGATAATGAGAAATCTCTGGACGCGCTGATGACGCTGATTCCGTACAACAGAATTGGTCAGCCAGACGACATTGGAAATTTAGCCGTATTTTTGGCCAGTGATTATTCGGATTACATTACAGGAACGAGTATCTACGTCGATGGTGGAATGACGACTTTGGAGAGTTTTGCGGATAACGGATAGTTTGGTTTTTGGTTGATGGTTTTTAGTTTTTGGAATTTTAAAAACTTGAAAGAATGACGAAACGTCAACATAGCCCGGATGGGAACGGCATCCTTTTTTTTTGCGGCTGCAAGTCCCTCTCTTTTGGAGAGGGACTTAGGGTGAGGAGAAAAAAGATATAGTGGACAGCGGGTTGAAAACGCGCAACAAAGGTCGAAACCTGATGCTCCTAAAAAATCGAATAATTATTTTTAAAATAATTAGAACAATATGAACGAGGAAGAAAAATTGAGGAATCCGCGTTGGAAAAAGTGGGGGCCGTATGTGAGCCATCGCCAATGGGGAAATGTGAGGGAAGATTACAGTACAAACGGTGATGCGTGGGCGTTTACAGGACACGATATGGCAGAAGCCTGGACCTACAGGTGGGCCGAGGAAGGCATCGCAGGCATCTCGGATGACAAGCAACAGATGTGTTTTGCCCTATCTTTTTGGAACAAAAAAGATGTTCGGATCAAAGAACGTTTTTTTGGTTTGAGCAATTATGAGGGCAATCACGGGGAAGACATCAAGGAGATTTTTTATTATCTAGACAATACGCCGTCTCATAGTTATATGAAAATGGTTTATAAATACCCCATCAATGAATTTCCATACGACGATCTTGTCCGCACAAACGGCCTGAGATCCAGAACAGATCCAGAATATGAACTCATTGATACCGGGATTTTTGATAACGATGAATATTTTGATATTTTTATTGAATATGCCAAAGCCGGCGAAGATGATTTCTTGATCCGGATCGACGTTCACAACCGCAGCGACAAAGCCGCCCCTATTGTGGTTTTGCCAACCGTTTGGTACAGGAACAACTGGTATTGGGGTTACAACGATTATAAGGCCAGCCTTAATTCTTCTAAGCAAGGCGAAATCGATATCCGTCATAATAGCCTTAGCATCAAAAAGCTCTATTCCAAAAACAGAAATGTTGAAGCGCTGTTTTGCGAAAATGAAACCAATAAAGCCAGATTATTCAATCTTCCAAAAAAAGAGGGCTTTTTCAAAGATGGCATCAACCAATATCTTATCAAAGGATTAGACACGGTCAATCCAGAGAAAACCGGAACCAAAGCGGCATTGCATTGCGAAGAGATCATCGAGGCGCACAGCAACAAAGTTTTCGAGTTCCGGCTGTCTCCTCACAGTATGGAGGATGCTTTTTGGGATTTCGAAAATCTGATGAGCCGGAGAAAGCAAGATTCCGACGATTTCTACGCCAATATCCAAAAAGGAATAGAAAACGAAGATGAGAAAAACGTGCAGCGACAGGCTTTTGCAGGTTTACTTTGGAACAAGCAGTTTTATCATTACAATGTGGGAAAATGGCTGAAAGGCGACCCGAATTTCCCGATCCAAAGGAAAGGATTCGTCCGAAACAGCGATTGGGAACATCTCCACAACAAAGATATCATCTCGATGCCCGACAAATGGGAATATCCGTGGTATGCGACCTGGGATTTGGCATTCCATTGTGTGAGTTTTTGTGTCATTGATTCGGAGTTTGCTAAAGACCAATTGATTACGCTTACCAAAGAATGGTATATGCACCCGAATGGACAAATGCCAGCGTACGAATGGAACTTCGATGATGTGAATCCGCCTGTGCACGCTTGGGCCACTTTCAGGGTTTTTAAAATTGATGAAAAAAATAATGGGAAGCCAGATTTGGCTTTCTTAGAAAGGGTTTTTCAAAAATTATTATTGAATTTCACTTGGTGGGTCAACCGAAAAGATTACAACGGGAACAATCTTTTTGGAGGCGGATTCTTGGGTCTTGATAACATTGGAGCCTTTGACCGAAATATGGAGTTCAGCGAAGGTGAACATCTGGAGCAAGCCGACGGAACCAGCTGGATGGCGATGTACGCTCTGAATATGATGCGAATTTCTATGGAATTAGCCATCCACAATCCGGTTTATGAGGATATGGCCATCAAATTTTTCGAACATTATCTTTATATCGCAGAAGCGATGGAAAATATCGGGGACGGCAAACAGGGCCTGTGGAATGAGGAAGACGGATTTTTCTACGATTTACTCCAGTTATCCAACGGAGACAGTGTCAATCTGAAACTTCGGAGCATTGTCGGATTGATTCCCATGTTTGCGGTCGAAGTTGTGGAGCACAGTATGTTGGAGAAACTGCCGGAGTTCAAAAAGAGAATGGAGTGGATTCTGAAAAACAAACAAGATCTTACCAAACTGGTGTCTCAATGGTATGTAGAAGGCGAGGGAAACAAGCACCTTTTGAGCATTCTCAGAAAAACAAGGCTGACGAAAGTTTTAAACAGGCTGGTGGACGAATCTGAATTCCTGAGTGATTACGGCATTCGAGCGATGTCCAAAGTTTACGAAGAAAATCCTTTCCGATTTACCGTTCACGAGCAGGAGCACGTGGTTTATTACACACCAGCAGAGAGCGACAGCCGAATGTTTGGTGGCAACAGCAACTGGCGCGGCCCGATTTGGTTTCCGATTAATTTTTTGATTGTCGAGAGTTTGCAAAGGTTCCATTTCTTTTTTGGCGATGCTTTTACAATTGAATATCCTAAGGGAAGTGGCGCGCAAAAGAATCTGGAAGAAGTTTCCCGAGACATCAGCGACAGACTTTGTGGCATTTTCTTGAAAGACGAGGATGGAAATCGAGCATTCAACGGTGGGGTTGATAAATTCAATAATGACCCGCATTTCAAAGATTACATTATGTTCTTTGAATATTTCCACGGCGACAATGGTCGAGGCGTTGGCGCTTCCCATCAAACCGGATGGACTTCTACGGTGGCGAAGTTGATTCAGCCGAGGTTGACGAATAGATAAAATTATAAAAAGAAACCTTATCAGATTTGATAAGGTTTTTTTATTGATTTTCAATTTGGTTTTTTACATTTTTCAAAGCTTGTTTCGTGCAATAAGTCTGATAAGGAATTGAGAATATTGGCGCTAATAGTTTTGAAAATATATTGCCAGGAGTTGAAAATGTGTGAATTTTAAAAGTTATTTTTTGATTAAAATCTTCGATTGTAAATGTTGAAATTCCTTTTTCCACGTGACCTTCGAGCGTTTCGTAACTGAAGCCTTTTCTATTTTCTTCATTAATGATTTCTTTGATTCTGACTCCGAAGATTATCTTTTGGGAGAACGATTTTAGAGGTGGAATAAATACTTGTTGAAGAATCGTGTCGCCGATTTTAATCTCTCGATTCTCATCATTCCATTGGGTTTTAAAAATCAAAATATTATCTGGAAAGATTTTATAATGGAATAGAAATTTCAAATCAATTCCATTAATTGACTTCTTTGTCTCAATATCGATTTCAGTAATTTTTTCAATCAATTTAACTTTATCATAATTCATTACATTTTTAGATTTTAAAATATCTAAATGTTTTTTGAACTGATTAAACTGATTAGAAAAATAAACTTTCATCAAAAAATTATTCTACAATTTCTCCATTCACGCTCACTTCATAAGTGATTTCTACGTTTGGTTCCAGCGTTTTGGAAACCGAGCAATATTTTTCGAAAGATAATTCTGCCGCTTTTTTAGCTTTTTTAGGGTCGATATTTCCCTGAAGAAAAAAACTGACTTTAATACTTTTAAATGGTTTTGCTTCATCTACCTGAACTCTTTCGCCTTCTACTTCAGCAAAGAAAGAATCGATTTGCTGACGTTGTTTTTTTAATATCGAAACCAAGTCTATTCCGCTGCAACCTGCGACTGCCATCAAAAGGGATTGCATCGGCGAAACACCTTTTGCGCCGGGCAAAGTAGTATTATCTAATAAAATAGAATTTCCCTGATCATTGGTGCATTCGAAGAGGAAATCATCATTCAGCCTGTTAAGTTTTATGTTCATTTTTATAAAATTGTGTTCAAATTTACGAAATCAAATCAGGATAATTTATTTTTTTGTTTTAATAATCCTGCCATTCTGTCACAATATTTCGTATCTTTGCAAACTAATTTAATCTTAGAATTTAGTCTAAAATCTAATTCTAAAATCTAACTTCTTACAAAAGTGCAGGAAAAATATATAGACGAAACCAAACAGGGCGAAGCTTTTGCCATCGCAGAAATACCAGAAAATGGTAAAAAACTGTTTCTGGAAAGCTACGGCTGTCAGATGAATTTCTCAGATTCCGAGATCGTTGCATCCATTCTCAACGAGCAAGGTTACAATACCACTTTGAATGTGGAAGAAGCCGATTTGATTTTATTAAATACCTGCTCCATCCGCGAAAAAGCCGAGCAAACGGTGAGAATGCGCCTCGCACAATTCAAAAAACTAAAAAAACAACGCCCAAATATAACGGTTGGCGTTCTCGGCTGTATGGCAGAACGCCTAAAAACCAAATTCTTAGACGAGGAACAACTCGTGGATTTGGTGGTAGGTCCAGATGCTTATCGAGATCTTCCCAATCTTCTTAAAGAAACCGGCGACGGCAGAGATGCCATCAATGTAATCCTCTCAAAAGAAGAGACTTACGCCGATATCAATCCTGTTCGGTTGGGCGGAAATGGCGTAACGGCTTTCGTGACGATTACCCGAGGTTGCGATAATATGTGTACCTTTTGCGTCGTTCCATTTACAAGAGGTCGTGAAAGAAGTCGCGATCCACATTCTATTATTGATGAATGTCACAGTCTTTGGGAAAATGGTTACAAAGAAATTACACTTCTTGGGCAAAACGTCGATTCTTACCTTTGGTACGGCGGCGGAGCGAAAAAGGATTTTGTGAAAGCCTCAGAAATGCAAAAATTAACTGCTATAAATTTTGCGCAGTTGCTTGATATGGTAGCCGTTGCAGTTCCAAAAATGAGAATCAGATTCTCGACGTCGAATCCGCACGAGATGACGGAGGAGGTTTTCCGAATGATTGCGAAGCACGATAATATCTGTAAATACGTGCATCTTCCCGTTCAGAGCGGAAGCGATAGGATTCTTCAGTTGATGAATCGCCAGCACACACGTCAGGAATATCTTGATTTAATAAAAAAAGGAAAAGAAATCGTTCCCGACATTTCGTTTTCGCACGATCTGATCATCGGATTTTGTACCGAAACAGAGGAAGATCACCAACTTACTTTATCATTAATGAGAGAAGTGGAGTACGATTACGGCTATATGTTTGCGTACAGCGAGCGGCCGGGAACGCCCGCTCACAAGAAACTTGAAGACGATGTTCCAGCAGATGTAAAGCAAAGAAGATTGGCAGAAGTAATTGCTGTACAAGGCGAACTTTCCAGAAAAAGAATGGAAGGCTACGTTGGCAGAGTTCACGAAATACTGATTGAAGGAACTTCTAAAAAAAATCAAAACCAATGGAAAGGACGAAATTCTCAAAATGCCGTTTGCGTTTTTGATAAATTGGATGGGCAGCAAATCGGTGACTTGGTCTCTGTTTTCGTTCACGGCAATACCCAGGGGACACTTTTGGGGGAAACGGTTTGACAATTCATAACCATTGAATTTCAAATCTTAAATTTCAAACATCAAATCAAAAATGGCAGAATTACAATCCATAAAAGCACGCTTCGGAATTATCGGGAATTTCCCTGCGCTTAACCGCGCTTTGGAAAAGGCAATCCAGGTGGCACCAACAGATATTTCGGTTTTAGTAATGGGAGAAAGTGGTGTTGGGAAAGAATTTATCCCAAAAATCATCCACGGCGAATCCAGAAGAAAGCACCAGCCCTACATCGTTGTCAATTGTGGTGCAATCCCAGAAGGCACAATCGATTCCGAACTTTTCGGTCACGAGAAAGGCGCTTTTACCGGCGCAACTTCTACCAGAAAAGGTTATTTTGAAGTCGCAGATGGCGGAACAATTTTCCTCGATGAAGTTGGGGAACTGCCTTTGCAAACGCAGGTTCGCCTGCTGAGAGTTCTAGAAAGTGGCGAATTTATGAAAGTCGGTTCTTCACAGGTTCAGAAAACGAATGTAAGAATCGTAGCTGCGACCAATGTCAATATGATGAAAGCGATTACAGACAACCGCTTCCGTGAGGATTTGTATTATCGTCTGAATACGGTTCAGATTGATATGCCGGCGCTCCGTGAGAGAAAGGGTGATATCCATTTGTTATTCAGAAAATTTGCGATCGATTTTGCTGAGAAATACAGAATGCCGGAACTAAAATTGACAGACGATGCAGTTTCTTACTTGGAAAATTATGCTTTTCCAGGAAACGTTCGTCAGCTCAGAAATTTGGTAGAGCAGATGACTGTTGTGGAGCAGAACCGGGAACTGAATGCAAATAAATTGGCAGAATATATCCCGATGAATGCTAATTTGCCGGCTGTTATTTCTAAAAATAATGGCGCCGGAACGTCTGGAGATTTCGGGTCAGAGCGAGATATTATGTACAAAATTCTCTTTGATATGCGGAATGATATTAATGATTTAAAATCCTTAACTTCGGAACTGATAAAAAGCAAGGGAAATTCGGATCTTAGTTCGCAGGAAAAAAATCTGATCAACAGGATTTATACGCCAGAAACACAGCAAACCGCAAGTCCCAATTCTTTGCTTTATTTTGAAAACAACCAGCAAAATCAAAGCCAGATCCATCATCCGACAATTATTTCGGAGACTCAGGAACAGCACTACAACGATGTAGAAGATATCGAACTGGAGGAAAGCGCGCCCGAATCGTTGTCGCTCCAGAATAATGAAAAAGATTTGATTATCAAGGCATTAGAAAAACATAAAGGCCGAAGAAACAGAGCGGCAGACGAATTGGGGATTTCGCAAAGAACGCTCTACAGAAAAATAAAACAATATAATCTCGAAGAATAATATGGAAACACTTATGACCCCAAAACCAGTCTATTTCAAATTCAGTCAGTACATCAACCAGGGATTTGAACTGCTGAAGGCTAATTTTATGCCCATTTTTTTAGCAACGCTATGTACATTAGTTATGTCGATCATTCCGTTTTGCAATGTTTTAGCAATCAGCAATTTGCTCCAATTTATACGGAAAATTGATAAGGGTGAAGCAGCAGAACCATCGGAGATTTTCAATTTTGATGATTTTATGAAGTATTTTATTCCGATGTTGCTAATTTTTGCAGGATTTATAGTTCTTTATATTCCTTACTTTGCCATCTTAGCTTTATCTGGCGTTTTCAACGGAGATCAACCGTCTGGCTTTTTAGGAGCATTTTTGACCATTTATATGATATTTTTTGTCTTTGCAATATTTTATTTTGTTTTGAAAGGCTTTTATATCATTGGATTAATGTCTCTAAAAGGAATTTCTACTCTCAAGGAAGCTTGGAATGTTTCCAAAGTCATGACGACCGGAAATCTTATAATGATCTTTTTCTTCAGCATTGTAGTTGGTTTTTTGGGTGAAATTGGTATTATTCTTTGTGGGATTGGATTATTTTTCACGATTCCGTTTGTGTACTGTGCCCAATATTTTGCATATGCAGATGGCATATCGCAGATAGAAAATACAGAAAATGTCGTGGAGTTGCCCGCTTATTAATGATGAAGATGATGGTGGGGAAAGGTTTTCAAATTAATAATTCATTCAAAACTATTGCGTTTTTACTGCTTTTTTGTCTCGTAAACTCGTGTTACAGTTTCACAGGCTCCTCTCTCAGTCCGGAGATGAAAACCGTGAAAATCAACACCTTTCCGAATAATGCGGCGAACAATCTGCCAAGCTTGAGTCAGGATTTTACGGTGGCATTGCAAAACCGTTTTCTCCAAAGAACTACTTTGAAAGGCTCCGTTGATAAGCCGGATCTTCTGATTGAAGGAGAAATCAGCGATTACAGCATCACGCCAACCAGTGTAGGTACTGCGACGACGACCAATCAGGGAAATATAATACAAGCGCTGCAAAACAAACTGACGATCACTATAAAAGTGCATTATGAGAATAAAATAGACCCGACGCTGAGCTTCGACAGAACCTACAGCGACGAAGCCGTTTTCAACAGTGATCTGGATCTCAACACCATCGAAACTGCGCAGGTCAAAATCGTAACCGAAAGGATCATCAACAAAATTTATAACGACATCGTGGCCAACTGGTAAATGTATGAATATTAGAGTTTTAGAATTATTAAAGAATCCAAAAGTACTGACCGAATCCGATCTGAAAGTCCTAGAATCGGAGGCGGGAAGAATGCCTTATGCGCAAAGTGTTCGGGCGCTTTATCTTTATGGCATCAGTCTCTATAAAACGGAAAATTATAAAGAAAATCTTTCCAAAACTGCAGCTTATACAACCGACAAAAAAATACTTTATCAATTCATTAATTCTCAAAAAAATTCCGCGAAGGAAATTTTATCGTCTCAGCAAACTGAGCAACTTGATGAAAATCAAATACTTAATGAGAAAACGGCGGGTGAAAATCTTATTGAAAAAGCGGAAGATCAGTCCCAAAGTATGGCAGAGGCCTCTGTTGTTTTAAATAAATTTGATGTCAGCAAAATTATTGCGTCCGAGGAGGTCCAGAGCAAAGATTTTATCCTTGTGGATGGCGAAAAAAACCGATTGCTCTATGATGGTGAAGAAAACTTTCTTCAGGAAAAGTCAGCAGAAATAGATCTGGAAGCCACCCAAGAATCCGGCGTCATCACAGTGAAAGATGACCTCCAAAGCAAACAAAATCTCATCGCTCTTGATGATAACAGAGCAGATGAATCAATGGCTGAAGCTGACGTTTCAGAAGTTAGTCAGGAATTTCCCACAACAGAAACAAAAATTCAAGACGATGATTTTTCTGCAGATATTAGTTTCAACGGCATCGATGATTTTCTGCCGCAAGTCAAATTTTCTGTTCCAAAAAACCATTCCGATCATCTGAATCCGCCCAAAAAAGACATCGAAAAATCGGCAATAGTAGAAGAAGAAAAACCTCTATCAGCAACTGAATACCAAGAGCAATCTGTTAGGGAACTATCTGAAAATGAAATAGATCATAGGCAATTAAGCGATGAAAAAGCGCAAGTTTTCGACGTCCTAAAAACAGAGGAAACAGTGGCTAAAACGCCAGTTCCGACTCCCGAACAACCGGTTTCTACCTGGCAACCAATGTCGTTTTTCAATAATACGCCTGATGCTCTGATCGGTAAAATGCCTGAAGACCAAAATCTAATTTCAAAGTCAAAAACTGAAATGGGCGAGCCCAAAAATCCCGAGCTTGAAGGATCATTGATCGGAAATGAAGCTTCGCAAACCGAAAAAAGTGAAGAAATTCCAACCATCGTAGAAAAATCAGTGGAGAAAGAAATAAGCGAGAGCAACGTGGGATCTTTCATCAACACCTGGCAAAGCTGGCTGAAAATAGACCGGCCGAAACCGGAAGAACCCGCTGAAAAAACAACCGTCGCAAAAGAAAAAATCATTGACCAATTCATCGAGAAGAATCCGAAAATTTCACAGCTGAAAGACGAGGTCAATTTTGTCGTCAAAGAAAAAAAAGACGATATTTCGCATCTGATGACCGAGACGCTTGCAAAGCTGTACGTGGAGCAAAAACTCTATTCTAAGGCTATCAAAGCGTACGAAACGCTTTCGGAAAAGCATCCGCAAAAAGCAGATTATTATCAACAAAAAATCGAGGAAGTCAAGGAAATCAGAAAACCATAATGCAACTTTGGAACTTGGAAAATGATCTTGTTTTTTGGACCATAAACACGAAAAAGTCCCGAAGGGACGGTTTAGTAAAGGATAGGACGCAATCCTATCGGTTAAAAATATTGATCACAAAAAATCCGCTCCGACATTTTCGGAGCGGATTCTTTTATTTCAGTTCAATAGGGTTGTTCCTGCTTTTTATATCGGCTTCCATTCGCTTCTGCATGTCCTGCATCTGTTTTGGATCGATCGAAGGTCTGTCGCCACCGCCTCCAGACATTCTCATTGGCGGAGCAATTCCGCCACCTTGGGAATTAATATAACCCATCGGATCTTTTTGGAATTTCTTCTCCAGATCGGTGTATTTGCTTTTCGGAATACTAATGTATTGCCCTCGCGATTGCGGTTGCTGGGTTTCGTCAATTTTCTTGGTCTGCATCAGGTCAAATGAATAATCGCCATCAGCATCCTGCGCTTTCACAATCAGTCCCGGCAAGCCGCCGAATTTGTACGGTCCATCTTGCAGAGGAACTTGCTGCGTAAACCAAGCGAACCATGTTCTTCCGCCATATTGAGTTTCTGCTTTTTGGGTGTCGTAATCTCCAATTTTCACGGTTTCTGGTAAGATTTTCCAAGACAAAGCGGGCGTTTCGTTGTAAGAATATTGATCTCTTCCTATTCTGGATTTATAAACCAAAGTCTGATTGCCGAGGTCTTTCTCGATGGTGAATTGCATATTGCTTCTCAGGTTCTGCATTTGGCTTCTGTCAAAAGTTTTGGTAGCTCGCATTCTGGCTATTACCGAATCTCTTTTCAAGGTGTTTTCTGCGTAGAAGAAAGATTTTTTTCCGTCTGTATCCAGATAGGCCAGCTCCGTTTTTTTCTCAGCAGTAGTGGAATCAGGCGTGGAGGTAACCTGATAAACAAATCTTGTGCTTTGCTGCGCCATTGCGAATGGCATTATCAGCAGGCTCATTATTTTTAGAAGTTTCATATTCTTATTTATTACTTAATTCGATTGGGTTGGAATTCCCGACATTCATATTTCCATTGTTGGCGGGAGAATGCTGAGTTTGTTTTCCTGTTTGCAGATCGGATTGGCCGCCGTCGGCGTCGCCATTTGTCATTCCGCCGTTCATGCCAGGTTGCCCGCCAAATCCGCCATTCATACCGCCATTTCTTTGGCTCATCCGGCTGAAGCTATCAAAATTGATCTCGGGATCCTTATTTTTTACCATCTCCATTCTTACCGAGGCTTTGTCCCCGAGAAAATTAATTCTTGTCGATAGTCTTGCATCCGGTTTGATGGTTTCAGAAAAAGAATTAGGAATTGTAATTTTCTTCACAAAGCTGAAACGGTAATCGCCTTTGTCATCTTCCAACTTCAAGATCAGTCCGGGAAGTCCCCAGAATTTGTATGGTCCGTCCGAGATTTTAATTTCCGGAGCAAACCAGGCCGTCCATATTCTGCCACCGAACTTCATCCTTGCTTTTTGAACTTTATAATCATTAAAATCCGAAGTTTGCCCAGCGATATCCCAGCTCATTTTGCGGTCTTCTTTATAGTAAACTTGTTTGGAACCGATATTTTCAACCAGTTGTACAGATTTGTCCTCGTCGTTTTTAATAATGAAATAATCAAAAAAGGTAGGCTGGAAGGATTTTCCATCGGGCATTTTTGGAAAGGCAGACTTGCTCTTTCTTGACTTTTTAACTTCGGTATTCTCCTGTTGTCTCAAAACCGTTCTCAAAGAATCCTGCAGCAATTTGCTTTCACTGATGAAGAGCGACTGCTTCCCTTTGATATCCAAAAACGTCTTTTCCACTTTCATGTTTACCAGATTGATCGTGTCGGGATTCACTTCCGTTTGATAGATGTACCGCTCCGTCTGGCTCATAAATTTTCCAAAAAAAGACAGGGTGATGAACAGAAAAAATAGCTTCTTCATAATTTAAAAACTGATGCTTTGATGACCAAAATCACGCAAAGTTAATTATTAGAACGGTGAGAATTAATAATTGTTCATTTTTTGACAAGATTTTAACATTAATGCTCTCTTTTTCTTGAGCAAATATTGAGAACGCTCCCCAGAAAATCATCAAAATAGATCGCATCGATTTGAGATTGCGGAAATTAGTTCGTACTTTTGTATTCTCAAATCATTCTAAATAAAAATAATGATAACAGTAAGCGATCAGGCAAAATCCAAAGCGGCTCAGCTGATGACCGAAGAAGGATTTAACCCTGAAACAGATTATATAAGAGTAGGCGTGAAATCCGGCGGATGTTCCGGCTTGGAGTACGTTCTCAAGTTTGACAATGTAAAAAATGAAACCGACCAAGTCTTTGAAGACAATGGGGTGAAGGTCATTATAGAAAAGAAATCCATCCTTTATCTTGCTGGTACAGTTCTAGAATATTCTGGTGGGCTGAATGGCAAAGGTTTTATTTTTAACAATCCAAATGCTGCCAGAACCTGCGGCTGCGGAGAGAGTTTTAGTTTGTAATATTGCACCGAACTGCAAATTTCAGAAACATTTACTTTTTTAAGTCATAAATATCAAACTTAGAAAAGAAATAAATTTTAAAATCTTAGCGCATTTGGCGTTAAAAATAAAATGGCAAAATATACCGAAGACGATTTACGCGTCGATCTCGAAAATAAAAAATACGAATTTGGCTGGGAAACCGACATTGAATACGACGATTTTCCAACTGGGCTGAATGAAGATATCGTGCGCGCTATTTCTGCAAAAAAAGAAGAACCGGAATGGATGACGGAATGGCGATTGGAATCTTTCCGCATCTGGCTGAAAATGACCGAGCCGACTTGGGCCAACGTCAAGTATGAAAAACCGGATTTCCAAGCGATAAAATATTATGCGGCACCAAAAGCGAAACCGGAATTGGCAAGTTTGGACGAGGTAGATCCGGAATTGCTGGCGACCTTTGCAAAACTGGGAATCAACATCGAGGAGCAAAAAAGACTTTCAAATGTTGCCGTCGATATCGTGATGGATTCGGTCTCTGTGAAGACGACTTTCCAAGCAACGCTGATGGAAAAAGGGATTATATTCTGTTCCATCTCCGAAGCCATTAAAAATCATCCGGATCTTGTAAAAAAATATCTGGGGAAAGTTGTTCCGAGAGGCGATAATTTCTATGCGGCACTCAACTCAGCTGTTTTTTCGGATGGCAGTTTCTGCTACATCCCAAAAGGCGTGCGATGCCCTATGGAATTATCAACGTATTTCAGAATCAATCAGTCGGGAACTGGGCAATTCGAGAGAACTTTGGTGATTGCTGACGCAGGAAGTTATGTTTCATATCTGGAAGGCTGCACGGCGCCATCAAGAGATGAGAATCAGCTGCACGCCGCAGTTGTAGAACTGATTGCTTTGGACGATGCAGAAATCAAATATTCGACTGTTCAGAATTGGTATCCCGGGAATGAAGAAGGAAAAGGCGGCGTTTTCAATTTTGTGACCAAGAGAGGACTTTGCGAAAGAAATGCAAAAATCTCGTGGACTCAGGTAGAAACCGGTTCTGCGGTTACTTGGAAATATCCGTCTTGCATCTTGAAAGGTGATAATTCTATCGGAGAATTTTATTCGATTGCCGTCACCAATAATCATCAATATGCAGATACGGGTACAAAAATGATTCACATCGGAAAGAATACAAAATCCACCATTATTTCCAAAGGAATATCTGCTGGAAAATCCAATAATTCGTACCGCGGATTGGTGAAAGTAATGCCTACGGCAAAAGGCGCGCGTAACTTCTCCCAATGTGATTCTCTTTTGATGGGAAATGAATGTGGTGCACACACTTTTCCTTATATCGAAATTAAAGATCCCACAGCACAATTGGAACACGAGGCTACAACTTCGAAAATCGGAGAAGATCAGATCTTCTATTGCAACCAGAGAGGAATCGATACTGAAAGAGCCATTGCATTGATTGTCAACGGATTTAGTAGAGAAGTTTTGAACAAGCTCCCGATGGAATTTGCCATCGAAGCTCAAAAATTATTGGAGATTTCACTGGAAGGAAGTGTTGGGTAAAAAATATTAAACGCAAAGCGAAACAAAGTTTTTTCTGATTTGCGTGAAAATATTTTAAAGTGAAACAAAGACGCTTAGCTTATTGAAGTAAGACAAAGATTTCTCTTAGTATTTCTTAGAATAAGTTTACGCCGTTGTATGTCTTGATTAGCAATTTAAAATAAATTCTTTGTCTCGCCTTGCGTTTTAAAAAAAATAGTTAAAACATATTTCATTTTCATAATCAGCCTGATTATCTTTGTGAAAACACCACAAAATGAATGAAAATGAAATCTCAAAAATTGTCTTTGAGTGCGGATTAAGAATACATAGAAAATTAGGAATTGGATTATTTGAAAGCATTTACGAAGACTGTTTATATTATGAGCTTCATAAATCGGGACTAAAAGTTGAAAGACAAAAGTACTTAGATATTATTTATGATGAATTGATTCTACCTAAAGCTTTTAAAATGGATTTACTTGTTGAAGATAAAGTAGTCTTAGAGATAAAATCTGTAGAATGTCTGAATAACTTTCACGCAGCTCAATTGAAGAATTATTTGAGATTGGGAAATTACAAATTGGGAATGTTGTTAAATTTTAATTCTCAATTATTTAAAAATGGCGTCAGAAGAATTGCAAACGGATTAGATTAAAACCTTTGTATTTCTTCGGTAAGTTTACGCCTTAGTATAACTTAAATGAAGATTCAAGTAAACGAAAAACTTTGTTTGACTTTGCGATTAAAAAATAAATAGAATTTAAACACATATAATGCTTACTATTAATAACTTACACGCCAAAATTGAAGATGGCGCAGAAATATTAAAAGGAATCAACCTGGAAATCAAACCGGGCGAAGTTCACGCAATTATGGGACCGAATGGTGCCGGAAAATCAACACTTTCTTCTGTCATCGCAGGGAAAGAAGATTACGAAATCACGGAGGGAAATATCCTTTTCGAAGGCCAAGATATCGCCGAAGATGCGCCAGAAGATAGGGCGCACAAAGGTATTTTCCTCTCGTTCCAATATCCGGTGGAGATTCCCGGCGTTTCTGTTACCAATTTTATCAAAGCAGCGCTAAACGAAACCAGAAAAGCAAACGGACTGGAAGATATGGGGACTAAAGAAATGCTCCGATTGTTCCGAGAAAAATCCGAACAACTGGGCATCAAAAAAGATTTCCTTTCGCGCTCACTCAATGAAGGTTTTTCCGGAGGCGAGAAGAAACGAAACGAAATCTTCCAAATGCTGATGCTGAACCCGAAGTTGGCAATCCTGGACGAGACCGATTCCGGCCTTGACATCGATGCTTTGAGAATTGTGGCAGATGGCGTGAACCATTTCAAAAACGAAAACAATGCGGTGCTTCTCATCACGCATTACCAAAGACTTTTGAATTACATTCAGCCCGATTTCGTACACGTTTTGGCAGATGGAAAAATTATTAAAACAGGCGACAAATCGCTAGCTCTGGAACTGGAAGAAAAAGGCTACGATTGGCTTTTAAACTAAATATAAATCTTCTAACAGATGCAAAATCAAACCATTACAATGGCTTTATTTGAACAGGCAATAGATCAACACCCAGATTTTTTGGAAACCCTTCATCACCGATTTTTGGATAGAGAGAGAAAAACCGCTCTTGAGGTTTTCGCTTTGAAAGGCTTCCCAACCAAAAAAGACGAAGAATACAAATACACGAATCTAAAAGAAATCGCGGAAAAAAATTACAATTTTTTCCCAAAAGAAGAGCATCACATCTCGAGGGAGCATTTGGATGCACTTCATCTGGGTGAAGAAAATTTTGACCGAATCGTTTTCATCAACGGAAAACTTCACAAAGAATTTTCTAAGCTCTCCATCGGAAACGCTGAGTTTCTTTCTTTTGATTTTGCCCTCAACGATCCGGCTCACAAGGAAGTTTTTGATTATTATTTCAACAAAATCGCCAACAAAGAGTTGGCTTTCACCAACTTGAATTCAGCTTACTGCCAATTCGGATTCTTCTTGAGAGTTCCAAAAAATGTCGTGATTGAGAAACCTATTCACGTTTTTTATCTGTCTCAAAATCAGGAAGGAAATACTTTTTACAACCCCAGAAATCTCTTGATCGTGGAAGAAGGCTCGAAAGTGGAAATCATCGAGAGCCATCATAACTTGGATGAAACTTTCGTCCTAACCAATTCCGTAACAGAGATTTTCACGGCGCAAAATGCAAAAACCGATTGGCACAAATTGCAAAACGACAACGACACTTCTTACCTCATTGATCACACATTTGCGAAGCAGGAAAGGGACAGCCTGACGACGGTGAACACTTTCTCCTTTGGTGGCAAATTGGTTCGTAACAACCTAGATTTCATTCACAACGGTGAGAATATCAATTCGTTTATGAACGGCATCACGATCATCGGGAAAGACCAGTTGGTAGATCACCACACGGCCGTGCATCACAACACGCCAAATTGTGAATCTTACCAGAATTACAAAGGAATCTACAAAGACAAATCCCACGGCGTTTTCAACGGGAAAGTTTTCGTGAATAAAAACGCCCAGAAAACCAATGCTTATCAGCAAAACAACAATATTCTTCTGGACGAAGGTGCAAGCATCGACACAAAACCTCAGCTTGAGATTTTTGCCGATGATGTGAAATGTTCGCACGGATGTACCGTTGGACAGCTGAACGAAGAGGCTATGTTCTACCTGCGTGCAAGAGGGATTTCCAAGAAAGAAGCAAGAGCATTGTTGCTTTACGCTTTCGCCAATGATGCGATGCAAAACATTGATATTGAGCCCTTAAAAACAAAAGTTTCCAAACTCCTTTCCGAAAAATTGGAGGTTGATATGGAATTTTAAGATTTCAACCTAAACAATTCAAGTCCCGGAATTTTCTGGTATTTTATTGCAAAACAGATTGGGAATTGAGGCAAATTTTAATCAAAATTCTGCAGCTCGACCAGTTTTCTGTATGTTCCGTTCTTTTGCATCAACTCCTCGTGAGAACCTTGCTCTACGATGTCACCTTTTTCCATCACCACGATATGATCTGCTTTTTGAATTGTAGATAATCTGTGAGCAATAATTAATGACGTTCGGTTTTCCATCATCTTTTCCAAAGCATCCTGAACATATCTTTCAGACTCTGTATCCAGCGCAGAAGTTGCTTCATCGAGGATCATAATCGGTGGGTTTTTCAGAACTGCTCTGGCAATGGAAACGCGTTGTTTTTGGCCCCCGGAAAGCTTGTTTCCATCATCACCAATATTTGTGTGGTAACCATTTTGTAGTTGGATGATAAACTCGTGGGCGTTCGCGATTTTTGCAGCTTCTATCACTTGTGCTTCGCTTGCATCGGGATTTCCCATCAGGATATTATTGTAAACCGAATCATTAAACAAGACAGATTCCTGCGTTACCATTCCTAATAATTGTCGGTAATCGGTCAGTTTTAGGGTTTTAATATTATGACCATCAATCAGGATTTCGCCTTCGGAGACGTCGTAGAATCTGGCTAATAGGTTGGCAATCGTAGTTTTACCGCTTCCCGATTGTCCGACTAACGCCACGGTTTTCCCTTTGGGCAAAACGATTGAGAATTTTTTGAGAATCAGATTGGTTTTGTCGTAGTAGAAGCCGATATTTTTAAACTCGATTTTGTCTTTCAGTTCAGAGATTCGTGTTGGATTGGGCACTTCTTCGACCTTTAAATCATAATCCAAAACTTCCGAAACTCGTTCTAAGCTTGCCATTCCGCCTTGTATGGCGGAAACGGCGTTTGATAGACGCTTTGCAGGATCAAGAACCTGAAAAAACACAGCGATAAATGCGAGAAAGGTGGCGGGATCTTTATTGGTTCCGTTGATGATTTCAGTACCAGCATACCACGTAATAATCAGGATCGTAACGGATCCCAGAAATTCGCTCATTGGAGAGGCGAGTTCCCGGCGGCGACTCATAGAAACGGCATGATGCTGCCACTTATCGGTGGTTTTGTTGAATCTGTTTTTTAAAATTCTGTCGGCATTAAAAATCTTGATCACTTTGGAAGATTTCAATGTTTCATCTACCAGCGAGAAAAGATTTCCCAGCTCTTCCTGTGCAAATTTGGCCTGTCTTCTAAGGCTTTTTCCGATCCAAGAGATGACCCATCCCATGATTGGGAAGACGATTAATGAGAACAAAGTGAGCTTTGGCGATAATAAAAATAATGCCGTAGCTGATGAAATAATCATAAACGGCGAGTTCACAATATCCACCAGTGATCCCATGATTCCGCCTTCTACCGCACCAATATCATTGGAAATCCTGGACATCATATCCCCTTTTCTCTGTTCGGTGAAAAAGGAAACTGGTAGTTTCAGGAATTTGTCGTACATCGCTGTGCGCAGATCCTTTGTGATCCCAACGCGATAGTTGACCAATAAATAGGATCCAATATATCGGAAAATATTTCTAAGCAGAAAAGCAAAAGCAGTAATGCAACAAAGAACCGCCAAAACCTGCACGCCGCCGTGCTGATCCATATTAATCTGGATTTTGTAGTAGGCCCAATCTTTTACAAATCCAAAATAATCAGCGATTCTGCCATTCCAAAGGGGTACTATGGAAGTGTTCACTTTTTCTACGGTTCCGAACATCACGCTCAGAATGGGCAATAATGTCCCGATAGAAAATATCTGCAAAAGGGAATATAGGATGTTGAAGAACATACTGCCCCAAAGATATTTCTGATGTGGCTTGGCTAATTTTAAAATTCGCTGAAATGGTTTCATTAAAAAAAAATTGAACTGCAAAATTACGTAAAATAAATAGTTCTTTTGGATGATGATTACAAAGTGGAATATACCCAATTATCATTCCAGGTAACCAATTTGAAAAACATAGAATCAAAAATTGTGTAGAAACTTATTTCTTGCCAACAACAAAAACAGCCTCCAAAAACGGAAGCTGTTCTTACTCAAAAAAAATCGTCGCAGGTTTATCGAAGTCTGTCCACAGATTTTACGAGCCTCTCATCCTTTTTGATATAAACGTTTGCCAAAAGCAAGCAGATCATCGCAATTAATGAGAAAACCGGCTCAATACCCTTCTCTGGAAATCTAATTCCTCCGGGTAAGTTTTGCAGCCAATAAATCAAAAAACCAATCAACAAAGCGTTTATAAAGATGCTGAGCTTATTCAGCAAAATCTGTCTCTTGCGGTTTTTGAAACTGAAAATACTTAGCAATCCTAATATGATTAGAAAAACGGTTGAAATATTAATCATCAATTTCCCACCTAAAATATCAAAATCCTGAGCGGTAAGATTGAGGAACAAAGTAGCCACAACTGCCATCAATATCCAGATCGTCTGTATTCTTTGTAACATTTTTTACGGTTAATTCCTATGTAGAAAGGGAACAAATTGCGTGCAAAAATAAAATAATTTTTGCTTAATTCAAAAATTAATGTAGATTTGCATTGTAATCACCTATTAAAAATGATAACCGCCTGGTTTTCATTCTTACTTTTACAAAATAAATTTACTTTTTTACGCATTATATGTTTAATATTGAAACGCTACGGTCCAAATCCGACGAGGAATTGACCAAACTTTCTAAAGATTTAGGCGTCAATTTGGCAAAAAAAAGCTCACCGGAAGAAACCGTTTTTGCCATTCTGGATTATCAGGCTTACAACCCCAAAATCATTAAAGATTATCTCAACGCCAATCACGAAAATATGAATAAAAATACAGAAGAAAATTCTGAAGGGAAAGCGGCTCCTGCAAAAAAACGAGGCAGAAAGCCTGCCGAAAAACCCAAGCAAGAGCCAGAAACCGCTTCCATAGAATCGTCACCAAACGTTCACATACCGGAGGAAACAGAGGATCTGCGGAAAGCTAATCCGATGCCACCTAAGAAAAATCCACAGAGAACAAGGGTCGCAACCAACGAGAAACCAGAAGAAGAAATCAACAATGCAGCTTCTGATTCCACTCCAATTACAGAAATCTCTCCGAAAACTGACGAAAAGCCCGAGGAAACAAAACCTCCGCAGCGGCAACCACAACAGCAAAACAACCGTCAGCAGCCGCAAAAGACCAATAACAACCGAGGTCCGCAAAAGGCACAAAATCCCAATTCTACCCAACACAACAATCAAAAAGAACCATCCGAAAGCCAACAGGACAATTCTTCAAAAAAGGAATTCAACTTTGATGGATTGATTACCATAGAAGGCGTTTTGGAAATTCTACCCGATAATTACGGATTCCTGCGTTCTTCTGATTTCAGCTATATCTCTTCACCAGACGACGTTTATGTCTCTACCAACCAAATTAGAAATTATGGTCTGAAAACCGGAGACACTGTCAAAGGAATGGTAAGATTGCCAAAAGAAGGCGAAAAATATTTCTCTCTTTTGAAACCTACAGAGGTTAACGGTCGGGATCTTGCTTTTATCAAGGACCGCGTGGCGTTCGAATACCTGACGCCGCTCTTTCCTCAGGAAAAATTTAATCTCGCAGGGAAGGGTTCCACACTTTCTACCAGAATTGTCGATCTTTTTGCACCAATTGGGAAAGGCCAAAGAGCAATGATCGTTGCTCAGCCAAAAACGGGTAAAACAATTTTGCTCAAAGATATCGCCAACGCCATTTCTGCCAACCATCCGGAAGCTTATATGATGGTTCTTCTGATAGACGAACGTCCGGAGGAAGTTACCGATATGCAGCGAAGTGTCAATGCAGAAGTCATCGCCTCCACCTTTGACGAAGCTGCAGATAAGCACGTGAAAGTGGCGAATCTGGTTCTCTCAAAAGCACAACGGATGGTGGAATGTGGGCACGATGTTGTCATTCTGCTGGATTCTATTACAAGATTGGCAAGAGCATACAATACTGTAACGCCAGCTTCCGGAAAAATACTTTCTGGTGGTGTAGATGCGAATGCACTTCACAAACCGAAGCGTTTCTTCGGCGCGGCAAGAAAAATTGAAAATGGCGGATCGCTTACCATCATCGCAACAGCCTTGATTGATACCGGTTCCAAAATGGACGAAGTGATTTTTGAAGAATTCAAAGGAACCGGAAATATGGAATTGCAGCTGGATAGAAAGATTGCTAACAAGAGGATTTACCCAGCGGTAGATTTGGTTTCATCCAGTACGCGAAGAGATGATCTGCTCTTAGACGAGGCTACGATGCAACGGATGTGGATCATGAGAAAATATCTTTCCGATATGAATCCGCTGGAGGCGATGGAATTTGTACAGAAGCAAATCCAAGGCACCAAAAACAACGAGGAATTCCTGATGTCTATGAACCGATAGATGGATTTTAGATTGCAGTAGTACTAAGCTGCTCCCCAAAATCGCACAACTTTTTTGGATTATTTAAGATATAATTATTAATCTTAAATTAGCAAAATTATGTCAAGAACAAGAAGAGTCTTCAAAAAACCGCATCGCCACTTTCGGAAATGCATTTTTGGATTTCAGCTTTTGAGATCGCGCCAGCCTGAGAAACTTTTGATTGGATGCATTCGCAGGACTTTTGCGCCACTTCATCTTCAAGAGTTTGCACCAACGCAAAAGTGATACTCAGCATAAAGAACAAGACAACATAATATTTTTGCACAGAGTACACACCAGGAAAATTTTTATAGACGAAGTTAATTATTATTTGTGACCCATAGGAACTTAATGACCTGAAAAAGATTATCAATATCTTTGCTAGCTCAAAGTATAAAAAATGTTTTCAAAAATCGCGGTACACAGAGTCGGCAACAAGATTAACGGAGAATCAGTAACGCTTTCGCGCGAGCCATTGCAGCTGGAGGATGAGATGAAGGAGTTGCTGGGCAATTACTTTCTGAGTGCCTTCAAATCCGAAGAGCAATTTCAGTTTTACAGCGATTCTTATTTGGCCAATAATCCAATCTACAGTGCGGTTTCCGAGATTTTCGAAGACCCAACGCAATTCCAATCCCAGTCCGAGAATTTGGCAAAGCATCTTTACGAAGTGGCCGAAAATCCGAGAGTTCTGGCGGGCGAATTATTCGTCGTGTATTTTGAAGGCGAGCCCGCCGAATCTGCAGAGGGCCAAGGCAAACCCATCGATTCCATCGGCATTTTCAAAACGGAAAAGAGAGAATCTTACCTCAAAATTTTTCCAAGAAACGAGGTTTTCGAGATCGAAAAAGACCTAGGCATCAGCCTTGCAAAAATCGATAAAGCGGCGTTGATCTATAATGGCAACAAGGAAACCGGTTATATTTTATCTGTCATCGATAACAACAAAAACGGCGATATCTATTACTGGTTCGAGGATTTTCTGAAGGTAAAACAACGCGACGACGACTATTTTCACACGCAGGAGACTTTGGCCGTTTACAAAGATTTTATTAGCAAGCAGTTGCCTCAGGAATTCGAAATTTCTAAAGCCGATCAAGCCGATTTTCTAAACAAATCCATCAACTTCTTCAAAGAAAAAGAAGAATTCAAATACGACGATTTTGTGAAGGAAGTTTTGGAGGACAAAAACGTTATCGAGAGTTTTTCCAACTTCAAATCCGACTACGAGCAAGATATGCAAATCGCTATTTCAGAGGATTTCCCTATTAACAATCAGGCCGTGAAAAAACAGCAAAGACATTTCAAATCGATTATTAAATTGGATAAGAATTTCCATATCTACATCCACGGCGACCGCAAACTGATAGAAACCGGGCAGGATGACAAAGGGAAATTTTACCGATTATATTTCGAGGAAGAAAAATAAATTTCAGTTTTAGATTCCATAATCATTCGAAAACCCTAAAAATTTCTAATTTTGTGCCAATGATAAACAAGAAGAATAGAACTTTCAAGACTTTCATTTCGGTATTTTTTGCCGGGATGTATGTTTTTGTCGCCTTGTTTTCTTCGCAATTTCATCATCACAACGGCGAATCGTTTTTCAAAAATTTGGGTTTCAAAAACACCGAAAAAAGCATTTCGCACGATGTTTCCAAAAGCCAATCTGGCGATTGTCTTGCCTGTCATTTCTTGGTCACAGGGCATTCTTTGGTTCCAGAAGAGTTTTCTTTTCAAGTTGAAAACGATGCGCACAGCACAAAACAAACTTTTTCCGTTCAGGAAAAAATCTGGTCAGCGACCAAACTCACTTTTCAATTAAGGGGACCGCCCGCATTTTGTTAATTATCCATTTTTAACACCCATTTTTTTTGGATGCTTTTTATTGATGCCCAGAAATTTAAGATTTTTTGGGATTATCGCTATTGATTTGGATAAGAAATCAGCCAAAATTTCTAATTAATTTAAACGAACAAAATGAAAATCAACAATATATTTACCTTATTGGCCGTGGTCTTTTTCGGCATTTTTTCAAATGCTCAAAATGTACTTTCTGGCAAAGTGACCGATCAAAGCACGCAGTTGCCACTTGCCGGTGCGGCTGTCAGCATCGGAGATCTGCACAAAACAACCCAAACGGATGCGGACGGCAACTTCGTCTTATCAGATATTCCTGCGGCTTCCTACGAGGTAGAAATCCGCTTTCCCGGCTACAAAAATGTCTCCAAAACCATCTCGGTAAACGGACAAACCACCGCAGATTTCGTTCTTGACAAGAGTACTACCGAGATTGCAGAAGTGGTGGTGACGGGATCTTCGAAATCGATGCAAATCAAAAAATCACCGCTCCCGATTGTCAGCATCGGCAAAGATTATTTGACGACCAATCTTGCCACCAACGTGATTGATGCCATTTCAAAAATTCCGGGCGTAAGCGCTGTGACAACCGGCCCCAATGTTTCCAAACCTTATATCCGAGGGCTCGGGTTCAACAGGATTTTGACTTTGTATGACGGTGTGCGGCAGGAAGGCCAGCAGTGGGGCGACGAGCACGGCATCGAGGTGGACGACTACGGCATAGACAGGATTGAGGTGATCAAAGGACCTGCAAGTCTCATGTACGGCTCCGATGCCTTGGCGGGTGTAGTCAACCTTATTCCCACGACTGTTGGAACTCCGAATAAGATTTCGGGATCTGTAACCACGGAATATCAGTCCAATAACGGGATGTTTGGCGGCTCGCTTTTTCTTACAGGAAATAAAAACGGTTTTGAATATGGCTTCAGGGCATCGAAGCGTTTCGCCAAAGATTATAAAAACAAAATAGACGGAAGGGTCTACAACACGGGTTTTGATGAAACTGCGGCCAATGCTTTCGTGGGCGTTCACAAGAAATGGGGTTTTAGTCATTTGAATGTGTCGCTTTATGATAATTTGTAGGAAATCCCAGACGGGAGCCGAGATTCTCTCACGCGGAAATTTACGCAGCAGATTACAGAATTGGATGATTACCGGCCGATTGTTTCCAACAGCGAGCTCAATTCCTACAAAATAGGAGTCATCCACCAAAGAGTCCAGCATTACAGGGCTTTCCTGAAAAATAGCTTCTTCTTTGGAAGCAGCCGTCTGGATGCAAATTTTGCATTGCAGAGGAGCTGGCGAAGAGAGTACAGCCATCCCGAAGACCCTTACCAAGATGTTGCCGGACTTTTTTTGAAACTCAACACCTTTAATTATGATGTCAAATATTATCTGCCCGAGATAGATGGTTGGGAGATGACGGTTGGTGCGAACGGGATGTATCAGAAAAACAATGTAGATGCGGGAACGGAGTTTGTGATTCCGTCTTACAGGCAGTTTGATTTGGGCGCGTTTCTTCTTATCAAAAAAGACTTTAAAAAGCTAAGCGTTTCGGGCGGCGTCCGGTACGATTACAGGCATTTCAAAAATGAGAAACTTTTTACCAAACCCAATCCTGTAAGCGGCTTCGACCAAGCCGTTTTTGGCAACGATCGGGAAGATGCGGATCAGCCATTTCAAAAATATACGACATCGTTTGACGGATTTACGGGAAGCATTGGTCTTAGCTATGCAATTAACCATCAAGTCAGCATCAAAGCCAATTTTGCAAGAGGGTATAGAGCGCCAAATATTTCCGAAATATCGGCAAACGGGGTTCATCCGGGAACAGGTTTTTATCAAATCGGGAACGATCAATTCAAACCGGAATTCAGCAATCAGGCAGATTTGGGTGCATCGTTTTCAAGTCGAAAAATAAATGCGGGCGCCAGCTTTTTCGTCAACAAAATTGATAATTATATATTCAACTCGCGGTTGCAAAGTGCTGCCGGAGGCGATTCCATCAGCGTGAGCGGTGGGCGGGAATATCCGACTTACAAATTTCGTCAAGGGAAAGTTTTGCTGTACGGGATGGAAGCGAACATCGATTTTCACCTCATCGGCGATTTGCATTTTGAAAACTCCGCTTCCTTAATTTTGGGCAAAAACGAAAGTTTCTCGGGTTCCGAAAAAAATGATGGTAACAAATATGTCCCGCAGATTCCGCCATTGCGCTATGTGTCGGAGTTGAGATATGATTTGGCGAAAAATTCCAGATCCTTTTCCAAAACATTTGTGAAGTTGCAACTCCAATATACTGCTGATCAAAATAGGGTTTATTCTTATGATGATACCGAAACGCCGACCCGTGGCTATACGCTCATCAACCTTGGTGCGGGAACCGGTATCAATGACAAAAACGGAAAAAACATTCTGGATGTTTATCTTTTGGCCAATAATATCTTTGATACCGCTTATCAGGATCATCTTAGCCGGCTGAAATATTTCGAGGAGTATGCAGCGTCGCCCAACGGACATCTCGGGATTTACAATATGGGAAGAAACATCAGCATAAAATTGGTCAAGAATTTTTAAATACTCTATCAGTCGGAATTTCAATGGATTATTTAAATTTTAACTGTCACAACAAATTCTAAATTTCTGGTACAAATGACGACTGCCGCTGACGCCTATTTTTTTATACAAATCACCGAAGGATTTAATTTTGATGTTCCTCAAAATTTGCCTACTTTTGCAACCTAAAAATTTCAATTAATGAACGTTACAGCTACAAACCACGACGAGGTAAGCGCATTGCTCACCGTAACGGTGGAAAAATCTGATTATAAAGAAAAAGTTGAAAAACAACTGCACAACTATGCCAAAAATGCTCAGATTCCCGGATTCAGAAAGGGAAAAGTGCCATTGAGTCTCATAAAAAAGCAGTACGAAGCCGGGATCGCTTTTGAGGAGATCAACAAACAGGTGTCCGACGCTCTCAATGCTTATGTGAATGAAAATAAGCTGAGATTAGTGGGGCAGCCGGTTCCGCAACCCGTGAACGATTTCGATCACAATGCGGAGTCTTTGTCTGTAGCTTTTGAAGTGGGATATGAACCGGAATTTTCTGTGGATTTGAGTAAATATGAAGCGCCTCATTACAAAGTAGAAGCGTCGGACAAAGAAATTACAACCAGCATAGAAAATATGCAGAAACGTTTTGCAGAAAGAGTGCCAGAAGATAAAATTGGTAAAGATTCTTATGTGGCTTTGGAAATTTCGCAAGTTGTAGAAGATGATGCAGAAAGCGAGCACCACCACCATCCTAAAAATGTAACGATTTCTAAAGATCAAAAGGCCGCGTACGATTTAGTTAAAAAATTAAAGAAAGACGAATCTATAAAAATTTCTAAAGAAGAACTGCAGACCAACGAAGAATTAGCTACTCAGCTTGGATTCTCGAAAGAGGATGCAGAACACCTTCATCACCAAGAGGTTGAGGTAAAAGTGAAAGACATCTACGGTCTAAAGCTTGCAGAACTCAACCAAGAATTGTTTGACAAAGTATATGGCAAAAATGTCATCACGAGCGAAGAAGAACTGAAAGCCCGCGTGAAAAAGGAACTCGACGAATATTTTCAGCAGAATGCAGATGTGCATTTCGTAAACAAAATCTTGCAGCAAGTGAATGAGAAAGAAGAGATCAGATTACCGGAAGAATTTCTTGTAAAATGGTTGGTTTTTTCTAATGAAAATATTAAATCAGAAGAACAGGCTAAGGAAATCTTGGAAAATGAAAGAAACATCATCAAAGGTCAAATCCTAGAAGGCAAATTGATGAATGATAATGACATCCAATTGGATTATGCCGAAATTCTGGGACAAGCTGAGCAATTGGTGAGAAACCAGCTTGCGATCTACGGCATCCACCATTTGGGTGATGATGAGGTTCAGAAATACGCCACAGAAATGCTAAAAGACGAAAATCAGCTACGGGAGATATCTTCGGAAGTGGCGATGGCCAAACTGAAAGATGTGATCTTGGAAAAATCCAAGAAAAAAGAAACCAAAATCTCTCACGACGAGTTTCTGGAAGAATTGAAGAAATAATTAATTCTCAATTGTAAAATTGTAAAGTAAAGAGCGATCCAAAATCTGGATCGTTTTTTTTATGCCTACTAAATTAGAGAATTGTATTCTAACCTCGAATTTTTAACTTCTAACTTCTAATTTTTAACTTCTTTTTTGCTAAATTAAAAATTCAAAAACAACCTGGGATTGATCGGCTGATTATTTTTGTGAACTTCATAATGAAGATGGGGTCCTGTAGATCTTCCCGTATTTCCGGCTTTAGCAATGACTTGTCCAACTTTCACTCTGTCATTGGTCTCAACCAAAATCTGCGAAAGATGACCGTAAAGCGTCGCCAAACTGTTCCCGTGTTCTACGATGATACAGTTTCCGTAGCCGCCTTTTACACCTGCGAAGATCACTTTTCCCGCAGCAGCACAATGCACCGGACTTCCAAAATTAACGGCGATGTCCAGTCCTTTGTGAAACTGCATTTGGTCTTGTTCAGATGGCGCATTGCTGGACGCATTTTTGTCTTCTTTTATGATCGCTTGTCTTTTGATCACGTTGCCTAAGCTGTCTTTTTCTTCAGCAATATTAGATTTGTTTTCTGGTTTTGAAGGATCAGCTTTTGGAGGAATCGGATTTTTTCTCATTCCGAAGTTGGAAGAAATATAGCCGTCAGCCGGGATTCCCAAAGGAACTTGTTGCAGTTTTTGTTCGAGATCAATCAGATATTGGCTGTATCGGTTGCTGACCTTGGCAAGATAAACTTTGTTTTGAAGGCTGTCTTTTGCAAGTTTTTGGAGGTGCAGATTGGAAATATTTTTGGATGTCAAGAATGCATCGATGTCTCTGATGCTTTGATCGACGAGGGCGAGGTCGGTTTTCAGCTGAAGATGATCGATGCTGTCTTTTTCGCTATTAATTTTCACCAGATTCACCTCATAGACTTTGTCGCCGATGCCGTTGTACAGTTTTGCAATGACCAAAGCCTGAACAAAACAGACGAGTAGCAGCAAAATAAGCACTATGTTTTTTTTCTTTTTCGACTTCAGAAATTTGACCATCGACCGTTGTTTTAGAATGGATTGCAAAAGTAAGAAAAATTTATTTTTGTCAATATCAATCGGTGTTGCGAATATTTTTAGGCTTAATAAAAGTTAATTATTCTTAAATTATTGTAAAACCAAACTTTGGCTTATCTAAATTGACAAATTGCAGTAGATTTGTAATCTTAGAATAAAGGGAATTGATGTTTACAAATGAAAATGCCGAAAGAATGACCAAGAAATCGACAAAATCCTCAGTAGCAGTCCGCGTTGGCGTTTTAGGAAGCGGAAGTTTTGGAACGGCCATTGTCAAAATGCTTCTGGAAAATTGCAAAGTTGTGAACTGGTGCGTCCGGAACGAATTCGTGAAAGGAGCCATCGAACAGCGGGGGCATAATCCCAACTATCTTACCACCGTTTGGTTCAACACGAAGCGATTACAGCTCACAACGGATATCAACGAGTTGGTTACCAATAGCGATGTCGTCATCTTGGCTGTTCCGTCCATTTATTTATCGGAAACGATGGAAAAAATGACCTGCGACTACCAGGGAAAATTGTTTTGCTCGGCCATCAAAGGGATTGTCCCCAAGCATAATGACATCGTGGCGCATTATCTTAGAGATCAATTCAAAATCGGATTCAAAAATCAAGCGGTGATTGCCGGCCCTTGCCACGCAGAGGAAGTTGCGATGGAAAGACTTTCTTACCTCACCGTGGCCGTTGCAGAAAAAGAAGATTCTGATGTTTTGCAAAGCATTTTATCCTCTTTTTATATTAAAGTCAATACGAGTTGCGATATTCTCGGCAACGAATATTCGGCGGTTCTCAAAAATATTTACGCCATTGGAGCGGGTATTGCGAGTGGTTTAGGGTATGGCGACAACTTTATTGCTGTGTATGTGTCCAACGCCATCCGCGAGATGGAGACTTTTCTGCAAGCCATTTATCCGGAAGCCCGAGATGTGAATGACAGTGCCTATCTCGGCGACTTGATTGTAACGGCCTATTCACTATTCTCGAGAAACCGGAGCCTTGGAAATCTTATTGGGAAAGGTTACACGGTGAAATCTGCGATCCAATCGATGAGTATGGTAGCAGAAGGCTATTATGCCACGAAAGGGATCTACGCCATCTGCGAAGAGAAGAAGCTGAAATTGCCCATCATCAATGCCATTTATGATATCTTATATGAAGGGAAAAGCGCAGAGAAGCAATTCGCAAAATTGACGGATCGCTTGACATAGTAATTTTAATCAAATTTCTTTACCACCAACCTTAGACGGAGGAAGATTGATTCAAAATTTCACCAACATTACATCATTTAGGGTTTATGGGAATTAATTTTTATGACGTTTAAACAGCCTAATGATTAATTAACAAAACATTACGGTTTTCTATGATTTGATTGGAATGGATTTTGCGAAATTCGATTAGTTATAACATAAAACAAACATCAATGAAATATTCCAGATTCAAATTGGCTCAGGAAGCCATCAAACACAAAGGATTTTTGCAGAAGATTCCCGCAACGTACAGAATGTTTAAGTATTGGCGATCCGGAGAATATCAAATGAAGCTGATTGATGTTTTGGTGCCTGCACTGGCCTTAATATATGTCATTTCGCCAATAGATTTCATTCCAGATTTTTTTCCTTTTATAGGAGCTTTGGATGATTTGGCCATATTAGCATTGGCGATCCCGATGCTGATGAAAGAAGTTGACAAATTCCTTTTTTGGGAAAGTCAGAAGAGAAATCCAGAAATTCAGGATGCTGAAATAGTTGAATAAAAAAATCCCGATTCAAAAAAGTGAATCGGGATTTTTTATTTTTAAACGCTGACGACTTCTTCAATCTCCGGAGCGCGTTGCTTGATGGTGCTTTCGATACCGAGCTTCATGGTAGAACTGCTGATGCCGCAACTGGAGCAGCTTCCCAACAATTTAACGAACACTTTCTTCTCCTGAACGTCCACCAATTCTATATCGCCGCCATCTTTCTGTAGAAACGGTCGGATACTGTCCAAAGCCTCCATCACCTTGGTTACCAGTGCTTCGTGAATTTGATTCGTATGATTCATTTTATAATTTTTCTTAATGCCTACCCCTTCAAAATTTCTACGAAATTTGGCAACCTCTTCAAAGAAGGGGACTTCTATTTCTTCGGGGAGCAGCCTGCCATCGTGGTGATTTTCACGGCTTCTGTGGGAGGCAGACTTTTATTTCGTTCTACCAAACTTTCTATCAGATTCTGCGCCGTTTTGATGTAAATGTCAGAAATCTGAGAGTTTTCCTGAAGCGCCGCTGGCCTTCCGACATCGCCCGCTTCGCGGATGCTTTGGATCAAAGGAATCTCTCCCAAAACCGGAATTCCGAGATCTTCTGCCATAAACTGAGCCCCTTGCTTGCCAAAGATATAATATTTATTCTCAGGTAATTCTTCCGGTGTGAAATAAGCCATATTTTCGATCAGTCCCAAAACCGGAATGTTGATACTTTCCATATTGAACATCGCGATTCCCTTTCTCACATCCGCCAAAGCAACGTGTTGAGGCGTACTCACGATCACAGCACCCGTCACCGGAACTTCCTGAATGATAGACAAATGAATGTCACCGGTTCCAGGAGGAAGGTCGATCAGCAAGAAATCCAATTCGCCCCAATCCGCATCGCGGATCATTTGATTCAAGGCCTTGGAAGCCATTGGTCCTCTCCAAACCACCGCTTGATTTGCGCCCGAAAAATAACCGATGGACAACATTTTCACGCCGTAATTTTCGATTGGCTTCATTAGGTTTCTGCCGTTTATTTCGACAGAGATTGGTTTTTGACCGTCCGTATCCATCATTGTCGGGACAGACGGGCCGTAGATATCCGCATCCAGCAAACCCACTTTGAAACCCATTTTTGCCAGCGTCACCGCAAGGTTTGCCGCAACAGTAGATTTCCCAACGCCGCCTTTTCCGGAAGCGATGGCGATAATATTTTGAATGCCGGGAATTTGCCTTCCCTTGATTTCGTTCGCCGGCGGCGGAGGCAATTCCGGAGAAGTAATTTTCAGTTTAAGATTTACGTGTTCTCCAAATTCCGAAGCAAATGCCTGCTTCATAGCCACTTCCAGTTTCTTTTTCTCGTGCATGGCCGGCGAGTGGGCCGTCATATCGATATAAATATCATCGCCCATCACCTGGAAATTATTCACCAGATCTTCCACTTCAATTTCTTTCAGGAAATCCTGAACTTTTGCTTTCGTCAGCATAAAAATTTTGATTCTTAAAGCAACAAATTTACGGATTTTAAAATTAATTTAGAATCAATACGTTTTGTGATTTTGTCTATGCTGATGATTTTTGGCAGGTTAAGATTTAAAATATTGAGGAGCCGGGAACCTGCT
This sequence comes from Weeksellaceae bacterium, assembly GCA_022013695.1. Classification (GTDB taxonomy): domain Bacteria; phylum Bacteroidota; class Bacteroidia; order Flavobacteriales; family Weeksellaceae; genus Epilithonimonas. Next base: position 84,034 of record JAKLPS010000030.1, read on the forward strand.
GTCCGTTGCAATCTTTTTTGCTCCACGTTTCCAGTTCAAATAGAATCTTAATCCCAGCAAAAAAGGATTTCCACTACCATCAGGGCTAGGGATGTCAATATCGATTTACTATTTGTCTTTAATTAAAATCTCAGGCATTTTTTTCCAAATCATTATGTTTAATAGATTCTCTCTTTCCGTCGATAGTCCTTCTAAAAATTTCGTTATATTATTATCATAACTTCTTTTAGAGTAAGAATAAATGAGTAAGGCCTTTTGATGATTTTCAAGTTCGATTTGTTTGTATCTATAAATAATAAATTCGACAATATTAAACTCTCCATTTTTTTCTACACTTAAAAAACAATCACTGTTGTCCGATAAAAACAGATAAAAAAGAAGCCAAATTAATGGCTTCTTAAAACTTATCGTAATTTTGAGTTGCAAAAATCAAATAACGATGAGCAAAAGTACATATTTTTCCAGTAAATCTGTTTTCGGACAGCTGATTTCTTTAATTAATGATAAAAAAATAAAAGATGCGGTTAAAAA
>JAKLPS010000031.1 GCA_022013695.1 Weeksellaceae bacterium
AAAAAAATAAAAGAATACATCAATTATTACAACCACGACAGAATAAGACTCAATTTAAAAGGAAAGAGTCCGGTACAGTACCGAACTCTTTCCTCTAATAATATTGTTTAATTTTGTCTAATCTTTTGGGTGCAGTCCATTTTTAACGGCTTTTTTTTATATTTGAGAAAAATTAATAGCCTTATGGAAAGAACAAAAGTTAAAAAAGGGATAAAACAGCAAATCACGAAACGGTTTGCGGCAGATTCAGATTAATTTTTTTTGAATAATGAAAAAAATTTTGACCCTTTTCGTCCTTATATCAGTAAAGATATTTTCGCAGAACTATGCGGTTTCAGAAATTCCGGAAGCATTGAAAAAAGACGCGAAAGCTGTTGTCCGAGATATTTCGGCGGATTATATCATAAAATCTGAAAACAGCGCCGAAGCAAAAAAGAAAATGGTCATTTCTATCTTGAACAAATCAGGTGATGATCTTTCCTATGTCTATATTCCGTACGACCCGGATACCAAGATTGCAGATATCAAAGTAAAAGTCTTCGATGAATTTGGCAAGCTCATAAAATCTTATTCAAAAAGTGATTTGAACGATGTTGCCCAATCCAATGATTCTTACTTGTACTCGGAAGATCGGGCTTTGACGACTAGGATATTGCAACCCATTTATCCCTATACCATCGAAACGACCTATACCGAAAGATCTTCGGACACTGTATTTTTGCCGGTTTTGCAACCTTTTATTGATGAAAATGTTTCGGTAGAATATTGGGGCATTGCTTTCAAAAATGAATCCGGCATCAAGCTTAGAAAAAAAATCACAGAAACAGCTTATGGGAAGGCCGAAGTCTCAGAATCGGAGAACAGCATAAAAGTGTTGTATCAAAATATTCCCGCATATCAAGAAGAAGATTATTCGCCAGACTTCAAAACGATTGTTCCAAAGGTGGAGTTTGCCTTAGACAGAGCTTGTCTCAAAGGCGTTTGTGGCGATTTTTCCAACTGGAAAAGTTTTGCGACCTGGTACCAAGGTCTGCTGGATCCTGTTTCGCAGATTACACCAGAAATTCAGCAGGAAGTGAATTCGCTAAATCTCACGGGCACGATTTCCGAAAAAATTCAGAAGATTTATCAATATATGCAAAGCAAAACCCGCTACGTTTTTGTTGCCATTGGCATTGGCGGATGGCAGCCGATGTCTGCGGACGACGTGCGGAAAAAAGGTTATGGCGATTGCAAAGCTTTGACCAATTATATGAGAGTTTTGCTCAAGGCGGCAGACATTCCTTCGTACTACTCGGTCATTTACAGTGATAAAACCGTCAAAATGTTTGATAAAGATTTTCCGAAGATGGACGGGAACCACGTGATTCTTTTTGTACCAACGGAAAATGGAAACATCTGGTTGGAGAATACCTCACAGAATGTAGCCTTCAACCATCTTAGCTTCCGCACAACAGACAGAAATGTCATAATGGTGAAGGATCAAACTGCCGAACTGATGGACACGCCGAAATCCTCCGCCGAAAACAACAGAGAAGTGCTGCGGGTCAAAGCTCAGATTTTGGCAGATAATACGCTGGATATCACTTCCAACTTCCATCTTACTGGTGGCTTGTACGACATTTATTTATCTTTGGCTTCCCTGTCTCCTACCGAACAGAAAGAGGCTCTTAAAAATAAATACGACTATCTGCAAATTTCCAATTTGGATTTGAAAGATTGGAACAATGATAGGAACGCCGCACAGATTGATTTTGGTCTTAATTTCAAAGCGGCAAATTATGCGAAATCTTTAGGCGCCGATATCTATTTGAGGGCGATTCCTTTTTTGGATTCTGATTTTTATCTGGAAAGTGCGGATCGTAAATTACCTATTGAGGTGCCGTTTGGCTTCACAGATGACTACGAGATCGAGTACGCTATTCCAGCTTCTTATAAGTTTGCAGAACCCCCAGCGCCGGTCAGCATTATATCAGAATTTGGAATCTTTTCTCTGGAATTTGTCCCGCAGGACAAGAAACTTTTGATAAAGCGGAAATTTACCTTAAAAAAAGGAATCTATCCCACAGATAAAGTGGCGGACTACATTAGCTTCCGCAAAAAAGTGAGCAAACTGGATCATACAAAAATCATAATAACCAAATTACAAAACCCAAAATAACTCAATGAAAACCAAATTATTAATCTTTTTGTTCTCTTGTACGATACTTCCAGTTTTCGGACAGTACAAATTCCTTGATGTTCCCAAATTGGAAATCAGTGATCTGAAAGCTACCGCTTATAGCAAAAATCCGTCTGAAGCTGCGGAAATCCTCTACAAGTCCTATCATTATTACATTCAAGATGGAGAACTGAAGCTGGAGGTGGTAAGCCGGGTCAAAATCTATAAAAAAGATCAGGCCGAAAAGTTTTTAAACCAAGAAATCTATACCTACGACGGAAAAAACAACAAATCCGAAAAGCTAAATTCTCTAAAGATCGTGACCTATAATCTTGTCAATGATAAAACAGAAACGACCACGGTCGAAAAAAACTCCAAATACAAATCCAAAGAATCTAAAAACTACACCGTCACCAAATTTGCCTTTGAGAACGTCAAAGATGGTTCGGTGGTAGAATATAAATACGCGGTCTCTTCGCCATTTGTTTGGGCCGTCGATAAAGTGACAGTTGAAGATAATGTGCCGACCCGCCGTTTCGACTATGTATTGGATTTCCCAAAATATCTGGGATTTAACATCGATTACAAAGGTAGTTTGACTCCAAAACACAGAGATGTAGCAGATAAAACCATCTATGGTGGAGAATATTACACCTATCGTTTCGGATACGAAAATATTGCCCCGTTTAGAGATGAGAAATATGTTCATAATCTTGATAATTACAGAACTTCTATACGGGCCGAGCTTAACTCCAGCAATATTACCAAAACCATGCAACCTTACGAAAGTGGAGATCTGGGCGGATTCAAATCTTATGCTGTCAGCTGGAAAGATATCGGCAAGCAACTCTATGAATCTGACTATTTTGGAGAGCAATTAAAAAGAAAATCTTTGGTAAAAGATCTTCTGCCGGCAGATATCAAGAATATAGGATCGCCTGAAGAAAGAGCAGCAGCCATTCTCAAATATGTTCAAAAAAACTATACTTGGAATAATTATTATACGGTAGGATCCGAAGACAGCGGTGGGATCAAAGATTTGCTCGAGACCAAAGTAGGTTCGTCTGGCGAGATCAATATGTTATTGATTATGCTGATGAGAAGTGCCGGTTTGGAGGCTCAGCCACTCGTCTTGGCCACCATAGGAAAAGGGCTGTTGCTCGATTATTCGCCTTCCATTAATCAACTGAATTATGTTTTGGCATTTCTGGAGATCGGGGGCAAGCCATTTATTTATGATGCCACTTCCAAGATGACGGTGCCCAATCTCATTCGCCCAAACGCGCTGAACTACGCAGGCTACATAATGACCGAAAAAGACGCCAAAAAAATGGACATCTTTTGCCCCGCAAAAAGCACGACGTATCTAACAGTAAATGCGAAACTCAATGCCGACGGCTCTTTCGCGGGTTCTTTTTCCGATCGGGATACGATGCTCTATGCGATGATGAACAATGAAATCTACAACCAAGATAAAACGGCTTACCAAAAAGAATATTACAAAGACAAATACCCATTTCCATTTAGCAATATCAAAACAGAATTGATGGATCATAATGAGTTGCAGACCAGCTTCGACTTCGATTCTGATAGTTTTGTCGATGGAATCGGCGGGAAATTGGTTTTCAATCCACTTTTGTTTTTGTACAACAAATCCCACGACTTCGATCAAACGGAGGAACGGCGCTCGCCCATAGAGCTGTTCACGGGTTACGATAAAATCAAAAAAGTAACCGTGACCCTCCCGGACGGCTATGTTTTTGAAAATATTCCGAAATCCAAAAAATTCAGAACCGAGGATAATGCGATCCAATATGTGTACAAAGTGACGCAGGAAGGCAATAAACTCACGGTGGAAACCACAACAACGGTTGAAGATCCCGTTTATCCCAAAGAATATTATCCGGCCTTCAAACAGATATTCGATAATATTACAAAGATGGAAGGGCAAGTGGTAACGGCGGTCAAGAAGTAGAAAAAATCAAGCTAATGTCTCGGGATTTTCTCTAAAATTAACAGTTGTAATTTTGGCATTTCTAAATATAAATCACATCCGTCTTCAAGACTTTTTCACCAAATTGTTCCAACTTATTTTTATAAAGATCCACTTGTTTCTGATCCTTCTCTTTCTCAGCTCCTGTTTTGAAATCGACGATGATGAAGCCTTCTTTTGTTTTGATTAATCTATCCGGGCGATAGGTTTTGGAAACGCCATCTTCGGTAGCAAGCAGATCTCTTTCATTGATAATCGTGAGATTGTCTGCAAAATAAGAAGCGAAATTTTCATCATTCAAAATATTTTCAATCCTTTCTAAAATCGATGTTTTTTCTTCATCCGTGATTGTTCCTTCTAATAAATAAGAATTAAGAACTTTCAAAACATCTTTTTTGGTTTTGATTTTTGCTAAGATTTCGTGCGTGAAAATTCCGATTCGCACGTGTTCTACGCGATTTTGATAATTTTTGGATGTCGTGGCGATTTCGATGTTCGATGCTTTCTTCGTCTTTTGAGAAATCGAACTGATATTTTCAGATTGATATTCCTTTTTTTCTTTTATTTTTTGTTTTAATAATGACTCTGCTGAAACTTCATAAACATCAAAAGAATCTAATAGTTCACCATTTTCCACAGGCTGAAACTGGCTTGCAAAATCAAATAATTCAAGATGGTTAGCCGATTTATTTGGTTTTTCAAGGTAAAAGAACATTTGTTCTACAGGTCGCGTCGTCGCCACATATTGAATGCAAAAACGGTCGATTTTGTTGCGGTAAGAATTAATCCGATTGAAACCTGCCGATTCCTGGTCATACCGTTCCAATTCTGAAGAAAAAGGATTTAAAATCACCGTTTTCAGCGCATCCTCGCTTCCTAGATCAAACCATGCCGAAAATTTTTTATCTTGGTTTTCGTTGCGCATCGGAAGCAGAACGATCGGGAATTCCAATCCTTTTGCTTTATGAATCGTCATAATCTGGATCGCATCTACATTTTCGCTTGCCTGAATGCTGATTTTTGAAGCTTCATCTTCCCAATATTTCAGAAATTCTTTGAGAGTTGCACGTGTATTTTGGGTGTAGGTGTGAAGCATTTCTAGGAAATTCAGCAGAAAATCGGTTTCTTTATTTTCGACCGAAAATTCGTGAACGTAATATTCGATGTAATTATACAGATTCAATTGCGGAATGTCTTTCTGGATCAGCGTTACATTATATTTTTCATTAATAAAATCTTCAATGTCTTTTTTATTTTCAAACTTTATAATTTCTCTGATTTCTGAAGTAAAATCCGTCATCGTAATCCTACCCGAAACATTCAGGAAGTACATCATTTTAACTAAAAACTGACGGTTTTTCGGGACGAGATTCCATTTCAGAAATTCTATCAAAGCCTTTATGGTAAAGGCTAAATCCAAGGTCAAACCTTTTTCAGAAATCGTTTTGATGTAAGTTTCTTTTCCTTTATAATTAACTTTCAGATTTCCCAAAAGTTGAGAATAATTGAAGATGTCCGAATTGCCTCTGCAAAGAATCGTAATGTCAGAAAAATCAAAACCATTGTCCAGACTTTGTTGGATGTCATTCTGCATTTTCTCGACCGTTTCATCGTAGAAAATAGTCTTGGTCGAGTTTTCCAAAAGATGAATTTTCACCCGCCCTTCCAACTGAGATTTCGATTCCTGAAGTGCACTTTCTCCGAAGATCTTCTGATGTTCATTATTCAGATCGCCGGACATAAAATCGTACAATCTGTTATTAAAATCGACAATGTTTTTCGCACTTCGCCAATTGAAACCAAGATTTTCTGCCGTCGCAAATTTTGGTGTGATTTCTTTCTGGTTAATGATATCCAGCATCAGTTCACTTTCGCCGCCACGAAATCTGTATATGCTTTGCTTAGGATCGCCCACGATGGTAAAGCTGGTATTTTCGGAGGTGATGCAGTTGTCGCGCAGCGGGAGGAAGTTCTGCCACTGCATCGTAGAAGTATCCTGAAACTCGTCGAAGAAATAATGCTGAAACTGCGTTCCTACTTTTTCATAAATGAAAGCTGACGGTTCATTCCGAAGATTTTCATTGATCAAAATATTGAACTTAGAAAGCAAAACCAAATCATTTTCTTCCTCAATTTCCAAAAGCTTTTTCTGAATATCGGCGTTCACTTTCAAAGGCAAAATCGCTTGCAGTACTTTTTCTTTTTTCTGAGAATTAATGTATAAATCAATAATCTTTCGTCGCCACGAAATCAATTGCGGTAAAATATTGTGAATCTCAGCCTTCTTATGTTTTCCTTTTGCAGAAGCGCCTTGGAGAAAGGTTTGCAATTTGGATTCTTCGGAAGTGGATGGGAAAGGAAATTTTTTGTCTTTAATCTTATGAAATTCCAGAATGTTCTGGAAAAACCCGCCAATCCCGCTTTTTCCACTCGCAAAATCCTCAATCTCGATGTCTCTGCTTTTGATGAGGTCTAATGCCTTTTTTGCAATTTCAAGAGATTCTGACTTTAAATTTTTGATAGTTTCTCTGAGTTCTGTTTTCTTATTCTCATAAGCTTCCCATTCAAAATCTTTATTAGCCTGAAGTGGCTGATAATGGACATCGCTTACAAATTTCTTCGCCGAATTATAAAGGGTTTGGTTAAGATTGACACGCTCATTATTGTCCAGATTATAATTAATAAAATCCATAAAAGCGTCGGAAACAGTCTCGTCTTCGCCGATTTCGTCCAGCATTTTGTCCACCGCTTCAATCAAATATGGCTCCGGCTGAATTTCCAGATTGAAGTTCTGAGCCAATCCCAATTCGTAAGAAAAACTCTTTACCAATCGGGAATTGAACTTGTCAATCGTTCCGATATTAAGCGTGGAGTAGTGGTGCAAAATATAATCAAGCACTTTCTGCGAACGGTGATGCAAATCGTCCAGCGTAATCTTATAACCTTGATTCGCCAAAGCTTCTTGAACATTCTTCAAATCTTGATTATCAGAATAATTATCTCTCACAAATTCGCCCAGATAGAAAAGGATTCGTTCCTTCATTTCATTGGCCGCTTTGTTGGTGAAGGTGAGCGCCAAGATGGTTCGGATGGCATCGGATTGATTGGGGAATCTGAGGCAAATCATCAATATACTTTGAACCAAGCGATAGGTTTTTCCAGATCCGGCGGAAGCGTTGATGACGGTGTAAGAGTTTTGCATCTTTATTTATATATTAAGGAAGCAATTTACAAAATAGTTTTAAAAAAGTTTAGTCCATCTCCACATCGTAAACCAATCGGAAAGATTTCCGGTGATGAATTGTAGGTCCGAATTTTTTCAAACTCTTCTGGTGCGTTTTGGTACAATAGCCGAAATTCGTATTCCAGCCGTACTCCGGAAACTCGTCGTGGAGTTTGATCATCAAGTTGTCGCGGTAATTTTTTGCGATGATAGATGCAGCAGCGATTGATAAAAATTTGCTGTCACCTTTGATGATGCAATGGTGTGGAATGTAATTATAAGGATGAAAGCGGTTGCCGTCAACTAAAATCAATTCTGGTCTGCTTTTCAGTTGGTCAAGTGCCAAATGCATAGCGTGAATACTTGCGTTCAAAATATTATGTTGGTCAATAAATTCCGGAGAAAGTTCTGCGATGGCAAAATCGACTGCATTTTCTCTAATATAAAGATCTAGGCTTTGCCTTGTTTTAAAATTTAACGTTTTAGAGTCATTAACCAAATTTTGCTTAAAATTTTTATTAACGATCACGGCAGCAGCGACTACAGGACCAGAGAGGCAACCCCTTCCAACCTCGTCGCAGCCTGCTTCTATAAAGGATTCTGAAAAATGATGTAATAGAGACATACTAAAAAATGCTTGCCAAAGTTATAATAATAGATAACGCAACATAATATAATTAACAATTTTTTAACAAATTGTGTTGTGTATATTAATAAAGTTTTGCATTTTTGTTTATTGAAAAATTTGATTTGATATGAAAAAATTAACAGCAAGCGTGTTGGCAGTGGTTCTTTCGTCGTCTTTTGCAGTAGTTTCTGCACAAAAGGTAAAAGATACTGCAAATACACAGGATATCGAAGGCGTTGTGGTGACGGCTTTGGGTATTAAGAGAGAAAAGAAAGCATTGGGCTATTCTACTCAGATTATTAAAGCAGAGGATATTGCAAAATCGCCCACCTCTAACTTTACAAGTAATTTGTCGGGAAAAGTAGCTGGTCTTAATGTTAAACAAAGTGGAAACATCGGTGGATCTGTTGATGTAACCCTCAGAGGTTATAGATCGATGACCGGAAATAACCAACCACTTTTTGTAATTGATGGCACTCCGATGCTTAATAACAGCCAAAACATTAATACATCATCCTTAAGAGTTGATACTGGAAACACGATTTCCGACATCAATCCTGACGACATTGCTGAAATTAATGTCCTTAAAGGAGCAGCAGCTACAGCATTGTATGGAGCAAGAGCTGCGAATGGCGCCATTATTATAACCACAAAAAAAGGAAAGTCTTCGAAAACGGTAGGTATAGATGTCAACACTTCTATATCAGTATCAACTATTAATAAGGAAACTTTTCCAACTTATCAAAAGACTTACGGACAGGGGTATGGATATTTGTATGGACCTAATTCAGACTCTCAGTTTGAGGTTTATAATGGACAGCCACTTTCTCCAATGTACGAAGATGCTTCTTATGGGGCAGCATTTGATCCCAATTTGCTTGTTTGGCAGTACACTTCTTTTGTTCCAGGTACGGTAAATTTTGGAAAAGCTTCCCCTTGGGTAGCTGCGAAAAATGATCCTTCCTTCTTGTTTCAGACAGCTACGACTTATAACAACTCTTTTTCCGTAGCAAAAAGTAATGATGTTGCAGCTTTCAGACTGTCTTATCAAAACGTGAATGGCACAGACATTTTGCCCAATTCATCTTTGAACAAGAATGCGTTGACAGGAACGGCATCTTATAAAATCGCAGACAATCTTACTGCTAACATCTACACAACCTACGTTAAGCAAAGTACCGTTGGTAAGAATCCTACAGGTTACCACGGTATCGCGGGGAACTTCCGTCAGTGGTGGGCTGTCAATGTTGATATGAAGGATCAAAGAGATATGTACTTCAACTACAAAAAGAATTACTCTTGGAATATCCAGTCACCAACGAATACGGCTCCTTTATATTGGGATAATCCGTATTTCAGACTGTATGAAAATTATATATCAGATTCTAGAGAAAGATTTGCGGGCAATGTGAGTTTAAGCTGGGATGTGAGCAAAAAGATTAACATTTTAGCTAGGGCTTCCCACGATGGTTATACCTATATGGTTGATGAAAGAAGAGCAGTGGGCTCCCTGCCTGATGCTATGTCAATAGGTCCGGCAACAGGTAGTCAGCCTTCTGGATATGCAGTAAGTAACCAAAGAAGAGGAGAGGATAACTATGATGTAATAGGTACCTATAAAGATAATTATTTTAATAATGTGGTCGATTTCTTTGGTGTGTTGGGATCAAATATAAATATCCAACAATTTTATTCAAACGCTCAGGGAACACAAGGAGGTCTATTTATACCGGGTGTATATACTGTAACCAATTCTACTGCAGCGCCAAACTTACCATTAATTACGGACACTACAAAGAAATTGTATGGTACCTTTGCTCAGGCAAACTTTGGAATACTTAAAACGTACTATATTGACGGAACTGTGAGAAGGGATGTATCTTCTGCACTACCTACGGATAACAATTCGTACTGGTATTATTCAACCTCTTTAAGTGCAGTCATTTCCAATTGGTCATTTATCAAGGATTCAAATGTGGTGTCATTTGCAAAACTTCGAGGATCGTATGCGGTAGTTGGTAATGACACAGCTCCAGATCAATTAACCAACCAATATTCTGTTACGACATCTTTTGGAACTCCTACTTATTTGTATAATACTACAGCAAAGAATCCTGATTTAAAATCTGAGACTACTAAATCTTACGAAGCAGGCGCTGAAATGCAGTTCTTTAAAAATCGTTTTGGATTTGATTTTGCATGGTTCCGAAATGATACTTATGATCAAATTTTGGCCTTACCAGTTACTTATGCATCAGGAGTTGCTTTTAAAGTGCAAAATGTTGGAAATATGCGGTCAGATGGTTTAGAGGTTGCAGTCAATATTGTTCCGCTCAAATCAAAAGATTTTACTTGGGAACTAAATGCGAACTGGTCTAATCCAAAATCTAAAGTTACAGAATTAGCTTCAGGCGTTGAAAACGTAACCTTAGGATCATATCAAGGTGGAGTTACAATTAATGCGTCATTAAATGATGACTATGGAACAATCAAGGGTACAGATTTTGTCTATGACCCTAATGGCAATCCAATTGTTGACGCCGCTACTGGGAAATATGCTAAAACAAATACCAACGCCGTCATAGGTAATATGCAGGCTGATTGGTTTGGAAGTTTAGTAAACAAGTTCAGATATAAAAATTTAGAGTTATCGTTCCAAATAGATTGGAAACAAGGAGGTGACTTGTTCTCATTAGATCAATACTATGGTCAAGATACTGGTATCTATCCTGGAAGTGTATTTACGAATGATTTGGGCAATCCTGTCCGTAATACATTAGCAAACGGTGGTGGACTTATATTACCGGGCGTTGTTAACACAGGCACTGCAGCTAATCCAGTTTATACACCTAATAATATTCGGATCGATGCCTCTGGCACAGGTGCATTTGGATACGAAGCTTATCCTACAAAGCAATTTGTTTATGATGCCACTTTTGTAAAATTAAGAGAAGTAGCATTGACTTATTCATTGCCTTCTAAATATCTTGAAAGCACTTTTGTACAAGGAGCTTCATTTAGTTTAATTGGTAATAACTTATGGATTATCAAAAAGAATGTTCCATTTGCTGATCCTGAGTCGGGTCTTAGTGCGGGTAACGCTCAAGGCTATCAAACCAGCGTTTTGCCTACTACAAGAACAATATCTTTTAATGTAAAACTTAACTTCAAATTTAATTAAAAATGAAAAAAATTATAGCATCTGCCTTAATGATTTCTCTACTACAGTCGTGCAGTGGAGATTTCACAGACATAAATGAAGATCCGAATAGCTTCTATACAACGGTTCCTTCAACAGTATTAACATATGCGGAAAAGCAACTGACTGATTATGTAAACACTCCAAGTGTAAACATAAACAACCTTAGGCTGACAATGCAATATTGGAATGAAACTTCTTACTCAGATGAGAGTAATTATAATTTTGTAACTAGAAATGTTGCCGATAATGTATTTTTAAATCTCTATGTTAGAGCTAACAAAAATCTTATCCAAGCAAAACAATTGGTGCAAGCATATAGTCCTACCGCGGCAGAAGTGCCAACTTGGGAGACGACGAAAAAGAATCAACTTGCAATTATTGACATGTTGCAAATTTACACCTATCAAACAGCAGTTGACACGTTTGGAGATGTACCATTTTCCCAAGCAGGCGATGTTGATGTATTTCCATTACCAAAATACGATAGCGGAAAAGAAATATATGCACAGTTAATCGCTAATTTGAAAGCTGATCTTGCCAACCTAGATACTACTGGAAAAAGTTTTGCCACCGGAGAAAAATTTTACAATGGTGATGTCACAAAGTGGAAAAAATTTGGCAATTCGTTATTATTAAAGTTAGGAATTGCTATTGCAGATTCTGATCCAACTTTAGCACAATCAACATGTCAAGCGGCAATAGCTGGGGGTGTATTTGCTTCCAGCGCAGATGATTGTAATTTGGCATATTTGTCAGCCTCTCCTAATTATAGTCAGATATATGCAAACGTTGTAGCAAGCAATAGAAATGATTTTGTTGCTGGAAAACCTATTGTTGACTTAATGAATACTAACAACGATGCTAGAAGATCAGCTTATTTTAGGTTAAGAAACGGAGCATATATCGGAGGACAGATCGGCGTGAAAACATCATATAGCAATTATTCCCCTCCAGGAGATTTTGCTTATACTGCGACAACACCAGGTATCTTATTAAATTATACGGAAGTTGCATTCTATTTAACCGAAGCTTCTGCCCGATGGAATATTGGTGGAGATGCGGCTACTAACTATGGAAAAGCTGTTACGGCTTCCTTTCTTCAATGGGGAAAAACCGCAGCAGATGCTACTGCCTACTTAGCCACAAACGCCTATGACGCTGCCAATTGGAAAAAGTCGATAGGTACACAAGCATGGGTTGCGATGTATAATCAACCAATGCAATCTTGGAACTTCTGGAGAAGATTGGATTTCCCTGTTTTGACGCCTGCAGTAAGTGCTGTTCCGGAGTCTAATGGTAAAGTACCAGTTCGTTTACAATATCCTGTAACTGAGCAGACTACAAACCCATCAAGTTACGCGGCGGGTTCAGCAGCCATTGGAGGTGATTTTCTTTACACTAAAATTTTCTGGGATAAATTTTAATTTTAAAATTTTAAAATATCACAATAAGAAAGATCGCTGCACTGCGGTCTTTCTTTATTTCTAAATTATTATAATATAAAAAACCACTACCGTCCGAAAGTTTTGCCAAAATTAGTTAAATATCTTTCTAAAAGTCCTGTTTATAGAGGTAAAATTCCTTGGTACGAAAAATTATCTTCATTGAAAAGTGTTTTCTCGGGTGGTATTTTTGCTTTTTTTACGATTGGTTTTAGGTGATTGCAAATATAATCCAGCGTAAGATAGTGCATCAGGCAGATTCTTATTTTTTCGCATAAATTGCTGAATGCCGTTTTATTATCACAATAAAATCTTTTGATGAGCTGTAACAACAAGTAACATATTAAGGCAACAAAAATCTGTGATTTTACTGCATTTTCACTCGTTCCTAAAAAGGATTTTATTTGTAGATTTTGCTTCATTGCCTTGAAAAACAACTCGATATCCCAACGTTTTTTGTATAGATCTGCTATTGTTTTGGCACTCCAATCCAAATTATTGGTAATGATTTCCAGGACTTTGTTTTGATCTTCTTTATAAACGTGTACTAATCTCAATTTTACATCTGCAATTCCTGTTTTTTCAGCTTTGTCCGATGTTAATTTTATAATTTCATCTTTCAGTATTTCCTGGTCTTTATCATCAGGCAGATTCTTTTCTTCGAGGGTTTCGTACTTTGTATTGGTTTTTATTCTGGTCACAAAAACATTGTCGGCAATATGTCTTGCAAGCATCAAATCAAAATCAAAATATCCACGATCTTCTACCACGATTGTTCCTTTGCCGAACACATTGTTTTCCAGGCCATAACGATCGTGAACCTTGGCTTCGGTAATGTTTACGATGTCTGGAAGTCCCGTGGCATCGTCTAACGAGACGTGGGCTTTAATGCCTCCTTTGGCTGTCCGAAACTTTGCCCAGTCAAAAAGTTTCAAACATAAACCAACAGTAGTGCTGTCTACAAGTTTTATATTGAGGTTTTTAATCTCATCAATCACATGAGTTTGGTGGGAAGATTTCAAGGAATTTCTGTAATACCTTAAAAGTTCGTAGTATAGACTTTCAAATACCTTGTAATCACGGTTTTTATTGCCATCACTCATTGTAGATTTTGCCGGGCTTTGAGCCAGATAGACATCTTTTAAGAATGTACTACTAACTGATAATCCGCAACTTATATCGGAAAGTGAATGACATTTATTCAGCTGTCCGAAACTTAATGATAGGAATTGGTCTTCGGTCTTATATTTATGACAACCTTTGTCGGATTGATGTCTAAGAACAACTTTGCGAAAAATATGTCTGGGAATCAGGTTAAAAATTTGCCGAAGCAGTGGAATGTTTGTATTTTTGGAACGCCTGAAAAGTGCCATATGTGAAAATTTTTGAACTTTTTTCAAATATAAGGCATTCTCAGGCTTTGTTTTTTAACAAACTTTCGGACGGGAGTGAT
>JAKLPS010000032.1 GCA_022013695.1 Weeksellaceae bacterium
AACGCCCGTGATTTATCCTGCTTCGAGCCTGAAAGGTGTTTTTAGAACGCTTTCCTATTACAATCCCTTGACCGGGATTTTCGAATGTTTCAAATACGCTTGGCTGGGTGTTGGCGACTTCAGTCCGGTGATGTTGGGCATTAGCACGGTAATTATTTTGGTCATCTTAGGCTTGGGAACGGTGATTTTCAACAAGGTGGAGAAAGGCTTTATGGATACGGTTTAAAATTAATAGTAAGAAAAAGAAAAATGGCGTTAGCACTCAAGGCAGAAGATATCTCAAAACAATACCGGCTGGGGCAAGTGGGAACAGGCACTTTGTCCCACGATCTCAACCGTTTTTGGCACCGAATACGAGGGAAGGAAGATCCTTACCTCAAGATTGGCGAATCCAATGACAGATCGAAGAAGGGCGAAAGCGAATATGTGTGGTCGCTGAGGGACATCAACTTCGAGATAGAGCAAGGCGATGCCGTCGGCATCATCGGGCGCAACGGCGCGGGAAAATCTACCCTTCTGAAACTGCTTAGCAAGGTGACCAAGCCTACTACCGGACAAATCTATACCAAGGGCAGAATTGCCTCGTTGTTGGAAGTTGGTACGGGTTTCCATCCGGAGATGACGGGGCGGGAAAATATTTTTTTAAACGGTGCCATTCTGGGGATGACGCGCAAGGAGATCAGTCGGAAGTTTGATGAAATCGTAGATTTCTCGGGCGTAGAAAGGTATATCGATACGCCTGTGAAGCGCTACAGTTCCGGGATGTACGTTCGGCTGGCCTTTGCGGTGGCGGCGCATTTGGAATCAGAAATTCTAATTGTGGACGAAGTGTTGGCAGTAGGCGATGCAGAGTTCCAAAAAAAATGCCTCGGCAAAATGGGCGATGTCTCCAAAGGCGAAGGCAGAACCGTGCTGTTTGTGAGCCATAATATGGCAGCAGTCCAGAATTTGTGTCATAACGGCATTATGCTGGAGCAAGGATTGGTAAAAGCAACGGGAAAAATTGATAAGGTGTTGCAGCATTACCTGCAACCGCCATCCCAAGAAAAAGTCAAACTTGCGGATGTGGCAGATAGAACCGGAAATGGGCAATTAAAATTCATAGATGGCCATGTAAAATCGGGAACTTCAAATGATTTAATTGAAACATTTGATTCTCTCATCATCGAGTTGGAATACGAATTACAAAATCCAACCAAAATAAACCAGTTCAAAATTGACATAGGAATCAATAATTATATGGGCGATAGGATTGCTTGGCTGTCTTCGGATGTGGTCGAAAGTAATTTTAATATCCTAGATCGAAAAATCACCTTCGAAGTAAAAGATCTCCCTATTGCACCCGGTGATTACACCATCAATATTTATTCCCAAATTAATAACGAAGTAGCCGATTGGATTAGCCAAGTGCTTCCCTTCAGTATTATAGAAAAAGATTATTACAATACCGGAAAAATAGTTCCTGAAAATCAGGGTTCAATGCTTCTAAATTTTTATGTAAAATAAATCATGATAAATAAAATACGCGCTGCAATCAATGAAGTACGAGATAACAGCAGAAAAAGTGTTTATCTGCAGCAACTCAACAAACTTCACGTGCAAGAATTAGAATGGGCGCATATCTTCCACGACAGCATTCGCGGTAAAAAATACATCGAAGAATTGTCTCTTAACATAGGAAGATGGGCGGGCAACTACAGCTTTTTTTATGTCTTGAACAGAATACTGTCCGACTACAAACCGGAGAAAATATTAGATCTCGGATTGGGAGAATCTTCCAAATTGATTTCTACCTACTTAGAGCATTATTTGCCACATAGCAATCATACCATCGTAGAACAGGACGAAAAATGGGCATTGGCTTTTAGCAATCGGTTTCAGCTTTCCGAACGGTCAAAAATAGTTCATTGTCCTCTGCAAGTAGTAGAAATTAAAGGTTTCCAGTCGCAATCCTACACGCATTTTAAAGAAAATATAACCGGGAAATTTGACCTTTATATCGTCGATGGACCATTTGGGAGCGAGCGGTACTCGCGCTATGACATCATCTCATTGGTCGAAAACTTTGATGCAAGCGACGAATTTATAATTATGATGGACGATACCAATAGACCGGGAGAACGCGACACCAGGAATGACATCGTCAGCTTATTGAAATCAAAAAATATTTTGCACCACTTGGGTGATTATCAAGGGAATAAGACCGTTTCGGTGATTTGTTCAGACCAATTCAAATTTGCAACTAGTTTTTAGAAAAATGCAAAATCTTGCCCCCATCGTACTCTTTTGCTACAACCGCCCAGACCATGCGGCGAAAACGTTGGAAGCCCTGTCCCAAAACGACTTGGCAGCAGAGAGTATTCTGTACATTTTCTGCGATGGCGCCAAGCCCGACGCCACAGCAGAACAAATAGAAAAAATACAAAAGACCAGAGCCGTAGCCAAATCTAAACAGTGGTGCAAGGAAGTATATATTAAAGAAAGAGATACCAATATCGGACTGGCAGATTCCATCATAGAAGGGGTTACCTCCATTGTGAATCAATATGGTAAAGTTATTGTTTTAGAAGATGACATTGTGACCTCCCGCGGATTTTTAAAATATATGAACGATGCTTTAGATTTATATGAGAATAATGAAAAAGTAATGCATATTTCCGGATATATGTATCCGCACCAAGAGAAACTTCCCGAAACATTTTTTTTTAATGTAACCTTGTGTTGGGGATGGGCAACTTGGAAAAGAGCGTGGAACTTTTTTGAGAGCAATCCAGTTGTTTTATGGAACCGAGTACTTAATGAATCTTCTTGGCACGATTTCAACAGATTGGGATATGATTATTTGCAGATTCAATTAGCACATAATATTTTGGGAATCAAAAAAACTTGGTTTATCAAATGGCACGCATCACTTTTATTACAAAAAGGATTTTCTTTGTTTCCAAACCAAAGTTTGGTTCAAAATATCGGATTCGATACCACAGGGGAACATAGGGAAAGTAATGAAGGATCATATAAGGTTGATGTTGCCCATTCCATTGACGTGCAGCCTATCAATGTTAAAGAATCTGAAATCGCAGAAAGAGCGATTAAATCATTTTACCACGAACTTTACTACACGGGAAAATCGCGACAAACAATTGGACGATCTCAACTCTTCCGCATAAAAAAAATAATTCCTCTGGCGTTAAAAGTTAGACTTAGAAAATTGTACAATATTTATCAATCTGAGAATATACGTGGCAAGGAAAACGTGACATTACGACAAGTATATCAAGGAAAACACACAAAATTATATCCTGGCTCACAGATTCACAACTCTATTATTGGAAATTACACTTATGTCGCCCATAATGCTTTTGTAAATAACACAATTATTGGTCGTTTCTGTTCTATTGGACCCAATTTTATGTGTGGTAGAGGAATACATCCCACCAATGGTTTATCAACTGCGCCCATGTTTTATTCAACATCGAAACAAAATGGAATCACGCTTTCGGAAACCAACAAGATAAACGAACATCTCAATATTACCATCGGAAATGATGTCTTTATAGGTGCAAATGTCACGGTATTAGATGGAGTAACGATTGGTGATGGAGCTGTAATAGGAGCAGGTTCTGTCGTTAGCAAAAATATACCTCCTTATTCTGTTGCAGTAGGTAGTCCGATAGTCATTAAAAAGCTGCGATTCTCCGAAGACATAGTCGAAAACTTGCTTAGAATTAAATGGTGGAATTTTTCCGACGATCAATTGAAACTCGTTGAACAATATTTTTTTGACATCGAAGGTTTTATAAATAAAATGATTAATAATGAAAAAGATGGGCTTCAATCTTAGATCTTTTGTGCGTAACCTAATGGAAAAAACTGAAAGTATTTCCACTTTCAAGGAAAGGCTTATCCATCAAGGAATTATTGAGAATGATCTCAATATAAAGACCATTCCATATATCTATCTTAAGAAAGATTCATTGTTAAAAATCGGTAAGAATTGCACCATTCTAAACTGTTCGGAAGAAAATATTGCGGGCATTGCTCATCGCACGTCTATTGCCACGGCAACCTCTTCTGCCAAATTGGTGATTGGTGACTACTGTGGCTTTTCCGGCAATTTTATATGTTGTGTCGATGAGATTACGATTGGCAACTACGTCAATTTTGGGACGGGAGCCTCGGTGTATGATACGGATTTTCATCCTATTGATTATCTGCAACGCAGGAGCAATCCAGGTTTTGATTTAACAAAAATTCCTCACGCACCTGTGAAAATTGGAAACGATGTTTGGGTCGGCGCCAATGCAATCATCCTCAAAGGAGTAGAGATTGGCGATCGTACGATTATAGCAGCAAATAGTGTGGTAACCAAAAGTTTTCCCCCAGATTGTATCATTGGTGGCAACCCTGCCAAAATAATGAAAATGCTTTAAACCCGGCATCTCCCCGGCCTCCCGACATCCGTAAAGAGCATTCCCCCGAAAGGGGGATTTTTTGTCCCACTTTTTGCAGAAACAGCACGGGCCTTTGGAAGCGCCCGTCGAACCACTGCCGCCTAAGACTTTGGTAATTTTAAGGGTATGGCTATAAAATTCTTCGGATAATAGATCTTGCCCCCAATCGTGGTAAACCGAAGGATGCCTTTTTTCCTGTAGCGCATCAGGGTTCGGTAGCTCACTTTTAGCAGCTGCATCATATCGAAATTGTCGTACCGGAGCATATCCGCATGGGAGCTTTCCGTTTCCAGCGCCTCAGCCCTTGTTGAAGGATCCAAGATTTCTGCGATGGCCTGCAATGCTTGTTGCAGGATTGTGTTGTCTTTAGAATTATTCATTGCATTTCATATTTTATCATCTTTTCAATAATCGGAAGCGGCTGTCCTTTAAAACTTAGGCGGCCCAACCTTCCTAATTATTTTTCAAATGTAAGGAAGTGTTTTTTATTATGCAAATAGAAATTATGATAAAATCAAAAAATTTGGCTTTTTAGTCAAAAAATTACTAACTATGAACATTTTTGCAATGGTTGCAAATAAGTTACTATGTACAAATTTGTATATATGATAATAGCGCATCATTTGCTTTTAGATGTATTATTTTGGTTCATATATAAAGAATCAGCGTTTATTTTGCGAAAATGATAGTTGGTGTGGTTTGCCCTTTTTGCTGATTTTTTTCGAGATTTGTTCGAGTCCGCTTGCAGGTTTCTTCGAGAGCGCTTCGAAAAAAGCAACCTTTTTTCGAAGCAGAGTCGAAGGTCTTTCGAACAAGTCTGCAACAAAACCCCTTTTTTAGCCCTCCAAATAGACTTAAAACGTGCTTAAGAATTTTAAACCACAAAAAATGAAATATTTAAAAAAAAGTGGAAATCTTTTCAAGAAATGCAAAACTGCCATATTCGAGTCTTTTTTCGAACTTTTGATAAACTTAGAAAACTCATAGCTTTTGTGACTTTGTGGTTAATGAAACTGATTTTGAACCACAAAAGTCACAAAAGTTAAAATTCACAAGACTGTATTTACAAAATGCCAGAAAGTTCTACTTTTCTGCTTTTTAAACCAGCAAAGTCTTATTTTAAACCACAAAAGTCACAAAAGTTAAAATTGAGCCTTAGCTTTTGTGACTTTGTGGTTAATGAAACTGATTTTGAACCACAAAAGTCACAAAGTTTAAAATCTACCACACCGTTCTTTTTTACTTTTTGATACGCATAAGAAACTCATAGCTTTTTGTGACTTTGTGGTTAATGAAACTGATTTTGAACCACAAAAGTCACAAAGTTTAAAATCTACCACACGGTTCTTTTTTACTTTTTGATACGACGTAAGAAGCTCCTAGCTTTTGTGACTTTGTGGTTAATGAAACTGATTTTGAACCACAAAAGGCGCAATAGTTAAAATTGAGCCTTAGCTTTTTGTGACTTTGTGGTTTGTGAAACTGATTTTGAACCACAAAAGTCACAAAATAAAAATTAAACTTTGGGGTTTTTAAACGCCCTTTAAACAGGCTTTAATGGTAATAAATCCCCTTTGCCCAAAAAACAGTGTGAACCAAGAGCCAATCGGCTCTGTGACACCAAAGGACAACGGGCGACAATGCATACCTCCATTCGGAAAAGAGGCGTTATATACGGACAAGGTGTTGATTTTCAGTATTTTATACTTTATCTTTGTTGTCGTAATAGAGCTGCAGCCTATACATTAATTAATTTTTAACCGCCTAAAATTTTAACAATGGCAACAATTAAAAGCGGAATCCTCGGAGGATTCCAAGGCAAAGTGGGAACCGTAGTAGGATCCACTTGGAGAGGTAGAGACATCATCAGATCTCTACCGAAGAGTTCGGGTAAAAACCCGACTGAATTGCAACAGCTTCAGCGCGTGAAGTTCAAAGCTGTCACCTCCTTCCTCAATCCCCTGCGGACGCCCTTGGGGGTGTACTTCGGGAGCGCGTCGGGCGTTAGGAGCCGGTTCAATCTGGCAACCGCCTATCACCTGACCGATGCGGTGGAAGTGACGGATGGTGTGGCCAAGATCCTCTACCCGAGGGTTTTGGTCGCGAAGGGAACGCTCTTTGGGTTCCAGAATTTGACGGTGTCGCACGCCGGCACCGACATTACCTTGGAATGGGAAGACAACATCGTGTTGGGCAATGCCAAGGCAGAAGACGCGGTAAACGTGGTCTGCTACAGCGAAGTGTACAACACCTTTTTGGTCTTCCAGAATGTGGCGATGAGAGAGGCGCTAAGTGCTACGGTCTCCCTGCCGCAGAATTTTACAGGGACCGCCGTAGAGCTCTATGCCTTTATCTACGACCCGGTTACCAAGACGGCGAGCACCTCTGTTTATCTCGGGAATATAGCTTTCTAAGAGATTAGCAGCCGAGCGTTTAACAAAAGCAACCCTCAATGAGCCGGTCTCGAGGGTTGCTTTTATTTTTGATAAAGCAGGATATGGCGAACTGCGAACCTGTTCTAAGACGGAGAATGCCACTGTTTCTGCCCGGTGGGTAGTATTTTTAGCAACTTAGCAGAAATGCGTTTAATAGAAAACACTCCAAGAGCCGTTTTTATCTATTAATGAACCGGTAAAATTAGAAAAATAAGCGACAAAAAAGCTTGCGGATGATCCGGATGAATGTCAATAAAAATGGTTATTTTTGACAAAATTTTTGAGGATGCCTTTTTACTCGATCATCATACCCACCTACAATTCTGAAAAGACCTTGGCAGCAGCGCTGGAAAGCGTTCTGCAGCAGAGGTTTTCCGATTTCGAAGTGTTGATTATGGATGGCTTGTCCTCGGATCGTACCGTCGAGATTGCCCAATCCTTTGGCGATGAGAGAATAAAGATTTTTTCCGAAAAAGACGGG
The DNA here is from genome assembly GCA_022013695.1 of Weeksellaceae bacterium. Classification (GTDB taxonomy): domain Bacteria; phylum Bacteroidota; class Bacteroidia; order Flavobacteriales; family Weeksellaceae; genus Epilithonimonas. Next base: position 7,368 of record JAKLPS010000032.1, read on the forward strand.
GGCGTTTATGAGGCAATGAACAAAGGGATCGACCGAGCCCAAGGAGAATGGCTTTATTTTCTGGGAAGTGATGATACTTTGTATGATGATGGTGTCTTAGAAAAATTTGCGAAAGAGGTTGAGGACCAAGACTTGGTATATGGGAACGCTTGGTTTATAAAAATTGAACGCAGCCATGCGGGAGAAATAAATAGAGAAATATTAATGACTCAAACTAATATTTGTCATCAAGCTATCTTTTATAATAAAAATCTCTTCACGAAACTTGGTGGTTATAATTTGATTTTTCCTATATGGGCAGATTGGGATTTTAATGTTCGATGTTTTTCTTTACCCGAAATTAAGATAAAATATGTCGATTTGCTGGTCGCAAATTATAATGACTTTGGAGGTATCAGTGTCGTACAAGATCAGGAGTACCTTAAATATCTTCCGCTGAAATATAAAGAAAAAGTAGTAATAGAAAACTTTAAGGCGCTATCCACAGATTACAAGTTGGGCAATAAAATTTTAAAACCGATACGGTGGATAAAACATAGAATTTAAATGAATTTTTTAGTCTCAATATGCATTCCAACCTTCAACGGTGAAAGATATTTGCAGGAAGCTTTGAATTCTGTAAAAGCACAAACGTACAAAAATTTTGAGGTCATTATTTCTGATGATGATTCAAAGGACAAAACGCTTGATATTTGCAGAAAGTTTCAGTCGGAAGTAGATTTTCCCGTGTTCATCTATCATCACACCCCGGCCGGCATCGGTGCTAATTGGAACAACTGTGTGCAACATGCCAATGGTGAATACATTAAATTTCTTTTTCAGGATGATATTTTGGATGAAAGATGTTTAGAAATGATGTTGCAGAAATTAGAAGAGTCAAATTTGAAAATTTGTATATGCAAAAGAAATATCATCTATGAAAAGTTGGATCCGCAAACAGAAAAGTGGATAGAAGATTTCGGAGATTTACAAATGAAACTTAGCACGTTCGATTACCCTATTTTAACATCAAAAATATTTAGTGATAAAGAGTTTTTAAGTGCGCCTTATAATAAAATTGGAGAACCAATAGTGGGACTTCTACATAAAGATGTTTATGAAAAGGTAGGTTTATATAATACCCATTTTAGACAATTTCTAGATTACGAATTTTGGTATCGTGCGCTAAAGAAATATGATATTATTTTGATAGAAGAACCGTTAGTTTCCTTTAGATTCCATGATTTGCAGACTACCAATGTGAATAAATTAGCTCAAATAAATGAGAAGCATTTATATTTTATGTTTGTGAATAAATATTTAAAAAGACATCTTCATAAAGAAGTCAGGAAAAAGCATTTTCCGACAATTCTTGAACGACTAATTAGAAAAGCAAAATCGATAATAGGATGAAGGTCTTTGCCATCATAGTTATTTACAACGGTATGCAGAACAGCTGGATTCAGAAATGTTTTGATTCGGTTATTAATTCTACTATTGCGGTACAGATTATAGCCATCGATAATGGATCCGATGATGGAAGCGTAGCGTTTATTCAAGAAAATTACCCTGATATTGAGTTCATTATTTCGCAAGAAAATCTCGGATTTGGGAAAGCCAATAATGTGGGATTACGAAAAGCCTTGGATCTTGGGGGCGATTATTTTTTTCTGCTCAATCAGGATGCGACAGTAGATCCGGATACGATAGAAAAATTGGTGCAGCAATCAAAGCTCAATCCGGAATATGGCGTTTTGAGTCCTTTGCATCTCAATGGAACGGGCGATGCGTTGGATTATAATTTTTCGCTATATATTACGCCAAGTCATTGTCCGCATCTCTATTCAGATTTTGTCTTAAACCGCGTAGCGGATAGGGTGTACGAATGTGATTTTGTCTGTGCGGCGGCGTGGCTGATAACTAAAGAAAGCTTAAGAATTGTGGGAGGATTTAGCCCGGTTTTTTATCACTACGGCGAGGATGACAACTACGTCCACCGGCTGAAATACCACCGGCTGAAAATAGGCGTGTATCCCAAGGTGTGCATCTATCATGACAGAGCACAGCGGGTAGGAGGTCCTTTGAAAGATAAAGTATTTAACCACACAAAATCGGTTCTTTTGGCAAGTAGCGATCCTGCAAAAAAGCAAGATATTGCAAAAAGAATTGAAACCTTGTCCTTTAAAATTATGCTGCGAAAAATATTCTTCCCGGGAACTGTCCTAGAAGAGATGCAACTGGAAAAAAAAGTGCTGAGCAAATTTAAAGAGCAGATTGAAAAAAACAATAAGATTTCTGTTGCCACCGACGAATATAAATTTTTGGATATTAACTATTAATGCTGCATGGAAAATCCCAAAGTCACCATCTATATTCCCACCAAAAACAGATTGGCTCTTTTGAAGAAAGCCGTGGATTCTGTGTTGCGGCAGACGTACACCAACTGGGAACTGATTGTTGTAAATGATGCCTCCACAGACGGGACTAAGGACTATCTGGATGACCTGAGCAAGAGCAATCCGAAGGTAAAAGTCATCCACCACCACGAGTCGCTGGGCGCCTGTGTCTCCAGAAATGATGCCATTTTTTCTGCCACGGGAACGTTTATTACGGGTTTGGATGATGATTATATTCATTCCGAACTTTTAAGAAATAGTGCAGGCCGCTTAATTTATAATAAAGCATACCACTACAAAAAATTATAAAAATATGTCGCACCCCCTCTTTTCGATTCTTATTGCCCAATACAATAATGGCAAATACTTCGAAGATTGTTATAACAGTATTTTAGCGCAAACTTATCCAAACTGGGAAGTGATTATTGTCGATGATTGCTCTAGCGATGATTCTTGGAATATTATGAGCAAAATCATTGGAAAAGACCAGCGTTTTAAGATCTATAAAAATGAAACTAATGGCGGTTGTGGTTTTACAAAAAGAAGATGTGTAGAACTCGCGAATGGTTCTATATGTGGATTCTTAGATCCCGATGATGCAATATTGCCACAAGCCATAGACGTTATGGTTCAAGTACACCTTTCCAATGAAAAGGTGGCATTGGCATATTCTAATTATTATATATGTAACGAAAATTTAACAACTAAATCTGTTAAAAAAAGTCATCAAGTAGAAAATGTGCGAAAAAACTTTTTTAATTTTAACGGTATTATTTCCCATTTCGCATCCTTCAAAAAAGATTATTATAATCAAACAGCAGGCATCCATCCCTTTTTGCGGAGAGCGGTGGATCAAGACCTTTATTTGAAATTATATGAAGTAGGATCGGTCTTTTACATAGATGAAGATTTGTACAAGTATAGAATACACGCCGATGGTATTTCAACGAACCAAAATGTCGAAAAAGCTTTTTTTTGGCATTGGAAAGTTATTTTGGATGCTGCCGAAAGACGAAATGTAAATGTTGAAGATTTGTTCCTCCAAAAATTTGTAAGGAAGGATCAATATATCAATTTATACAATGAATTGGCAAGCATTAAAAACAATAAAATCTTCAAAGTCCTAAAAAAGTTAAAAATCACAGAGTTCGTCAAATATTTTTGAAATGTCTTTAATATCCATCATAGTTCCTTGCTACAATCAAGCGCAATACTTAGACGAGTGTTTGCAATCGGTTCTGAATCAAACTTTTCGCGATTGGGAATGCATTGTCGTGAATGACGGAAGCCCGGACAGTACAGAAGAAATTGTAAAAAAATGGATGCAGCGAGATGAAAGAATTAATTATATAATCCAAAAAAATCAGGGCGTATCTGCTGCAAGGAATAGTGGTATTAAAGCAGCTAAAGGTAAATATATTCAATTTTTGGATGCAGATGATCTCTTGGAGAAAAATAAAATTGCCTATCAAGTAAAAATATTGGAACAAAATCCAGAGATAGCTATCGTTTACGGCGGATCCCGGTATTTTTTTGACGGCGAAATAAAATTATTCAGTATCCATCCTTCGGGAATGATTCCTACGCTGGAAATGCAGTTTTATGATGAGAACCAATTAGATGCTATTTTGTTGCACAATGTATGTACAATATGTGCGCCGTTATACAGGAGTTCTATTTTTGAACATCTTAAGTTTAAAAATGTGGTATTTGAAGATTATTTATTAAATATAGAATGCATTTATAACGGTAGCTTTTTTCACTTTGAAAAAGAAATCGATGGTAATTGTTTAATAAGGATAACAGCAAACAGCCAAATGGAAAGCCATAAACAACGTAATAATGCTTCGAATGAATTTAAAAAATATGTAGCAGTAGCAACAGATAATTATATGTCAGTACTGCAGCCACTGTCTGATAATAATAGTTCTAAAAAAACACAAAAGACTTTCACCATTAAAAATATTTTAAGACTGATAACGCCACCTATTTTTATAAAACTATTAAAAAAATAATTGCATATTAATGAATAAAATCCGCCCAATAGCCATCCACCTTCCCCAGTTTCATCCATTCCCCGAAAATGACGAATGGTGGGGCAAGGGTTTTACAGAATGGACCAACGTGACCAAAGCGAAACCTCTTTTCGAAGGCCATTACCAGCCGCATCTGCCGGCCGACTTGGGTTTCTACGATTTAAGATTGGAAGAAGCGAGACTGGCACAAGAAGCGTTGGCCAAAGAGTACGGCATCTATGGTTTCTGCTATTACCATTATTGGTTCAATGGCAAAAGGCTAATGAACGAACCCATAGACCGAAAACTGAAAAATCCCAAAGAAGATTTCCCCTTTATGCTCTGCTGGGCAAATGAAAACTGGACCAGAGCTTGGGACGGTAGCGACAAAGAAATTTTGATTGCTCAAAATTACAGTGAGGAAGATGATGTGGAGCACATCAAATTTTTGTTACCCATATTTAAGGACGAAAGATATATCAAAGTGGACGGCAAGCCGGTCTTTCTAATATATAGAACCAATCTCCTTCCCGATATTAAAAAGACGGTAGAAATATGGAATAATATGGCAGTGGATGCAGGATTAAAAGGACTATATTTAATAACAGTGGAAGCACTGGGAAGCATTATTGATCCTGCAAAGATAAATTTTGATGCTGCAATGCGTTTTCAGCCGAACCGTAGATATAGACCCGTGCGAGAACTAGGAGGAATGGTATCCCGAATATTAAACAAATTGCAAATACGTAAATCTTTCTATTACAACGGCGAAATATATGAGTATAATAAGTTCGTAGATAAGGCTATTGAAATGAAAACCGTACAATACAAAATTTATGAAAGTGTAACGCCAATGTGGGACAATAGTGCGAGGAGAAAAAAACATGCCACTATTTATCAAGGGTCAACGCCTGAAAAGTATGGTTATTGGTTAGATCATACCGTTAAAAATTTTAATCCATTTTCTACAGAAGAAAACTTTGTGTTTATCAATGCATGGAACGAATGGGCAGAAGGTAATCATTTGGAACCCTGCCAAAAATGGGGCAGAAAATATTTAGAAATTACAAAGGAAGTATTAGAAAAATATTAATATTATGCCTTTGATTTCAGTATGCATCCCGACCTACAATGGTGCCAAATATTTGCAGGTAGTTTTGGATTCTGTAAAAGCGCAGACGTACAAAAATATTGAAGTCATTATTTCTGATGATGATTCTCAGGATCAAACGCTTGACATTTATAGAGAGTTCCAGTCAGAAGTTGATTTTCCAGTTTATATATATTATCATGACCCAAATTACTTAAAATTAAAGTCAATTCCTAATCAAGAGTTTTTAGTAAATTCAAAATTACAAAATTTTTATTAAAATGCCAGCAGTTTCAGTTATTATCCCGAACTACAATCATGCGTCCTTTCTGCGGCAGCGGATCGATGCTGTGTTGGAGCAGACTTTTCAGGATTTTGAGGTCATCATTCTGGACGACTGTTCTACAGATCATAGCAGAACAATCATCGATGGTTATCAAGATAACGCCAAAATATCTACGGTAGTCTATAACGAGAGCAACTCTGGCTCCGTTTTCAGACAATGGGTCAAGGGAATAAAAATGGCAAAGGGAGAATATATTTGGATTGCCGAAAGTGACGATTATGCAGACGCCGCCTTCCTCTCGGAGACCCTCGCACTGTTGAATAGAAATAGTAGCTGCGGTGCCGCATTTACTAATAGCTACATCGTAGATGAGGCATCGCACATTCTCGATCAAACCGACAAGAGACTTTCATTATCATCTCTCCTAAAAGACAGGCTTATTACTATAAAGGATATTGAAACATCTTTTATCAATAATATGCTTATTTCTAATGTCAGCTCTTGCCTGTTCCGGACAAGCAGCCTGCTGAATGTAGATCTGGAAGAACTTCAAAATTATAAAAGTTCCGGAGACCGCTTTGCGTTCATCGCTATCGCGCTTAATAATGATATCTGCTATCATCCCTCTCCTCTCAATTTTTTTAGGATTCATCATCATAATACCACGAAAAGCAATATGAAGGATGGGACCACCTTCTCCGAAAGATTTGATGTGCTGAACTTTTATCTCGATAGATTGGCATTAGCAGCTGATGGCAAGCGAGCAATAGTGAAGTTTATCAAATTTCATTTTATCATTTTTTTAAATGTCGTGAATAAGCAAAAGATCCATGTGCTTCTGGATCGGCTTCATAACAAATCAATAATAAATACTCCTCAACATTTTCTACTGACGATCTATACCAAAGTTTCTAAAGAATTACGAAACAAACAGATTGATCGCCTATTTAACTTCATTTTACATAAAATCTAAAATGCGTCTCACCATCATCATAGCCGCCTACAATGTGGAAGCATTTTTAGAAAGATGCGTGCGCTCCTGCGATGCCATACGCTCGCGCGAACTGGTAGAAATCCTCATCGTAGATGACGGCTCTACGGATGCCACCCCAAAGATAGCAGCGCGCCTGCAAGCGCAACTGCCCAATCTAAAGGTAATCCGTCAGCAAAACCGCGGCTTAGGCGCCTCCCGCAATGTGGGCATCCAGAATGCTAAAGGAAAATATATTTGGATGATCGATGGCGACGATTATCTGGAGCCGGGTGCCTTGGATGTGGTTTTGGAACAGATGACGGAAGACTTGGACGTGTACTGCGTGAATTATAACGTTACAGACGCCGGAGGAAAGGTGCTCTACAAAGGCTACCCCGAGCATTATATTGGCGAAGTACTGACGGGCGCTGCCTATTACGATTTGAATTACGAGAAAAATTATACCTGGCAATACATCTTTCGAAAAGATTTGTTTGTAGAAAACCGCCTTGGGTTCAAAGAGCGGATCAATATGCAGGATTCCGAGATCTTGCCGCAGGTACTGTTGTACGCAAAGTCGGTAAAATATTTGGATCTCGTGGGCTATAATTACGTGCAGTACGCCCATTCTTTTACCAACACGCACGATCCCCAGAAACGCTACGACTACTTCCGATCTATCATAGAAGTGCGCGACTCCCTGCAGAGTTTTGGCGCGCGTGTGCAGGCGCAACATCCGCTTCTATATTCCGGCATTCAGAAGAAACTCGGTGCGCTGGACCAGGTGGTCTTTAGCCATTTGGTTTTTTACCGCTACAAGTCATCGGATTTCAGAAAGAATCTGGCGCTCCTGAAGGGGGCGGGCTTTTATCCCCTCAAGGCCAAAGTGCGCGGTAGGATGAAGATTCTGCAATTTGCCCTCAATCGCTTTCCGATACTCACCAATCAGATTTTAAATCTTGTAAAATAGCAATTCATAAAATGAAATTCCGCACAGACATCAGTTTTCTTCGTGATCCCCTTGGTAATCATTTCTGCACGCTGGATGATGAATAATACTTCCAACTTCCAATACAATGAGGAAGAGATTGGAAACATCGAGCTGTACAACAATCCGGTAATCAAAAAGACAGATTCCGCAGGACAGATTCCTTATATGTTTGATGGCAATCATTATTCTGCATTTGGAGCAGAGCAGGTGGCTCGCAAAATACTTTCGAAAATTGTACAAAAAATATGACTACTCTGTTAGTAACATTTATAATGATGTTCTTATTGTTTTGTATTTTAATAAGCACTTATTTTGTACAAGAAAATATAATAGCTCCCTTGACAATAACTAATGCAAGACAATAAAATTCCCCGAGTGATTCACTATTGCTGGCTGAGCGGAGATCCGTTTCCACCCAGAATTCAGCAATGTATTGATTCTTGGAAAAAAAATTTGCCGGGCTACGAGCTTAGGCTTTGGGATACCGATGCTTTTGACATAGACTCAGTCCTATGGGTAAAGCAGGCCTACGAGCAGAGGAAATTTGCCTTTGCCGCAGACTATATCAGATTATATGCTTTATATAGCGAGGGGGGCATCTATTTGGATTCGGATGTCGAAGTTGTTAAACCTTTTGACGATCTGTTGCAACTGCCCTACTTTGCTTGCACAGAAGGCGATAATATCATAGAAGCGGGCGCAATGGGCGCCACAAAAGGCTTAGGCTGGCTTCGGGATTGTTTGGCATATTACGAGAATAGGTCTTTCATTAAAAACGACAACCGCTTAGATACTTGGCCTTTGCCACAGGTTATGATGGAACAAATAAAGGTTCACTATCTGCCGGAAGTTGTGCCAAAAGAAGATTTTATTAAAAATGTAAACCATTACGAAGCCGACAACAAGTTCTATATGCTTCCCAAAGAATATTTTTGCGCCAAGGATATGGGTACAGGCATCATCCAAAAAACAGACGAGACCTATTGCATTCACCACTTCGAGATGTCTTGGATGCCCAAAAGTCACACATTTTTACCCAATCTGAAAAGACGTATTATCCGAATCATTGGCGTTGATGCTGTGAATGCTCTGATCCACTTTTTTGCATTAAAGAAGATTAAAGATACAATAACAAAATGAAAGACGAAACAATTCGTACGATTTTACTAATAATACCTTACGGAAGCGTCGGAGGAATGGAACGTTTAGCAGAGACATTTTATACAAATTATAATAAACAAGGCTACACTGTAAAAGCAGTCAAGATTATCGGGCTGGCAAATGATATCATCAACTTTGGTGAAGACGAAATCGTGCTTTCGGATAAGGATCTCTCCGGCTATTCGCCTGCAAAACGGCTTCTTTTTTATGCTAAAATTCCGTTGTTACTACGAACAATCATCAAAAAGTACAGCATAGATGCCAGCATCGCATTTGGTGATATGGCCAATTGCTTTAGTGCCATTACAGGAACAAAGGAAAAAAAGATCGCGAGTTTCCACGCAGTTAAAAGTATAGAATTTCAGAGAAGCAAAGGGATTTATAAATTTTTCCAATGGTCTATTCACCATACTTATAATAGGTTCGAAAAGGTGGTGGCCATCAGCAACGCCATCAAAAAAGACCTCATCCAAAACTGTGGATATCAATTTAAAAATTTGCAAGTGATTTACAATCCGCACGACACAGCTGCGATTATACGGAAGGCCACGGATTTTTTTGAGGACGAAGAAATGCACTATCTTAGCAAAGATTTTTTGCTTTTCTTGGGACGGCTCAGTGTTCAGAAAGCGCCTTGGCACCTCATCAAAGCGTTTTCGCTCATCGAGAATGAATTTACCGATCTTAATTTATTGATGGTGGGGGATGGTGATGATCGGGTAGAATACTTCTGCAAAAAGCTCGCTGACCATTTGGGGTTACAAAACAAAATATTATTTGTGGGCAGGAAAAATAATCCGTACAAGTATCTTGTAAGAGCACGGGCTTTGGCACTTTCATCCTATTATGAAGGCACGCCAAACGTCATCGCCGAAGCCATGATTCTGAATGTGCCGGTAATTACAACAAATTGTACGGAGGGCATTTCGGAAATGATGGTCGATAAAATCAAGATGTTAAAAGACGGTCTGTTGCTGACTGATGCGGGGATAATTTGCCCCGATATATTAAGGGGAACAGAGAGAAGCATACCATCTACTTATGACATTAATGCTGCAGATGAAAAATATGCGGAAGGCCTGAGATTGCTTTTGAATCCGGAAATTAACAGTCGTATTAGAAATAATGATAAGCAATTACTGCTGGAAAAATATAAAATAGAAGATGTTTTAAAAAAATACCTGTCATAAGTGTTTGATTTCATCCCTTTAAGTTCTTATACGACGGTTTATTATGTGGTAATGCTTATAATAGCCTTGCTCATTTTGGTGCATGCGCAGGCTTTTGATGTGCGGGACGCCGGCAGCTTGGCATTCTTTAATAATCTGGGGATTATTTTTCTAATTATTTTTATTCTTTATATTGGTTTGCGCCCCATCAGCGGAAGATATTTTGGGGATATGTCCACCTATGCTACAGGCTATCGCCTTCTCGAAAAAGGAGCCGCTGTGAGCATTGAGAAAGATTATGTCTTCAATTATTTCATGTGGTTTTGCGCCCGGATTATGCCCGTAAAGTACTTTTTTTTGCTCATCGATGTGCTTTATATTTTGCCGTGTTATTGGTTTTCGAAGATCTATTTCAAAAGGTATTGGTTTTTTGCATTCTTTATGTTTATAGGGTCGTTTTCTTTTTGGAGTTATGGAACCAACGGCATCCGAAACGGCTTAGGAACCTCTTTGTTTATTCTGGGTTTGTGCTTTTACAACAGGAGGAAGTGGGCGATGTACTTTTTTTTCGTGCTGTCATTTTTTATGCATAGTTCTTTGATCATTCCTATCGCGGCATTTATCGTTTCGGGCATATATAAAAATCCAAGAATCTATCTTTATATTTGGCTCGCAACAATTCCATTATCTCTGGCCGGTGGCGGATTTTGGGAAAACTTTTTCAGCCGCTTGGGCTTTGAAGAACGCACAAAAGGCTATCTCACTGGCGGAGAAGAATATCTTTATCAGTTTTCGCAGACGGGATTCCGCTGGGATTTTGTCTTGTATAGCGCCTTTGGTATCGTGGCAGGATGGTATTTTATTTTTAAAAAGAATATCACGGATCGCTTTTATATCCATCTTTTTGGGATCTATTGTATTGCCAATGCGTTTTGGATCTTGGTCATCCGTGCGACTTTCAGCAACCGCTTTGCTTACCTCTCGTGGTTTCTGATGGCGCCTGTAATCGCCTATCCGATGTTCCGGTACAAGATATGGAACGATCAATATAAGATATTTGGCTTTATACTCTTTGTTTATTATATGTTTACATTTTTAATGTATTTTAAAGAACAAATATTGTGAGAGATGGATAAAATAAGTGTAATAGTGGCCTGCTACAATGGTAGAGAATATATTGAAAAATGTATAGAAAGCATTATCAATCAAACATATTTCAATTTGGAGATCATCATTATTAACGATGGTTCCACCGATGACTCATCCCAAATCCTGAGCAGATACAAAGCAATGGACGACAGAATTTCTATTATAGAACAATCCAACAGAGGTCTGTCCGAAACCAGAAATGTGGGAATCCGTTATGCTACGGGAGAATGGATAATGTTTGTAGATATTGACGACTGGCTGTCAAAAGATCTGGTAGAGGAAACCTTTCGTCTTGATCCAACTGTGGATCTTTACTGTTGTTCATATAATAGAATATTTAAAAATATAAATGTACCGAGAGATCTGAAGCTGTCAGGAAAGTATAGGGCTGAAATTATTATGAGGAGGCTAGTGGGACTTACAGACGAAGAACTTTCCGATCCAACGCAGGCAGATAGTCTGGTAACGGCTTGGGGCAAGATATACAGAAGACAAAAGATTATCGCTGCCGGTTTAAAGTTTGTTGATACAGCATCAATCGGAACAGAGGATGCGCTTTTTAATATTCAGTACCTTAATTATTGTCGTAATGTTTTTGTGGTAAATAAACCGCTGTATCAATACCGCAAATATAATGAAAAGTCTCTCACAAACACGTATAAGGCTGATTTGATGACCAAGTGGGAAAACCTATACAAACTCATTCGCCAAGAAATCGAAGGAAAAGATCATACTTTTCAGACGGCGCTTAACAATAGAATTTCATTAGGTTTTTTGGGAGTCTCTTTGAATGAGACTCTTGCCAATATCTCCGAAAGACAAAAATATATCAGACTGAAAAAAATTGTGAATTCTCAACTTTATATTGCCGCCTTCAGGAATTTTGATCTTCATTATATGCCACTTCATTGGAAAATCTTTTACGGCTTAGCGAAAAAGAAATCTGTATTGGGTATTTATATACTTGCCACAATTATTCAAATTATTCAAAAACGTAAAAATTTATAAATCCAATGGATATAAATGTTATCATCCCGGTAGGGCGAACGTTTTTTTACAATGAAAATCCCTATAATGATATGTACTAATAGGTATAATTTAGAGTATGAGAGATTATTTGACGCTATACTAATAAATATTTTTTGCCTCTAAAGAAAAATTTACGATGCCCATCCGGTGGAAAATCTTTTATACTTTTGCACAGCATAGATGAGTCTTAGTGTTTTTCTCTGGTCGGTCACAATTCTTTTATTAATCAATCGAAAAAACTAATGGAACCATTGCGTATTTTGCAGATTTTCACAATTCTCAATCGAGGAGGTGCAGAAATGAATATCATGAATTATTACAGAAATATCGACCGAGACCGCATTCAGTTCGATTTTTTGGTTCACAGACCGGAGGAAGGTGTTTTCGAAAAAGAGATTATAGAGCTGGGTGGCCGGATCTTCAGATTACCTCCTATCAACCCTCTGAAACTACGAGAATATAAAAATGACGTAAAGAAGTTCTTTGAAGACCATCCGGATTACCAAATTATCCACGGACAACTGTCTGAACTGGGTGTTTTCATCTATGAAGAGGCCAAAAAAAGAAGAATCCCGGTCATCATTGCCCATGCCCACAATTCTAAAATGGATTGGGACATCAAAGCACCTTTTAGAATTTGGTGGAAAAATAGAATGAAAACGTCTGTCACTACTTATTTTGCCTGCGGAACTGATGCTGCCCAATGGCTTGTAGGGCATAAACTCGCCGGCAGAGCCTATACAATGACTAATGCAATTTCAGTAGATAAATTCAAGTACAATCCGCCAATCCGAAAAAAAATAAGAGATGACTTACAATCCGGAGATAGTATTAACATCATAAATGTTGCGCGGTTTGACAAGCAAAAGAATCATCTTTTTCTTTTGGAAGTGTTCGCAGAACTTTTGAAACTGAGTGCCAATTATCACCTCTATTTGGTGGGCGATGGAGATTTAAAACCCGATATTAGGGACAAAATTAAGCAATTGGGGATAAGCGCTCAGGTAACGCTATTAGGGATTCGGGAAGATATCGAAGAGTTACTCCAAGCGATGGACTTATTTTGCTTCCCCTCTTTGTACGAGGGTTTAGGCGTTGCATTTATTGAGGCTCAAGCGTCCGGAATAAGATGCGTCATCTCAGACGGCGTCCCCAAAGAAGCCATCTTGGTGGAAGACAATGTCAAAGTCATTCCATTGAAGAAATCGGCGGCCGATTGGGCAGCGGAAATCAAAGAATTTTCGGTGTATGATAGGAAAGATGTGTCCGAAGTCATTAAGGCCAAAGGCTATGACATCGTAGAAAATGCCCGCTCATTGGAACGCAAATATCTCGAACTTTTACAAAAAAACTCATGAAATCCTTAACCGTTTTTACACCGGCTTACAACCGAGCCCATCTGCTGCCAAGACTCTATGAAAGCCTGACAAGGCAGACCGTTGCGGATTTTGTTTGGCTCGTCATTGATGACGGTTCTGCAGACCACACGAGGGCGCTCGTAGATTCTTACATCCAAGAGAAGCGTCTTGAAATCCAATACATTTATCAAGACAATCAGGGCATGCACGGCGCGCACAACACGGCCTACGAAAATATCACGACAGAACTCAATACCTGTATCGATTCCGACGATTTTATGCCCGAGAACGCTGTTGAAATGATATTAAATAAATGGAACGCCATCCCGCAAGATGACAGAAAGAAATACGCCGGAGTGGTGGGTTTGGATGCGGATATGAAAGGCAACATCATCGGCTCCAAGTTCACAACAGCCACCACCACCTTGGAGGATTTTTATCTGAACGGCGGCACCGGCGATAAAAAACTGGTTTACAGAACCGAGGTTATGAATCAATATCCGCCTTATCCACTTTTTGAAGGCGAAAAATATGTGGGACTGGGCTATAAATATCTGCTGGCAGATCAGGACTATCAGCTCGTCACCATGAATGAGGTGTTAGTCATCGTAGATTATCAGCAATCCGGATCGTCCAACAATATGTTCCGCCAATATTATAAAAACCCCCGGGGATTTGCGTTCATCCGGAAGCAAGGCATGGTGCTGTCCAAATCTGCCAAGAAGCGATTTCAGGAAGCCATCCATTACGTATCCAGCAGTTTAATAAGCAAAAACAAAAACTTCGTGCGCGAATCGCCGCGCAAACTGATGACCATCCTTGCAATTCCTGCAGGAGTGCTTTTGTACGCTTTGGTGAAATACAAAAACAGGAAACAAAGCGACAGCAATGAATTATGAATTTTTCCGCCCCCATTGTCCTCCTGAGCTTGTCGAAGGACGGATGAGGTAAACTGACGGGGGCTTCGACGGGCTCAGCCTGAAAATGTTTACGGCTCAGCCACGAAGTGGCAAAATAACACAGCATCGGGTACAACCCGATGAAAAACAAATGGAATAATACAACATCGGGTGTAACCCCACGAAAAATAAATGGAATAACACGGCATCGGCTTCGACAGGCTCAGCCTGACAAGGTTTACGGCAGAGCCACGAAGTGGCGAAATAACACAGCATCGGGTACAACCCGATGAAAAATAAATAGAATAACACAACATCGGGTACAACCCGATGAAAAACAACGGAATAATACAGCATCGGGTACAACCCGATGAAAAATAAATAGAATAACACAACATCGGGTACAACCCGATGAAAAACAAATGGAATAACACAATATCGGTGTAACCCGATGAAAAATAAAGGGAATAACACAGCATCGGCTTCGACTTCGACGGGCTCAGCCGGACAAGGTTTACGGCAGAGCCACGAAGTGGCGAAATAATAGAGCATCGGGTACAACCCGATGAAAAACCAATGGAATAACACAATATCGGGTGTAACCCGATGAAAAACAAATGGAATAATACAGGATCGTGTACACCCCGATGAAAAATAACGGAATAATACAGCATCGGGTGTAACCCGATGAAAAAACAACGGCATAACAAAATATCGGGTACAACCCGATGAAAAACAAATGGAATAACACAATATCGGGTGTAACCCGATGAAAAATAAATAGAATAACACAGCATAGGGTACAACCGATGAAACAAAATAGAATCTATTTTGAGATAAATGCAAAATGATAGAAGCCCATCCATCAAAAACCGATATCTTTGAGTAGCCTATTTGATTATGAAAAAACTGTTTCGGATCTCTACGGTACCTACTTCACTCAATATCCTGTTGAAAGGTCAACTCAAGTATCTCAATCAGTATTTTGAAGTGACTGCCATTTCCGGGGCAGGCCGAGATCTGGAGGAGCTTGCGGAAAGAGAAGGGGTCAAAACCTATGCGATAGAGATGCAACGTCAGATTTCGCCCGCGAAAGATTTGATTACGCTGCTACAACTGTATAACTATTTCAGAAAAGAAAAACCCGATATCATCCATTCGATTACGCCAAAGGCGGGACTTCTGTCGATGATGGCGGGCAAACTGGCAGGCGTGCCGGTGAGAATCCACACCTTCACGGGATTGGTTTTCCCCTACAAAAAAGCACCGATGCAAAAACTGCTTATAGCGATGGATCGACTGTTGTGTTGGTGTGCCACCAATATCTATCCCGAAGGGCAAGGCGTAAAGAAGGATCTCGAAAAATACAACATCACCAAAAAACCGTTGAAGATTATTGGGAATGGAAATGTCAACGGCATCGATGTGGAGTATTTTGATCCGGCGAAATTCTCCGAGACGCAAAAGCTGGAATTCAAAAAGACATTAAATATTGCTGCCGGTGATTATATTTTTCTGTTTGTAGGTCGGCTGGTGAGAGATAAGGGCATTAATGAGTTAGTGGAAGCATTTGTGAAGCTTCATAGCGAGTTTCCTACTGCCCAATTGCTGTTGGTGGGTCCTTTCGAAGACCATCTGGATCCGCTGTCTCCGGAGACGAAAAGCACCATCGAAAGTCATCCTCATATTTTGTCCGTCGGCTTTCAAGAGGATGTCCGTCCGTTCTTGGCCATCGCCGATATTTTTGTGTTTCCCAGTCATCGGGAGGGCTTCCCTAATGTTTTGTTGCAGGCCGGAGCGATGGGTCTGTTCAGCATAGTAACCGACATTAGCGGGAGTAATGAAATCGTGACCGACGGCATCAACGGCAAGATCATTCCCGTGAACGACACAAAAGAATTAGGCGCCGCAATACAAGACGCTTTAATGAAAAAAGAGGATTTGGCCACCGTGAAAAACACTTGTAGAATGTCGATCACCAATCGGTTTGAGCAAAGCGAAGTTTGGGAACATATTAAAAATGAATATTATTCCTTAATTCGTATGAAATAATTCATTAATTTTGCGGAAATATCCAATTAAAACACTATGAAACTAAATGTATTTTTTAAGAATTGTGTGTTCGCGCTCCTTTTAGTCGCCTCGTTCGTTAAAGGGCAGGTAGTGGGGAATGATTTTACAGGTTGGATACCAAGAGGATCTTATGGTAACTATACTCAAATTACTGCGGCGGGTGTATGGACTATAACGAGAGGACTTGTTTATCCTGCGGGCGGCAATGGGATGCCGCTACCGGGATACGTGGAACTTCAAAATAATACCTCTACACAGCCGGCCGGTACATTAACGACGCCCAGTATCGCAAAGGGTGGTGCCAAAGCCGTGACCATCCTCGCAGCCGTAAGACCTGCCAATATCAATTATACAGAGACCACAGGAGTGCTATTGGAGAAAAGCATAAACGGCGGCGCATGGACGGAAGTGGGAACCAAGAATATCATCACCCCCAAAACGTTAACGGTCGAGAATTTCACAATCCCTGTTACGGATTATAGCGATAATATGCGATTTAGAATTTCAAGAAACACAGGAAAATCTATTTTCTTGGACAGAGTAGTAGTGGAACATTCCTTCGTTCTTTCATCAGACAACGGTACGGTTTGTGCTAATACGCCGGTGGTGCTTACCGCTGAGAGTTCGGCACCATTTACCTACACCTGGACCAGCACTGCGGGCGGCAACCTGGTGCAGACCACAGGTTCCTCTGTGACCGCCACTCCAAGCCAAGATGCCACTTATACGGCTTTCGGTACTTATACCAATTCATTCGGCACATTCACCGATACCAAAACAATCAGCGTCAGCACAATTCCGGGGCCAACGGCCACTTTATCTGGCGGCGGAACCATCGATACAGAACCGGGCTCTGTAAACCTACAGGTAGATTTGACCGGCACTGCGCCGTGGTCCATTACCTATACGGCCAATGGCGCCAATCCACAAACCATCACCGGAATTACCAATTCCCCATACATCCTCACCGTCTCCCCGGAAGTGGAAACCAACTATGAGATCATTGCCGTATCTGATGCCAGTTGCAGCGGGACTGCAGTGGGTATTGCGACGGTATTGGTCAACAAAACCGTATGGCGAACCAGAGATAACGTGATCGGATGGTCCAACGGCCTGCCGAACGTCACCAAAAACACTTACATTTTTGAACCTTACGTGACAGCTGACAACGGATCTTTTATTGCGAAGAACCTAACCATAGACCATAATGGATCCTTAACCGTAAGCCCGAACACGGTCATCACGGCCAATCAATATGTGAACATCAATACCGCAGACAAATTTGTGGTAGAAAGCGATGCCAACCTGATGCAAAGTTCGGATTTGGCCAACATTGGCGCCATAACCGTGAGACGAATCGCGAACATGGCGAAGATGCACTACACCTACTGGAGTGCGCCGGTAACCGGTCAAAATCTATATGCTTTTTCGGATGGAGGACTCCCCGGAGGCACGCCGAAAAACAGATTTTATGTTTACAACGAATCCAACGATTATTTCACCAACACGGGTCTTAATGATACCTACAGTTTCAGAATTGGTCAAGGCTATGCCATCCGGGGTAAAGACAGCTACAGTACAGATTTCAACAATCCGGCCGCTTACACCTTCAGATTTGTGGGCGTGCCAAACAACGGCAATTTGGCTTATCAATCTTTGAAATGGACCAATGCCGATCATGGCTACAACTTGGTAGGCAATCCTTATCCTTCGAATCTGGATTTTGATGCATTGTATGATGCCAACAGTGCTTTGATCTACGGAACTGCCTATTTCTGGACCAATCAGCAGTATGTTCCGACGCAGCAGGGTAGCAACTACTCCGGCTCCAACTATGCCATCTACAACCGCAGCGGCGGTGTGCCGGCCACCTTCCAAGACGGAGTAGCGTCTCCAACGCCTACGCAATACATCAAAGTAGGACAGGGATTCTTGGTACAAACGATGAACGGCGCCCAAAATCAGCCATTGCAATTTATGAATGCCATGAGGAGCTACAGCGCATCCAGCATCTTCTTCAACAAGCAGCAGGCGGGAAGATCAAAAGACCGATACTGGCTAAATCTAAAATCGCCGTCCAATATCAACAATACGATCCTGATCTCCTATGTACCGGGCGCCACTGATGGCTACGAAAGACTCTATGATGCCGACCTTCTGTTTGTGGGTTCAGACGCTTTCTATACCATCAACGGCTCGGCTAAGCTGGCCATCCAAGGCAGACGATATCCACTGAATGCAGCCGATATCGTAACACTGGGAGCTAAATATTTTGAGACCGGCACTTACACGATCACTTTGAGCGCAAGAGAAGGTATTTTCGATACCAACCAAGCGGTCTATCTGAGAGATAAAAAATTGAATAAGCTCGTCAATCTTACTGCTGAACGTGCTTACACATTTGCCGCCAGCAAAGGCACAGACGAGACCCGCTTCGAAGTGATCTACCAAGATGTTTCTTCTTTTGATTCCGCCAATAAACCGGGAGGCAGCATCAGCGTCGTAAAAGAGGAAGTGGATGTTCTCATCACGAATACAACAGACCACATCACGGCGGTAGATGTTTTTGACGCGTCGGGAAAACTGGTTTCCGCAGTGTCCGGCAAATACGATAAAGAAATCAGAATAGATACCACCGGATTGATAAGAGGCGTTTACATCCTGAAAATCACTTCCGAGAAAGGTGTAGCGACCAAAAAAATAGTGCTGTAAGCATTTTGTTTTCATAGTGGAAAAGCCAATCTCTCCGGAGCTTGGCTTTTTTCATTTTTAACATTCAAAATGATATTTTTCATTCAAAACGATATTTTGATTCCTCTTGATTTATATAGGGATTCCCTGTAAATTTCTTAAGGCCACGTGGATATGGCACAGCCTTTGTAAATTGAGAAGTGTATTAATATTAACCAAAATTTAAAAAATGAAAAAATTATTATTAGGTGCATTCGTGGTTGGAACTGGTTTGGTTTCTACGGCCAATGCACAAATCCAGGAAGGCAATTGGCTGGTGGGGAGTACCATTATCGCGAGTAATTTTGGACTAAATACGGGAGCAGGCTACAATATCGCACTGCAACCTAAGGGAGCCTATTTCATAAAGGATAATGTAGCTTTAGGAGCTTATATCGATCTTGGAATCAGTAAAGCAACTAAAGGCAGTCCTACAGGTTTTGATTACGGTGTGGGGGCTTTGGGACGTTATTACGTCTCTCCAGGTCAGGCTGGCATAGACAATCTCCTGAATCACGGTCGTTGGTTCTTCGAGGGCAATTTAGGTATTGGCGGATATTCGGTGGAGGATGGTCCCTCAACCACAGGTCTTGATTTCGGCGTTGGACCGGGATATACCTACTTCGTGACACCTAATATCGGAATCGAAGGATTGGTAAAATACAAAGGTAGAGCCGGCTTTGGCAATGAGGGCTTAAATTCAAACATCACTTTCAATGTAGGTCTTAGTATCTACTTGCCAACTTCTCACGCTAAACGAATTGCTAACGAAGCTAAATAGTTTTTAGTTTCTTTATACAATAAAACCGGCTTTTGTCGGTTTTTTTTATTAATATCACATTATGGAATATTTAAACACTGTTTACGCTGTCCTTCACAAATGGTACATCAGCTTTGCCGAGCTTACCCCAAGACTGGTAGTTGGGATTTTGGTCTTTTTATTTTTCTCAATGACGAGCACCTTTCTTAGCAGATGGGCAGTCAGATTATTTCACAAATTGTTCCCCAAAACCAAAAGCGACTCCGTTGTCACCTTGATTTCGGTTTTCAAATTTTTGATTATTTTGCTGGGTGCTTTTATTTCTTTAGAAATAATGGGTTTCAGCGGATTTTTCATCAAGTTTTTGGGAAGTTTGGGAGTCGCCGGGGTTATCGCCGGGGTTGCGCTCAAAGACTTGGTCTCCAGTTTGTTTTCAGGGATGCTGGTGGGCGCCGACAAAGCTTTTAAAATTGGCGACTATGTCACTATCGGCGGCAATTCGGGAACGGTTCAGGACATCGGATTGCTGACGACGAAAATGATTACCGATGATGGTAAGAAAGTGTATATCCCGAATCAGATTATCTTCAATGCACCGTTTGTCAACGTCACGGCGTCGCCGCAACGCAGAATTATTCTGGATTTCGAAATTCCGGTGGGCGAAGATATAGAAAAAGCAAAAGCTGCCATTCTGGACGAGGTCAATACCCTCGAACACGTGGACAAAACGGATGCAACAGAAGTATTATTTACCAACGTGAAGCAAGGCGTTTTCAATCTCCAAATCAGATTCTGGTTGGAGCAAGGTAATAATTTTGCGTATCTGAAAAGCGAGGCCATTATGAAAATTAATGAAAGATTAATGAAAGAAAAAGTAAATCTGGTAACGCCAACAAGCATTAATGTGGTACAGCCATCCACCGGAGAAGCCGGTAAAATATAACGTAAGAGAGCAGCCTGTCGTTTTTCTCGTTTAGGCTTTTAACTTCTTCTATTAATCAACTTCATATTCCAATTTAATAGTAATAGTCGCTTCTTTCTCTTTGGATGCCGTGTTATAAGTTCCGCCGTAGGAATAATCTTCATTAGAATTAGGTGCCGTTATTTGGATCACACCCATTGTTGCTTTCTTAAGATTTCCAAGACTGCTTCCCGCATTTTCAGCGATTTTCTCGGCTCGTTCTTTGGCGTCTTTGGTGGCATTGGCAATCATTTGTAGTTTTACATTTGCCAATTTTGTGTAGAAATATTGAGGAGAGGAAGAGGTGAACTCAATTCCACGATTTATAATTTCCGTAATATTTCTCGAGATATTTTCTATTTTGGAAACTTCTTTGGATTGGATAGAAACACTTTGGGTAAGGTTGTATCCGGCAAATTCACCTTGCTGATAATTCCCACTGGCATCGGTAAAACTCCTAAATTGTTTCTGAATATCAACAGCAGAAAAAACCATTTCATTTTCCTTTACGCCTTTGGATTTCAGATAATCATAAATGATCTTTCTATCAACTGCCAAAGCATCGTAAGCCGTTTTGAGTTCGAAACTGTTTTTTGAAAAACTTCCAGACCACGAAATGAGGTCAGAGGTAAAAGTCTTGGAACCAAGTCCGGTTACAGAAATGGTGTTTTCAGATTTGTTTCGGTTTTTGATGGCGTTTCCAAGGAGCGCCGCAGCAATCATAATGCCTAATGCAGCAATTGCAACTGCAATGTATGTTCTCATAAAATTTTGTATTTGAATCTTTTGCATCAAACGCAATACCAGATTTAAGATTTCTTAACATTTTAAGGTTCTTTTTGAATGTCTGGGCGATATAAAAAATGAAAGGTTTTTGCAGTACTTTGGGGCAAGGCTCAGGACACTTTTTATGATTATTGAATTTCCTTCTCGAATTCCAGACTCACGCCTTTCATTTCGCCCCGCATGGGCGGAATTGTCTTGGTTAATTTTATTTTGATAAATGTAATTTGAGGAAACTGATTCTCAATTTTATTAATGATCCTGCCAATCACGTGCTCCAAAAGTTTTGATCGGATTCCCATCTCCTGATGGATGATTTCATTAATTTCCGCATAATTAATGGTGTCATTGAGATCATCAGACTGCGAAGCCTTCTCCAAATCAGAATGCACTTCCAGATTCACAACGTAATGATTTCCAATGACGGCTTCTTCCTGCAAAACGCCGTGGTAAGCGTAGATCTTGATATCTTCTAAGATGATTTTTGATTTCATTTATTTTTAAATTTCAACATTATTCTTTTTTGCTAAATATAAAATTTTATTTGCGAATTTTATATCAATTGTATTTCTTTCAATGTCTTCCAAAAGTTCTTCCAGTGTAATTTTGTA
Source organism: Weeksellaceae bacterium (assembly GCA_022013695.1). Classification (GTDB taxonomy): domain Bacteria; phylum Bacteroidota; class Bacteroidia; order Flavobacteriales; family Weeksellaceae; genus Epilithonimonas. Next base: position 29,781 of record JAKLPS010000032.1, read on the forward strand.
AAGATTTGCTGGATATGCATTCAAAAAATTAATAATTTCCAAAATAGCATCATCAACTCTATCTAACTTTACAAGACTAAGATATTTAAGTTGAGAAGCCATTTCGCTTGATGTTTTTTTATTTGATAAAAGATTTGCATAATACAAAGATTTTTCAAAATTATCAGTTGAAAAATAAGAATAAGCGAGGAACAACATTTGAAATTTTTGCTGTCTTGGGTTTAAATTTTCTATTGATAAAAATAAATCTATGGCTTCAATATATTTTTCATCATCACACAATTTTTTTGCTTCGTTTAATCTTTCATCAATTGTATTCATGTTTTAAAAATAAACAAACTTTGGCTAAGTTTTCAATTTTGAAAAAATTTCTTTCGTGCGAAGCTGCAATAGGGATAGTAGTGGAAATCCTTTTTTGCATTGGGAAAAGTCTTGGCAAAAAAGATTGCAACGGATAGCCCGACCCGCGCAGCTGCTGAGCTTTGGCGAGGGAATTGCCCAAACAATGGTACAAAAAAACCCCATCGTTTAAGATAAGGTTTGTAATTTATTTGATGCTTTTGGAAAGTTCCAGCATCGCCTCGATTGGCTTCAAAGCTTTCAGTCGGATTTCTTCATCCATTTTGATCTCGGGAAGTTCGTACTTCATGCACAGATAAAGTTTTTGCAGCGTGTTCCGTTTCATATAAAAACACTCGGAGCAGTTGCAGCTTTCGTCAAAAACCAAAGCCGGTATCAGCTCTTTATGCGGTGCGCGTTTTCTCATTTCGTGCAGGATTCCTTCTTCTGTTGCAATGATAAATTGCTGACAATCATCCTGTTCTACAAAATTAAGAAGCGCAGAAGTTGATCCGATAAAATGCGCCAATTCCAAAACCGGTGCTTCACTTTCCGGATGTGCAATCAGTTTTGCATGGGGATGATCTGCCATTTGTTTCGCGATCCGTTCCATAGAAAACGCTTCGTGTACGATGCAGCTTCCGTCCCAAAGGATCATATCGCGTCCTGTCTTTTTGCTGAGATAGCGACCCAGATTTTTGTCCGGCGCGAAGATAATTGGTCGGTCTTTCGGCAAAGCATTGATGATCTGCTCGGCGTTGGAACTTGTAACAATAATGTCGGAAGCGGCTTTGGTTTCTGCATTGCAGTTGATGTAGGTGGCAACAATGGCATTGGGGTACTGTTCACGCATTTTGTTGAGACCTTCCGCGGAACAGCCGTCTGCCAACGAGCAACCTGCAAGCGTATCGGGCAGCACCACCTTCTTCGTTGGATTAAGGATCTTCGCTGCTTCTGCCATAAAGTGGACGCCGCAAAATGCGATCATGTCGGCATCGGTATCCTTGGCCTGTCTTGCCAATTGCAAAGAGTCGCCGAGAAAATCTGCTATATCTTGGATGGGAGCCGGCTGATAGTAATGTGCCAGAATCACGGCATTTTTCTCTTTTTTGAGATCCAAAATCGCTTTTACCAAGTCGTCGCCGGTTGGGATGGCAAATTCTTTAAGATCAAGAAAACCTTTTACAGGCATATTATCGATCGCCGTTTCTAATGTATTTTTCATTTGTAAATTTAATTTTTAATGGCAAGATGTCACGCCGAGTGTTTTCATCTGCATATCAGTGGTTTATAAAGTCTTGGATTACTTTCTCGACTTCTGTTTTTGCCGCGTCCAGATCGGTATTGATGATGATCTTGTCAAAATGTTTTTGATAGCTCATTTCTTCCTCGGCTTTTTCAATGCGGGTTTTGATAGTTTCGGCTTTATCGGTATTTCTTTTGATCAATCTCTGTTCCAACTCGGCAATGCTGGGCGGCATGACGAAAATGGATAAAGCCTTGTCTCCAAAGATTTCCTTTAGCCGGATTCCGCCTTTGACATCGACATCGAAGATCACCACTTTGCCTTCGTTCCAGATTCTTTCGACCTCGGATTTCAAAGTTCCGTAATATTTATCCGTGTAAACTTCCTCGAATTCCACAAATTCGTTTTGAGAAATTTTGCTTCGGAACTCTTCCGGGGTCAGGAAATAGTAGTCTTTCGCATTCTTTTCGTCGCCCCGAGGCGGTCTGGTGGTGGCAGAAACAGAAAAGCTCAACAGCGGAAACTGCGACAAAGAATGCCGAACCAATGTGGTTTTTCCGCTTCCGGAAGGTGCGGAGAATATGATGACTTTTCCCATAATTAAACAATGAATTGAAAACAAAGAAACGCAGGATCGATCCTTTACCCATTTTAATTTATCCTTTATAGAACGTTCAGCGTTTGCTCTTTGATTTTCTCAAGATCGTCCTTCATCTCCACCACCAGTTTCTGGATTTCGGAATGATTGGCTTTCGATCCCAGAGTATTGATTTCGCGTCCCATTTCCTGAGCGATGAAGCCTAATTTCTTTCCATTGAAATCTTCGTTTCTCATCACTTCCAGGTAATATTTGATGTGCTGGGAAAGACGAACTTTCTCTTCAGAAATATCGAGTTTCTCGACAAAATAAACCATTTCCTGATAAAACCTTGTCTCATCGATATTGTCAAAATTCTTAAGGGCGGACTGATAACGGTCTTTGATGGGCTGGATTCTTTCTTCTTCATATTGCGCCACTTTATTCAGGTTACTTTCAATATTTAGAATGATTTTTTCGATTTCCTCGGCCAGATTATTACCTTCAGTTTGACGGAATTCGTTGAATTTGGAAACAGATTCCTGCACAACTGCAAGAAGAGTGTTCCATTCGTTTTCATCAAGGTCAGAATTCTTGGTGGAGAGCACATCAGGCATTCTTACGGCCATTTTTAGGTATTCAAAATCTGGAGCGTCGGAAGCAACTGCTTTTAACTGCTCGATGTAATTTTTGACCACTTCCTGATTGATTTTGACATCATTGCTGTCCTCAAGATTTTCACAATTGATGTAGCAGTCAACCTTTCCTCGCAGGATCTTGTCGTTCAAAAGTTTCCTGATTTCGAACTCCTTTTCTTTGTATCGGAGGGGAATTTTTACATTCAGATCAAAGCTTTTGCTGTTCAGAGATTTGATGTCCACCGTTATTTTGGTACTTTCATAAACAGTTTCGGCTCTTCCAAAACCTGTCATCGATAATATCATCATGTTGCATATTTATAGAGCACAAAGATAAGGTTTATATCGATTTATTATAAAGTTCAATTTTAACATTTTACTTTGTAATATTCTTGGTATTAGAAATTTGAAATCGTATTTTTGCAAGCTATGAAAAGATGGTATCTCTACCCCTTTTCCCTGGGTTATCATCTCGGCACTTCTATCAGAAATCGCCTTTTTGACTGGGGATTATTTTCTTCCGCGACTTTTAGAACTCCAATTATTGGCGTCGGAAACCTGTCGGTTGGCGGCAGCGGAAAATCGCCGATGGTGATGTATCTGGCAGAGTATCTCTCCAAATATTACAGAACCGGAGTGCTGTCAAGAGGCTACGGAAGGGTTACCAAAGGATACAGCATCGTAAACTACAATAGCAATTATAAACTGGTGGGCGACGAGCCCATGCAACTGTTCGAGCGATTCCGCAATCGGTTCGTAATCGGTGTGTGCGAAGACCGCGTTTTCGGGGCGAAGAAAATGATTGCAGACATGGATTTGGAAGTCTTGATTCTGGACGACAGTTATCAACACCGCGCCATCCAGCCGGGTATGAATCTTCTTTTGACCGATTATAATGATCCTTATTTCAAAGATTTCATCTTGCCTGCTGGCGATCTGAGGGAAAGCCGTCACGGGATGAGGAGAGCACAAATCATTGTCGTGACCAAATGCCCGGATGATCTTACTGAAGAAAAAAAACAGTATTACCTCTCCAGAATCAAACCTTTGCATTACCAGCACGTTTTCTTCTCGGCTATTTCTTACGACGACAATGTTATCGGACTCGACAGCACGATGCCCGTGAAAAACCTTGATTATTACGATGTTTTATTAGTAACAGGCATTGCAAATCCGGCGCAGCTGCTGAAAGAAATTGCCAAATACAACAAGAAAGTCAAGCATCTGAGGTACAAAGATCACCACAATTTTACCGATGATGACATCAAAAAAATAACAGTGGAGTTCAAAAAACTGAGCGAATATGCCGTGATTTTGACGACCGAAAAAGACTATGTTCGCCTAAAATCTTATGATTATCTGCGGAACAAGCTTTTTTATTGGCCGATCAATGTCGAGATTGATAATCGGGAAGCGTTTAACAAGCTTATTCAAAATTATGTTAGAAAAGTATAAAGAAACTGCTGAGTTTATCACAAATATTATCGGAGAAACACCTGATTTTGCAATTGTGTTAGGTTCTGGTTTAGGAAAACTTCAGTACGAGGTGCAGGCTATTCATACTTTAGATTATAAGGCTGTTCCGCATTTTCCTCAGACTACAGTTGTTGGTCATGGCGGAAAATTAATTTACGGAATTTTGGAAGGCAAAAAAGTTTTGATGATGAGCGGCCGTTTTCATTATTACGAAGGTCATTCCATTGAAACGGTTACGTTCCCTTTCAGAGTTTTCCATTTGTTGGGCATTAAAAATCTAATTCTTTCTAATGCTTGTGGCGGCGTGAATCCGAATTTCAGAGTAGCCGATATTATGATTGTGACAGATCATATTAATATGTTGCCCGAACATCCATTGAGAGGGAACAACATCGACGAATTCGGGCCACGTTTCGTAGATATGAGCGAACCTTACAGCCGGAAAATGATTGCGCTGGCCAAGTCCATCGCGGCAGAAGAAAATATTGATGTCAAAGAAGGTGTTTATGTGGCTTTGTCAGGACCAACTTTCGAAACGCCAGCGGAATATGGAATGATAAAAGCCATTGGTGGCGACGCTGTCGGGATGAGCACTGTTCCGGAAGTCATCGTTGCAAAACATCAGGGAATGGATTGCTTTTGTTTGTCGATCATTACCGATCTTGGCGGACCGGATATTGCTTTTTCTGTTTCTCACGAAGAAGTTCTGGAAGCAGCAAACAAAGCAATGCCGAATGTGATCAAGCTTGTAAAAGGTTTGGTGAAGAATTACAGTAACTAACAAGTAGAGTGTAGCAAAGAGAGTTTAACTTAAAATTGTAATATCCTCTGAATTCAATTTAAAAAAATGATGTCAAAAACTAAAATCGCGCTCGTAACGGGCGGAAGCCGAGGTCTCGGGAAAAATATGGCAATAGCGCTTGCCAAAAAAGGAATCGATGTTGTGCTGACTTATCACAGCAAGAATGATGAAGCAGACAAAGTAGTTACGGCGATACAATCTATCGGTCAGCGGGCTTTGGCACTGCAATTGGACGCAGGGAATGTAAAATCTTTTGATGGATTTGTGCAAGAGCTCAGTTCCAATTTGCGAGATAAAACTGGAAATGCACAATTTGATTTTTTGATTAATAATGCTGGAACTGCTTTGTACGCAGCATTTGCAGATACAACAGAAGAGCAATTTGATGCTGCAGTCAACATTCATTACAAAGGTGTTTTCTTCCTCACCCAGAAACTTTTACCCTTCCTGAATGACGGCGGCCGCATCATCAATATTTCATCTGGTTTAGCGAGATTTTCTTTCCCCGGTTCATCCGCTTATGGCTCTATGAAAGGCGCTGTAGAAGTTTTGACCAGATATTTGGCAAAAGAATTAGCACCTCGTGGCATCTCTTCGAATGTGGTAGCGCCGGGCGCAATAGCAACGGATTTTGGAGGTGGACAAACCCGAGACAACAAGGAAGTTAATGAGAGATTATCAGATCTTACAGCTTTGGGCAGAGTGGGTTTGCCCGATGATATCGGCGGCGTAGTTGCTTTCCTGTGCGGTGAGGATGCAAAATGGATCAACGGACAAAGAATTGAAGTTAGCGGTGGAATTTTCCTGTAATAAATTATAAACTTAAATCTATTTTAAAACCTTTCGGATTAATTTTCGGAAGGATTTTTTGTGACAATCCTGCTAAACCTGTGAATTTTTTTAATTTTTAAAAACCAATAAAATCCCAGAAAAAATTGCGCTTTCCATCAATAAATCCAAGTGTCATAAAAAAATATTACATTTGAGAAAAGCCAAAGCCAACAAAATGAGATACGTTCAGCTGGGTAAGATTCCGCCAAAAAGACATACGATTTTCAAATCCGAAGACGGCCAATTTTATTACGAGCAACTCTTTGGAACAGAAGGTTTTCACGGGATTTCGTCATTGCTTTATCACACGCATCGCCCGACTCAGATTAAATCTATCGGCGAAGCCAAAGACGTGACACCGAAAATTGCAGTTGAGAAAAACGTAACGCCAAGAATGATAAAAGGCGCAAAAGTGACCGCCGAAGACGATTTTTTGGACAGCCGAAAGGTTTTGATGCTAAACAACGATTTGAAAATGGGTTTGGCAAAACCAAGAAAATCTACCGACTATTTCTATAAAAATGCAGAATGCGACGAGTTGCTTTTCGTCCACGCCGGAAAAGGAATCCTGAAAACAATGCTCGGAAACATCGAGTTTTCTGTCGGCGATTATCTCATCATTCCGCGGGGAACAATTTATCAACTTCAATTGGAATCTGAAGACAATGTTTTCCTTTTTATAGAAGCGCATTCCCCGATCTACACGCCAAAACGTTACCGAAATGAGTTCGGACAACTGCTGGAACATTCGCCGTTTTGCGAGAGAGATATTGTTCCGCCCACTTTCGTAGAACCTACAAACGAGAAAGGAGATTTTCTCATCAAAGTCAAAAAAGAAAATCAAATTACAGATTTCATTTACGCCACGCATCCGTTTGATGTCGTGGGTTGGGACGGTTATTTTTATCCTTACAAATTCAATATCAAAAACTTCGAACCGATTACGGGAAGAATCCACCAGCCGCCTCCGGTTCATCAGAACTTTGAAGCGCATAATTTTGTAGTTTGCTCTTTCTGTGCGAGGATGTACGATTATCATCCTCAGGCCATTCCGGCGCCTTACAACCATTCAAACATCGATTCAGACGAGGTTTTGTTTTATACGGAAGGTGATTTTATGAGCAGAAACCACGTGGATCTGATGGATCTTTCACTTCACCCAGGTGGAATTGTTCACGGCCCGCATCCGGGTGCAATGGAACGCAGCATCGGAAAAAAATCTACCGATGAATACGCGGTGATGGTTGACCCATTCCGACCTTTGAAACTGACGGAAGAAGCTATAAAAGTAGAAGATCCGAGTTATAAGACGAGTTGGTTGGAGTCAAATTAGTTGTGTTCTAAATTATAATATAGCGACCGGAATATTTTAAAATATGACTTTTTACCAAACTGATAACGCTCATTTTTTAATGATGTTCTAAGGTCTAATTTTGCTTAAAAATTAAAAATAATGATCAATTACGTAAGCGCAGAAGAAGCAGTTTCAATCATTAAAAGCGGTGACCGAATTTTCGGACACGGAAGCGCCTGTACGCCCAATTTGTTATACAATGAATTGGCAAAGCAAGCCTCCAGATTGCAAAATGTCGAAATGGTTTCCATCACGCAACAGGGAAATGTAGAAATTGCCAAACCTCAGTATAAAGACAGTTTTTATATTAATTCCTTATTCACTTCAGGGTCGGTTCGTGAGGCTGTAAACGGTGAAAATGGCGATTACGTTCCGATTTTCCTAAGCGAAATTCCCATTCTTTTCAAAAACGGAATTCTGCCAATTGATGTCGCTTTGATCACGGTTTCGCCACCAGACGCTCACGGCTATTGCACGCTTGGAACTTCAGTAGATGTTGCTCGCAGTGCAATTGATACTGCAAAAAGAATCATCGCCATCGTCAACCCAAAAATGCCGAGAACCCACGGCGACGGGATGATCCACGTGAAAAGAATTGAAAAAATGGTTTGGAGCGAGGAAGAACTTTTGACCATCAATTACGGCGAAAAAGTAGGCGAAGAAGAAATGAAAATCGGAAGGAATGTGGCTGAATTAATCGATGACAAAGCGACGATCCAAATGGGAATCGGGACTATCCCTGATGCCGTTTTGCGATGTCTTAATAATCACAAAGATCTGGGAGTTCATACCGAAATGCTGAGCGACGGCGTCATCGACTTAATTGAAAATGAGGTTGTTAATAACAAATACAAAGGCACGCACGCCAACAGAACGATCACGAGTTTCTGCTTCGGAACCAGACGATTGTATGATTTTGTAGATGATAATCCGGCCGTCTCGTTTATGGATGTTCAGCACGTTAATTTCCCGATTAATATTATGAAAAACAAGAAAATGCACGCCATCAATTCGGCTATCGAAATCGATTTGACCGGTCAGGTTTGTGCAGATTCTATCGGAACCTATCAATTCAGCGGTATTGGCGGGCAGATGGATTTTATGCGTGGTGCTGCTCTCAGCGAAGGCGGAAAACCCATTATGGCTTTGTCTTCCCGAACCAAAAAAGGTGTTCCGAGAATCGTTCCTTTCTTGAAGCAAGGTGCAGGCGTTGTGACGACGAGAGGTCATATTCATTATGTCGTGACGGAGTACGGCACGGCTTATCTCTATGGCAAAAATCTTCGTCAGAGAGCAAAAGCGTTGATCGAAATTTCTCATCCCGACGACAGAGAAATGCTGGAAAAAGCTGCTTTTGAGAGGTTCAAATAAGAAAATTAATCCTTCTTAGCTTCTCACCGAAAAATTCTTATCTTGGTCTCGCCAGATATTAAATTTAAAAGAAAAATGTCAACACTCACTTTTGCCGAAAAAATCGCACAAGCCGAGAATTTTCTCCCGATCAACGGAACAGATTATTTAGAATTTTATGTGGGAAATGCCAAGCAAGCGGCTCATTTTTACAAAACAGCTTTCGGCTTTCAATCCGTGGCGTATGCAGGTCCGGAAACCGGCATCCGGGATCGGGCGTCCTACGTTCTACAGCAGGGAAAGATCAGATTGGTTCTCACCTCCGGACTCCAATCCGATTCTCCAATTTGTGAACACCAAAAAAAACACGGCGACGGTGTGAAAATTCTTGCCCTTTGGGTAGATGATGCCGAAAAAGCCTTTGAAGAAACCACCAAACGGGGCGGCAAACCTTATCTGGAGCCACAAACTTTAACGGACGACTTTGGCGAAGTCAAAATGTCCGGCATCTATACCTACGGCGAAACCGTTCATATGTTCGTCGAACGTAAGAATTACAGCGGCGCTTTTATGCCAGGCTACGAACCTTGGGAAAGCAATTATAATCCCTCTGAGGTTGGTCTTCTGTACGTCGATCATTGCGTCGGAAACGTCGGCTGGGACAGGATGATTCCTACAGTGGAATGGTACGAGAAAGTGATGGGATTTGTGAATATTCTGTCCTTTGACGACAAACAAATCAACACAGAATATTCCGCTTTGATGAGCAAAGTGATGTCCAACGGAAATGGTTTTGCCAAGTTTCCCATCAACGAACCCGCTGAAGGCAAAAGAAAATCTCAGGTCGAGGAATATCTGGATTTCTACGAAGGCGAAGGTGTGCAGCACATTGCCGTCGCCACAAAAGATATCGTAAAAACTGTGACAGAACTCAAAAATAGAGGTGTAGAATTTCTCTCAGCACCGCCAGAAGCTTATTACAATATGATACCAGACAGAGTGGGGAACATCGATGAAGACATCAAAAAGCTTCAGGATCTGGGCATTCTCGTAGATTGCGATGAAGAAGGATATCTGCTGCAGATTTTCACCAAACCCGTGGAGGACCGGCCAACACTTTTCTATGAAATCATCCAAAGACACGGTGCGCAAAGTTTTGGAGCAGGAAATTTCAAAGCACTTTTCGAAGCCTTGGAGCGCGAACAGGAAAAACGCGGCAATTTGTAAAGCAATCATTCATTATAGAGTTAAAGCATTATTTTTTAATGCTTTAATTTTTTATCTAAATTCTAACATCTAAACTCTAAATTCTTAATGAAATCTTTCATCGAATATCCCGCAGACTCCGACTTTTCCATTCACAATATACCTTTTGGTGTTTGTGTTTTCAACAAAGAATTTATCGCCTGCGCCACAAGAATTGGCGACATCGTGATCGATCTGGCCACGCTGTACGACCTTGGTTTTTTTGATGACATCAAAGGCTTGGAAGAAAACGTTTTCGAAGCTTATACGCTCAACGAATTTATCGAACTCGGAAAACCGATTACAAACGCAGTCCGTGAAAAAATACAGCAGCTTTTGCTCGAAGATTCGCTCTTGTCCAAAGACGAAAGATCAATTGAGGATTGTTTTTATGATCTGGATGAGGTTCAAATGATGATGCCTTTGCACATCCCCAATTACACCGATTTTTATAGCAGCATCCAGCACGCGACCAATGTCGGGATGATGTTTCGAGATCCTGCGAATGCGCTGCTTCCCAATTGGAAACATCTTCCGGTGGCATATCACGGTCGCGCTTCGTCAATCGTTTTATCCGGAATAGACATTGTTAGACCGTGCGGACAAATCAAACCAACGGATTCTGACAAACCGATTTTCAGTCCGTCGAAACAACTCGATTTTGAGTTGGAAATGGCATTCGTTGTTAACAAAAATACCGATTTGGGCGAAAGAATTTCGGTTGCGGAAGCCGAAGATGCGATTTTTGGAATGGTGATTTTCAATGATTGGTCGGCAAGAGATATTCAGAGTTGGGAATATGTGCCGCTTGGGCCATTTTTAGGAAAGAATTTTGGGTCGTCTATTTCGCCTTGGATCGTGACTTTGGAAGCTTTAAACCCATTCAAGACTGAATCTCCGAAGCAAGAGCCGGAAGTTTTGGATTATCTGAAATTTGACGGTGACAACAATTACGACATCCATCTTGAAGTTTATTTGAAACCGGAAAATTCTGAAGAAAACCTAATTTCGCAAAGCAATTACAAATCGATGTACTGGAATATGTGCCAGCAATTGGCACATCACACCGTGAACGGTTGCAATGTGGAAGTGGGCGACGTTTACGCCAGCGGAACGATCTCCGGAGACGACGAAGAATCCTACGGATCCTTGCTGGAATTGGCTTGGAAAGGAACGAAACCGTTGCAACTGAAAAACGGAATCGAAAGAAAATTTTTGGAAGATGGCGATACGGTAACGATGAGAGCGTGGTCTGAAAAAGACGGAATCCGCGTTGGTTTTGGAGAAGTTTCCGGAAAAATTTTGCCTGCCATTTTACCATAAAATAGAATCAAATTAATAAGTCATTGAAAACAATCATCCCTTCCGATATTTCCGCATTGCAGCTCCAGCAAGTGATGCAGACAGCCATCGCGCCCCGACCGATTGCCTTGGCAAGTACCATTAATGCAAAAGGAGAAGTCAATCTTTCGCCTTTCAGTTTTTTCAATATGTTTAGCACGGTTCCGCCGGTGGTCATCATTTCACCTTCTACCCGAGTCCGTGATAATACGACAAAGCACACATTAGAAAATTTGAAAGAAGTTCCGGAATTGGTCATCGGAAATGTGAATTTCGAGATCGTGCAGCAGGTTTCCTTAGCCAGTACAGAATACGAAAAAGGCGTAAATGAATTCATCAAATCGGGATTGACGATGAGACCGGCAGAACTTGTAAAACCGCCTTTGATTGCAGAATCGCCGGTTAATTTTGAGTGCAAAGTGATGGAAATTAAATCTTTGGGGAATCTGGGAGGCGCTGGAAATCTCGTAATTGCAGAGATCTTCAAAATTCATATTAATGAAAAATATTTAGATGAAGCTGGAAATCTGAACCAGAAAAAATTGGATTTGGTTGCGAGATTGGGAAGTAATTTCTATTCCCGAAACAACGAAAGTAATATCTTCGAAGTTCCAAAACCGCTGGTTACAAAAGGAATTGGCTACGAACGGCTTCCCGAGCCGATCAGGAAAAGCGATGTTTTTACAGGCAACGATTTGGGAATGCTTGCCAATATTGAAATTTTACCAACCGGAAGTTTTTCTTCGGAAAAAGAGGTACATTTATTAGCTCAGAATTATTTAAAAAACAATGAAATCGAAAATGCATGGAAGGTTTTAAAATCTGATTGAAAGGCTATTAAAAACTAAAACCGTCAAATGAACTATGAGAACGGAATGCTGAGTTTTAAAGGCAAAATTGTGAAGAATTGAATCTAATTTCGCATCATAAAAGCCTAAAAAAAATCCTATTTTTCTCGTTTCGATATTCTTTTTTAAAAGGTTTAAATCAAAATTACAAATATTTTCAACTAAAATAATAAAGCAGATTCAATGATTAAATCAGCGTATCTCCATCCGGAGAAACCACCTGAGCCTTGTAAAGCACAGAATAATACCCATTTTTCGCAAGCAATTCCTGATGTGTGCCTTCTTCCACAATCAATCCGTGATCCATCACGATGATTTTATCTGCTTTTTCAATAGTCGAAAGTCGGTGCGCAATGAGAATTGAAGTTCTGTTTTTCGTGATTTTTTCCGTCGCTCTTTGGATTAATTTTTCACTTTCGTGATCGATGGAAGAAGTGGCTTCGTCTAAAATTAAAATTTTCGGGTCAGAAAGATAAGCTCTCAAAAACGATAATAATTGTCTTTGTCCTAGGGAAATTGACGATCCTCTTTCGCTCACCACATAATCGTAACCGCCAGGCAGTTGCTCGATAAATTCGTCCACCTCGATTTCTTTTGCCGCTTTTTTTATTTGTTCCAAAGTGATGTTTTCGTCGCCCAAAGTCAGGTTTTCAAAAATACTGCCGTGGAACAGGAAAACATCCTGCAGCACCACGCCGATGTGACTTCTGAGATTATACAGTTCGTAATCTCGAATATCGATCCCGTCCAGCAATATTTTGCCCGAGTTAATATCATATAGTCTGGTAATCAAGCTGATAATAGTAGATTTTCCAGCGCCCGTTGCGCCCACAATCGCTACCGTTTCTCCTGGATTCACTTGGAAATTGATGCCTTTCAAAACCAATTGCTTTTCGTCATAAGCAAAATGGACGTTTTGAAATTCGATCTTTCCGTCAAAATGATTTCGTACCACCGTCCCGTTATTCGGCATTGCCTGATCTTCGTCCATGATTCCAAAAACCCGCTCTGCACCCACGATCCCGCGCTGTATATTATTAAATCGGTCCGCAATCTGCCTCAGTGGCCGGATCAGCATATTGATAAACTGGATAAAAGCAATGATGACGCCCGGCGAAGAGTGGATAAAACCGCCATAGAAAAGGATAAATCCAATGAAAAGTGAAGAAATCAGCTCTACTACCGGAAAAAACAATGAGAAGATGAAAACCGTTCTCAGCAAAGCTTTTTTCAGCTCGATATTGATCTTATCAAATTTTTTAAACTCCGCTTCCTGTCTGTTGAAGACCTGTATCAGTGTCATCCCCGCCAAGCGTTCCTGCACAAAACTGTTTTGGGTAGAAGTCCAGCTTCGCTCCAGTCCGAACGCTGTTTTCAGTCTTTTTTGAAAAATCCGCGTGATGATGACCATCAAAGGAAGAATGGCCAAAGAAATCATACTGAGATGAGTATCAACCTGGAACATCATAAAAAGAACAAAACCAATCCTCAAAATATCCCCGAAAACCATTAGAAAACCATCTGTGTAAACAGTGGCAATCGTTTCTACATCGCCAACAGCTCTTGTCACCAAGCTTCCAATGGGCGTTTTGTCAAAAAAAGCGGTGCGGAAATAGATGAGCTTATGATACAAGCGTTCTCGGATATCTCGGATTACATTCTGCGAAATGAAATTGGAAAAATAAACCAGAAAAAAATTGAGAACCGTCTCACAGATGACGAGTCCGATGAAGATATAGATGTGCCTCATCAAGAGCGCTTTGTCGCGGAATTTGATGATGTCGTTATCCACCATTTGCATCGACAGATAAGGCCGATATGTAGAAACCATCGCAAGAAGAATCGAAATGAGCAGTGTGATAATAAACCACACCCGGAACTTCATCCCAATCAAAAAAAGCCTTTTAATAATTTCCCAGGTCGTTTGTTTCTTCATACTTAATTTTAGTTCCAATAGATTTTCACTGTCAGAAAATCTCAGCAAAAATAGGACTTTAAAATTTTAAACTTTCAGATCTTCATCGAAATCTGTATTAAAAATCATAGCCAACATCTACCAAAAATAAGCCTTGCGCCGGCGCAGAAACACCAGCAGAGGTTCGGGATTGGTCTTCAATTATTTTGCGGAGATCGTTGGGCTGCAGTTTTCCCGTTCCAATCTCGACCATTGTTCCTACGATAGCCCTTACCATATTTCTCAAAAATCGGTCAGCAGAAATTGTGAATTGCAGTTGATTTCCCGCTTGTTCCCATTCTGCTTTGTATATTTTGCAAATATTGGTTTTGTTGTCCGAATGGAGTTTGGCAAAACTGCTGAAATCCTCGTATTCCAGCAGGATTTTGCTGGCATAGTTCATTGCGTCGATATTCAATGGTTTCTGACGCCAAGCTTGCCACGACGAATGCGCCGAAAATGGATCTTTTTTTTGAGAAATATAATATTCGTATGTCCGGCAAGTGGCGCTGAATCTGGCGTGCATATCACCGGCCACGGGGAAAATCCGCTTGATCGCGATGCTTTCAGGCAAAAAAGAATTGAGCTGATAAACCAAATTTTCTCCAAAATTTTGATCGGTCTCGAAATGGGCAAACATTTTCTTGGCGTGTACGCCCGTATCCGTTCGGCCGGCTCCTGTGGTTTTTATCGGTTCACGAAGAATGGTTGACAATGCTTTTTCCAATTCTTCCTGTACAGAAATCTGATTGGGCTGGATTTGGTAGCCAAAAAAAGAAGAACCATCGTAAGCAAATTCTATAAAATATCTCATCTCGGGTGTAAATTTCCTGCTTTTTTTTTAATTATCAAGAAATTCTTAATTCGTAAATTCGTGGTTCTAAAATCGTGATAAATGAAACCGATCAAACGCAACAAACTATCCGACCCAACAGAATTCGTCAAACTGATGGTCATTATCTTTGTGTTGGTTTCTGTTTTTCTCTTCAGCCAAGACAGATCGGATGGGCAGATAATCATCAATTTTTTTGTTTTGCTCATTTTATTTTTTATTTTACAATTCGTTTTTGTCATGATGTACAAAAAGGGCGTCAAAACGTTGGCTTTTTGGTTGTTGATTTTGATAGCAGTGATCGGCATTTTGTCTGCCATTGCCGTGTGGTATTTTTTAAAATATGGCGTGCGCTTTCGGCTTTAACAGATTTCTATTTTTTCTAAATGAAACGCATTCTACTTTTATCGGACACGCATTCTTACCTCGATGACAGGATTCTCGATTATACGGCTGATGCCGATGAAATCTGGCATTGCGGAGATTTTGGAAGTATGGAAGTTGTTGAAGCTCTGGAAAAAAACAAACCATTGCTGGGCGTTTTCGGAAATATTGATGAAGCCAAAATCAGAACCATTTTTCCGGAAATTCTCAGTTTCCAATGCGAAGAGGTGGCAGTTTTGATGATTCATATTGGCGGCTATCCCGGCCGGTATTCGGCTTTAGCAAGGCAGGAAATAGCGGACAAGAAGCCGAAATTGTTCATTTCCGGTCATTCCCACATTCTGAAAGCGATGTACGACAAGAAGAATGATCTCCTGCATCTCAATCCGGGCGCTTGCGGCAAAGTGGGCTGGCACCAGGTACGAACGATGATGCGGTTTACGATTTATAAAAATGAGATCAGAGATCTGGAAGTTATAGAATTAGGAGCAAAATAAACATGAAAATAGGAGACAAAGTATCTGTCGTCGATGATGTTTTGAAAGGAACTGTGTTGAAAATGAGGGCCAATCTGGTGACAATTGAGGATGAACACGGCTTTAAGTATGATTTTCCGAAAAATCAGTTATCGGTGCTCGATTCCGCATTTTATGAGAATTCTGCTGTCATCAGAAAAAGCGAGACCTCCAAAGCTATTTCAAAAAAGCACAACAAAAAGCCTTTAAAATTGGATCTTCATTTTCAATCGATAGTTAAAAATCCTTCGGATTACGATGCTTTCGAAAGATTGACGATCCAAAAAGAAAAACTGCTGGAAACCATTGATTTCTGCAGAAAAAATAACGTCAAAAATTTGGAAATCATCCACGGCATCGGCGATGGCGTTTTGCAGAAGATGGTCTATGGTATTTTGGAAGGATTATCAAATGTTGAATATGATGAACACGGCTTTTTCTATCACGAATCGGGCAAAGTGGAACTCCGATTTTTATAATCCGATTTGGCAGGAATATTGAACGTTAAAAAAAAAACACCGACACAAAATGGCAGAAAACATGTTTACATTAGCCCAAATAGAAGCCGCCCATTCCAATGTCCAAAGCGGAAAAGACTTCCCAGAATTTGCAAAAAAGATCAAAGAAATGGGCGTTTCCAGCGTGGAGACCTTCGTGGAGGATGGCTCAACAACTTATTATGGAATGGACGGTTCACAAGTGACTTCCGCGCAGCAATATGCGCCGTTGCTGATTTTTGGACTTGTAAATCCAGAAAAGTTTTTAGCAGATCTCCGACATCACCAGCAGGGATATTCAGACTTTTTCCAGTTTTGCAAAGACTGCTCAGATAGCGGCATTTACAAGTGGGTAGTAGATCTTGGAGCAAAAACCTGCACTTATTTCGATTCCCAAGGAAATCATATTTTTGAAGAAAAAATCCCGGATTAATTTGGGATTTTATTTGATAATGACATAAAAAAGTCGAATGCGTTTTGTGGAGAATTTCTTACTCTAATTGAGCGAGACATCTTCTGGCGCATTGGCCCAAAGCAAAAATTCGCCGCCCAAATTCTGCATAATATTTTTCCAAAGCCCCTGGTCATTAGGCAAGGTGTAATCCAAATTATAAACATCGACCACTGTCCACATTTTCCTTTGCAGCTCGCCCTCCAGCTGCATACTCGCCCAGCCAGAATATCCAGAGAAAACCTTCATTTCCGCCGTATCTACTTCCCCGTTGATGATCGCAGAAACCACCGAATCAATGTCCTCCGTGAGATAATATTCTTGGTTGATTTCGACAAATTCCCCCGTTATTTTGGCACCTTTCAGGATGAAATATATTCTTTCCTGCTCCACGGGTCCGCCTTCGTAGAGCTCCACAGGGAAACCGAGAATATTCAGCAGTTTGGAACTCTTATTCTGGTTTTTCTTATTGAGGATCAGACCAAACGCGCCATTCTCGTTGTGATCGACGATCAGAACAACCGAACGGGAAAATATATCGCCCGAAATGTCCGGAGTCGATATCAAAACTTTACCTTTATAAAAGTAATTCATCTATCAAATCTATAAAAAAATATTTTTTTTGAAAAGAATTTGAATTGAAATTTACGTTAAATTTACACTGATTAAAATTATTTTGGCAGCTTGATTAGTCTTCCGCTCCCCATCTTTTCTGCCGACGGTTTAGTTGAGCTGAGCGTCATCACAAGCAAAAAAAGATTTCCCTTCAAACCTAACAAAGTGGTTCATCGATTCAAATATAAAAATAGAAAGGATGAGATCTGCCTGGCTGCAGCTGCGCAAAGCTCAAGATTTGTCTTTCAGTTTAAACATTGATTAAAATTTTAGTTTTTTCTTGGATAAGTTATAGTTTATGCTGAGCTTACAGAAGTAACTTTGTGAATATAAAGTGGCTAGTATCAAAAAAACTTTGCGAACTTTGCGGTTACATAAATTTCAGAATTTTCAAATGAAATGAACAACTCAGAAAACCTCCACAGTAAAAGAAGAATCTACGAAAAATCCCAACTCATAGAATCGGAGATAAAGGAAACCCCCATCGAGCAATTCCGAGATTGGTTTTTGGATGCGGAAAATGCGCCGGAAGTCTCCGAAGCCAACGCAATGGCTATCTCAACCGTGGAAAAAGATGGCTGTCCAAGAACAAGAATGGTTTTGCTCAAATCCTACAATGGCGAGGGCTTTATTTTTTACACCAATTACGACAGCCGAAAAGGAAAATCAATCGAAAATACGCACCAAGCCTGTCTCAATTTTTTTTGGCCAAGTCTGGAAAGGCAAATCATCATCAAAGCCCACGTCGAAAAAATTGCCGAGCATCTCAGCGATGGCTATTTCCATTCTCGTCCGAAAGGCAGCCAGCTGGGCGCAGTTGTTTCTCCTCAAAGTCAAGAAATTCCGAATCGCGATTTTCTCGAAAATAAACTGAAAGACCTCGAAAAAGAATACGAAAACAAAGACGTTCCAAGACCAGAGAATTGGGGTGGTTACATCGCAAAACCCTACGAAATGGAATTCTGGCAAGGCCGACCAAACCGGCTCCACGATAGAGTTCTTTACACTTTAGAAGATCACATCGATTGGAAAATCTCAAGATTGGCGCCTTAAATTGTCAGTAATTTAGCCGAAATCTGATTTTATTTCGCTGGGTCAAAGGATTCAGCCCACTTCTGAACCATCTCAGAAAACCGCTTATTGTCGAAGGTTTTGTTCCGGATTTTGGAAACTGAATGCACGCCTTTTTCGTCTGAAATTCTTAAGATTTCGTCTGCTTTTTGCGATTCGAAAGCGATGATTTCTGCTTCTTCTATTTCACCCAGTTTATTTTTATGGATGAAAGTGATGAAATTTTCCATCAAAGGCGAAATGTACGCGCCTTCCGTTTGTTTTGGAATTTTGATGACATTATCCTGAAGAAATAAAAGGTTTCCGAAGATACTTCTGGCGATTTTTTTGTTTGGATTGAGGAGAATTACGTCGTCCAAATCATTTTCTTTTGCGTAGATTTGGGCATAAATATTTTCTGGAGAATGAAGTCTGATATTACTTAGGAGATTAGCATTCACATTGATTTCCTTTATCAAATCCAACTCCACATGGCCTTGGATTTTCAAAACATCCTGCATTTCGTCCACTTCAAAAAAGAAAGCCGTCTCCGATTTTGCCAAAGGCTTTTCGTCCTGCTTTCTGTAAGCCAGCAATTGGACGATTCCGTTCGGAATGCCATTCGATAACACTTCACTTTGAAAAAGTTCCTGGAAAAATTCCAAAGTGTAAGTCAAAGGAATGTTCAATCTCATCTTTCGCATCGAAGCCATCAAGAAGAAATAAGATTCCTCGGCCATTATGATTTGCCCATTTCGGATAAAAAATGAGACCCAAACCGAATCGCCAAAAAGGAAAGACCGATTCAGTAATTGTAACTGGTCTGATGTGTAAACTATCTTATGCATCGTTGAATATAAAAAAATAATGAACGATAAATCGTCCATCCATTATTTTAAGAAGCACCTAATTTAAGTTGTAGATTTTCTATCAGATTTTCCCAATAGAGTCTGTTTTCTTCTTCGTCGCCAGGCTCGCAAAAGTCGGTAATGTTCAGAGAAAGATCCTCTGTAATCTCGTCTATAACGATGGAAAGTTCGAAGAAATATTTGGTGCCTTCGTCTTCTTCCCAGCGGAATCGGACAAAGCTCTCTGGCTTGTATCGGATGAGCGTTGCCTTCTCAGCAGGACCACTTCCCCAACTGAAGAAAAAATCATCGCCCCGCTCTACTACATCTTCCGCAAACCATTCTGATAATCCTTCTGCACTTGCCAAATACTCGTACAAAATCTCGGAGAGACAATGCATATTGTATTCGTACTGAACTTTCGTTTTCGCCATATTCAAATTCTAATTGTGGCGCAATATATAAATTAATTTTTTATTTGCAAATCAAAAGGTCTATGGAAATTGAAAATTTATAGAGAAATAATGTATGATTGTTATTAGCCGATTTCAAACGCGATAGAAAGGCAGCTAATAACTATTATTTGGGCAAGTTAATCCGCCAAGTTTTTGCTGAAGCGTTTCCAATCCTGATACCCAAGATTTCACTTTTATAAATTTTAAGCACAAGCAAAAAAGGAGCTAAGGCAAATCAATTTATTCTACTTCGTCCAAAGATTCCAGGATGATTTTGCATCCTTTTCGGATTTCATCTTCTGAGATCGTCAAAGGTGGCGAGATGCGCATATATTCATTGCGATACATTTGCCAAAAGACAATCAAGCCTTTTTCCATGCATCTGGCGGCGACTTTCAAAGAATATTCTGCTGAGCCAAGATTGACGGCCAACATCAAACCTTTTCCGTTCACATTTTTGATTTTTGGATGTGCCAGCAGTTCGCGGAAGAGCTTTTCTTTTTGATCAATTTCTTGCATCAATCCGCTTTCCAAAACTTCCTTCAAAGTCGCAAGCGAAGCTGCTGCAATCAACGGATTTCCGCCAAAAGTCGTAACGTGCCCTAACTTTGGCGAATGTGAAAGGCTACTCATTATTTCTGCCGAACTCATAAAAGCGCCGACTGGCACGCCGCCGCCCATTCCTTTGCCCATCACCAGAATATCAGGCACGATTCCGTAATGCTCGAAGGCAAACAGGTTTCCCGTACGTCCAAAACCCGGCTGGATCTCATCGAGAATGAGCAACGCGCCTACTTCCTCGCAACGTTTTTTCAGGTGGAGAAAATAATTTTCATTTGGCACTATAAATCCCGCTGCACCTTGGATGGTTTCTACAATCACGCAGGCTGTTTTCTCTGTAATTCTATCCAAATGGTTCTCATTATTGAACTCAATAAAATTGACCATCGGTAACAAGGGACGAAATTCTCGTTTATGAACTTCGTTTCCTGCAACCGAAAGCGCGCCGTGCGTGTTCCCGTGATAGGCTTCTTTGAAGGCGATGATTTCTTCTCTTCCTGTATAACGTTTTGCTAATTTCAAACTGCCGTCAACGGCTTCTGCGCCAGAGTTGACGAGATATGTGACTTCCAAAGGTTCAGGTGTAGCTTCTGCCAAAAGCTTGCAAAGCGCAACGGGTTTTTCCTGAGCATATTCGCCGTAAACCATCACGTGTAGATACTTATCCGCCTGTTCTTTGATCGCGTTCACGATTTTCGGATGCGAATGTCCCAACGTGTTTGCAGAAACGCCGGCTACAAAATCCAGATAGGCTTTTCCGTCTTTTCCGTAGATGTAGCTTCCTTCTGCTTTTTCCACTTCGAAACCTGCGGCGTAAGGTGTGGTTTGGGCTTGGTATTTGAAAAAATCGGTCTTCATTTTTTTGAGTAGATGTTAGAAATTAGATTTAAAATCAAATGATTTTGCTTATAGATGAGCTTCTAAACTTGTGCGAAGTTCGTCATTTTTGAGATGTCGATTTCACTAAATGAAAAAAATTTCAATCTCGGCGAAGCGCGCCCCGACCTGAGTGGAGCTCTTTTTCTTTTTTGAGAAAAAAGAAAAAAGCGGGAACGGAGGGCGGATCAAGGCGCCCAAATTTCGACTTTGCTCAATGCAGCAGAATTACTTCTTAACCCGTATTGGTGTTTTTGGTTTATTTTTTTCTTCTAATTTTTTACGCTCGGCTTCGGCTCTTTCGTAGAGCAAATTGTCGGATAGATAAACGGTTTCCGGATAGTTGGGCGTATCCAGAGATATGTCGCTCCTTTTCTGCGGGCGGTCTTTTGTATTCCAATTGAAATCTTTGAAAAAACGTTCTTCCTTGGATATTTTGCTCATCGGGTAGGTGTCCGTATTCGCGCCGATATTGCAGTCGACGACTTCCAGGCGACGTTCCAAAAATCGGGCGACAATTTCGCCGCAAGTCGAGAGCGCAACGCCAATTCTGGTAACTTGCTTGGTTTTTTCGTTCGTATCATCGGCATAAGTTATGGCTTGGGCATTGCCGACTGCCTTTGCCATATCGATGACGTTATCCTTTAGATAGACGATCATATTTTTGCTTTTGATCTGGTTGAATTCGTCTTTCAGATTGAGAGAATCGGCTTTGCTGATGGCAAAGGCATTCCCAATAACTCGGATAGAATCGGTGATTTCCTTTTCGGGGTCGCTGTACACGCGAATCTCGTCGCCAGTGACCTGTTTTACGCCCATCCAAAGGATTGGTTTTCGCATCAGATGCATCTCGCCGTCTGTCTCGTTGAAGCTGAGAGAGTCTGCACGGCCTTGCATATCGGTTTTGAAAATCCGCACTTTTCTGAAAGCCCGCAAGAAGCTTTTTTTCTTGCGATTGTCGGCAGAATCCGGTTTTTGGTAACTTAGAAATTTATCTGCGGCAAAATAAACCGAATCTTTACTGAGAATCTTGACGGCGTAGGGCTTATCGGTGACCATTGCAGAATCTTTTTTTTCGTAGATCTCGCCATAGCCACCTTTGATATAACGCTTTTGCTGCGGATCGTCCAAGGTCACATTTCCGTTTCCTTTTCCGAATCCGGTGTTTCTGTTGTAGTATAATTTGTCGCCGCTGAGGATTTTGTCATTATAATATATTCTGGAATTTTTATTGAGGAAGGATTCGCCGGTTTTCGAATTGTAAGTTCCTAATTCTGTATAGACGTAATTTCTGGGGTTGGCTTTGTCCCTGATGGTTGTAGGGCCCGAGAAATCCGACGTTCCTGTGTTTTGATTCTGCTTGATATTGTCGCTGATGATCGTATATTTGTCAGTTTCAATATTGGATCTTCCTATGAAATCGATCATTTTGGAGTTGAGGTAGTAAGTTGCCGATTTGGTGTACATCACGCTTCCGTCATTGCTGTAGATGGTGCCACCGGAGTTGAAATAAGCGGTGTTTGGGATTTTGTCGTAGTAGAGTATTTCAGTTTTGATGGTCTGTTTGGGATCCGTGAGGACAACGTTTCTTCGGGCAATTCCGCGCTGGGTATTGCCGTCATATTCCATTTCTTCCGCCGTTATTCGGTTTCCATCTGCGGTCGTCAGAACCACATTACCGATGGCTCTTAGAAAATTCTCTTTCTGATAGAAAACCACCTCGTCTGCCGTGAGAACTGATCCTTGATGCTCGAAAACGACGTGGCCAGAGAAGACGGGATTGCCTTCGTATTTGTCTGGTTTGACGCCAAAGGTGTCGGAATGCCTATGCTGAACTTTTTTGGAAGTTTCGCCTTGCTGATTGGGACTGTTGAAAAAAGCATCCTTTACCAAACCTGTATTTTGGGTTGGCGTCACTTGTGAAAAGCTTCTTACAACCATTAAAAGTAAAATAAAAAGAAGGATTTTCTTCATCAATTTTCAGCCTTCTTGTGTCCGTAGAAGTACAGAGAATGCGTATCAATACTTACACCAAATGCTTTTTCTATGGATTCTTTGATGCCTTGGATTCTGGGATCGCAGAATTCTATGATTTCCTCGATGACCTTGTCCGAATCTTCCTTGTAGATCACCAGATGATCGTGCTGCTTGTCAAAATAGGATTTTTCGTAAGACGAGGTGCTCAATGTTTTTTCGCCAAACTGGTGCTTTCTGATCAAGCCTGCATCTAGGAAAATCTCGATTGTATTGTAGATCGTAGCCTTGCTCACGTGGTATTTTTTGTGCATCATCAGAAGATAGAGATCATCCACGTTGAAATGATGCTCCATATTGTAGATCTCCTCCAAGATGGTGTAGCGCTCCGGGGTGTTGCGGAATCCTTTGTCCATCAGGTATTGTCTCAGAACATCTTTTATGGTAGCGATATTCAACTCTTTTTGTTTCGTATCCATCTTACAAAATTAGCGAATTTTTTTCAGGATTAATCAAAATGCTTTCCTTCGACTCTTTCTATTTTCTCGGTCTTTATTTTTTGATCGAGTAGGGGTGCAGATTCTACCACCACGTTGTGACTTGCAAAGCCGTAAGCCGTAAAATCGTTGCTGCCCAGTTTTTTTACAAAATTGTACATATTCAGCACGATTTTGTCTCGGATGGTCAGCAATAAGTCATTGATATACACATTATCGATAATCACAAATTTGAGATCCGGCGGGATGTTGTGCATTCTCAGCGATGGATGCGAACTTCTGGAGGGGATGGTTCCTTCGTCCATCATTTCTGCCAAAACTTGCTGGAAATAATCGTTGATACGCCTGTCCCGTTTGAAACCCAGCAGGAAGCTGATTTTGTAAATCGTACCGGGCAAAATCTCCTCGACGTTGTATTTGAAAGTATAAGGATCTTCCTGATTCACAATATTAAGAATGAAATAATGATCTGCCCTTTTCGGCTGTGCTCGGATAATGGAATAGATGATCTTAGACTCCACCTCGTCATCTCTTTTGGCACGGCTGATGAAGGCCAGATTGGTCGCATATTTAGGGATGGTCTCATCCAGCTTCATATCTTTTATCGTGGAAATATATTTTTCCAGTTTTACGAATTTGATGAAAGTGGTTTTGATAATTCTACCGTTGTACCAAGCATACATACACAAGCCTATGAAGCCTGCAAGGAAAACCGACATCCATCCGCCATCAAAGAATTTGATGATGTTTGCGCTGAAAAATCCACCTTCGATGATGACGTAAACCAAGGCAAAAAGTGCAATCCAGATTTTGTTGGTGCGCGTTTTCAGAAACCAGAAAACCAACAATATCGTCGTCATCAGCATTGTAACAGTGATAGAAAGCCCATAAGCAGCTTCCATTCTTCCAGATTCCTTGAAGTAGATTACCACAATGAAACAGAGGATCAAAAGCCCCCAATTGATTTTCGGAATGTACATTTGCCCTTTGATGCCCGAAGGATATTCGATCTCCTGATTGGGCCAAAAGTTGAGCGACATCGCTTCCGAAAACATCGTAAAGGCGCCCGTGATTACGGCTTGGCTCGCAATGATGGCAGCCATCGTTGCGAGGATCACGCCAGGAATGATAAACCACTCGGGCATAATTCCGAAAAATGGATTTGTGCCTCGGAACACCTCGTGGTAGTTGTTCAGCAACCAAGCGCCTTGACCTAAGTAGTTCAAAATCAACATCAACTTCACAAATATCCAACTCACTTGTATATTCTTCATGCCACAATGCCCAAGATCGGAATACAAAGCTTCCGCTCCAGTGGTACAAAGAAAAACGGCGCCTAAAATAATAATTGCGCTGGGCGAGTTATAAATCAATTTCACGGCATAGTACGGATTGAAAGCTCGCAGGATAGATGGATGTTCTACAAGATGCACAAGACCAAAACCGCCCAACACTAAAAACCAAAGCACCATTACCGGCCCAAAAAATTTCCCAATGAAACTGGTTCCAAACTGTTGCACAATGAAAATGACGATCAAAATAGCCAGAGTTATCGGGACAACGGGCGGCTTGTGCGTCACCAATTCCAACCCTTCTATGGCAGACATTACCGTAAGAGATGGCGTGATGATGCTGTCCGCAACCAATGCTGCGCCACCGATGATCGCTATCAAGTAAAGCCATTTTTTCTTGAATCTTTTGACAAGAGAGTATAGCGATAGAATTCCACCCTCACCTTTGTTGTCGGCTTGCAGGGCAATGATGACATATTTGATGGTGGTCTGCAAAGTGAGGGTCCAAATGATGCAGGAAAGTGCCCCTTCAATATATTCTTCAGAAATGATTCCACCCGCTTTTCCAGCGTTGATGATGGCCTTCATCACGTACAACGGCGATGTTCCGATGTCTCCGAAAACAATCCCCAATGAAACCAAAACTCCAATCCAGGAAAGTTTTTTGAGGTCAAAATGACCAGTGCTACCTTGCGACATAATGTAAGAATAATTGAAAAATAATTTTGCAAATTTAGATTATTTTACAGTCTTAAGAATTTTTTTCAAGAAAATGTAATATTAAAAAATTTTGGATGCCCAAAAAATTGATTTTCAAGAAATTGAAGGCTGCATTTCATCGGATTTTATAGATAGAAACGGAAACGCCATCGTTTTCTTTTTTTGAGATAATCAGGATTTTCTTCATTGGCAAAAGCCTCTCGCTCGAAGCTGATATTGCGATAAGCCATAGTCCAATCTTTATATTTAAGATATTTGATGTAATATTCTGAAAGATACCAAATGTAAAAGGGAATAATCAAAAGTTCCAGTTGCTGCCGAAGATGAATTTTCTCGTGATCGATGAGTACTTTATTTTGCCGATCTTCCGTTTTTCTAAGAAAAATAAACGGAAACAAAGTAATCCCCGAAATTTTAGTATTTTTGAGTAATCTTTGGCAAACAATTATCATCCATCAAAGATAAAAATTTTGGTATAGTTTTTTAACTTATGCAGAGAGATGACATCAAAGAGAACGAAGACTTCTACTATAACGAGCAAGGTTATAAGGTTTTTACAGAGAAATTCCACTTGAAACGTGGCTATTGCTGCAAAAGCGGTTGCAAACATTGCCCGTACGGCTACGATAAAAAAACAGATACTTTTCTAAAAAAATCTAAAAATTAAATAAAATGAAATCGATGTTCGGCTCCTCCATACTGACTTTAAAAACCCATAAAATTTACATTATGAAAAAATATGCCTTCATATTACTGGTCGCAGTTTCCCTTGGGGCAACTTCTTGCAGCCCATTCCAAGTGAAATCCGATTATTCTGCAACGGCCAATTTTGCCAATTATAAAACTTATCTTCTGAGAACCGACGACCTGAAACTGAATGATCTCGACAAAGACCGCGTTCTGAATGAACTATCCAAGCAATTGCAGGCAAAAACTTTGACTTCTGCCCCGAATCCAGATTTGATCATCAACGTGAAAGCTTCCCATAAGAAGGTTCAAGACATTCAAACATCGTACGGCGGCGGCTTCGGCTGGGGAAATCCTTATGGCTGGGGCGGTGGCTTTGGAATGGGAAACACCTGGACCAACAATTACAACAGCGGAACAATCATCGTAGATATCATCGATGCAAAAACCCAAAAACTCGTTTGGCAAGGCGTTGGAAGCGGACTTTCTGTAGATTCGCCAAAGTCGAAACAAAGACAAATCCCGGAAGTTGTGGCCGAAATGATGAAAAATTATCCGCCGCAGAAAGGGAAGTAATCCGAAGCGATATTCGGATCATTTGCCAATTAACCAGCGATTAAAATCTTGTTTCAAAAATTATTGAAGCCGATTCGTTTCTAATGAATCGGTTTTTTCTTGGCTTAATCTCAATTGAAATAAAAGTTAATGATGGAAAAAAAACTGAAAGACATAAACTGAAAATTCTACAAAAGATAGAATGGTTTCTGTGGTTAATTATGATTTTTTCCATCGCTTTAACGTAGAAATAAAGGGGCTACTTCGTTTCCCATGTCGAAAGCTTTTTTTGCAGATATTTTCTCGTTATGTGCTCAAATTTCTTTAATTTGCACTGCTAAAAATAATTTAAACAATGATTATTCAACCAAGAACAAGAGGATTTATATGTTTGACCGCACACCCAGACGGTGCCCTTCAAAACGTAAAAAATCAAATAGAATATGTGAAGTCCAAGGGCGCAATCAAAAACGGTCCCAAAAAAGTTTTGGTGATTGGCGCTTCAACAGGTTTTGGACTTTCTTCCAGAATCGCTGCTGCTTTTGGTTCCGGTGCCGCAACCATTGGTGTTTTCTTCGAAAAAACAGCGTCTGAAGGCAAGATGGGAACCGCAGGCTGGTACAACTCGGCCGCTTTTGAAAAAGAAGCACACGAGGCGGGACTGTATGCAAAAAGCATCAACGGCGACGCATTTTCTGATGAAGTGAAAAAGCAAACCATCGACCTCATCCAGAAAGACTTGGGACAAGTTGATTTGGTTGTTTACAGTTTGGCTTCTCCCAGAAGAACTCATCCCAAAACAGGTGTGGCGCACTCGTCCGTCCTGAAACCCATCGGGAAATCCTACACCAACAAAACCGTCGATTTCCACACAGGTGTTGTTTCTGAAGTCACAATTGCGCCGGTTGAAAATGATGAAGACATTTCCAATACCATCGCAGTGATGGGTGGCGAAGATTGGAAATTCTGGATAGAAGATATGAAAGCAGCAGGCGTGTTGGCAGATGGTGTCAAAACCGTAGCTTACTCGTACATCGGCCCAGAACTGACTTTCCCAATCTACCGAAACGGAACCATTGGGCAGGCCAAAAATGATCTGGAAGCAACGGTAACCGTCCTCAATAATTTGTTAAAAGACCTAAACGGAAGTTCCTACGTTTCTGTAAACAAAGCTTTGGTAACCCAATCCAGCTCGGCAATTCCGGTGGTGCCGCTGTATATTTCTTTGCTGTATAAAGTGATGAAAGCTAAAGGAACGCACGAAGGAACTATTGAACAGATGCAAAGGCTTTTCGCAGAACGATTGTACAGAGAAGATGGCCAGATTCCTTTGGATGATGCCAGCAGAATCCGAATTGATGACTGGGAAATGGCGAGCGACGTGCAGGCGGAAGTGGATAGATTATGGCAAGAAACGACGACGGAAAATCTTTCCAAAATCAGTGATATAGCAGGTTACAGGAAAGAATTCTTCAACCTTTTCGGTTTCGAAGTGGATGGAATCGATTACGAAAAAGAGGCCAACGAGAACGTACCAATTCCGAGTATTGCATCGTAGCAATTAATAGTTAGACGAAGAATTTAGATTCAAAAAATAATTTAAACATACAACGGCTCTTTTTCAAGGAGCTGTTTTTTTAGGACTCAGATTTAGATTCCTTCAGTTTTGTGTCGTACTCGTGGAGGAGATTGTGTTCTGGTGTTTGTTCGATGGCGTGCATTATTTTATCCATGATTTGAGCCGCCGATTCATTATCATAATCAATATCCAAAACAGGCTTGAACTCCATTGTGGGTTTTACGCCAGTTACTTTTATTTTCAGACCTTTCTTGTCGAATGCTCTTCGGAAACCATTAATTTTGATCGGAATCACGATTGGTCTTTGGTTTTTGATCAGTTTGGCAGTTCCTTTTCTGCCTTGTGCGAAAGCGGACGTTGTCCCTTGCGGAAACGTAATGACCCAGCCATTATCTAAGGCTTTCATAATATTTTCAATCTCGCCGAGATCCACCATTCTATTCACATTTTTCCCCTCTGCTCGCCAAGTTCTTTTGACCGTGATGGCGCCCGCAATTTTAAAAAGTCGGGCTAATGCGCCTTTGTTCATCGTTTCTTCTGCTGCAACGTAGTAGAAATCAGTTTTTGGATTCAGAAGATAGACTGGATTTTTGATGGTGTTGTGATAGCCGTTATTCACAGCGCAAAAAACGTGGTACATTGCCGCCACGTCGGCAAAATAGGTCTGGTGATTGGAGACGAAAAGCACATTGCTGTCTGGCAGATCGGTGAGATTGTCCGTGCCGGTTATTTTCAATTTGTTGAAACCGTTGAATCTTCTGTAAGAAACAATTCCCAGAATGAAAATAATGAGTCTTTTGAGAATGTAAATATTCCCAAAAGAATCGGTAAAAATGTTTTTTTTAGCCATCACTCATTGTTATAATTTCAGAAGATCAGAAATTATGCCTACAAAATTAAACATTTTTTAATAAGTTACTGAATTCGCTAAGGATCATCGATGTCGCGCCCCAAATAATATACCCATTGAAGTCTATCACCGGGACTTCGGCTCCTTTTGTCGAAGGGAGGATCATATTTTTTGGCTGGTCGGGAAGACTTAATAATGATGAGATAGGAAATTCTATTAATTCGACGGCTTCACTTTCCTGAAGGAAAAATGCTGGGTCTTTTTTGGTGTAGGAAATGAAAGAGTGTACGTAAAAATTACTCGGCGGGATATAAATTGGCGACATTTCCCGGATGATTCTCACATAATGCTCATCAATTCCCAGCTCCTCGGAAGTTTCTCGTTTGGCGGTGTGAGCAAAGTCCAAATCTTCTTTTTCATTTTTTCCGCCGGGCAAAGAGATTTGTCCGCTGTGGCGATCACGTTCATTTTGAGAACGCACAATCAACGGAAAATGCCACTCGTTATTCTTTAAATAGAGTAAAATGTTGACAGCTGCAAATTTCGGATTTAGTGTCAGAACATCTTCATAACTGTAAACAGGTCGGTATGGCGGAGAATAGATTTTGTGGGCGTTTTCTCCCAATAATTCCGCGCTTCTTATATCTCTGAGTAAATCTTTTCCGAAGGTCTGCATCTCTCAAAGATAGCAAAAAATCTTCAAATTTTAAAGTGAAATCCCGCGACCTGCGTAGAAATCTAAAACTTTGATGCTAAACAGATAGTTGTATTTTGCCTGAGCCACAGATCCTTGCGCATTTGCATAATTATTTCTGGCCGTTGTCACATCATAGATCGTGGAGCGTCCGGCGTCATAACTTTTCGTAGCAAAATCAAGAGCCAGTTTTGTGCTTCTTTCCGCTTCCATCGCAGAAATATAAATTTCATAGTTAGAATCGGCGTTAAACTGCGCTTGCTGTATATCCTGCTTCAGCTGGAATTTTTGTTGTTCCAAATTATTTTTGGCCAGCAGCTCATTGATTTTGGTTTGTTCCACTTGCAACTTTGTAATTCCTTTATTAAAGACCGGAATATTGGCAGATAGGCTCAATTGCTGTCCAAAATTGTCGCTGTATTGTTGGGTGAAGTTCCTTTCTTCAATGCCAGTTACGGCTCCAGTCAGCGGATCTATTTCATAACCAATGGTGTTTTTATTCAGGAGGTTGTTGTAGAAGCTTCCCAATCCTGCCGTTGCCCTTATTGTTGGATAAAAATTGGTTTTCACGACTTCCGTTTGCGTTTCGGCCGCTTTGATTCTGATTTCGGCCGCTTTGATCACAGGCTGCGAAGCGTATGCGATGTTCAGAACTTCCTCCACAGTTTCTGTTTGCGGCATCAATTCGTCCGGAACCGGAATGTCTACCACATCAAAGGCTTTATAATCCTGAAGCTGAAGAAGTTGCGCCATTGCAAACAAGGCTTTTTCTACGTTGATCTGTGCTGCTTTTACATTTTGTTTTTCTCTTGCAAAAGAAGCGGTTGCTTCTGCCAACACCGTTTGAGCGGTGGTTCCGACTTCCGTGGTGATTTTGGCACGGTCGTAAAGTTTTTGTGCATTTTCCATTGCACTTTCAGAGATTTTTTTGATTTCTCTGTTGAGCATCACCGATAGATATTGCTGCGCAATTTGAAGTGAAATATTATTCTTGATGGTTTCAATGTCCAGCAAGCTTGCGTCCACATCAAAACTTGTCTTTCTCACGGTTTTCTCCAGTCTTCCATTGTTGTAAACCAATACGCTGGCTCCGATGTTGGCCCCGTTGTAATAGCTGTCATTTCGAATACTTGTGGTGCCGATCAAGGTCTGTCCAAAATTGGCATTGTTTGTCAAGGTGCCAGAAACTGCGGGTAAATATTCTCTTTTGGCCATTTCCAGATTTTTGGACTGCACATCTTTGTTGTAAGCCTGCGCCAGAACCTGCAGATTATTTTTAAGCGCATAATCCACGCATTCCTGAATCGTCCATCTCTTCTGAGAAAATCCCAAAACACCTAAACACAGGAGCGAAATACAAAACACTTTTTTGAACATAAAGGAAAAATTATATACAATAAGACTTCGGAAATGCAGAAATGTTACGCCAACTGCGAATTTTTTTTCAAAGCTTATTTAATTTAAAAATTCAAAATAATTCTTTAGAGTTGTAACAATTCCGCTGTATGATTTACTTATAATGTAAATTCCCCATAATGTCTCATCCGATTCTAAAAATAGAAGATCTCAACAAATCTTATGACATAGGCAAGAACAAACTGCACGTGCTGAAGGGTATTAATTTGACGATTAATGAAGGTGAGTTTGTGTCTATTATGGGAAGTTCCGGCTCTGGAAAATCGACTTTGCTCAACATCATCGGGATTTTGGACGAGGCGGATGACGGCATTTATGAGTTGGATGGCGTTCCCATCAAGCATCTTACAGAAATAAAAGCGGCCGAATACCGAAGCCGGTTCATTGGATTTATCTTTCAGTCATTTAATTTGATTAATTACAAAACGGCTTTGGAGAATGTGGCGCTTCCGCTGTACTATCAAAATGTTGCCAGAAAAGAGAGAACAAAAAAAGCGTTGGAATATCTCGAGAAAGTAGGTCTCAAAGAATGGGCAGAGCACTTGCCCAGCGAACTTTCCGGCGGGCAAAAGCAAAGAGTGGCGATTGCAAGAGCCTTGATTTCGGAACCAAAATTGATCCTTGCCGACGAGCCGACTGGGGCGCTGGATTCGAAAACCACGTACGATATTATGAAACTACTTCAGGACATTAATAATGAGGGAAAAACCCTTGTCGTCGTAACGCACGAGCCTGATGTGGCGGCGCAAACCAAAAGAAATGTTGTCCTGAAAGATGGCAAAATAGAAAGCGACACGTACATAAAGCAGATCATTCTATAACCCTCAACAATCATTAACCATTAACCCTTAAAAAAAGATGTTTGATTTAGACCGCTGGCAAGAAATCTTCAGTTCCATCCGCAGTAACGTATTGCGGACGGTACTCTCTGGGTTCACTGTGGCGCTCGGTCTGTTCATATTCATTGTTTTATTTGGGATAGGAAATGGTCTTAATAATTCATTTGCCACGAGGTTCACAAGAGATGCTACCAATATTATTATGATTTGGGCAGGCAAGACGACTGTTCCCTACGCAGGATTGCAGTCGGAACGAAATATTACTTTTAACAATGACGACTTCGATGCGGTGGTGAAAGAAAGCGAAGGCAAGCTGGAGTATGCATCACCACGATACCAAACCAATATGATGGTGAAATATGGCAAAGAAAGTGGTACATATCAGGTAAATGGCGTTTTGGACGAAGAAAAATTTCTGGAGAATCGCACGATGATCGATGGGCGATATATCACAGAGCGGGATAATGAGCTAAAGCAAAACGTAGCCTCCATAGGAAGGATGGTCTGGCGCGATTTGATTAGAGATGGGAATCCCATTGGGAAAGATCTAAACATCAATGGGACGATGTTCAAAGTTGTGGGCATTTTTGCAGATCCCGGCGGCGATATGGACGAAAGACACATTTCTGTTCCGCTTTCCACACTGCAACAGATGAAGAAAAGCTCGGACACCATTAGCACTATGATGCTTTCATACAACCCCAATATGACCCCCGATGAGGGTGTACAATACGGCAATGAACTAGAGAAAAAAATTAAGGCAAAACACAAAATTTCGCCCGATGATCCGCAAGGCATCAGGCTTAATAACAATGCTGTAAACACACAGGATTCTTTTGCTTTCTTGTTTGTGATTACTGCGGTTGTAGGCTTCATTGGACTTGGGACTTTGCTGGCAGGGGTAATAGGCATTAGCAATATTATGGTTTACATTGTCAAGGAAAGAACGAAAGAACTGGGCGTGAGAAAGGCACTTGGCGCAAAACCGGCAGAAATTGTAGCGCTTATTTTGCAAGAGAGTATCGTGATTACGGTCATTTCCGGCTTGGTAGGCGTGGGGCTCGGTGTTTTAGCGTTAAAGCTGATTGGGAACAATCTCGAGGACTACTTCATCACAGATCCAGCCGTCGGATGGGGACTGATTGCGGCGGCGTTTTTCTGCCTCGTGTTTGCAGGCTCTGTTGCAGGGTTTGTACCAGCTTACAAAGCTTCCAAAATCAAACCCATAGAGGCCCTAAGAAACGATTAAGAGATAAGATTAAAAATCATTCAGCCAAAAAAAAGTGAATATAATTTTCAAAAGAGATACCTGGCAAGAGATCTATTATTCCCTTCGGAACAATAGGCTTAGAACTTTTCTCACGATGATCGGGGTGGGATGGGGTATGTTTTTGTACGTCAGTCTGCTGGGTGCTGCCAACGGGATGGAGAATGGTTTTAACAAATTATTTTCTGGATTTGCCACAAACTCGGTCTTTCTGTGGCCACAGACTACCAATATTCCGTATGACGGTTTTGCGAAAGGCAGAAAGATGGACCTTCATCTGAAAGATATAGATTTTTTGCAGAGAAAAATCCCGGAAATCGATTACATATCGCCCCAAAGCTCTAGAGGGAACTTCGGGACCTCTGGAGAGCAAATTTCCCGGAACGGACTGAAAAATACTTATATGATCACCGGCGATTATCCTGTGGGTAACAAGATTTCTAAGAAGAAATTACTATTCGGAAGATATATTAATGATGCGGATATTCGGGACAAAAAGAATGTCATCGTTATAGGAGAAGAGATTTACAAAAATCTTTTCGATGCCAAGAAAAATGAAGATCCAATAGGCAAATCGGTCAATTTAAAAGGTGTTTTTTTCAAAGTCATCGGCGTTTTTCGCGTATCGAGAAACGGCGGAATGGAGAATGATCACTCGGCCTACATTCCTTTTTCTACCTATGCCGGACTATATAATGAAGGTGATAAAGTCGGTTTTTTAGCCATCGTCGGCAAGCCCAATGCAGAAGCGGCGGTCATAGAAACCAAAGTGAAAGACGAACTCAAAAAAGTCAACCACGTATCGCCGGAAGATACCAACGCTTTTGGAAGCTTTAACCTGGCGAAAGAATTTAAAAAAGTCACGGGATTTCTCACAGGAATGCAGCTGCTAACAATCACGGTCGGAACGTTGACGATCTTGGCCGGCGTGATCGCCATCTCCAACATTTTGCTCATCACCGTGAAAGAAAGAACAAAAGAAATAGGAATCAGAAGAGCGTTGGGCGCCAAGCCAGCTGAGGTCCGCAATCAGATTTTGCTGGAAAGTGTGGTTATCACTTTATCATCTGGATTATTGGGATTTTTGTCGGGCATCTTTCTGCTCATCATCCTCAATATTGCGACGATGAACAACGATTCTTTTCCATTCTCCAACCCACGAGTTGATTATGGAAATGTGTTTGCAGCGATGGGAATTATGATTTTTCTAGGGCTTTTAATCGGATTGATACCCGCACAAAGAGCGGTGAAGATCCGCCCCATCGAAGCCCTGAGAACGGAATAATAATTAAAAATTAACTATTAAAAAAAACGATATTTCTATAATGGAAAAAACGAAATTTACCCTCAAAAAAGCATTGTCCATTTTTTTGGGACTTCTATTTGCGGTAGCTGTTGTTGTTGGCATTGGCTATCTCATCAAATCTAATTCTGCAGAGAATGAAGCCTTCCTCACCAGAAAGCCTACGATCCAGAATCTGGACGACAAAGTGATGGCCACCGGCAAGATAGAGCCGCGCGAAGAAATCGAAATCAAACCGAATATTGCGGGAATCATCCAAACCATCAACGTCAAAGAAGGTGACAAAGTGCATGCTGGCCAATTGATTGCCACCATTAGAATCGTGCCCAACATAACGGAGGTGAATAATGCTACGATGCAAGTCAGCAATGCGGAAATTCAGGTAACGAATGCCAAAGTCAATGCTCAGAATCAGCAGAAGCAGTATGAGATGCAGGCGAAGCTGTACAAGCAAGGCGTCATTTCTAAGCAGGAATACATCACAGCAGAGCAACAGTTGCAAACCACGATCCAACAGCAGAAACTGGCACTTCAAAGCTTGAATGCCGCTCAAAAACAGTTGCAGATCGTGAGAACGGGCGCTACACCGGAGTTGCAAAGTATGGCAACCACGCAGATCCGTGCAAAAGCGGCAGGAACGGTCTTGGAGATCCCCGTAAAAGTGGGGAGCCAGGTAATTGAAGCCAACTCCTTCAACGCTGGAACAACCATTTGCTCTATTGCAGACCTCAATTCATTAATATTCAAAGGCGATATAGACGAAGCGCAAGCCGGAAGACTGAAACAGGGAATGGATATGAATGTGATCATCGGCGCACTTCAAAACAAAACTTTTCCAGGCAAATTGACCTTGATTGCGCCCAAAGGAAAAGAAGAAAGCGGAACCATAAAATTCGCAGTGGAAGGCGATGTTTATAACAAAACGGGAGAATATATCCGCGCAGGATTCAGTTCCAATGGCGAGATTTTGTTGAGTTCTCAGAAAAATGCCTTGTTGCTCGATGAATCTCTTGTGCAATATGAAAAAGGAAACAACAAGGCCTTTGTGGAAGTAAAACAACCGAACGGCAGTTTCAAAAAAGTGTACGTGAAATTAGGATCCAGTGACGGGATCAACGTTCAGATCCTTTCTGGGATTGATAAAGATGCTGAAGTCAAAGTTTGGAATCCATCGGACAAAGACAAGGAGGAACTGAAGGAGAAAGAGAAATAGACCTTTAAATTATAATTGTTAAAAAAGATTCGTCTTGCTCTTCATAGCGAGACGGATTTTTTTCGGTCATTAGGCTGAGAATCCCTTCTTTCATTCGATTAATTAAGAAAAATATCCCGCAAAATCATTTGCAGGATACATTAAATTTTCATCACATATTTTACATTGGCGCTTGCTGATCATCGCCGCTTTCGTTGGCATTGATGTCTTTCTTCTTCTTCGGTTGCTCCACTTTTTCGCCTTGTTTGAAACGGTAAGTGAAAGAAACAGAAGCCTGTCTGGGCTGCCACTGCATATAGGATTCTCTTGCAAATCCGTCGCCGCTTTGGATCACTCTTCTTGCTCTTGTATTAAATATATCCTGAATATTAAAAGTGATCGTTCCGTCGCCTTTCCATATCGTTTTGGACGCGCCCATATTAATAAAATAAGTCGCTCTTTGGTCATTGGCACCTTCGACCTGAGCACCTCGATAATTTCCCTGAAGCTGCAAGTTCAAAGTTTTATCGATTTTAAAGGTGTTCGACATTCGAAGTCGGGTAGAGGTTCCGCTCCCATCGTACGAAATAGGAACAAGATTTCCAGTGGAATCTGAGTAGGTGTAATTACCCGAGGTTTTGTACCCATAAACATCCACTTCGCCCATAATTTTCCACCAGGCAAACGGATCGTAGGAATAGTTGAGATCCAACCCGAACCGCTCGTCATAGCCCAGATTCTGCGGCTGCGTGATGAAAGTGCCGTTGATATAAGCCAAAGTCATTTTTACATCATCATTTTCCTTTCGGAAATAAAGCGTGGGATTCAGTGAGAATTTTTTCTTGGAAATATTATAGCCCAATTCGAAGGAATCGATGTAGGCGGGATTCAAATTGGGGTTGCCTTTGAAAATGTTTTGGCTGTCATTAAAAGACATAAACGGAACAAGGAAAAAAGAACGAGGCCTGTCTATTCTGCGAGAATAATTGAGCAAAAACTGATTGTCTTTCGATAGATTATAAATCAAAAACACACTTGGGAAGAGGTTATTATAGTTTTTCTTTCTGTTGTTGATGTTATCCTTGCCCGATAGATTTTGATAGTCAAGTGTTATATCCGACAGCTCGTCTCGTACTCCAACTTGGTAGCCAAAACTCCCGATTTTACTTTTAAACTGAGCATACACAGCATTGATATTTTCGCGGTAGTTGGTCATATTGTTATAATCTTCCACCCCAATTGTGCTGAAAATCAAGTCATTGTTATTCTTCCGTAGAACTCCGAAATTGTAATCGTTGTGGTTGACATCGATCTTGTAGCCCGCATTGAAAGTAGAAGATTCGCCAATCGGCAATTCATAATCCGCCTTTCCGACCAAAGATTTATTCGAAGTTTTTTGGTTAATAGCATCTTGTAAAATTTTCGAGCGATAGTTTTGATCCACATTGTTGTCCCCGTCACTATTATTTTTTTGCAAACTCAAGGATAAGGATATATTTTGACCCTTGTCATCAAATTTATGATCCAAACCCAAATCTGCCTGAGCACCGTTATTGGAATTGGTTCCGGTGGAATTTCGAAAACCCGTCACAACATCCCCATTTGTAAGATAATCGGTGTAGGCAACCGGAGCTTTGTTTTCCATATTGAAGCTTCTTATGGTGATAGAAGCGTTTGCCGAGGTTTTTTCATTGATATTATAAACCAGCCCCGCGGTTCCGTTGTAATTTTTTGTGGTATTTTTGTATCTGGAAATTTGATAGCCTCTTTCTTGATAGCGGTCTACGGCGTTCAAATTATCATAAAGCGGGAAGGTTGTATAATTGGCGTCCGTCCAATTTTTGCTTTTACTTTCGTTGTAGCCGCCGCCGCCGTTTACAAACCAAGTCCAGTTGCCTTTTCTCCAATTGAGATTGGCGTTTAGCGAGGTTTTTGGCAGATAGCCCAACGTCCCAACTGTGCTTCCGTTGAAGCCCATTTTAGTATTTTTTTTGAGAATAATATTAAGAATTCCCGCCGTTCCCGAGGCATCATATTTTGAAGATGGATTTGTAATAACCTCGATTCTATCTATTTGATCGGCCGGTATCGCTTGCAAAGCATTGGCGCCATCATCGATGCCGAGCAGCGCAGACGGTTTTCCATTCACTAGGAATTTGACATTGCTGCTCCCTCTCATAGAAACCGTTCCGTCCGGATCTACAGAAACCGAGGGCACGTTTTGCAAAACATCTTGCAAGTTCCCTCCAACGGCGGTAAGATCGCTTTTTACATCGTAGGTTTTTTTGTCGATTTCTACTTTTAAAGGTTTTGTGGTGGCTGTAATGACGACACCTTGGATCTCCGTAGTATTGGTAAGATTGGCTTTCCCAGACGACACGATGACAAACGGCGCAATAGCACCGGCTTTGCTAATGACCACTGTTTTGGTAAATTTTTTGTAATCCACAGCTTCGATGCTCACTTCATAGTTTCCTGGTGCCAACGATAGTTTGTAATTTCCGTCGGCATCTGCCAGCACCGCATCACTTAGTTGCGCATTCTGCGTGTTTTTAAAAGTAATGGATGAGTATCCTATCGCGCCGTTCAAGTCTTTTACATTTCCCGAGATATTCACTTTTTGCTGAGCCATTACGAAGCTCGCTGCTCCTATCGTGAGAGCCAAGCCAAACGCTCTTTTTTGAAATACACTTACAATTTCCGTTCTTTTCATTATTTACTATTAATGAGCCCTAGCTCTTATTATTTTATTTCTTTTTGATTCAGCCAGTCTTGGTATGCTTTTGCATTGATGGCGTGTTCTGCGGCATTATCTGTGAATTTGTGATAACCGAATTTCTCCGGATTGGCACACATAAAAATATAATCGTTGGTTTCCGCATCCAAAACCGCATTCAGAGAATTTTTGTCAACAATACAAATGGGGCCGGGTGGGATGCCCTTGTTCGCATAGGTATTGTAAGGCGACGATACGGTCAGGTCTTTGTAATAAACCCTTTTGATCTTTCTGCTGAAGTTGCTCGCCTTGTTGATGGCATAGATCACCGTCGGGTCACTTTGCAATTTCATACCTTTTCTGTAGCGATTCAAATAGAGTCCGGCGATCGTTTTTTGCTCATCTGGTTTTCCGCCAGAT
Organism: Weeksellaceae bacterium; assembly: GCA_022013695.1. Taxonomy (GTDB): domain Bacteria; phylum Bacteroidota; class Bacteroidia; order Flavobacteriales; family Weeksellaceae; genus Epilithonimonas. Next base: position 68,867 of record JAKLPS010000032.1, read on the forward strand.
TCTTTGTAAACGATGGAAGCCAAAGCGTAAATCTGATCTCTTGAAAGTCCGGATTGCTTTTCTTTTTCGATTCTTTCTCCCGTCCAGAAGTTTTTATATTCTTCTTCAAATTTCTGGAAGAATTCCTCCGGAGTGACCGTCCAAAAAAACTCATAAGTATCATTGAAAAAATATTTCTTGAGATCTTCAGCGTTTTTATAGCCTTTGCCAACCGCGATTTTATTTAATTGATGGGCAAATGTCGTAGAATCGGCTTCGGTTTTCTTAGAAACCCGCCCGATCATTTGATAGACATCATCAAAATCTTTGATTCGGAAAGAATTGGGAGTTTGATTCCCTGCCAAGATCATATTGACGATCGCGCGGTTGCCCATTCCCGACTTTAATTGATAGCGTCCCGGCTTGAAATTCTGTTTTAGACCTTTTTCGACCGCAACAGATTGAAAATTTTCTTCATTTTTCACAAAAGGCTTAACAGATGCTAAAACTTGTGAGAAACTTGCGCCGTGCGGAATCAAAATGAAACCTTCCTCTTTGATATTATTTCCAACATATTTATTATAAAATCTAATCCCGAAAAATCCGAGAATAACGATTGCGATAACAAATAGGATAAGACTTATTTTTTTCATTGTTTAAATTAAAAAACCGGGCTTTCTAAATATTAATTTCTCCTTTAAAGACAAGATCCGCAGGCCCTTCCAGCCAAATATCTCTAAAACCGGCACCGTTTTTCTCTGCGTACACCTTCAGTTCGCCGCCCAAAACCCGCACTCCAACGCAGTTTTGATTATTTTTTTTCATAAAAGTTAAAGCTGCAGCGGTTACGCCTGTTCCACAACTGTACGTCTCGTCTTCCACGCCGCGTTCGTAGGTTCTTACAAACAGTTGCTTGTCGGATAGGACTTCTACAAAGTTCACATTGATCCCATCTTCTTTATAAGTTCCCGAATTTCGGATTTCGTTACCATTTTCGAAAACTTTATAATTATTTAACATTTGGACGTATTTTACGTAATGCGGCGAACCCGTGTTGAGGACAAAGTCGTCCCCGTCAGGGTTGATGCTGCTGACATCTAACATTTTCAGCTTTACAATCCCGTTTTTGATCTCCGCTTCGTGCAACCCATCGATGGCGAGAAAAGTCGTTTTGTTCTCGAAAATGCCTAAAAAATGAGCAAATGCCGCGATGCACCTTCCGCCGTTGCCACACATCGTACTTTCTCTACCGTCGGAGTTGTAATAGACCATTTTGAAGTCCCCTTTGTCACTATTTTCAAGAAGTATGAGACCGTCGCCACCAATTCCGAAACGCCTATCGCAGAGTTTTTCAATGAGTTCGGTGCTTTTTGGGAATTTCACATTGCGGTTGTCGATCATCACAAAATCGTTTCCCGTGCCTTGGTATTTATAAAATTGGATTTTGTTGTTCATAATTTCTTTTTTTAGCAGATAGATGGAAGATTGAATCATTCAAATGCTTTCTTCTAAATTGGTTTTTGATTTTAAATTTCTGATAATTAATCAATTGCATGCTGTTCTTTTGCAAAAATTGAGCCTGTAAAATTACTGATTTTAAAGATGCTTTGCTCTTGATAAATGTTATTTAAATTAAATCTAAAATGCCTGCCTAGGATAGAATTTCTCAATCCTTTGCCATCGGTTTTTTTTAATTATAATCCTTATCTTTGTAAGTCGAAACATGGAAGAAAATCAGTTGCTCAATCTCATCAAGAAAGCCAAAGAAAGAGATCAAAAGGCTCAGACACAACTCATTAATCTGTTTTGGGTAGATGTCTTTTCTTTTGTGATGAACAAAGTGAGAGACGAAAATGATGCAGACGAGATCACCGTTTCGGTATTTTCTAAAATCTTGAACAAGTTGGATCTTTTCGATCCCAGCTTTCAGTTCAAAACTTGGATTCTGACCATCGCTCAGAATACGATAATCGATTTTTGGAGAAAGCGAAGCCGAGAGAACGAAGATCCAAATGCCAATCTGCAGGACGTCCGGAATGAATTTGCAAGATCGCCAGAGGAATTGCTAATCTCGGAAGAAGATCAGCAAAAAATCTTAGAAATCATACAAACGATGGATGCGAAGAATCAGGACATTATCCGACTGCGTTTTTTTGAGGAAAAAAGCATCAAAGAAATTGCAGAAGAACTCCATCTCTCTGTTGCTAATACCAAAGTGAGAATCATGCGAGCCAAAAAAATCCTGTCGGAACTGTTAAAAGAAGACGAAACGGATTTTTAAATTAAAAAAATCAAAATGGAAGAAGCACTAAGTCAAAAACCAAAATGGATCCGTGTCAAATTGCCGACTGGGCAAAACTATCGCGAACTGAGACATTTGGTCGATAAATATAAGCTAAATACCATCTGCCAAAGCGGAAGTTGCCCCAATATGGGCGAATGCTGGGGCGAGGGAACCGCAACATTTATGATTTTGGGAAACATCTGCACCCGAAGTTGTGGTTTCTGCGGTGTGAAAACAGGTAAACCACAAGATGTCAATTGGGACGAACCGGAAAAGGTAGCTCGCTCAATCAAATTAATGAAAATAAAACATGCGGTTCTGACGTCGGTAGATCGCGATGATCTCAAAGATATGGGTTCCATCCTCTGGGGCGAAACCGTAAATGCCGTTCGTAGAATTTCCCCGGGAACTACGATGGAAACATTAATTCCAGATTTCCAAGGCATTACAAAACATCTGGACAGAATGGTGGAAGTGGCGCCAGAAGTGATCTCTCATAATATGGAAACAGTAAAACGCCTGACCCGAGAAGTGAGAATCCAAGCCAAATACGAACGCAGTCTGGAAGTACTGAGATATTTGAAAGAAGCGGGACAGCAGCGCACGAAAACAGGGCTGATGCTAGGCCTTGGCGAGACGACAGATGAGGTTTTGCAAACCATCGAGGACATTAGGAATGCTAATGTGGATGTCATTACAATGGGACAATATCTTCAGCCGACTAAAAAACATCTCCCAGTGAAAAGTTTCATTACGCCGGAACAGTTTGAGGAGTACGGTGATTTTGCAAGAGGTTTAGGATTTCGCCACGTGGAAAGTTCGCCTTTGGTGAGAAGCTCTTATCACGCGGAAAAGCATATTCACTAAAATTAATATTAAAAATAGTTGTTGGGTAGTTCTATGTGATTCAAATGAGACAAAATTGCCATGCAGCGCGAAAACAACAACAAAAAAACTCTAAATGGAGTCTTTTACTTTTTCGGTTGGCTGTACGTTTTCTGTTTTGTTCATCTGTTCCACTTGTTTCGGAATGAACATCGTGTAAGCGAAATATCCTAAAATGAATAACGCTACAATAACGATAATTGCAATCATTGGAGCCTTGTTGGTTTCGCTGTCTGGTTTTGGAATGTCTGATCTCATAATGACGAATTAATGATTGAAATTTACTTTCTCGGCAATCGGTGGTGGATTTTCGAGGAGTGCTTATTTATTCCATTTTATAGCAAAAGTAATGCCTGATTATATATCGGATCTTTTTGGTAATTTTATTAGGTTGATGAAAAAAATGCTGGGTATGGTCGTAGAATTCTATGTTTTTTAAAATTAACCCTATATATTTGTAGGGTAAAAAATTAAAAAATTAAACATGAAAATCGAAAGTCACTGGATCATTTCTTTTGCAGTCATCAGTATCGTTGCCATTTCGGCGCTTTTCTGGCCCGCACATACTTCGATGCCCTTGCCTGGAACGTTTCTTGGTGCGGAAAATATTGTGGGCGCAGATGTGGGTTGGATTTTAGCATCCTCGGGTCTGGTTTTGCTGATGACACCAGGACTTTCGTTTTTCTATGGGGGAATGGTGGGGAAAAAAAATGTGATTTCTACAATGTTGCAGAGTTTTATCGCTCTGGGCGTTATTAGTATTCTTTGGGTGGTCGTTGGTTTCAGTCTATCTTTTGGAGAGCCGCTGGGAATCACCGTTAGTGGCGTGCATTACGGATTAATAGGAAATCCCACCACTTATTTATTTTTTAACAATGTCGGCATTTTACCACACAGCAAAATGGCTTCTACGATTCCGTTTGTGCTATTTGCCTTGTTCCAGATGAAATTCGCTGTCATCACTCCCGCGCTGATTACAGGTTCTTTCGCAGAACGCGTAAGATTTATTTCCTACTTATTATTTATGGTGCTTTTCAGCCTTTTCATTTACACACCGCTCTGTCATATGGTGTGGCATCCAGACGGATTACTGAACAAATATTTTGGTGTGAAGGATTTTGCCGGAGGAACGGTGGTCCATATGAGTGCCGGATTCGCCGCGCTGGCTGGCGCCATGATGATTGGAAAAAGAAAAAATCCGCACCACGAGCCATCCAATATTCCTTTTGTCATTCTTGGAACCGGGATGCTTTGGTTTGGCTGGTTTGGTTTCAATGCCGGTTCAGCTTTAGCAGCCAATGCAACCGCAGCAATGGCTTTCGGAACTACAACAGTCGCTTCTGCCACAGCCATGCTATCTTGGATATTTTTTGACCGAATCAATGGACGCAAAGTCTCTGCCTTAGGCGCTTGTATCGGAGCAGTGGTCGGTTTGGTCGCGATTACGCCGGCTGCTGGTTTTGTGACCATTCCGCACGCCATTTTCATCGGATTTATTTCGGCAATCGTCTCCAATCTAATGTGCAACTGGAAAAGACTGAAAAAAGTGGACGATACTTTAGACGTTTTCGCTTGTCACGGCGTTGGCGGAATTATGGGAATGATTCTGACAGCAATTTTGGCTCAAGGTGAAAACGCAAGTCTTCTCCACGGCGGTTTCTCTGTGTTTGCGCATCATATGATGGCTTTGGTTTTGGTTTCTGCGTTTACATTTTTAGGCTCATTAATTTTATATAAAGTTACAGATCTGATTATCCCATTAAGAGTGACAGAAGATTCCGAAAACATAGGGCTGGATCTTTCTCAGCACAACGAAAGCTGCCTATAACAATACATTAATTTAATTTACTTGATTTTGATATGAAGGAAACCTCGCTGAATTTATCAGGGAGGTTTTTGTTTTTTAACATAAAAAATTATTTTGTTTTATTTGATGATTAGTTTAGAAACGGCCAAGCCTTCGTCCGATTTCAGCTGAACCATATAAACGCCAGCTGTGATTCCGCTTACAGAAAAGGTTTCATCTCCTTTGGCTGCGCGCAGGCTGAATGATTTGATCAGTTTTCCATTGAGATCAAAAATATTAATTTGTCCGTTTTTCGCTTTGTTGTATCTGATTTTTAAGAGTCCTTCTGTTGCAGGATTCTGAAGGATTTGCAAAGAGGTCCTGTTGGTATTGATCGCTGTCTCGTTTGTTGCCAATGCCACTTGATTGCCAAAAATCCTGAACTCGCCCGGCTGCAAAAGTGCTGTGGTGGAGGGACTCGCTGACATTGAGGAATTATCCATCAGGTTGTACCAAGTTCCGGAATATGGGAAATTAGGCGTCACGGTTTGCGCTGTTGTACTAAAGTTGGCAACTATCACGACATTTTTCAGCGCGTTGGCCGGTAGCGCATCTTTCCAGATGTAGATTCTCGGCAAAAGATTTCCGGATTCTACAATGAAAGTGGTGGTGTCGAAAACAGAACTTGATAATTTGATGGCCAAGATCTTCGCCCAAGTATCGTAGATGGCTTTTCTGGAAGCATCGGTGTCATAGCCTAAAGTGAAAGCAACGGGTTTGGGCGACAATCGGCAGTCGTTGCTGACAGTTCCGTTTTCGCAGCGGTTGATGCTGAAGTCATAGCCCACTTCTCCAAATTGCCAGATCATTTTCGGTCCCGGCACAGTGAGGAAGACGGCGCCGTAAGCTTTTTGTCTTTCGAGCGCAGTTGCAAGCGTTTTTACACTTCCATTTCCATAGGTCAAGTTTTTGTACATCAACCTTTCTTCATCGTGGCTCTCGCCGTAGGATATATTTCTTCTTTCGCTGAAACCATGGTTTTCAAAATCAACCCTGTTGAAGTTGCTGCTAGATTCGTAACCCATCGTATTTTGACCATACGGTCCCGTGAGATTATCCCACATTATCACGCCTTTGCCTTCGTTGATTCTGTAATTCGCCCACTGCTGCTCTTCTCCGTCTGAACCCAAATGTTCGAAAATGACGTAAGACGTTGGATCATAAGACCATTGATAATCGGAATAGAGCTTTAGAACATCCACACGGTCTTGCTGATAGGCATTGGTACAAGCGTCGTCTGAGGCTGTACAATTTTGAGTAAATCCTTTGGTAAGATCCCAACGAAATCCATCTACTTTATATTCTTTGATCCATTGTTCCAAAACTCTGTTGACGTAATATCTCGTATCTGTTTTGGAGTGGTTGAAATCGTAGAAAACGCTGTAGGCGTGCGTTGCCAATTGATTGAAGTAGGGACTATTAGAAGCCACCCCGCCATATCCGCCGTCGGTACTTGTGGACCAAAGCCTTTCCAGAGGAGATCGACCCGTGGCATGGTTAAGGGCAACGTCTAAGATCACCGCGATCCCGTTTTGGTGGCATTTGTCTATGAATTCTTTGAATTTTTCGGGCGTGCCATAAGCTTTGTCCAAAGCCAAATGAAATCCGGGATTGTAACCCCAAGAATTATTGCCGTCAAATTCCATCACGGGCATCAGCTCGATGGCATTCACATTCAATCCTTTGATATAAGGGATCTTGTCGATCATCGCCTGCCAGTTTTTGCCCTCGGTAAAATCTCTTACCAATGCTTCGTAAACGATGAGATTTTGCTTAGGAGGTTTTTGGAAGTCCGTCACAGTCCAATTATAAGCCGGTTTTGCTGTTTGAATTACCGAGACATCATACTGCTGTCCAGCTGGATAAGGCGGCAATCCGGGATAAGTGCTTGCCGTGATATACGGATCGTCGTCTGGAGAAAGAACCAAAGTGGAGTAAGGATCTGCCGCTTTCACACCGTCACTGGTTCTGTATTGGAAGGTGTAGATTTGCTGCGGTGTCAGTCCTGAGATTTCGACCCAGAAAAGGTCGGGATTGGTGGTATCGCGCTTCATTAAATAATTAGAAGAAACCTGCCAGTTGTTGAAACTTCCGATCACATGGACATAGGTTTTAAAAGGGGCGTATAATGCAAGTCCAACTTTGGTAGGATCATTGGGATCGTAGTTGATTCCTTGCCTCATGTATGGTGGGATAGCCGCAGTCTGCGTGGTTGGCGTGGGAGCAATGCTGAATTTGGAGGTCAATACAGTGCCGTCTGCCACACTTGTTGCCGTCAATTCCATCTGATTTTCTATGGTAATATTATAAGCCTTAAATATGGATGAGACGTTGTTGGCGGTGTAAACTATGTTTCCATTGGCTTTAAGAACATAATTGGCGGGCAAACTGGTGCTGTACGAAATAGGGTAGTTGCCTCCAGAAGAGATGAAGTTGACGGAGCCGTTTTTGGGCGTCGTCGTCCCAAACTGGAACTTCCCGACTTCGGAATAGATATCCTGCGATTGTCCGTTTCCAGTCTTTGTTTTTAGCAGGAAGCCGATTTTTCCCAATCCTGTTCTGTTGTAGAAGGTTTTGGGCACAAAAGTAATCGTGTAGGTATCATTTCCCGAGTTGTAAGTCAAGCGGTTCGCTTCGTTGGAAGCTGTCCAGGGGCCGTTTGTAGGGCAATCCAGGCTGTTGAGATCGTTGGAGTCGTAGGACCAGGCCCAGAGATACAAAGCGTTGTTGGCCACGCTCCAAGTGGATTCATTAATGCTATTGCCATTGAAGGTAATGGTGATAGCTTCATCTTCGTTAAAAGCAACCGGACTGATAGCGTACGTAACAGTCTGCGTTTGCCCAAAACTGAGCATCGCAATAAAAATTGCGATCAGATTGTAAAAATTTTTCATTGGGTCTATATATAAGGCTTTAAATATATCATTTTTTCTGGATTCAGAATTAATTTTTATCTGTACGCGATGACTGATTTATAGGTCTGATTATTAATAAATTATAATTTTATAAAACCTCAAAGTGCCCGAAATCATCATTTTTACATTAACCAAATGTTAACATGAAACAGAAGTTTTTTTTCAAATTATTCTAAATTAAATTTCGATGATCCAACAAAATAAAAAAGGTTTTATTTTATTTTTAATGTTATTTTCTATATTTTTACAAGCCAAAAAAAACATCCATATCCAAAAGTTTTTCACTGGAAAATTATATTCTTTGCTTAATATTTAGACAAATTAAAGAAAATGATTAAAATATTTCGTTTGTTTTATTCATATAATTTGTAGTACACTTATAAAAATCAATAGTAAAATTATGAAAAGTGCCTCAGACTCTGCTTATCATTTAGATGGCGTTGACAAAGAAATTGTTTATATGCTGATGGATAATGCCAAAACTTCTCTTGCGCACATTTCCAAGCACGTGGGCATTTCCACCACTGCGGTTCATCAGAGAATCAAAAAGCTGGAACTCGCGGGTGTAATAGAAAATTCAATTTCTTTCCTTAATCCCAGAAAAATTGGTTACAAAGTGGTTTCGTACATTGGCGTTTTTCTAGATCAGCCCAGCCATTATCAAGACGCTATTAAGAATCTAAATTTGGTCAACGAAGTCGTAGAGGCGCATTATACGACAGGCAATTATACCATATTCCTGAAAGTGCTTTGTAAGGATAACGATCATCTGATGGAAATCCTAAACAAAATTCAAAAATTGAAAGGCGTTACAAGAACCGAAACCATCCTCTCTTTGGAGCAAAGCATCAACCGACAACTGAAAGTTTGACAAATGTTTTTGTAGCAATCAATTATTGAAACCGAAATCTGTGGCTTCCAAAAAAGAAAAAGCTCCTATGAAAATTAATTCATATTTAGATTCAACATATCTGAAAACGCCAGCTCAAGCTGGGCTGACCGAAGAGCAAACTTTAGCAAAGGTAAGAGAACTGACGGATGAAGCCATCGCTTACCATTTCAAAGAAGTAATGATCCGCCCCAATTATGTAAAACTGATCAAAGATTATTTATTGAGCAAAAAATCAGACGTTTTGGTCGGCACTGTAATCGGTTTCCACGAAGGAACTTATTCTTTGGATGAAAAACTAGCAGAAGCGCACCAAGCGGTTTTGGATGGCGCAGATGAGTTGGATTACGTCATCAATTATTCAGCTTACAAAGCGAATAATCTCGATCTGGTAAAAAATGAATTTGTGGAAGGCACCAAACTTGGGCTCGATTTTGGAAAAACGGTCAAATGGATCATCGAGATTGCAGCACTTTCCGACGCTCAAATTGCCGATCTTACGGCTCATCTTTGGAAATGGGCGCAGGAAAATTTTGAAGAAAAAGATTTTTCAAAAATTTTCGTGAAATCTTCTACTGGATTTTATGAAACAGAAGGCGGAAAACCCAACGGCGCCACTTTCGAAGGGGTAAAAATTATGCTGGACCATGCAGGTAAACTGCCGGTAAAAGCAGCTGGCGGCGTGAAAACACCCACAGATGCAGAGAAAATGATTACGATGGGTGTGCAAAGGATTGGCACGTCATCTGCAAAAGCCTTGCTTGGCCAAGGCGATTCTGAACTCGGATATTAGCAATCTGCTTTACGATCCCGCAGGTTCCCAAAGTTCGATTTTGCTCCCATCGGGATCCAAAATATGCACAAATTTTCCGTAGTCAGAATCTTCGATGTCATCAAAAATGGTTACGCCATTTTCCCGTAAATTTTTTACCAGTGCTTCGATATTCTGAACGCGGTAGTTGATCATAAATTCCTTTTTCGAAGGCGAAAAGTAGCTGCTTCCTGTTTGGAATGGGCTCCATTGTACGGATTCTATTTCATCGGGATCCGCCAAATTTCTCGATTCGAAGGTGGCGCCCCATTCTGTGGTATCAATTCCAAGGTTTTTTGAGTACCAGTCTTTGGTTTTTTTAGGGTCATCTGAGAAAAAGAAAATACCACCAATGCCGGTTACTTTAGGAATTTTGTCTGAGGTCTTCATCGTTTTTTATTAATTTGAAATCAAAGATAGATATTTCATTTTAATGTTTTACTCTGCCACCCAAACACTTACGTTCCCTGCAGGACAAGGAAAATCTGCCCAGCCGTTTTCATCAATGCTAATTTTGTCTTCCAAATGCCCAGTGAAATCGTAGAAAATCATTCCGGCATATCGTTTTCCCATTTCCATCGGTTTTTGATAAGCATCTTTGTTACTCAAGACAACGGCGCAGCCAGAATGCTCATCATCACCTTCCCGCACCCAGCCGAGGCAGTGCGCGTCTTCAAAATAATCTTTTTGATTGCCATAAGCATAATCTCTTCTGGCTTTGATGAGTTCTTCGATCGCATCTACTTTGTTGAGGAAAATCTCGTAGTCATTACCGTCTTTGCCTTTATCTTTGTAGCTGGCACCATAAAGATCGGGATAGAAAACGCACGGATAACCGTCTTTTCTTAATAAAATCAGGGAGTAAGCCAAGGGTTTGAACCATGTTTCCACTGGTGCTTCCAGAGCCTGAAGCGGTTGTGTATCGTGATTGTCTACCACTGTGACGGTTTTATCAGGATGCGATGCCACCAGGGTTTCATTGAAGATTTGTCGCAAATCATAGTCGGGCGTGCTGCTGGCGATGTGAAGATTGTTTTGAAGCGAAGAATCGAAAAGGCTCATGCAGCCTTCCGTAGAATCTATATATTCTTCCAGAAGCGGCAAAAATCCCGGTGCCCAATATTCGCCCACGGCAAAGATGTTTTTACCGGTATTGGATCTCAAATTGTTTAGCCATTCTTTGTAGAAATCTGGCGAAATATGTTTCACCGCATCCAGGCGCACACCATCATAATCCGTTTGATCGTTGTACCATTTCGCCCAGTCATTCAGTTCTTTGCGTACAAAAGGATTTCGATGTTCGATGTCGTTGAACATCAGATAGTCATAATTACCCTTTTCGTTGTCAATAATCGTGTCCCAGCCGTCTGCAAAATCATTGAAAATCCGGTAAATCCCAGAGTCCATCCCTTCCGCATAATCTACGCCGGTAAAGCAGGTGTAATCCCACTTGAAGTTGGAGTAAGTGTCGCCTCTACCCGGGAAGGTGAATTTGGTAAAAGATTGTATATCAAAAGGTTCCGAGATCACTTTCTCCCGGTTATTTTCGTCCACTTTTACCACTTTGAATGTTTCCAGCTCGTCGCCGCCTGCTTTATGATTAAGAACAACATCTACAATTACTTGGATATTTTTTTCTTTCAGAGCTTTTATAGCCTCCAGATATTCAGATTTGGAGCCGTATTTTGTCACCACATCTCCTTTTTGGTCAAACTCTCCCAAATCAAATAAGTCGTAAGGATCATATCCAACGGAGTAGCCGCCAGCAATACCTTTATACGCCGGAGGAAGCCAGGCGGCCGTGATGCCTATGTCTGCTAAATATGGTGATTGATCTTTGGTGTGCTCCCAAAGAAAGGCGTTGCCATCGGTGTACCAATGGAAAAACTGTATCATAGTGCCGTTCATAAGAATGTAGATTTTTTTAGGTTGTTTGATTTGATTTTTTTTCTATGAAAATATCAAGCCAAGCGAAAACTATAGATTTCATAAAAATGAAATAAGGCACAAATTCCGTAAAAAATACTGATTTTTAGAACAAAATGAAATGAAAAAAACCAATATCAAATCACAAAAAATCAAGGCGATCTATCGAGGTATGGATTGGCAAAAGAATTTTGTGCTGGGATGGCGACGCTTCCTCACTGTTTCGTTTTGCTGTCGAAAACCAAGGTTACGGGTCCGTCATTGATCAAAGAGACTTTCATATCGGCGCCAAACGTTCCGCTTTGGATATTCAATCCTGATTTTTTCAATTCGTCTTTAAAATATTCAAAAAGCGGAATGGCGGTGTCCGGTTTTGCTGCTTTGCTGTACGAAGGCCGGTTACCTTTTTTATAATCGGAAATCAGCGTAAACTGGCTGATGCAAAGAATTTCGCCATTGATGTCTTTAACAGAATGATTCATTTTTCCGTCTTCGTCCGAGAATCCTCACGTGCAATATTTTTTTAACGAGCCAGTCGGCATCCGAGATTTCATCGGCTTCATCTACGCCAATCAACAGCATTAATCCTTTATTTATTTTTCCGACAATTTCTGTGTCAACTTTTACATTAGCTTGGGAAACTCGCTGGAGGACAATTTTCATAGGGAAATCAAAATAAGTTTTATAATATGGATTGCTAATTGTAAATCGATAGAATATTGCTTATAGGGTCGAAACTGTAAGCGTAGGTTTTCGGAGGAATGTTTGCAACGGCAGTGGGCTGGCCGGTGATGAGGATCCATTCTGCCTTGTCTTTCGGACAGTAGACCGATGTGTCATTCTTCACCTCCAAGGTAGTGTCTGTATCTGGGCAAATGTGGGGCGCATTTCTATCATAAACTTTGAAGCCGCTGGTTATCCGAACGACAATCAATCCTCGCGTTCCAGAACCTACTTCGTTGACATACACCCAAGAGCCAATCGTCTGCAGTTTGAAATAAGAGGGCAAGTTCAGATTGAGCTGCAAAGAGATGGTGGCATTGGGAAAGCAGCTGACGGTTTCATTCCGCTCGCTGCATGAGCTGCTAAAAGTTAATAAACTGACAGTCAGGATTAATGTAAAAATGTACGTGATTTTTTTGATGTTCATTTCAAAATAAATTATATCTTTGTAAACTCAATTCGAGACAAAATAGTATCCGACAAAGGTCGGATTATTTTTTTATACCAACGATAAATTTTATTGTTATGAACTACGTAACCAAAGAAGGTCTGGACAAAATGAAGTCCGAGCTGGAACAACTAGAAACCATCGAAAGACCCAAAATAACGCAGCAAATTGCTGAGGCAAGAGACAAAGGCGACCTGTCCGAAAATGCAGAATATGATGCAGCGAAGGAAGCGCAAGGAATGCTGGAGATGAGGATTTCCAAATTGAAAGACATCGTTTCTAGCTCCAAAATCATCGATGTGAGCCAGCTGGATCTCAGCAAGGTGTCCATTCTGACCACCGTAAGACTCAAAAATATTGCAACCAAAGGCGAGCAAAAATTCACACTGGTTCCCGATAATGAGAGTGATATCAAATCTGGAAGAATTTCTGTTAATACGCCAATCGCAAAAGGACTTTTGGGAAAAGTGGTGGGCGAAACGGCGGATATCGTTTTGCCGAATGGTAACAAACTTTCGTTTGAAGTTTTAGAAATTTCATTGTAAACAATCGAAAGTGAGGTTGACAAGTTTCTGAAAATTTAGACCCATAAATAATCGTCCTATGAGCAGCATTTTTTCAAAGATTATCAGCGGAGACATCGCCAGTTACAAAATTGCGGAAGATGACAGGCATCTGGCTTTTTTGGATGCAATGCCTTTGGTAAAAGGCCATACTTTGGTCGTGCCAAAAAAAGAAATAGATCTTATTTTTGATCTTGATTCTCAGGATTATCAAGATCTATGGGCTTTTACGCAACAAATTGCAAAGCAAATCAAAAAGGCCATTCCTTGCAACAGGGTCGGGATTGCGGTGGTGGGATTAGAAGTTCCGCATGCGCATATTCATCTCGTGCCGCTCAACGAAATTTCGGATCTTAACTTCAGCAATGTCAGACTCAAATTAAGTCCCGACGAGTATCAAGAAATTCAGAAATCCATAGTAAATGCCTAAAAGAAGTTTCTGACTTCTTTTTTTTAATTAATAGAATTCCAAATACCTATGAATCCAAATCAATGTTCATTTTGCGGCAGAAAAAAGAGTGAAGTTCAGATGCTGATCTCTGGTCAAAATGGCTTTATATGCGAAAACTGTATCGAGCAGGCTCATTTGATTGTGAAAGAAAATGTGGCGGTCGGTGCATCAAAATCCTCCTCGGCCTCACTTGCGGAATTAAAAAAACCCCGGGAAATCAAAGCCTTTTTGGACGAATATGTCATCGGGCAAGATCAGGCCAAAAAACAATTGTCTATTGCCGTTTATAATCATTATAAAAGAATTTTGCACGCTCAGGACGAAAACCGAGAGGTGGAAATAGAAAAATCCAACATCATAATGATTGGCGAGACCGGAACGGGCAAAACATTGCTTGCGAAAACGATTGCGAAGCAACTGAATGTTCCGTTCTGCATCGTAGATGCGACCATTCTTACCGAGGCAGGCTATGTTGGCGAAGATGTGGAGAGCATCCTTTCCCGCTTGCTGATGGTGGCAGATTATGATGTAGAAAAAGCTGAGAAGGGAATTGTTTTTATAGATGAGATTGATAAGATCGCAAGAAAATCCGACAATCCCAGTATTACGCGCGATGTTTCCGGAGAAGGCGTCCAGCAGGGTCTTTTGAAACTCCTGGAAGGCAGCATCGTAAATGTACCGCCGCAAGGTGGCCGCAAGCATCCAGATCAGAAATATATCCAAGTCAATACGCAGAATATCCTATTCATTGCAGGAGGCGCTTTTGATGGGATGACAGAAATCATTGAAAGAAGACTCAACAAGCAGGCGATCGGATTCTCAAAAGATAAACTCAATAAAACCGAAGATGAAGATTACATCCTTAGCCAAATCAACGCAATAGATCTCAAGAGTTTTGGTTTGATACCAGAGCTTTTGGGGAGATTTCCCATCATCACTTACTTGGAAAAACTGACCAAAGAAGTGCTTGTCCGCATCATGAAGGAACCTAAAAATTCCATCATCAATCAGTTTACAGAACTTTTTAAAATGGACAATGTGAAACTGGAATTTTCGGAAAAGGCGATCGATGAAATAGTGGAAGAAACGATGAATAAAGGACTTGGCGCGAGAGGCCTGAGGGGAACTACCGAGAAAGTGCTGGAGGATTATATGTTCGATATCGATGGTAAAAAAGAGGTGAAGATCGATTCGATATCGCAGTCGGGATAAAATCTTCTTTTATAGTTATTTAAGTAATCAAAAAATTACTATATTTGCCAGATAAAACACAAATATTGTAACAATGATTAAAAAATTATTTATTTTAGGATCGATTTTTTTCTGTGTCGTTGTCTCTTCTCAAGTCCTTACCTATGTTGGTAATTCGGCTCTGGTAACCGTCCAGTCGCAAACATTGGTTTATAATGGAGGGGGATTGCAAACAGCCGGTAATGCGGTAATCAATAATTCTGGAAACGTGATGATAAGCGGCGGTTCTTCTGATTTATTAAGTCTTGCTTCAACTTCCAACTTTAACATCAGGTTAGCATCGACAACAGATTACGGACAATTGTATATTTCTGGTATAGCCCAAAGTAATATTTCTGGAAAGGTAAATAAAGAATATACAGCCGATTACAATAACGGAACCACCGGAAGACAGCAGACTGGCTTGCCTTTTTATAATTTTACTTATGCCGACCTAAAAGCGACTTTTGGCAATGGGAATCTGAATCTGACGAATGGTGCCAATACTTTGTCAGGCAGATTCAATCCAAGTTCTATCTTTAAATGGAACAACGCCAGAGCAAGATTTGATCAGATTGTAGGAGGCTTGGATACTGACGTTATCGGAACGCCTCTTACTTATTATATTATACCTAGAAGAAGGGCAGACAATACTTATTTCTGGGTGCCGGCCACCGATAGAAAAACGTTTACGGGGATTCCGGTATCGGATGCGACCCCTTCCAATGTCGTATTTAGTCTCTCCGGAGCTTATGCCGGCAGTTTTGGAACTAATGGGAATGCAAGTAACTACTATGGAGAGAAATATAATACCTATCTGGATGATCCTTTTAGATCAAAAACACCAAATTGGGCTGCCGATTATGCCTTAAATTTGTACCAGCTTGCCAATCCTTTTCTCACCAATATCGATTTGAAATTTATTGCTACTAATGAAACCGGGAATCCGAGCGATGGAAATTCCATCTCCAATCTTGTAGGAATTGCCTATTACGGATCTAACCAGATAGCCAATACTTTTAGTGGCACTACTTATGGAAGCGCTATAGTAGCGACTGTTTCAGGAGGTGCTTTTCAAAGTGGGGATATTACAGCCAACAAATTGGTTATCAAGCCAATGGGAGAGTTTATGGTAAAATTGAGTGACAATACGGCTCAAGCGCTGGATCTTTCCAAAACAAGGAGGTTCAAAGGGACGTCTAGGGCGGATGGTGTAGATTATTCGGTGTCCGCGGCCAAAGGTACCACGGATGATTCTGGTATTCCAGCGGATAAGATTGTAAAGCAGGTTGCAGTGGTAATGTATGATTTAGATGGCAACGAGCTAGATAGAACCTATTATGCTATTTCGCCTTCTGCTACAACAGGGTACAATGCCTCAACAACTAGTTTGCAAGCGTACGCTCCAGACGATAAAAAGATCTATACCAAAGAAGAAAAGCAAGAAGGTGGAGAAGATGCCAATTATACAGATAAATTATATATCAACGAAGCTAATGAGGTTGGTTTCAAATCCAAACTTATCCCGCTGACTATCAATTATACAGAACAGCCATATCAGCTGAAGTTTGAGGTGTATGAAAAAGGAGAACGTGTGCAAGACGGACTAAGCAACGGAAACAGTTTTTATTTTGAGAATGAACAAGGACAATATGTAAAAATTGTCGACGGGGATGCGATTTCTATGAATGGATCTCAGAATCTGGGTTTGTATTACCAGATGCCAGAGGGCGCCACTTTAGGAACCGCTAATTCGCTTCATTCTCAGACCCTGATCGCCAAGAAGGCTAACACCTGGGTGGTAAGATTTGCGAAGAACTGGAACAAAGCGACCGTAGAAGTCTATTCTGTAGCGGGTCAACTTTTAAACTCAAAATCACAGATTTCTACAATGTCGGATTATACGATTCCTCTAAACTATCAGTCAAAAAGTGTTTTCGTTGTCAAAGCGGTTTCTGAGAAGGGAGAAGTTGTCGTAAAAAAGATAGTTAACTAACACACAAATATGATGAAGAATATTTTATTAAAAAAAGCTAGTAACTTATTATTTTTATTAGTCAGTTTCATAAGTTTTGCGCAGTCTGTTCCACCGCCGCCAGACAATCCAGAAGGTGGTGATATCGGAGGGTATCCTGCTTCGCCAATAGATAGCTATACAGTGATGTTGTTTGCAGTAGCAGTAATTTTAATGGCATTTTTTGCATTGAAAAAGAAAGAGAAAATCGCTGAATAATATTTTTAGTTTTTAACATCCCAAAACTCACTTTTCTAGTGGGTTTTTTTTATTTTTACCTTATGAAAAAATTATGGATCATAAGCGGCCTTATATGGTCGCCGTTTATTTTTGCACAATTCAATGTTAAGGCTATTATACCGCCATATCTCTCAGATTCCGACATGTATTTGTACGGGTTCAATGGTTCTAAGGAAATTCTGTATTCCAAAGCCAACGTTTCGGGGAATACAGCCAACTTCAAGGTGGATAAGAAATACATCGGAATGATGAGAGCATTTTTTCAGAAAGCAAACTCCTCGGTCAATTTGGTTTCTGAAAATCAGGATATTAGCTTTAAAGTAGAACTGGATGGTAAGAATAAGATTTCAAATGCCGTCTTTGATGACCAAGCCAATCTCCTCTTCGGCAATGAAATGGACCTTGCCAGAAAGAAGGATCTCATTCTGCCTGCTCTGATACAGATCAAAGATTATTATAGAGCCTCAGACCAGTTTTATAAGTCTTTGGATAACGAAATCAAAGTGCTTTCCAAGAATGACACAGGTCTTTATCAATCGCATCCTTTTTTAGATTATTATCAGAAAAATCAGAAATATTCTGTCCAGGAAAAGTCGGCCGACTTTAAACCTGAGGATTTTATCAATTTCTATTCAAAATCTGGAGAGTATCTCGAAACCTCTTTGATATTGAAACCGTCTTTAATCAATTTTTTAAACGTTTCCAAATCTGATGTCGAGGGAAACGTAGACAAATTGCTTGAGGCGGTGAATTTAGAAACGCCCCGAGGTCAAACGATTTTATCCGAACTGATCGATATCTTCAACACCTATAGTATGGATCAACTGAAGTCAAAATATCTGGCAAAGGCTAAAAATCTGAAATGTACCATCAACGATAGGCTTGCAGCTACCATTAAGTCTAATAAAAACACCGAAATAGGCGCAAAGTTTCCCAATAATAGCTTTGTAAACCCCATCCATACGAAATCAAAATCACTGTATGACATCAAATCTACCAAGAAGATTGTCGTTTTTTGGTCCTCTACTTGTTCGCATTGCGAGGTAGAGCTGCCGAAACTTTTGGAAAAGTACGACAAACTGAAGGCTCAAAACACGGAGATTGTTGGCTTGTCTTTGGACAGCAATTTGGAAGATTTCAAGACGAAGGCGAGCATCTTTCCTTGGATCAGCGATTCCGAAGGAAAAGGTTGGTACAGCTCGTACGGAGATACCTATAATGTCGTGGCAACACCCACTTATTTCATCTTAGATGCAAACAATATAATCCTTAGCAAACCCAATCACGTAGGCGACGTTTTGGAGTTTTTAAAATTGAATTAAAGTTTGCGAAAATCCAAAATATCCTTATATTTGCACCACCAAAAAATGGCGAGGTAGCTCAGTCGGTTAGAGCGCAGGATTCATAACCCTGAGGTCACGGGTTCAATTCCCGTCTTCGCTACGAAACGCACTTCTTTTTATTAAGGAGAGCGTTTTTTTTGTCCAATTCATCCATCGTCTCAATATGAGACATTAATTCTAAATCTTTAATAAATGTAACCCTGTGATTGACAGTGTTTTGGAATTATTTCAAATAAAGATGACAAAATAGTTGCGAATTAAAGTCACAATTTGTAAATTTACAGGGCTTTTGAGATAATCACTCAGGGGCAATAAATTTTTTTTCATCATTTGTGTTTTTAGAATCGTACCTTGTGTGCGATTCTTTTTTTACGCCTCATAACGCGCAAGTAGCGTGATAAAGTAGGAATAGGTTACGCTGCCGTCCTGCTGATTTGTTTTTAAAAACAAGTCGTTGGTGAATCCAAATACCGCTGTTAAAATGCTTTCATGTTTTTCAAAAAACTGCCGTTCCGCCTGGCGGTCTCTTTTCATCTTTTCAGAATATTTCGAAATTATAATTTTTACAAATGCTTTATTGTTTGCCGATAGATTTCTCAAAAGGCTTTTCAGAACATAAAGCTCTGCGCTATATTTTAAATCAAGATTTTTGGAATTTTGAGCACAGAGGTACGCGACAAAACTTGCTTCCTGCTCGCGTGCGAATCCCATCTGGTGAGACATCTCGTGAGCCAGCGTAAATGGGAGCTGAGAAGCGGGCAAATGCGGATTGAACTGCGATTCTGCCGTGAAGGGATTGTAGTAGCCCAAAATAGCCGTGTAGCTCATCAAATTATCGTACAGACTCGGTTTTACAGAGATATTTTCTACCGGGATTTTGGAAGTGAATCTTGGCGCCAAATATTTTTGTTGTAAACGTATTTCTCTCTCAATTTTTCCCAGATTATTGATAACGAATATGCCGTGCTGGTCTTCAGAGACTTTTTCTCGCGTTTCTTTGCAAAGATAAAGGTATTTGAGAGCTAATTTTTTTAAATCCGCGTCCGTGATGTGTTTTTTCGGTAGCTTGTCTATCAGTGGGGTTTGGAAATAGAGCATTCCCCAGAAACATTGATAAATGAAATAGGAAATATTCAGCAAAATCAAGAGTTGCTTTATTGTTTTCCCTTTCCTTTTCCTTATGAAACTAACGCAGGCGTAGATTAAATAAAACAGAAACACACTATAAAGTGCGTCACCTGCAGAAAATCTGAAACTGGAGAACAGCAAGATGTGAACGTTCTTTTTCCATTCAAAAACGCGGGAGAAGCATGCCACGGCAAGACCGGATTTTGACAATATATAGAATAACAAAAATTGGACAACCAGAATGATTGCCCAATATATTATGTTTTGATGAATTTTATTTACCATACCAAAGCACTTGCGCCCAAAATGGCAGCATCAGCTTCTTTCAAATCGCTGTAAAGAATTTTCACCTGATTTTTAAATACCTGGAGCAGGTTGGCTTCCATAGCTTGGCGGGTAGGTTTCATAATTAGATCACCGGCTTTGGTAAGCCCTCCAAAAAGAACGATTGCTTCTGGGGCAGAAAACAGGACAAAGGTTGCCAAGGCTTCGCCCAAAATCTTACCGGTAAATTCAAAGATATTATTTGCCAGTTTGTCACCTTGTTTGGCGCACAGGAAGACGGTTTCGCTGGTCAGCTCGTCTATTGAGTAATTTCTCAGGAGACTGGGCGTTTCGGGATTGCGCTGCAGAAGTTCTATGGCGGTATCTCTCAGTCCGCTGGCAGACGCATAGGATTCCAATGAGCCCTTCAGGCCGGTTCCTTTGTGCAGTCTTCCGTTGTTTCTTACGATGACGTGTCCCAATTCGCCTGCAAAACCATTGTGACCCAGCACAATTTTTCCGTCAATGATGATGCCGCTTCCCACGCCGGTTCCCAGGGTGATAGTGATAAAATCTTTCATGTTTTTGGCCGCACCGTACTTCATTTCTCCTACTGCTGCTGCATTGGCATCATTGGTGAGTTTTGCGACGATCCCGAATTTCTTCTCCAAGATTTCAGCCATTGGAATAATGCCTTTCCATTTCAGATTAGCGGCATATTCTATGGTTCCCTTGTAATAATTAGCATTGGGAGCGCCCATACCGATGCCAACGAAGTTCTCTTTACCGCCGTATTGGTCAATCATAGGCTGCAGTTTTTCCGCAAGATCTTCGATGAAGCCTTCCACATTGTCTTTGTCGTTGGTTTTTATCCGGTCTTGGACAAGAATTTGCCCTTTTCTGTTCACGACGCCAAACTTCGTGTTGGTGCCGCCTACGTCTATTCCTATTGCAAATGTCTCTTTCATAATAATTGTTGTACAGGAATATCAGAATTAACATTTTTACTTCCGGCGAGAGCATAGAATAAAATGTACAGTAGGCAGATGACAATGACCCAATAGCTTTCTATAAAACCGAATAAATCTGCGGCCCAGCCTTGAATGGCCGGGATGATACCTCCGCCACAAACCATTACCATAAAGATTCCGGCTGCCGAAGCCGTGTATTTGCCAAGTCCCGCAGTTGCCAGATTGAAAATACCCCCCCACATTACAGATGTACATAGCCCACAGAGCACGAGTAAGGTAACGCTTAATGGCACCTTTGCAAGTCCGAAAGAAATATCAGATTGAAAAACAGGCATACTTACCACTTGGTCTTTTGGCAGGAGAATCGCCAACGTTACCAGTAATAGAGCTAGTAGGGAGACAAATGTAAGCATCGCCTTGCTTGAGAATTTGGCACCAAGCAAGCCTCCGATCAGTCTCCCTATGAGCATCAAAAACCAATAGGTACCCACAACCGTACCTGCCGTGGTGGCATTTATTTGTAAATCACCGGTCATGTAAAGATTGGCGATGTTGGGGATGCCAACTTCGGTTCCCACATAGACGAATATGGCTAAAGCTCCTAAAGTGAAATGTCTGAAAGATAAAGGGCTATGCGCATTTTTTTCAAAGGACTTTTCTCTAATGATGTGGGGCTCAGGAATCTTCATCAGATAAAGCACTAAGAATGCCAAAATAAAAATTCCGATCGCGAGAAATATGGCAGGATTTGCATCCGAAATAGTGGCTCGGGTAACATCGCCCATAAGATAGCCCACCAACACGGGAACAATAGTAGCACCCATAGAATTGAGCGCTCCACCAAACTGTAAAAGCTGATTTCCCTTTTTCCCCTCGCCGCCTAGGGTATTAAGCATCGGGTTCACCACTGTATTCAACATACACATCGAAAAGCCTGAAATAAATGCGCCGATAAGATACACCGGAAAACTCCCCGATTGGCCAGAAAAATAAGTAATGCCGACACCGGCAATCCCCACTAAAATAGCGGTAAGTGCCGTTTTTTTATAACCAATTTTTTGAAGCATCATTCCCGCCGGAATCCCCATAAATGCATACGCAATAAAATTGGCAAAATTGCCCAGTTGTGACAGAAAATTGCTTGCGTGAAACTGGTTTTTCACAATTACCCCCATTGGGTTCTGCAAACCGGTCACAAAGGCAATCATAAAAAAGAGTGCAAACATCATTGCAATTGGCAAAGCATAACTTTGGCTTTTCGTTTGAGTAGTCATATTACAATTATTTTTTTGTTGTGTTGTTTTTTTAGAGTTTTAATAATATTTCAAGATTAACAAATATAAACAAAAACACTACTTTAAATTAATTTAACAATAATTATTTTAATTTCTCAGCGAGAGACGTTCGCATCTCGACGTGTGCCTTTTCTTTTAGCTCTTTCAATGGGTCTTCGGGCGAGAGAATATCATTAAAAAAAATATCAACTCGCCCAGGATAACCTTTTTTATTATCAAAAGGAAACATCTCCTTCAATCCCACAAATGTATAGACGGCGATCGGAAAATGATGTTTGGTCGAAAGGATGAAAGCTCCATCCTTAAAATCGTCGAGGATCACGCTCGTATCATCTGGCACGCCGCCTTCGGGGAAAATGACCACGCTTTGGCCGTCCCGCATTCTCTCGGCACATCTTCTGTAAACCTCCGCGCGGCTTCTGGCACTTTTTCTATCGACCATCACGCAAACGCGCTTGTAAACCGTTCCGAAAATGGGAATTCTTTCCAACTCCTTTTTCCCGACATAGCAAAGCGGATGATTGGGGAAAAGGATGCACGGTAGCATCACATCCATCAGCGAAGTATGGTTGCTAATGATGACGTAAGCTTGATTTTTATCGATTTTTTGATTGGTTTTATTGATGAGCCTGTATCGGAAACCAGTTCCGTAGAAAATGCCCATTGCCCAAATACGGATGAAGAAGTAGCAGGTTTTATAATCCTTTTTGCGGATAGAAAAGATATAGACGGGGAGAAAGAAGATAAGCGTCATCACCGTTGCAAGAATGAGCATCCAAAAGCGCCAGAGATAGACCAAGAAAACTTTCATCACATTAATTATTGACTTCAAAAATAAGTTTTTATCCGTTAAAAATCACCTTTTTCTTAATAGAATAATTCAGAAGCGATACTATCACAATAGAGGTAATTTTGCTCATCATTTCCTGAGACAAAGTGTAGAGGCCCATATCAATCGAATCTCTGAAAACTAAGTGATAAAGAATCTGAAACAAAATTAAACCGATAACCGTCGAGAGGATAGAAATACAGATGAAATATGCAAATTCTCGCCGTTTAGAATATTTACCTCTTGCAAAAACAAACCAAATGCTGAGGAAATAATTGGTAATGATGCCGCAGCCTGTAGAGAAAATATTGCTGAATGGATATTTGATGCCGTAGAAGCTATATTCTCCGGCAAAATGCCTTGGCAAGTACACGCTTAGGATTTTGAAACTCCCGATTTCTACAATAGCGCTCAGCCCACCAGCGACGATGAAATATAAAATTTGTTTGTGACGAAGGATTTGATGTCTCATTTCGCTTGCAAATTTATACGAATTGTTAAAAGTTTTAAAATAATTGTTAAATAATTTTTTTATATCAAAAATATTTTTACTTTTATTAAGTATTAATGATTTGAAGAATTAGTTGAATAATTACTTGTTTTTTAACTGTAAAATTATCAAAACTCTAATATCCACCGATGTTTATCATGAATCCTGGCTCAGAAAACGAAGCTGGGACATTTTTTCATCATTTGTCAAGACACCACACACCACAAAAATATTATTACAAAACAATGAAAAATTCTAACAGACCGTACAGAAAATTTCAGCCTCAGCAAAAGAAGATCGAGGAGCTGGAAAAGAGTAGTTCCAGGTTCAAAAGAATCTATTCGGAATACGAACTCATGTCCGATGAACTCTGGGATATGGAAAGCAACCAAACCTCCGAAAGCATCCCCGACGATTTTATCAATGCCATCAAACTGCAGACTTCCTTCTTGGAAGATGAGATTCAAGATTGGCTCATCAAAGATCCGCAGTAACCAAAATAGAGAGAATCTTCCCAAAAAATATTACATTAGCATTCTAAAACAGATTATATGATTGCTATTGTTGACGGAGGATCTACAAAATGCGACTGGGTTATCCTAGAAAATGATGGTACAGCAGTACTGAAGACCGAAACCATTGGTTTCAATCCAAATATCATTAAGGCCGAATTAATTGCGCCAGAATTAGAAAGTAATCAGGCACTTTCCAAATTCCACCACTACATCGAAAACATATTTTTCTACGGCTCTGGCTGCGGAACTTCCGAAAACAGATTGATCGTAGAACGGGAGATGCAAAAGGTCTTTACCACAGCACAAATCTACGTGAAGGAAGATCTATTGGCAGCGGCTTATGCCGCCTACAGAGGCGTCCCTGCTATCGTCTGCATTCTAGGCACAGGTTCCAATGCTTGCTACTTCGATGGGCAAAATGTAAAGACCGAGTTGCCATCCTTGGGGTTTCTAATCGGCGACGAGGGCAGCGGAAGCGCGCTTGGCAAGCAGCTTGTACGCCATTATTTTATGAAAAAACTGCCTCCGGATCTTCACGAGCAGTTTACCGAGATTTATCAGCTCAATATCGATGATCTGCTCAAAAATATGTATCACAATCCGCGGGCAAATGCTTATATGGCAGATTTCACCCGCTTCATTGTGGACAGAAAGACACATCCTTATTTTCAGAATTTCATCTACAAAGAACTCAAGAATTTCCTTGAGTTTCAGGTGATGCCGTACGAGGAATGCCGCGAGGCTGAGGTCAATTTTATTGGCTCGATTGCATATTTCTTCGAAGACACCCTTCGTGCGGCAGCCTCAGATTTTCATTTCAAAATCGGCACCGTTGTGCAGAGACCAATCGAAAGCCTGGTGAATTATCACCGCGAGTATATCATTCCAAAACTTTAACTTTGTTGAATAATTGGGGGTTTCTCCTTATTTTCCGAAGTCTTGAACCTCGATTTTTGTTAAATTAAAGAGCTTATAGAAAAGTAAAAACCCAGTGAATCATCGTAATTCTCGAATTGATTCACGCAAAAAGAAATTTAAAATGTCAAAAAATTCAAGAGATCAGATCGCGTTCGATAAAGCCGCTTTAGATTATCACAGTCAGGAACCGAAAGGCAAAATCGAGGTCATTCCATCCAAACCGCATTCCTCCCAGCGAGATCTTTCTCTGGCGTATTCTCCTGGCGTTGCGGTGCCTTGCATGGCAATCCACGACGATCCTAAAAAAGTGTACGACTACACATCCAAAGGAAATCTGGTGGCCGTAATCTCCAACGGAACCGCTGTTTTGGGTTTGGGAGATATCGGTCCCGAAGCCTCCAAACCCGTGATGGAAGGCAAAGGTTTGCTCTTCAAAATATTTGCGGGCATCAATGTTTTTGATATCGAAATCAACGAGAAAGATCCGGATAAATTCATCGAGACCGTTAAAGCAATTGCACCAACATTTGGTGGGATCAATCTGGAAGACATCAAAGCACCAGAAGCCTTTTACATAGAACAAAGGTTGAAGGAGGAATTGGATATTCCGTTGATGCACGATGATCAGCACGGTACCGCCATTATCTCTGCGGCTGCTTTGATCAACGCTTTGGAGATTGCCGGCAAAAAAATCGGGGAAGTGAAGATGGTGATCAACGGCGCCGGCGCAGCTGCAGTGGCCTGTGGAAAATTATATATTTCGTTGGGGCTTGACAAAAATAATATTTTGATGTGCGATAGCAAAGGCGTCATCCATCACAGAAGAGAAAACCTGACTCCGGAAAAGTTAAATTTTGTAGCGCAAACTGATAAAGAAACTTTAGAAGAAGCCTTAAAAGGCGCCGATGTTTTCATCGGTTTGTCCAAAGGAAATGTGATGACCGCCGAGATGCTGCTTTCGATGGCAGAAGATCCGATCGTCTTTGCATTGGCCAATCCGGATCCCGAGATTAGCTATGACCTCGCGATCGCTACCCGACCGGATGTGATGATGGCAACCGGAAGAAGCGATTTTCCCAACCAAGTGAATAATGTTTTGGGATTCCCGTATATTTTCCGCGGCGCACTGGACGTTCAGGCCAAAGGGATCAACGAAGCCATGAAACTTGCCGCCGTAAAAGCATTAGCAGAACTGGCAAAAGAGCCCGTTCCGGAAATGGTAAAGTTGGCGTATAATGTTACAAATATGAGCTTTGGGAAAGACTATTTCATCCCAAAACCCTTCGATAACCGATTGATCACCAAAGTATCCATTGCCGTGGCAAAAGCAGCGATGGACAGCGGAATTGCAGGGAAACCCATTGAAGATTTCGAGGCTTACGAAACTCAGCTTCTGGACCGGATGGGACGGGACGAAAAGCTGGTTCGGATGATGCAAAATCGCGCCAAAGCCAACCCAAAAAGAGTGACGCTCGGAAACGGAGAAGAATATAACATTCTGAAAGCATCGCAAATCCTGCAAGAGGAAGGAATTGCCTATCCAAGCCTTTTGGGAAGTAAAAAACTCATCAAGGAACGAATGGCGGAGTTTGGGATGGATCTCGATATTCCCATTATCGATCCCAATGATGACGAGCAAAAAGAAACACGGAAAAAATACCGCGAAACACTTTGGGACAAAAGAAACCGAAAAGGGGTCAACGAGTACAAAGCAAAACAATACGTCCGCCAGCGTGACTACTTCGGACCTTTGATGCTGGAACACGGCGATACAGACGCTTTGATTGTTGGATTTTCCAAAAGTTATTCCTCTATTTTGAAACCTATTTTGGAAATCATCGCCAAAAAACCAGGTGTCAACAAAGTGGCCGCAATGATGATGATCCTGACGGAGAAAAAACCGCTTTTCTTCGCAGATACCTCTATTAACAAAAATCCTTCTGTAGAAGATCTGGTTGATATTGCAAAAATGGCCGAAATAACGGTGAAATCTTTCGCCATCGAGCCACGGATTGCGATGTTGGGTTATGAAAATTTCTCTGGAAAAGCAGATTCTTCCAAAAAAGTGGCAGAAGCGGTTAAAATCCTTCATGCCAAATATCCAAAAATGGTGGTTGATGGCGAGATTCAGCCTGATTTTGCTCTGAATAGCGATCACTTGGCAGATTATCCATTCTCGAAACTGGGAACCAATCCAGCCAATGTTTTGGTATTTCCCAATCTGGAAAGTGCCAATTTGTCTTACAAAATAATCCGTGGGATGAAGGCGGCGCAGACTATTGGCCCCATCTTAATGGGACTGGATCAGCCGGTTCACGTTCTTCAAATGAGATCCAGCGTAGATGAAATCGTCAATCTGGCGACAATCGCTGTTTTGGATGCACAGACGAAGGATAAAAAGTAGTTTCGGTTCATTATAAAATAGATAAAAAGCCATTTTAGTTATTAAGATGGCTTTTTTCATTAAGTTAATTTCTATCTTCGCAAAATCCTAATTTTTTGATTTAATGATTTATTCTTTAAGAGGTTTGGTCCAGGAGCTTACGCCAACATTTGCCGTTGTTGAGGTCAATGGAATCGGATATTATGTCAGTCTCAGTTTGCAAACGTCTGCGCATCTGAAGCTGCATTCCGAGGTATTTCTCTATATTCAGCAGATTATCAGAGAGGATGCTCATCTGCTTTTCGGATTTTTTAGCAAGGAAGAAAAAGAGATGTTCAATCTGTTAATAAGTGTTAACGGCGTGGGACCTGTCTCCGCATTAATATTACTGTCTTCGCTCAGTTTGTCCGATGCTGCCAACGCGATCTTATCTAAGAACAGTGGACTCATCCAAAAAGTGAAAGGAATTGGCATTAAAACGGCGGAGCGGATTATCATCGATTTGCGTGATAAGGTAGGAGGATTCAGCATTTCCGAAGAAAAACTTTCTAATTTTGTGAACAATAAAATCAAGAACGAGGCGTTATCTGCTTTAGAAGTTTTGGGGATTTCACGCAAAGTGACGGAGAAGATTGCCGATAGAATTTTGAAGCAGAATCCTGAAGTTTCTATAGAAGATTTAGTCAAAGAGATTTTAAAAAACATTTAACATTTGATGAAGTTTGTTCATCAATTTTCTTAAAAAAATATAAGTGAAGAAAAACATTTACCTTTATAAATTAACCCTCCTTCTTTTACTTTTTGTAGGTTTTACCAATGTTTTTGCCCAAGAAAAACCTTCTGACACTTTGATAAGTGTCAGGAAAGATTTCAGTCTGGCTGATCCGATTCGCTATGATGCGTTTTATAATATCGGAACCGGGATGTATTATCTTTACCCAAAGATTGGCAACACCGTGGTTGGAGCGCCGATTGCGATGACGTTCGAAGAATACAAAAACTACACCATGCAGAATAATCTTCGTTCTTATTACGAAGAAAAATCACTTCTGAATGATCTCGCCCGCAGAAAAGACCAGACGGATGCCAAGAAAAAAGGACTCATTCCGTCCATCACCATCAAGAACAAAATGTTCGAGAACATTTTTGGCAGCAACAAAATAGAGTTGATTCCGCAAGGTTTTGCCTCATTTGATTTGGGCGGCTTATACCAAAAGATAGACAACCCGCTAATTCTTCCTCAAAACAGAACCAGCTTTGCCATCAATATTCAACAGAGGATTCAACTCGGAATTACGGGAAAGGTGGGAGACAATCTTCAGCTGAAAGCCAACTACGACACTCAAAGTGGTTTTGCCTTTGAAAATAGGCTCAATATGGTCTGGCAGGCTAAAGGATCTTGGAAAGATCTGCAATCCAAAGGGCTGAACGAAAAAGGACAGGATCCGGAGGATAAAATCATCAAAAGGGTAGAAGTAGGGAACATCAGTATGCCGCTTTCTACAAGTTTGATCCGCGGCTCACAATCATTATTTGGTCTTAAAACAGAATTCCAGATGGGTAAAACTACTGGAACTTTGGTGTTTTCGCAACAGCAGGGTGAAGCTAAAACCATTGTGGCACAAGGTGGCGGAACGATGAGCAGCTTCAAAGTCAATGCTTTTGATTATGAAGACAATCAGCATTACTATTTGGGACATTACTTTCTTGATAATTACGATTCATCATTAGCCAACTATCCTTTGATCAATTCCAGGATCAACATTACAAGGATGGAGGTTTGGGTTCTAGATCAGGGTGGTGCCAATCTGGAAACTCAGAAACCGATCGTCGGAATCCGAGATTTGGGAGATCAGCAAGGCGTAACGCCCAGCAATAGCAATAATAATTTGTACGCTCAAATTGTCTCCACATTAGGGACAACCAGAGACATCAATACAGCTTATAGTACTTTGGCGGGCAAGTCTTTTCCCAATTCTCAAGGCACCTTGGAGCCTTATACCTCTGGAGAGCAGTACATCACCAACACAAAAGCTAGGAAATTAAACACATCCGAGTACAAATTCAATTCTCAGTTGGGTTATATGTCATTAAATCAAAGATTGAATGATAACCAATTTTTAGCAGTATCCTATTCTTATACCATCAACGGATCTAGCACAGTGTACAAAGTGGGTGAGTTTTCGGAGGAAAATCCTGTCCTCATTACCAAGCTTTTGAAATCCAATATTGCCGTGAAGCCAACTTCTCCAATGTGGGATTTGATGATGAAGAATATCTATTCTCTTAATTCTAATCAACTTCAGGCTGAAGATTTCTTGTTGAATGTTAATTTCCGAGATCCCAATTCCGGAGGTAAGGTGAATTACCTGCCAGGAGCTCAATATATCAATGGCATACCGAGCGATACCAATCTACTAAGATTGCTCAACTGGGATAGGCTGAATATTAATAACGATTTACAGCAAAACGCTCAAGGCGTTTATGGCGATGGTATTTTTGACTTTGTAAACGGAATTACCGTACAGGCAGAAAACGGGAAAATCGTTTTTACAAAAGCAGAACCATTTGGGAAATATCTTGAGAGTATATTGACCAATCAGGATAAAACGCCGTACGTTTTCAGTGACTTATATAGCAAGCAAAAGGCGCAAGCTCAGGAAAGCTCTCTCGCGCAGCGCTACACCATCGAAGGCCGATATAAAGGCAGCCAAGGCCAGGGAATTTCTCTGGGCGCCATCAACGTTCCGCAGGGTTCTGTAAGAGTGACGGCAAACGGCGCACAGCTGGTAGAAGGCGTCGATTACACCGTCGATTATATGCTCGGAACCGTTAATATCATTAATGAAACCGTGAAGCAATCGGGGCAGGCAATCAATATTTCATTAGAAAATCAATTAACATTCAATACGCAGAGAAAAAGCTTCTGGGGATTGAATCTTGAGAGAAAATTCAGTGACCATTTGACCGTTGGCGCAACGGTGGTCAACTATTCCGAAAGACCGCTGACTCAAAAAGTGAATTATGGGCAAGAAGCCGTCAACAATATGATGGCCGGCTTCAATATGATGTACAATAATGAGCTGCCATTCCTGACAAGACTGACGGATAAAATCCCCTTCGTCAATACAGAAGCGCCATCTAATTTGAACTTCAAAGCAGAAGGCGCCTATCTCATTCCGGGACAAAGCAAAGGAATCAATGATCAATCTTATATTGATGATTTCGAACAAACCACTTCCAAAATTTCTTTAAAGGAGCCTGCCATGTGGAGCCTCGCCTCCCGCCCAGAAAAAAATCTGAATGATGTGGTTTTTCCCCAATCCGTTACCAACAACAATCTGAGCAGCGGCAACGGCCGAGGCCTGCTCTCTTGGTACACCATTGACCCGAGATTTTACGGAGTTGGCGGAAAAGCACCCAACGGAATCAATGCGGCAGCGCTTTCCAATTTCGCTTCCAGACGGGTTCAGATGAAGGAACTTTACAACAACAGAGATTACGTTGCGGGAGAGCAGACCATTCTCAACACCTTCGACATTACTTATTATCCCGAGCAAAGAGGACCATACAATGTGAACCCGCTTACCGAAACAGTTTCTCAACGATGGGCAGGCCTTATGAGACCAATCTCTGTCACCAACTTCGTAACCTCGAATATAGATTATGTAGAGTTCTGGTTACAGGATCCGCACGCCGACGGCAACACATTGGGTGCCGATCCTAAGCTTTTGCTGCAATTAGGAAACGTTTCCGAAGATGTGCTGAAGGATGGCAAACTGCAGTACGAAAATGGTTTGCCAACTGCCACCACACCGACTAATACCTCGACGACCAATTGGGGAACGCAGCCCAACCAATTCCCGATTCTATATGCATTTTCTACAGAAGGCGACGAAAGAACACAGCAGGATTTGGGCTATGACGGACTTAGCGGAACTCAAGAACAAACCAAATTTGCAGTTAATTTTGCAAATCCTGTTACCAATGAGTTGGATCCTGCTTCCGATAACTTTGTTTTTTACCTATCCGATCAGTTTCAGGGTGATCTTGCATCCTCTTTGACAGAGCGTTACAGATATTTCCGTGGTCCGGAAGGAAACTCCGCTGCCAACACTTTGGAAGTGGCCACTCAGACGCCAGATGCGGAAGATGTGAACAGAGATTACAATCTGGATCAAACAGAAAATTACAACCAATATACGATCGATCTTTCTCCTGCCAGTTTGACTTTGGGGCAAAACAAAATTGTAGATGTGAAAGAAGTAGATGTCAAATTTGAGAATGGGCAATCTAAGAAAGTAAAATGGTACCTTTTCCGAATTCCGGTTGCAGCCTACGATGACAATACCGTGGTTGACGGCTCCGATGTGTCTGTTCTTAATAATGTAAGATTCGCTAGATTACTGATGAAGGGTTTCGAAAAAACCTCGACTCTTAGATTTGGATCTTTTGATCTCGTGAGATCAGATTGGAGGAAATATTCCAATAAAATCTACAGTGCTTCCGTGAGCAATCAAGATGAAGGAAATAGCGCGCCCGTCACTCAAAATTCAAATTTCGATCTCGGAAGTGTCAATCTTGAAGAGAACGCTTTGGGAACGCCGCCTTATGTTCTGCCTCCGGGAATCGACAGACAGGTTTTGAGCGGAAATGCAGGTGCACAAAGACAAAATGAATCTTCATTGTACATGAAGGTTGACAAATTGAAAAATGAATCTAGAGGCGTCTTCAAAAATACAAGCTTGGATATGCGCCGCTACAAAAAATTAGCCCTATTTGTGCATGCAGAAGATGTGTCTCCTACTTCTAATAACAGCAACGCCTTAAATAAAGATGCAAAATTCTTTATCCGTTTTGGGAGCGATGCCACCGACAATTATTACGAATATGAATCGTCTTTGACAATGACAGCCAAGAATGCGACGTCGCCGTTGGATATCTGGCCAGATGCCAACAATGTTGATCTGGAATTAGATAATTTCGTGAACGCAAAACTAAAACGTGACGAATTACTGCGAGCTGGTACTGGAAATATAGATGACAGATATTCTTATCAAGAATATGGAGATGAAAATAAAAAAATCTATGTCAAAGGCCGTCCAAGTATTGGAAATGTGACGACGATGATGATCGGTGTGCGCAGCCAGAACGACAATGGTGAAGGCAAAAGCCTTATCTTGTGGGTCAACGAGATTCGCCTTTCTGAAATCGAAAACAAAGGAGGATATGCAGGGAACGCAAGTTTAAATTTCAACCTGGGAGATTTTGCTATGGTCAATGCCAATGCTTCTTATGCTTCGGTCGGTTTTGGAGCGATTGATCAAAAGCCTTCGGAAAGATCTCAGGACGAGAATTCTGCTTTCAGCATCAACACAACGGTGAATGTGGACAAGTTCTTGCCGGAAAAAATCGGAATGAAAATACCTGTGAATTATTCCTACACTCAAACAATGACCAATCCGAAGTATAATCCTTTGGACAACGATGTGGAACTGAGCAAAGCTCCAAACGAAGCAGAACTCAAAAAAGTGGTAAGCACCTATACGCAGCAGCGAAGCATCGGCGTGGTGAATATGAGAAAGGAGAGAATGAATCCGAATAAAAAACCGAAATTCTACGATGTAGAAAACTTAAATGTTACCGCCATTTACAACGACGACTTTTATCGAGATGTGTACACCAAGAGGAATTACAAACAGTATCTGAACGGCTACATAGAGTACAATTATACCTTCAAACCGTATGTGCTGAAGCCATTCAACAAGATGGTAAGTGACACGGCCAAGTCTTATAAGTATCTGAGATGGATTAAGGAGTTTAACTTCAATCCAGTTCCTACGAGACTATCTTTCAGAACTATTCTGGATAGAAATTATAATGAATTAGAATATAGAAACGTGGATGCCTTGCTTTCTGGCAATGCCGGTGCAGATTTTGATGTCATCAGGAACAGGAATTTCTTCTTCGGATGGCAATACAGCTTAGGGTTCAATTTTACCAAATCTTTGAAGTTGGAAATCAATTCGGAAACAAAAACTTTGAATGATCAGGTGGATGTCAATTCTATGAATAACAGGTCGATTTTCACCAATGTCTTCAGAGCCGGCCGCCCTGTTTTGTACAACCACAGAGCACAGCTGAACTATAGATTGCCGTTTGAATATTTCCCATACTTGGATTTCATCAATGCAGAATTCAGCTATCAGTTTCAGTATAATTGGAGTGCAAGATCAACGGCCACAAGGAACGTTGTTTTTCAAGACCAAGTAGAGAATCTTGGGAATATTTCGCAGAATACCAACACAATCCTTGCCACATCAACTATTGATATTCCTCGATTCTTTGGTAAGTTTGATTATTTCAAAAAGATTAATGACAAAATGCAGAAGCGCCGGCAAGAGATAGATTCGCTTAATAACGTGTACAACACCGCATTTACAAAGAAAAACAGCAGATTCAAGTTCAAAACTTATAAATTCAAGAATAAGCTCACGCCGCTTCAGGCTGTAGCCTATGCTTTGACCTCTTTCAAGCAGTTGGACTTCAATTACTCGGAAAACAATGGAATTATGTTGCCCGGACTTCTATCGGCGCCTAATTTCTATGGCTATGGGCAAACGCTTGGCGGGCCAACGATTGGATTCTTGCTGGGATCGCAGGCCGATATCAGGAGAACCGTGATAGAGAACGGATGGCTTTCTAATTCCTCATTGATGAATGATGCCTACACGGAGCTGAACAACCGAACATTCACGGGTAACCTGCAGTTGATGCCGGCCAATGATTTGAGAATAGACTTTAATGTTTTGCAAACGTACACTCGCAATTTTATTCAAGGCGGTTACAACGTAGATGCGGATATTACAAAAGAAGGTTTCCAGTTTTCTTTCGGAACGGATATGATAAGCTATTCTAATACGGCGTGGACATTCAGCACCGCCTTCAAAAATGGTGCAGCGCTTTATCAATCCATCAAAGAAAATGCTTTGGCCATTTCTCAGCAGTACGAAGGCATCCGAGACAGCCAAGGCTTCACGGCGGGCTACTCCAAAAGCAATGCCTATGTTTTGATACCGGCTTTCCAAGCGGCGATAGAGGGAAAATCGCCTAAAAAGATCGGAAATCCGACGAAAGCAGGCACGCCATTGCCCAACTGGAAACTGGTGTATTCCGGGCTTAGAAATATCCCGATTATCAACAGCCAGTTTTCGAAATTCGATATTTTGCATTCTTACGTATCAACTTCTACAATGTCTGGCGTGCAGTCCAGCATAGATTTTTACAATAGAAATCCGTCAGATCTGAGCACGGTTTATGATTCCAATGGTAACCGGTACAATCCTTATACAATTACTCAAGTGGGATATGTGGAGGCATTTTATCCCTTAGTTGGTTTTGATGTTACGATGAGAAACAATATGCAGTTCCGATTCAATTACAACCGAGATAGAACTTACCTTCTAGGATTAGTGAATAGCACCCTCACAGAAGAACTGGGGACAGAATATGTGTTTGGTTATGGCTATATTTTGAAAGATTTGAAGATCCGTCTGAATTATCAAGGTAAAGCCAGGAACATAAAAAGTGATCTGAATATGAGAGCAGATCTCTCTGTGAGAGATAGCAAAACAACGATCACCAACATCCTCATCGACGATTCTCAGATCACAGGAGGGCAAAAGATCTTCAGTCTCAAGCTTTCGGCAGATTATAATATGTCACAAAACCTGAACCTGAAATTCTTCTACGATCAGATGATGACCAAATATAAAATATCCACTGCTTTCCCATTATCTACAATAAGAGCAGGCATCACCGCGACGCTTACTTTTGGAGGAGCCGGAAGGAATTAGAGTTTAGAATTTGATCATCAAATAGTACCCAATCAGCAGTAATCAATCCATAAAAAAATGAGCAGGCACTGTTGGTTCATTTTTTTTGTAAATTATTTTTATTCTATTGTTATATCTTAATTATATAATTAAATTTGCCAAAACCTAATCAAAAGAAATGAATACACCATCTGAACTAAAATATACCAAAGACCACGAGTGGATCAAAGTAGAAGGCGATATTGCTACCATTGGAATCACAGATTATGCTCAGGGAGAGCTGGGAGACATCGTTTTCGTAGATGTAGATACCGTGGATGAGGATCTGAACGAAGGCGACGTTTTCGGAAGTGTAGAAGCGGTGAAAACCGTTTCCGATCTTTTCCTTCCGATTGCTGGCACTGTTTTAGAAATCAACGCA
This sequence comes from Weeksellaceae bacterium, assembly GCA_022013695.1. Classification (GTDB taxonomy): domain Bacteria; phylum Bacteroidota; class Bacteroidia; order Flavobacteriales; family Weeksellaceae; genus Epilithonimonas. The sequence goes on from JAKLPS010000032.1 coordinate 104,463, forward strand.
AAACTAGAAGATCAACCAGAATTACTGAATACAGATCCTTATGGTAAAGGTTGGATTATCAAACTAAAAGTTGCCGACAATGCAGATTTTGCCAAATTGCTATCCGCAGAAGAATATCAGGAAGTTGTTGGATAATTTAGTTGCCAAATATATTAAGATCACATTGCCCATTTATTGGGCAATTCTTACTTATATGCTTCTGCGCCCGGGCGTCGAGAACAAAGAATATTTCTTTATGTTCCCCAATTTGGACAAACTTATTCACTTTTCAATATTTTGCCTTCTCGGTTTTCTCTTTAGACTTCGTTTTCCAAAAATTTCTCTGGTTCAATTTTTTCTTATTCTTATTTCCTACGCTTTACTTACAGAGATTCTGCAGGATGTAATGAATGTGGGTCGTTCGTTGGAGATTTTAGACGCTGTTGCCGATACCTTGGGTTTGTCGCTCGCTTACTATATCTGTAATAAATATTTCAAGATCTAAAATTGCAAAATCACTGCAGTAAAAAAGAAATTCCTCTTCTAAAATATGGTAATTTCTCATTGTTTCGACAGTATTAACATAAAGTGGATAACTTTATACCAATAAGTAGAGCGTTGTTTTACAGTCGTTTAATTATAGCCGTTTTACACAATTGTAAACGCATTGTTAATTCCATTTGCAACTAGATATTCTTCCACCCTATATTTGCAAAACCAACTCGAAAGAAGTGGCAGCGCAGAAGCAACATTACATTTTATATTTTAGATAATGTAGAAATCTTGCATTAACAATTTCCGAATAATATTTGTATATTACATAAACAATATGTATTTTTGCAGACCCAAAACGAGATGTGATGGGTTTGCAGAGTAGATTAGAGGGATTGTATTGAGTATTTTTTAAGGTTGAGAAAAAAACTATAAAAAAGATTTGGTAGGT
>JAKLPS010000033.1 GCA_022013695.1 Weeksellaceae bacterium
ACCTACCAAATCTTTTTTATAGTTTTTTTCTCAACCTTAAAAAATACTCAATACAATCCCTCTAATCTACTCTGCAAACCCATCACATCTCGTTTTGGGTCTGCAAAAATACATATTGTTTATGTAATATACAAATATTATCCGGAAATTGTTAATGCAAGATTTCTACATTATCTAAATCCTATATCCTATATATAAAATGTAATGTTGCTTCTGCGCTGCTCTCTTAAAGCGGTTGCAAAAGTAGGAAGTTTTCTTCAATCTGCAAATATATTTGTGACTTTTTCGGGCATTATGCCACTACCCTTCTGGTTTTCAAGTACATTAATTTTCGTTGAATTTTTAATTGGGTTAAAAACCAGGTGATTTACACCTTTAATAATAAAGTCTTAAACAAACTCGGACAGAGAAACTTCAAATGGTTGCAATAGAGAAGAAAGGCTTTTGCATAGCGAGCAAAAAAAATACTCCAGCAAGAGCATTCGGAAATCGTAAAACTTATTTGATTTTTAAATGACTAAAGTAGGCCTCGAGAATCTTTCTTTGCTTTGTCGTCAAGTTTGCTTTAGGATGATAACTCACGTACGCCGGCAATGGCATCTCATAGCTTTTCACCGTGGCGGCGGCTTTTTCCATCGCATTTTCTTTGAGTTCTTTGCCATATGAACCCCACTCGGAAAAGTTGAGGTGCGCACGCCCATCGTTGATATGATCTTTTATCATCCAAGAAATGGGTGCCAAGTAGGCATACTTAGGATATTTGGTTTCATTGGAATGGCAATCGTAGCAAGCATTTTGCAAGATTAGTTTGATAGAATCCGGCGTCTTATAAATATCAACAAAATTAGTCTTTTTGCTGACTGGTTTATTCGCTCTGTCAATCGGAATAAGCTGCATTCCCAGAAAAATAACAGCGATCCATAATATTATCTTTTTCAATTGGTAATCTGTTCTTCTTTGGTGAGATCCCAATCTTCATTGATTTCCCACAATGGGCGGATACTGATTTTGCTCATTGCTTCTTTTTCTCCCACTTTTTTGAATAAGTAAACATCTTCTGCCAACAATTCTTTAGAAAAATCGGAACTGTCCCAAACGCCATTCTCGTTGTTATCGACCAAGATTCGGAGCTTGTAAGTGCCGGGTTTTAGATTGATAAATTTAATATCCGCGAGATTGGTGTATTGCTGATACGCCGGCTCATTTTTTTCATTTAGCAGCTGAATCCAGAATTTCTGAGAAGGCGGATTTTTCAGATGGACTACAAAACTGCCAAATTCTTCCGGCTTTGCCACTTCGAAATCAAAACGCACGCTTTCGCTCAATCGGTTGTAAAAGGAGCTCAAGGTGTTTTTCGGGACAGTCAAATGGTATTTTTTCCCGGCAATGAAATCGGATTTGACAATCACTTGTGTAGAATCTCGCTCGGAAATCTTGGCCGTGAAGTTTTGAGATAAGCTATCTGCCTCCAGTTTCCAGTTTTCGGGCTGAATTTTATTAATGATATAATTAGAAGAGAATCTAAAATCTGTTTCCGGTGACAACTTATTAGAAAAAGGATTAGCGATAGTCATATCTTCTTTCGTTGGTTTCTTGTAAAAAATCGAAATAGTATCTTGCTTAGAGCCCGTGTCGTAAGAGAATTTCAAGTTTTCGCTAATCGATGTTCCAATATTTTCCTTAGCGGCATCAAACCAAATTTTGACGGAATCGGATCGCGATCTGTGCGTGATTTTGTAATCTGCCGGCTTCTCGCCAACCGTTTTCACCACTACTTTTTCGGGATTGCCATCAAATATCATTGTGACGCCACCGGTGGAAACGGTTGCTTCTTTGTATGTTACTTCTTTTTTTGAGGGGAAAGATTTCAATTTCAGCCCGGAAATGCTGGTTTCGAGGTTGATTTCTTCTTTTAAGAAAGCCACATTTTCCTTCCCATTATCGTAGATGGAATTCGAGTTTTGGTCATCGAAACCGATGATTCGATATTTCCCGGGTGTCAAATAATTCAATTCAAAATAACCATCGGGATCGGCTTTTGAGATATAATAAGGCTTTTGCCGATAATTCATCGTGTCTTTCACTTGATAGAGTCCAACAACGAGGTTTTTCTCCTTTCCGTCGTCATTTTTCTCATTTCCCAATGCATCTACAATTGTGCCGCTGATGTAAAGATCGTCCAACTTTTCTCCGGTGGAAAATGCAAAATTGAAATACGGCAAAACATTGCCTTCATTAAGATCCACCACAGAATTTCCGAAATTAAAATTATAAGTGGTGTTTGCCTGCAAGGAATCTTTCCATTGGATTTGCAAATATTTGTTGCCGATGGATGAAGGAATAATCTTGGTATATTGGATGGGTGGCGATATAATCAGATTTTTGCTGATATCTTTCAGGCTAATATATTCATCAAAATCTATTCTGAGTTCTTTGATGTTTCTTGACACATTGACTCTCGTGGTATCAATATTAGAACCGATCATTTTCGGCGGAATCGAGTCTTTGGCGCCACCCACCGGAGAGCCCACTCGGGCACAACTTACCAAAACAATCGATGCAAAAAGCCACAAGAGATACTGCTTCATCATTATATATGAGGTTAGAATTTGGAGATCAGATGTCTGACTAAAATCTTAATCAGCAAAAATAAGCAAACTTTGATCCTCCACCTTAAAAGCTAATCATTTTTAGAAACAAAAAAAGAGTTCCAAAATCAGAACTCATTGTAAATATATTTCAAAATATCTTTGTCCGTTTCGGTAAGGGCGATGTTTCTGCGTTCCATTGCTTTTTCGGCCACGTCGCAGGCTTTGTCCAGCCGAAATTTCTCATCGCCTTTCATCCCGCCCCACGAGAAGCTGTCCACCAGATTGGGAGGAAATCCCGATTTGAAAATATTGGCCGCAACGCCAATCACCGTTCCCGTATTGAGTTGCGTATTAATCGCGGTTTTGGAGTGATCGCCCATTATTAATCCACAAAATTGCAAGCCCGTATCGAGAAATCTTTTCTTTCTGTAATTCCAAAGTTTGACAGACGCATAATTATTTTTCAGGTTCGAGGAGTTGGTGTCTGCGCCCAGATTGCACCATTCCCCGAGCACAGAATTTCCCAAAAAACCGTCGTGGCCTTTGTTCGAATATCCAAAAATGACCACATTATTGAGCTCTCCACCAACTTTGGAATGCGGGCCAATCGTAGTTCCACCATACAGTTTGGTTCCGAGATTTATTTTTGAGCCTTCGCAAAGCGCCAAAGATCCTCGGATGTTGGAGCCTTCCATAATTTCGGCATTTTTCCCGATATAGATCTTTCCGGTTTTGCAATTAAGCGTGCAAAATTCTACAACGGCGCCTTCTTCTATAAAAAGATTTTCTTTTTCGCCAATGAAACCGTTGGTTGCTGATAATTCCTGAGAAGTTTTTCCTTTTGTCATTAATTCAAAATCAAAATTAATCGCAAAATCGTTGTGGAAAAAGATATCGGTTGGTTTTTCTATGAATAATAATTTCTCCGTAATATCGGTCATTTTATTGATTTGATTAAGAGAAAAATTTTCCATATTGATGTTCGCCACCAAAACTTCGTTGTCATAAACCAATGCTTCGCCAGGCTTCAATGCTTTGATTAGCTGCAAAACTGCTTCCGAAGGGAAGAAATTCGGGACAATGAAAAGGCTTTGCGCTGGTTCCGGTTTCGGGAATTTCTCCTGAAGATAATTTTCTGTGATGTAGAAAACCTCGTCGACATGGAGAAGTTTTTGCCATCTTTCGGAAAAAGTGAGAATTCCCATTCGCATTTCTGCGACGGGTCTTGTAAAAGTGAGTGGGAGAAAATCTTCCCAATATTGAGCGTCTGAAAAAACGAGTTGCATTTTTTAGATGTTAGATTTTATATCTTAGACAAAAAGTGTTTGAAATCTAATTTTTAACTTCTAAAGTCTAATTTCTATCTCCAGCAAAAATAACAAAAAAACCTCTCGAAAATCCGAAAGGTTTGATGTTTTTAAAAAATATGCCAAAGATTATTTAGCAAATTTTTTGTATTTGTTCATAAACTTGTCCACTCTACCGGCGGTGTCCACCAATTTGGTTTTCCCCGTGTAAAAAGGGTGTGAGCTAGAAGAGATTTCCATTTTCACCAAAGGGTATTCTGCACCTTCGAACTCGATGGTATCTCTTGTTTCGGCGGTAGATTTGCAAAGGAACATTTCGTCGTTACTCATATCTTTGAAAACCACCAACCTATAATTTTCTGGGTGTATGCCTTGTTTCATTTGGACTTATTTTTTTTCAAATGGACCTTGCGGTTTCATTTTTCAGATGTTATAATACTTTTTTATCGTTCGTGAGTAGAGGACTAATGGATCCTACAACTCTGGTTTTGAGGATGCAAAAATAGGAATTTTTTCTTAGTTTCCAAATTTTTTAATCCATTTTCATTATTTTTTCTTGAAACGGTTGATCGCGTTCACCGTAAAATCTGACAGAACCAATTTCCCACTGACTTCTGCACGTTCGCTAAGAAGTTCATCCCAATTTTCAGTGCCTTTCCAGAATATTTCTTTCAGTTTCAGCATTGCATCGGGGTTTGAAGTTGCTAATTTTTCTGCCAAAATTTGGATTTCCGCGTCCATTTCTTCCGTCGTTTCGTACATATCCTGGAACATATTTTTCTCTCTCGCCCATTCTGCAGAGTAAAATTCGGTCGCATTAATAGCCAATTGAGCAAAAGCCGAAGTTCCAATCTTTTTTTCAACAACCGGCCCGATCACGAACGGCCCGATTCCGATTGCCAATTCACTCAATTTAACAGAAGCATTTTCTGTAGCGAAAGTATAATCCGCCGCACACGCAATTCCAACGCCGCCTCCAACAGCTTTTCCGTGGATTCTGGCGATGATGAGTTTTGGAGATTTTCGCATCGCATTAATAACATTGGCAAAGCCTGAGAAAAATGTTTTCCCCGTTTCGAAATCCTGAATGGAAATCAGTTCGTCGAAAGAAGCGCCTGCACAAAAGGCTTTTTCGCCGCCACTTTTCAGGATAATGACTTTTGCGTCGTCATTTTTTCCGAGGTTGTTGATTTCTTCTACCAAATTTTTAAGTTGCGAACTCGGCATTGAGTTGCTTTGCGGATGGAAAAACTCGATGGTTCCGATTCCGTTTTCTATGGTTGATTTTACAAAGGCTTTCATATTGATCGTTGCTTGATACTTTTCTTTTGATTTAATTTTCCCACCGAATTTGCCGCCCAACTTGAGCATAAAATCCTTTTGGGATGCAAAAACACGAGCCAGCGCAGGACTTTCGCAGCAAAATCATTATCATTAAGCTTTTCTAAAAAAATGTTTCCTTGCATTGATGATTCATCAATTTTCAAAAATCCGAAAACATCCTTGCCATTTTTCTCATTGGCAAATATAGTTACAATCAAATAAACAGAGAAATAGATAAGGCTATCCAGAATAAAATATATGTTGAAATATCCGCTTCATCACAAAATAAAAATTTAAATTTTGTAGTTTTGAAGATTAAACAAGATAAATGAAACTCCTTACCTGCAAATCTCTTGGATGCAGAAACAAAATTGGTGTTCCATCTGACTTAAAAAATTAAATGAAAACAGATGAAAATTAAAATATTTTTTGGAATTGCATTTTGGTCACTTTTATTATTAGCAGCTTGTAATCGCGACGATATTACATTCGATGAGCCAAGCCAATTATTGCGTTTCTCGACTGACACGGTTTTTTGCGACACCGTTTACAACCAAATGCGCAGCGAAACTTACGCCGTGAAGGTTTATAACAATGAGGATAAAGATGTTTTGATTCCAAGAATTGCATTGGAGGGCGGCAGCGGCTCGCTTTACAGAATCAATGTGGATGGAAAAGCAGGAATCAGCTTCGAAAATGTGCCGCTGAGAAGCAAAGACAGCCTGTTCGTTTTTGTAGAAATTGCACCAGTTGCAAACGCTCCGGAAGCGATTGCAGAGGATAAAGTCGTTTTCAACACGCCGGCCGGCGAACAAAAAGTGACGCTCTTCTCAGTCGTTCAGGATGCCGAATATTTTATCCAAACGGGAGAAAATCCTGTCTCCATCAATGATAACACCACTTGGACTAAAGACAAAGTGAAAGTCATTTTCGGAAATCTCACCGTTGCAGAAGGAAAAACTTTGACGATGGAAAAAGGGACGAAAGTCTATTTCCGAAAAAACAGCGGAATGAATTTTGAGAAAAATTCTCAACTGACTGTGAACGGCGAATTGGGAGAAGAAGTCATCTTCCGAGGCGACAGAAGCGATACCAAATACGACACTTTGCCCGCCAATTGGAACGGCATTACTATGGATGAGGCGACAGTTCTCAATATGAATTATGCCAGAGTTTTTGGCGGAAATGTTGGACTTCAGTTGAAAGAAAACACAGCCACAATCAATAATACAATTATCCATACTTTTCAGAATGCCGGCATCTACGGAATTGCTGCAAATCTTACAGCAAATAATTTGGTAATGAACAATTGCGGAGAAGCTGATTTGGCGATTGCTGGCGGTGGAACTTACACACTTAATTACTCTACGCTTGCAAATTATTGGAACTTGAATCCTTCAATGTCTGCATTAGGGATTTATGCTACCAATCGCTACGAAAATGACACCGAAATTATTACTGAAAACCCAACTTTAAGTGTGAATAATTCTATTATTTATGGTGATGTTCCGGATATGATTTTATTCAAAAGTGTTGAAGGTGGAACTTTTAGTCCAAAAATTAATAACTCTCTATTAAAACAAAATGCAAACACTGGATTTAGTATTGTGGGACAAAACTTTCTAAATCAAGACCCTAAATTCCAGAATTATTTTACCCAAAAAATGAATTTGAGAGTGAAGGCTGGCTCGCCGGCAATGGGTAAAGGGACACAGTTGCCTAGTAATATTTTTACAATCAAGGATATAGCGGGCATTACAAGAATGTATCCTGCAACGTTAGGCGCATACGAATAATGGAAATCACAGCATTACAAAATCAGGTTGATGAATGGATCAAAACCATCGGCGTCCGCTATTTCGATGAACTGACGAATATGGCAATTCTCACCGAGGAAGTAGGTGAAGTGGCCCGAATCATCGCCAGAAGATACGGCGAACAATCTGAAAAAGAATCCGATAAATCCAAAGATTTGGGTGAAGAATTGGCGGATGTTCTTTTCGTAACACTTTGCTTGGCCAACCAAACCGGAACCAATCTGCAAGCTGCTTTCGACAAAAAAATGAAAGTGAAAACAGACAGAGATAAAGACCGGCATCAAAATAACGAGAAATTGAAATAAAATGCTTGAAGTCCCTCTCAGTGGGAGAGGGATTTAGGGTGAGGAAAAATAATATATGCATCTAAAAAAAGCGCAATTAATTGACAACCAACAAATCCAAATTACCGGTTCGAAAAGCATTTCGAACCGTCTTTTGATTTTGAGCAAACTCTTCGGAAACATCGACATCCTAAATCTTTCCAATTCCCAAGACACCACTTTGCTCAAAAAAGCCTTGGAATCGGATTCCGAAATTATTGATATTCATCACGCGGGGACGGCCATGCGATTTTTGACTTCCTATTATTCGATTTTCGAAGGCAGAAAAACCATCCTGACAGGTTCTGACAGAATGAAAAACCGACCGATTAAACCTCTCGTGGACGCACTTCGATCTCTTGGGGCTGACATCACTTATCTCGAGAAAGAGGGCTTTCCGCCACTGCAAATCATTGGGAAAAAATTAGAAAAGAACAATGTAAAAATCTCAGCCGATGTTTCCAGCCAATTTTTAACTTCGTTAATATTAATCGGAGGAAAACTCGAAAATGGCCTGACCTTGGAATTGGAAGGCGAAATCACATCGCGACCTTATCTCGAAATGACTTTGAAAATCCTGAACGAAATCGGAATCAAATCTCATTTCATAAAAAATATAATAGAAATATTACCACATTCCGACAATTTCAGAATCGAGCATTATGAAGTGGAAAGCGACTGGTCATCGGCATCCTACTTCTATTCGTTGGCCGCAATCGGCAGAAAATCAATCACGCTGAAAAGCTATCACACCCTTTCTTTGCAAGGCGACAGCGTCATCAAGGAACTGTATTGGAAATATTTCGGAATCAACACAGTCTCGGACTATGCCGAAAACTCGATTTCGCTTTTGCCGGAATCCGCTTTTGAATTTCCTGAATTCATCACGGTGAACATGAACGATTGCCCCGACATCGCTCAAACGCTTTGCGTAACAGCAACGGCGCTGAAAATCCCATTCGAAATCACAGGACTTCATACGTTGAAGGTAAAAGAAACCGACCGATTGGTAGCGCTTCAAAATGAATTAGTAAAAATTGGTGCAAAAACCAATATCACGGAAGATAAAATAGAATCTTCTGAATTTGTAGAACCGGAAGAAAACATTTCGATCGCCACTTACAACGATCACAGGATGGCGATGGCTTTTGCCCCGTTTGCCTTAATCAAAGCATTAAATATCGAGAACGAAGATGTTGTCGAGAAATCTTATCCCGAGTTTTGGGAGGATTTTGCAACCGTCACGCAAGAAACTGAATAAAAAATGTCTAAAACCATCATCATTACAGGAACCTCATCCGGAATCGGCTTTGCAATCGCAGAATATTTCGGGAAGAAAGGAAACAAGGTTTATGGATTGAGCAGAAAGTCTGTAAGTTCGGATTTTTTCGTCTCGATTCCAACAGACATTACCGAAAAAGACCAAATCGATAACGCTATTTCTGAAATTCTGAAAACAGAGATCAAAATCGATGTTTTGATTAATAATGCCGGAATGGGAATGGTTGGAGCGGTTGAAGATTCTACTAAAGAAGATATTACAAAATTGTTCAATCTCAATCTCATCGGCTCTGTGCAGATGATGACAGCGGTTTTACCGAAAATGCGTGAACAGAAATCTGGCAAAATCATTAATATTTCCAGCATCGGATCCGAAATGGGCTTGCCATTTCGTGGATTTTATTCCGCATCCAAATCTGCTTTGGACAAGGTGACGGAGGCTATGCGTTACGAAGTTTATCCTTGGAATATCCAAGTTTGTTCGCTGCATTTAGGCGATATCAAAACCAATATTGCAGAAAACAGGGTCAAAAGCAAAGTTTCTGAAGCTTATCAAAAAGTCTTCGACAAAGTTTATGCTTTGATGAATTCCTACGTGGACAAAGGAACCGACGCACGGGAAGTTGCCGTTTATATTGATAAACTTTTGAGGAAATCCAATTGGAAAGCACATTACTATTTCGGCGAATTCGGGCAGAAAATCGGCGTTCCGCTCAAATGGATTCTGCCGCAGAACACCTATGAGAATCTGATGAAGAAGTATAATAAAATGGATTAACTTCGGTTTTAGTTATAACTAAGAACGAGTAAGGTCTTCGACTCCGCTCAGACTGACATCATCAACATTAAAAACATTCAGTATTAGAGATGTCACACTGAGCGGAGTCGAAGTGCTTTCCACAAGATGAATCAATACTATGTTTACATATTAAAATGTTGCGATAGCTCTTATTATACAGGAGTTACAAGCAACTTGGAATCTCGATTGATAAAACATCACTCAGGCCATTTTCCTAAAAGCTACACTCACAATAGAAGACCCGTTCGATTGGTTTTTTACAATGAATTTAATGAAATAGAGCAAGCAATTTCTTTTGAAAAGCAAGTAAAAGGTTGGAGTAGAAAGAAAAAAGAGGCAATCATCAATGATAATTGGGAGAAACTAAAACAATTGTCTGTCTGTAAAAATAGCAGTCATTCCGATAATATCGACAAAGGCTACGACTCCGCTGAGCCTGACAACTCAAACAATTCACTCTGAAATTAAATTTAAATTGAAATTGTACCGCTTTCTATTCATATTAGCTTTCTTAATTTCTTTTTTCTCCAGCGCACAGAAAAAAGAATATTGGCTGATCGACAAAGAAACGAATGCGAAAAAAATCGTCTCCGACTCCGCAAAAGCAGTCAAGTTTCTCGATTCTTTGACCGAAAATTCCTATTTTTTTACACAATTGAAAGAAGTCAAAAAAATAGAAAACCGCACCGAAATCTATTACGACAAAGGGCCGAATTTCAATAAAGCCAATGTTAAATTTTCGGACTCTTTGGTTTCTGAATTGAAACTTCCAAAAAAAGAAATTTTCACGAAAAACCTCGATTCTCTTAGGAAAAATATCAATCAGAAATATCGGGACAAAGGTTTTGCCTTCAACCGCGTGAAAACCAAATTCGAAAAAATGGAAAATGGATTCCCGACGGTCAAAATCTCGGTGATTACTGCTTCCCAACGGAAAATAGACGCCATTGTTTACAAAGGTTACACGCGCTTGCCGAAACAATTCGTTAAAAATCTAAACAAAGAATATCTTCACAAAACTTATGACGACAAGAATCTGGTGTCTATGAATCAGGCTTTGCAAAATCACCAATTCATCACACTGGAAAAGCCACCACAAACTTTGTTCACCCGAGATTCGACTCAGGTTTTCCTCTTTATGCAAAAGAAAAAAACCAACACTTTTGACGGCATCATCGGCTTCGGAAACGACAAAACCGAAAAATTCACCGTCAACGGAACGCTGAATGTTCAGCTAAAAAATATGTTCAACGGCTTCGAAAGCATTGGCATATATTGGCAGAGAAATCCCGACAAAGGCCAAACCTTTGATCTTCAGACGGATATTCCCTACACATTTGGGAGCAATGTGGGTTTGAATGTCAACGTCAATATTTTCCGCCAAGATTCTACATTCGCAAATGTCAAATTTCTGCCGGCCGTCTATTACCACCTTTCGCCGAAGCAAAAACTGGGTATCAAAGGCACTTTGGAGTCGTCTGCCATTTTGGATTCGCTGTACACCAGCGGGCGCGATTACAGCAAGAAAGGGATCGGGCTTTGGTATCAATTTCAGGAAGGCACCGACATTCCGCTGTTTATCAACAAAAGCAACATCCGCATCGAAGCCGATTTTCTGAAAACAACCTACGACGCAACGCAGGAAAAATTTGACCAAATTCGCTATTTCCTTTTTGCAGAGCACAATTTCAACCTATCTGGCAATCACTTTCTCAACGTCAAAGCAGAGTCGGCATTGCTCAGTGCAAAGAATGAACTATCAACAAACGAACTTTTTCGGTTTGGCGGCTGGAACTCGATGCGCGGGTTCAACGAGCAGAGTCTCATCAGCAATTTCTACGCTTTTGCCGGAGCAGAATATCGGTACTTGGTGAATGATCAAGCATTTTTCGACCTTTTTGCGCAATATGGTCAAATGTCCAACAAATCTCTGGGAATCTCGCCGAAACTCTACAGTTTGGGATTGGGTTTCAACTTTTTTCTGCCGATCGGTTTGATGAGTTTTCAGATTTCTAACGGAAATCAATTTGGTAACCCCTTCAAATTCAACGAAATAAAAATCCATTGGGGAATTCTCAGTCGTTTCTGATCAATGACAGCTTGTAGCGCAGTCATCATTCATCATTCATCATTCATCATTTATAATTTATAATTTATAATTTGCAGAAGCCGGGAACCTGCTGTCCGCTGCAATCTTTTTTGTTCGTCATAGCCTCTCACAAAAAAGGATTTCCGCTGCCATCAGGGCTATGGGTTTCTACAACCGCTTTACATTTGCCCAAATATTAATTATTTATCAAATCAAAAACCAGCATTTTCGGATTTCATAAAAATAGCTTAATTTTGCAAAGAAAGTAGAGATGTCTATTCATAACAAAATTGTAGAGACAGCCATCACTTTCGATGATGTGCTTCTAATTCCTTCTTATTCAGAAGTTCTACCCAACCAAGTTTCCCTCAAATCCAGACTTACCGACAAGATTTCGCTCAACGTTCCCATAGTTTCCGCAGCGATGGACACCGTTACCGAAGCAGCATTGGCGATCGCCCTTGCCAGAGTTGGTGGTCTTGGATTCATTCATAAAAATATGTCCATTTCCGAGCAAGCCGCTCAGGTCAACACCGTGAAACGTTCCGAAAACGGAATGATCGCCGATCCCGTAACGCTTTCCAAAGACCACACCATCGCCGAGGCCAAAGCCTTGATGGCCGAATACAAGATCTCCGGCCTTCCTGTGGTGGATAAAAACAACTATCTCATCGGAATCATTACCAACCGGGATGTGAAATACCAACAAGATCTGGAAGTGAAAGTAGAGGACATTATGACCAAAGAAAACCTCATCACGTCTGACAAAACCACCAATCTGGAAACAGCCAAGGAAATTCTGCTTAAAAACAGAATCGAGAAACTCCCCATCGTCGATAATAAAAACAGATTAGTCGGACTGATTACGATTAAAGACATCGATAATCAGCTGGAATATCCCAATGCCAACAAAGATAAAAACGGAAGACTGATCGTGGGTGCCGGCGTGGGCGTGGGCGAGGAAACGATGGAAAGAATCTCCGCTTTGGTGAAATCCGGCGTGGACATTGTCGCGATAGATTCGGCGCACGGCCATTCCAAGGGCGTGTTGGAAAAAATAGCCGAAATCCGAACAGCTTTTCCGGATCTGGACATCGTTGGCGGGAATATCGTAACCGCTGAAGCGGCAAGAGACCTCATCAAAGCCGGCGCCAATGTTTTGAAAGTGGGCGTTGGCCCAGGCTCCATCTGCACCACGAGAGTTGTCGCGGGCGTAGGCGTTCCGCAACTTTCGGCCATCTACAATGTTTATGAATTTGCAAAAAAGAAAAACGTTGCTGTGATTGCAGATGGCGGCATCAAACTTTCGGGTGATATTGTAAAAGCAATAGCGAGTGGTGCCGGAGCCGTGATGCTGGGGTCGCTTCTCGCAGGAACGGATGAAGCACCGGGAGAAGAGATTATCTTTCAAGGGAGAAAATTCAAATCGTATCAGGGAATGGGAAGCCTTTCTGCGATGAAACGTGGTGGCAAGGAACGATATTTCCAGAGCGAAGCAAAGAAATTTGTCCCGGAAGGCATCGAAGGCCGAGTGCCGCACAAAGGGAAACTGGAAGATGTGATTTTTCAACTGACGGGCGGATTGCGAGCCGGGATGGGTTATTGCGGCGCAAAAGACATAGAAGCGTTGCAAAAGGAAACCAAAATGGTCATCATCACGGGAAATGGCTTGAAGGAATCTCATCCGCACGATGTCATCATCACGCAGGAAGCTCCGAATTATTCATTGTAAAATCAAATTAAAAAAGGCTACAAATTTTGCAGCCTTCTCTTTTTTTGGGATGATAATTTACTTTTTGATGAATTTCAAATTGTATGTTTTTCCTTTTGAATCAAATATTTTCAAGAAATAAATTCCTTTTTGTAGTTGGGAAACGTTGAGTTGATTTTTAAAATCAGTTTTTAAAATTTGTTGTCCCACTGCATTGGTGATGACCACATTTTGGGCTTCCTCCACGCCCTGAATGGTGATAAAATCTGCCACAGGATTCGGGAACAGCTGGATTTTGCCTGAGGACAAATCGTTTACCGCCAATGTAGAATTGTGAACGTCGCCGGTCATCGTGGAATTGGATGGACTGAGATTACCACCACACGCATTTTCAGTCACAGCCGTATTCTCTACCCAAGTTCCTACAGAATTGCTCGGCGGATTGGTAGCAGCATTATTGCCGGTCGAGTTATAAAAAATCAGATAAGGATCTACAAAATCGCCATTGCCGGAATCGGCCAAGAACTCCCAGCGAGTAAGTGTATTATTCCACTGGATTTTGAATTCGCAAGTTCCCAGACCTCCGCAAACTTGGTTGCCATCTACCGGTGTTGTGATATAAATTTTTTTATTGGATGTGTCTGTGCCTGAATATATTAACACATAATTTTGATCATCAAATAAATTATGGCATCCGTTGAAGGTGATATTCTGAGCAGAAGCTGCGTTGATTCCTAATCCGATCGTTAGAAGTAAGTAAAATGTTTTCATATTAATCTAATTAGTTTACTGATGGATATATTCCTTGAAGTGCAATGATGCATTTAAAAGTGATGTAAGGCTGCATATTGGGATGTGGCTGTGAGCCTCCGGCGTTACCCACTGTTTCTCCATTCATAGTGTTAAGATTTCCAATGGTTATATCTGCATATTCTTTGTCGAGCACCTTGGTGTCAGCAGGCAGTTGATTGGTGGGCGAGTTATTGTTGCCCGGAGTTGTTGTCGCATTTACGAAATGGGTATGCGCTGGCATCTCACTGATAGTCAACGTGTGAGCTTCTTCCCCGCCATATTGTCCGAGCGGATGGGTGGTATTATCACTGATGAGAACGCGGCTTTGAATCTTTGGCAACGCAAATGTGTTTATGCCATCGCCACCATAGGTAGTTCCCAAGAGTGAAAATAAAGCAGGATTTTGGCTGATGTTCATCAGCTGTCCGTTGCACTCCGCCCAATTCTTTGGAGCGTAATTGAAAGAGACATACAATATCTGACCAAGAAAAGCATCGCCAAAGGCTTGCGATTTTAGTTTATTGGGAATCATTCCTATGACGATAAACAGTAAAAGAGTATATTTTTTCATGAGGTTCAATTGCTAATTTATAGGTTATTTTATGGTCTTGGCGGATAGATCCCATACAAAGATATAATGCACTTCAAAGTTCCGTAAGGTTGCATATTATTATGTGGCTCCCCGAATCCGACGGTAGTCAGCATAGTAGGGTTCATCGTTGTATTAGCAACAGCATCCGAATATTCGGGATCGCCTGCTTTCGTATCTGCAAAGAAATTACCGCTTGGCACATTTTGATTGCCTTCAACTTTGATCGCGGTTACGGTGTGTGTATGAGCCGGCATCTCTGATATCAGTAGGGTGACTGTTTCGCTGCCATTGAGGCTTCCCACAGGGTAATTTTCACTTTCGCCCATAATGGTTCTGCCGCGCATATCGGGCAATGCAAAATTAGTAGAACCATTGCCTCCAAACCATGTTCCTATTAGAGAAAACAGAGCGGGATTTTGTTGGATGGCCAGTAGTTGACCGTTGCAAGCGGCCCAATTTTTGGGAACAAAGTTATAAGGCACCCACATAATTTGCCCAATATAAGGTTGCGATCCTTGTCCCGACAATTTTAGGGAAAGCAATAGCAAGCCAACTACTGCGTTTATTTTAAGTTTTTTCATATTTAGATCGTTATTAGTTAGGAGTTGGATATACGCCTTCGAGGGCAATGACACATTTCAGCGCCAAGGTTGGCATCATATTGTTATGCGCTTGGTTACCGCCTGACGAACTTAGCATTCCCGGCTTCATAGTCACCTTGTCCCCGGCAGAGACCAAATTGGAATATTCCTTGTCCAAAGTCTTGGTGTTTGCCGGCACACTGTTAGTAGGAATATTGCGATTTCCGTCATTATTGCTGCTCATCACCTGATGAGTATGGATCGGCAATTGATTCGTTGTGAGCGTAACACTTTCTACACCGCCCGACTGACCCAATGCATAGTTGTTTGATCCGGAACCCATCCCATCATCGATGATGACTCTTCCTTTGGCATTTGGGACCGCAAATGTCGTTTGTCCATCGCCTCCGTACGTGGTTCCAATTAAAGTAAACAATGTTTCGTATTCCGAAATCTGTAATAGGGCGCCATCACAGTCGTGCCAGCCCACAGGTGCGAAACTATAAGGAACAAACATAATCTGGCCCACAAATTGGGACTGTGCCTTCAGATTAGCAGCGGAAGAAAATCCTAAAATAGCGACTGCCATTAAGCTGAGTTTTTTCATGATTTATTTTTTCCAAATGTAATAAAAAAACAATTCGGTACAACTTATTTTTTTGATTTTGAATAAATTACCCCAATATCAAACTCTTCGTTAAACAGTTTATACTTCTGTATTTTGGTCTGCAACCCGTATGCTTTTTGGCAAGAGATTCTATTAAAAAAATTATTTATAATCCGGTAAAGAATTCGTAAATTTGGCACTCAGTTTTGCACAGTGAAAAAACACTCAATTTTATCCATCATATTCTTATCGTTGTTCTTTTTTGGGATGATGTCTTTTACAACCCATAAGAAAGTCATAGCCGTGGTTTTCAATAAAGATATGACGAAAAAAGACCTCGTGAGTTTGCAGAAAAATCTCAAGGAAAAAAACATTATTTTGGTTTTCAATAAGATCAAATTTACCAAGAACCGACTGAGTTATATCGATTTCAGCATCGATTTTGGGGATGGATTTTCCGGTTCTTCGAAATCTGAGATTGGTCAATCTAAAGAAATAGGATTTGTTCGGGATTATAGCGAGGATGCCGAGCAGCCCTTTGTGGTTGGTGATTTGAAATAAAAACGAAACTTCCAAATTTGGAAGTTTTTTCATAAATCATTGTTGTGTTTCGTTTTTTGCTTGGTTTCCAAGTCGTCTTTAAAATCGCTAATCCGGTAATCGGTCTGGAGATTTCCTTTGCCGATTTTTTCTTTGGAATACAATCTGAAATCGTTCTCGGTTTTTTCCAAAAGATAATCGTAAGGACCCACGGCTGAGATTAGCTTGATCAAAACGGGCGAAATCTCCAGACAGATAAAAAGTCCCATTATGAAACTGGCGGCCAATGCGATGATGGCAGAATTATCTCCCAGCTCGTCCAAAGCTTGCAATCGGGCGGCAAAACCATTGAATTTGTCCTCAAAAGTTTCGGTGGACTTCCGCTCGGTTTCCAGATTGGTGTAGACTTTTGAGATTTCGCGATCCAAATATTGTAATCTTGCTTGCTGTTGCTTCTGATAATTTTCCAGATCGAGGCGTTTCTGCTCCTTCAGTTCGGCTTTTCGCTTTGCATTGCTCCCAAAACCCACTTTCCCGCTCGTCAAGCCGGATTGCTTCCCAAGAATTTCTTTTTCTAATTCGACCGATGCCGAATCATAAGCCATCTGATAATTTTTGATTTGGTTTTGAATCTGCTTTTTTTCTTGGTCAAACGGACCAGCTTGTTGCAGAATTCGCCCGCTCATTTCTGTCTGCAGCTGTTTCTTGTTTCTCTGAATGATGGTATTCAGTTGTTTGTTGACTTCTTTTTCAAAAATTTTAAGCTCCAAGGGTTTGGAAATGATGATGCCCAGAAATGTCGCTAGAATTAGTCTTGGAATGGTCATCAAAATTTGATTCCACCAAGTTCCGGTTTTTTTGATGGATGAGACGATGTATCTATCCAAGTTGAAAATCATCAATCCCCAAAGAATCGCAAATCCGACAGCCGTCCACAGATTGTCAAACACCGTGAACATCGCATATCCCGCAGAAAGTGTTGCGAAAACTGCGGTGAAAAGGACGATGCCGCCGATGCCCGCAAATTTGTTCCATTCGCTGGGTGACCTTTTCAATAAATGAATATTTCCTCCGGAACAGAGCATTAGAAAATATTGAAACCAATTTATTCGAATTGAAGGGGTATTTTTTTCATTTTGAGGGATTATGAAAATATGTAATCTTAAACGATAAATTGTTACAAATAGTATTAGGCAAAACCTAATAATAAATTTTTATAGTTCATGAAAATAAATTAAAACAAAAAACGCACTGCCTTAGGACTTTAATAGCAACCTGCGCGGAAGTTGCTTTTGCGGAAATCTACAAAACGATTATGATAAATTCTGGATATTACCGCGTAGTTTCAGAGCTTCGGCATCTCTGTAAAGTTTTTCTTCGCTCCATTTGGCATGTCTTGACGGGACGATTTTATGACCCTTTTTGGCAGCATAGACTTTTGTAAATTCGGCTCCGAAAAATATCAACTGGCAGGAATAATTGATCCACATCATCAATAAAATCACGGTGCCGGCAGCGCCGAAAACTGAAGTAGGCTTTGAAACATCGAAATAAAAACTCATCAGCATCTTTCCGATATTGAAAAGCAAAGCGGTAACAACCGCACCAATCCACACCGACTTCCATTGAATCTCCACGTCTGGTAAAACTTTGAACATAATGGCGAAGAGAATGGTAATCACAATAAATCCTAAGATGAAATTACTGCTTTGGATAAGAACATAGGTCTCCATACCAAAATACTTGGTAATCAATTGGTTGGCGAGGCCAATTAGGGAGGATAAAACCATACTGATTAAAAGCAAAAATGCAATAATAAGAATCATTCCCAAAGAATTGGCACGATCTATAATGAACTTTTGCCAAGCTTTTTTGGGGGCCGATTCTACGTCCCAAAGGTTATTCAGTGTGGTCTGCATTTGAAAAAACAAACTGGTAGCCCCAAAAACTAAGGTGGCAACGCCCAAAGCCTTCATCCAGAAGTTCTCCTTGTCGATCATTGCGCTGGCAATAATATCTTGAATTGCTTTTGCCGTGTCGTAGCCCATTACGCCTCGGATTTGCCGTACTATCTCCCCGTTGACGGCTTCCTCTCCGAAAAAATGCCCTGCTGTCCAAATGATAATTATGAGCAATCCTGGAATCGCAAATATAGCGTTGTAGGCCATACTTGCACTGTCTTTGGATGCGGAAGACGAACTCCATTCCTTAAAAGTATCCCGCAGAACTTCCCAAAAAGATTTTAGTTTGGTCATAGATTACATTTTCTACTGAAAATTCAATCTTTGTACCAAATCTAATCCTTCTTATACCAGCTGGCATATTTCACATAATTATTAGCGATTCTGTTGATCTCGCCTTCTATCAAAGTTTGCGAGACATCCTTTACTTTCCTGGCAGGAACGCCGGCCCAGATCTCTCCTTCTCTGATGATCGAGTTGGCTGTCACAACAGCACCAGCGGCAATGATGGCGTTGTTTTCAACCAGGCAGTCATCCATCACGATAGCGCCCATCCCTATCAGCACATTATCTTTGATGGTGCAGCCGTGCACAATGGCGTTGTGGCCTATGGAAACGTTGTTGCCAATGGTTGTAGGACTTTTTTTGTAGGTGCAATGGATCATCACATTGTCTTGGACATTCACTTTATTTCCCATTTTAATGGAATTAACATCGCCTCGGAGAACGGCGTTGTACCAGATGCTGCAGTCGTCGCCCATCGTGACATCGCCAATGATAACGGCAGTTTCCGCCACAAAAACGTTTTGACCCATTTGGGGCGTTTTTCCTAAAAGTTCTTTAATAAGTGCCATAATTTTTATGATTATAAATATTAATTAAGTTTGAAAATCATTAATGTCCGATAAAAATTAAAAGTGGACTTTTTTATTTTTATTTAGTTGTAAATCAGCTACTTAATTTTTTGTTTTAGCCCATTTTCAAAAACAGGCTTCAAAAAGAGACAATTGTTCTGTCTCAGATTTGTCGATAACCCAGTCTTTTTCTGGGTTTTCTAAAAATTTCATCAACTGGATATAGTTGAAAAGATGGATTTTGCAAAAACTAACCAAGTTTGAAAATGCCCAACTTCGTTTTAATCTCTTTTTGATAACGGCGATTAACAAATTAACAATCAAAACGCAATATATCTGTATTTTAATGGCATTCTCATTGTCTCCTAAAAAATAACGCAACGGAAAATTCTGTTTTAACTGCTTGAACAGTAGTTCTATCTGCCACCGTATCTTGTACAAGCCGGCTATCAAATCGGCTCGTAAATCAAATAGATTCGTTAAAAACTCAAATTCTCGTTTGTTTACTCGGTCATAAAAGGTCACTTTTCGGAGTTTTAATGAACTTGTTTCTTTTCCTTTTTTAACATCAACTTCTATAATTTCATCTTTCAAAACGCCATTATGAATTCTTTCTTCAACATCTAATTTTTCAATCTCCCTATAGGAAGCATTGTCTTTTAAACGCGTTACAAAACCCGTTTTTTGAACTGTAAAATGCTCAAATGCCTTGTAATCATTATATCCTTTGTCGAAAACATAAATGGTATTGTCATCACATTTCAACTTCTTTAAAAAATTATGATCATGCGTGGTTGCGGGACTAAACCAAACTAAATTGGGAACAATTTCATCGGCATTTATAACGGTATGAACTTTTATTCCGCCTTTACTTTTTCCTTCTTTTGACTTTCGTCCCACACAACTTAAAATGTCTTTAAACAAGCTGATAGTACTGCTATCAACAATTTTAACTTGCTTATTTATAACGTCTTTAATTCGGCTGTCCGATAAAACAGCACCATATTGGTGCAACAGTTTATTGTAAATTTCTTCAAAAAAATCAACCTTTCTGTTTTTATTTGCGTCCGATAAAGTGCTTCTTTTTGGAATATGATTCAACTGGAAACTTTCCGTTTTGCCTGATAATCCAAGCATCGCTCCTGACACTTCTCGCAAAGAATTACACTTGGCAAACGAACAAAAAAGCATACTTATCAAGTGATCTTTACTCTTAAAACGCTTTACGTATCTATCGGAATCGTGCTTTTTAACCGCATCTTTTATTTTTTTATCATCAATTAAAGAAATCAGCTGTCCGAAAACAGATTTACTGGAAAAATATGTACTTTTGCTCATCGTTATTTGATTTTTGCAACTCAAAATTACGATAAGTTTTAAGAAGCCATTAATTTGGCTTCTTTTTTTATCTGGTTTTATCGGACAACAGTGTTAATTATTAGAACCCTTTTATAAGGTAAATAATTACTTGGCTCAAAACCAAGTGAATTAAATAAAAATACTTCTTATCCAGAGGGAATTTTATAATACCCATTACTATTAACAGTATTATCCTGATTAATTTCTTTCATTTTCATTAAAGAAATATACTCTGCTGATTGCTTATTAAAAATATTGCTTTCTATAGGTTGGTCTGTTATTAAGCTTATATCATTAGTGCTTTTATTAATGATAATTACTCTATATCCTGGATCACAACTTACGAAAAGTAATAAAATTATGATTATAATAACGTTTTTCATATGATTTTTATCTTAATATTACCAGTTTTGCCTTCCCCATTTACCTGCACTCCACTCAGTATAAAGTGAGTTTTCGTATTTGCGTAATGAGAAACCACTTGTCCAATCTTTAAATAATCCTCCAAAACTTGCATTTAAAAAACTAGGTATTCCAAAAAAAGACAACCATGTAGGTCCAAAAATCCTACTTTGAATATAATGACCAAACTCGTGTTGAATCGTTTCGAAATCATATCGATCCATGTTAGGAATAGTAATTAAATTTCCCATTGTGAAAGCACCACTTTCTATCCAATTAGATGATAAAACTATTGCTCCGTTTGAGTATCTATCTACATTTTTAATTCCACCTAGTAAATTTGTAAATTCGCCTGCAACTAAACTAACTAGCTGTTGTGGCAATTCCCAAGTAAAGTGACCCAAGATTTGTAAAGATTTTCCTAATAAAGTTTTATCACTATCATAAGCAATAAAAGAACTCAGAATTCTCAATGCCTTTGCTCCAAATGTTTGTTTTAAACCTTCAACTAATTCTGTTGTGGATGCTGCAATTGGTTCAAGTAACTAGATTTTTAACAATTTTCAAAATTAGTGCTAGTTATCGTACTTCTATCAAATATCTATCTTTTGGAAACTTTACAGTTTTCCCGGCAATGTTATTTTCAGTTATATGTATTGTATCTTTATCTTTTATAATTTTTACTTCTCTGAATGGTAAATAGTTTCCAGGGCCATAACCAATCTTGCTAAACAAATAAATTTCTCTAAGTGGATGAATTCTATAAATTCCAATCGCTTCAGATTGATTAATTCTTTTTATAACAATTGAATCATATTCGCCACCCTTTTTTATAACTATTCTTGATTCAATTGGAGGCTCCGTAATCAATTGAATATCTAAGGTGGATTTATTTGAAATAAAAACACCATATCCAGCATCACAATTAATAAGGAAAATTAAAAAACCTGTACATATATATTTCTTCATAATATAATTATTAATAATTACCAATATTTTCTTCCCCACCTTCCTGCACTCCACTCTGTATAAAGAGAGTTTTCATATTTAACTAAAGTAAAATTATTACCCCAATCTTTAAATAACCCACCAAAACTTGCATTTAAAATACTAGGAAGACCAAAAAGTGGTAACCATGCTGGTCCAAATATTCGACTTTGTATATAGTGGCCAAATTCATGTTGCAGATCTTCTAAATCAAAAAGATTTGGAAGGGTTAACATATTACCGACTGTAAAAGCATTACCAGAACTTAACCAATTGCTCCGCAGTATAATTGCTCCATTTGTGTATCTATCTACACTATTAATGGCACCTGAAAGATTGCTAAACTCAGCAACTATTACGCTAAATAATTGTTGAGGCAGTTCCCAAGTAAAATGACTCAATATTTGTAAAGATTTTCCTAATAAAGTTTTATCACTATCATAGGCAATAAAAGAACTTAAAATTCTCAAAGCTCTAGCGCCAAATGCTTGTGAAGTTACTTTAACTAGATCTGTTGTTGAACTTGCATTTGGTGCAGTCGAAATGGTCTGATTGCCAACATATCCAAGAGCAGCTGTAAGTCCTCCTATAGCTGCACCACGTAAAGCTCCATTGAAGAAATTTTCACCGGTCAATACAGCTTGAACACCGCCACCAACACCGCCCACAAGACTTCCTATCGCAACCTGACTCAGAAATCCGGAAACATTAAATATACTTGATATTCCTGCTGTGGCCATTGCCGTGACAGCTGCAAACGACATAGTCCTAAAGAAGCCGTTTATACTCCAATCTCCCTTGATTATTCCTACCGCTGTATATATGACGGCTGAGGCAAGAACAGCTGAAAAAACTGCTTGCGATAAGTAAGCAACAAAAGCTGCCCATACAAATTCTCCACTCGGATCATTAAACATCAAAGGATTGTTCAATACATAACCATACTTATTGTAGATCTGGGTGTTGTAAGGGTCTTGTATGTTTTCGTCTGCATTTAAAAATCTTCGCAACAAAGGATCATACAGCCTACCGTTCATATGAATTAAATCTACTCCTAATAGATGCTCGTGGCTGGTGTAGCCTCTATCAACCAATAAGTTTGCCGATCGGATTGTGTTAGCATCTGTAATTGTAGCGTCATTACCGAACTTAAGATGAGTAAATACTCCCCAAGCATCAAAATGTCTTCTTTCTACTGCATTTCCAGCTTCATCGCTGATCGCCAAAACAGAACCCAGATAATCTTTGTGCAGGAATTTATACGAACCATTGCTTTCCGAGAAATTCTTCAGATAAACTATATTCGATTCATAAGGAGTTCCACCAATATAAATTAAATGTTTTTCCTGTCCTGTAATGTTGTTTCGTATAACCTCCATACTACCATCCAAATTGTAGTATTTGGTAAATTGTGCATTCTGCGAATCTTCGAATTTACTACCATAACTCATGATCTGTCTGTTCTCCGATAAACCATACTCAAAAGCATAATCATTTTGGCGACCTCTTATTTTTACAGGATCATTGTTTTCGTTGTAAGAAATGTTTTGCAGAAGGATATTTGTTCCGCCAATTCCGTAATTAGAAAGGCCTATTGTATTAAGGTTCATTTTTGAAGCCCGATAGATATTACCGGTTAAACCAAAAGTTATAGAGCCTAGCTGATCGTTTACTGTAATTCTTCCTTTGTCGTCATAAGTGTTGGATGACAATTGCCCTGTTTTTGGATTGGTCCAGTCTGTTAAACGGTTGTTATTATAAGTAAAGTATTCGTCTATGTTAAAATTATAATGATGCCTTTCCAGAAGTTCATTTTTAATAGCATTGAAAACATATTTCATATCCATTAAATTGGCATTGGATGATATATGTTTTGCAGTATCCAGAAAACCAAAACTGTCGTAAGCGTTTGTGACCTGAGTATTACCAAGTTTTGCGGAAAGTACTTGCCCTTTTTCATTTACATTTTGAAGTTCCCATAATAGCTTACCAGTATTCTGTTCCTTTACCTGTTTAAGAGAACCATCCCAAGAATTATAAAAATTCTCTAATTTTGTTTCTGTTGTTACTCCATTAGAAATAATACCCATTCTGTAGGTCTTTATATTTCCGAATGTATCATAGGCAATATCCCATTTATAGAATTGTCTTCCTTCCAAAAAGTCGGTCGTCCAGCCCATTCTGCCGTTTTGATAATAGGCAAATTGTGTTGAGAAGCTTTTTCCGTTCGCTGTTCCTGTTTTGGCAGTTAATTGCCAATTTTGATCATAAGTATAGCTGTAATTCTTGTCAGTGGAAGTATTATCATTTGATTTTTCTATTACAGTATCCAAAAGTCCGTTTGACTTATAGGTATATTGCTTATATCCTTTGGGACTAGTTTCTTTTTTAATACTTCCAAGTCCGGTATATTCGTAACTATAGGTTCCATTGGCAGGATCGCTAAATTGGGACTTTCTTCCCCAAGGATCATACACAGTGGTTACAATATTTTCTCCATAGGTTGCTTTCGTGACCTGACCATAAGCATTATAGCTAAAGGTAATTGTTCCGCCTGCATCTGTTGAAGAAACAACATTTCCAAAGGCATCTGTAGTTTTTGAAGTGGTTCTACCGTAGCCATTAAGCTCTTGGAGAGAAACAGTGTTTCCCGATATTGTTGTCAATGTCTTTTTACCATTGTTGAAACTTTGTGTGGTTACTGTTGGAGGATATACAGAATCATCATAAGATATCTCATTCCATTTTACACCTGCTGGAAATTCCTCAGCTGCAGAATCAAAATAGGGTTCTGATTCTTTTATTTTTCGACCTATAAGATCATATAGCGTGTATGTAGCAACATACTTATTTTGCTCAAATGTTTTAGTGTGTACTTTATATTCCTGGCCAAGAATATCACTAAATCTTCTTGAAATGTTTCCGTCAGGATGTATTTGAGTGACCACAAATCCGTTATTGGAATCCCTTCCATATATGTAGGTTGTTAGTCCGTTTAAACCACTACTTGTTAAAAGTTTACCCCAATTATCGTAAGTATTGGTAGTCATATTGTTAAAAACATCGGTTTGTGTGAGGACGTGCCCAAACGCATCATATGTAAAGTTTGTTTCCAAACCTAATTTATCTGTTTTCTTCAAAATAAATCTTCCAGTGGAGTCATATAGATCTGCTCCTGTTTCTGTTTGTGAATCGATGCTGTTACTAGATAATTTTTGTGTTACATTTCCCCAACCATCATAAGTGAAAGTTTGGAGCAAATAATCTGAATTATCACGATTCCAGCTCTTTAAAGTTTTTAATAGATTATTCTCAAATGTATACTCTTCTTTTGCTAAAGCAAGACCATAACCGGACATAAAATTGCTTGATTGCTTGGTCAGAGGCCTTCCTATATAGTAATCGCTTCCAATTCCAGTAGGATTGTGAGTATATGTGAGTCCTGTCCCCATAATAGAGAAAGAACCATTTACAAAAGTTTCAGTACCACTCGGTAAATAATAGTCTCCATAATAAATATTTTGCTCTGTCGTGATATCTTTTAAAAAGTCCTTTTGTTTGATAGATTGTGGCAATATTACTTCCACACCATTTGCCAGCTGATCAATAGAATAGGTTGTCTGTTTAAATGTGAGTAGTTGTTGATTACCTAATGATAGATCTAATGGGAATATTTGGCTTTCGTCATTGGTCTTTATGCTCCATTCTTTAGAAGGAACACCATATTTTTGAGGATCGATTTCAGTTCCTGACCAAACTTTAGTATTCTCATACCCGTTTGCATACCAAGAAGAACGAGCGAGCTGATGAAAACCTAAAATACCCCTACCTTGAAAATGCACCGTCATTCCACGATATCTAAAATCCTGTTTCCTTGAATTTTGGGTCAATTGAGTTACAACAAATGTCTGATCAGCTCGCTGTAATGAAAAATAGGGATAATATTCCTGTTTACTTTTGTTATAAAAATTACTATTAACATCAGGATTAAGCTCTGAGTATTCTATAAAGGTGTTAAGCCCTGGTTGGCTGATGGACTTTATCCTTGCTAATTCTGCCAACGATGTAGGTGCTTTAAGCCGGTGTAAATGCTCTTTCCAATATAGATAGATATTGTAGTAGTTGTTATTTGCTTTTATTGGATTAGTTAAAGGGGTGAATAAAGTTAAATCTAAATAGTCATGTAAATTATAACTTGGGCTTTGATAACTAACATCACTATTAAATGATAGTGTTCCATCTGTAAGAGTGCCTGAAGATATTTTTGTAGATATATTATAGCCATATAGTCGCCAATCATAATTCTGCAAATTTAAACGGTTATATGAATAAACGGTTACTACATCAGATTTTCCGTCTTTATTAATATCACAGACCGAATAAAAATATTGATATGTGTTCTTATTATATCCGTTCGAACTTTCTGTGACTCGATTATGATAATAAGTAAAATCACCTTTCAAAAAGTTATTGAATCCATTCCCATTACCTATATAAAATCTCCAATTCATTGAAGCATCCGCCGTTGGAATAGTAAAATCCAATTTGCCATCTCCATTGAAATCTCCAAATAATACTGGAAATTCATTTTGTTTTGTTTCAACCAAATTTTTTGTGAAACGTATTTTCTTTTGGTATTGATTTGTTCCTATTTTTAGAAACTCAAAAACTGTATAAGCATCGTTAGAAACATTAATTGGTTCAACCTTTCCATCGCCGTCAACATCCATATACTTTTCCGTTGAAGTATTGCTATAATTTATTCCAGGGTCTTTTGTGTAAGTTGAAATAGGTAAATTTACATCTTTTAAATCAACAATAAAGTTTCCCACATCAATAGTATAAGTATCAGAGCAGTCACCTGGTGGGGGATTTAAGTTACCTACAGGTTCCGGACAGGGGTAAAAAACTGTAACATTTGCACTAACCTCAACGAATACATTAGATATCCCATCGCCATCGAAATCTCCTTCATAAAATTTTTTACTCAAAATGCATCTATCAGGCAGAGAATACTCTGAACAGGGATTTTCAAACACTTGTTTTTCATAGATCTTTTGAAAAGAATTATTTTTAAATAAATACCCTGCTACATTATTCCCTTCCAATTGCACAATCCCGTTTCCGTTATATACGCTTCCATCGGTATCAATTAAAGTATTGACAACCAACGCATCGGAGTTAAAGGTCTTATTGGTCGTAACGGTAGAAAAGTTGTCATTAAAAGCTCCCAACTTAACCGACCCGGACATCACAAAGTCAATATATGAATCCCCATTAAAGTCACCTGTCAATTTTACTCCATTAAATGGATCAGGGCTTTGTAAATAATCTGGGTCTACAGAGCCGGAAACAATTTGTGGGTAATCAAATATTACTGGGTTTGCAGGCTCATTATTTGCATTGTATTCTGTAATGGACTTGACAAAATTATAATTTGTACCGTTTTTAAAGGTATTATCTATCAAATATTTTCTAAACTGATTTCCATTTGTCTTAACAGTAATTTCTTTTAACAATTGATTCTGAAGGAATGAAGCGCCATAGACATGAGATAATTCTGATAGATCCCTTGAACTATAGGTAAATAATATCTCATTATAATTTGGCCTATTTAATGTTTCATTTCCTCCCCAAGTAATTGATTTAATGATTGCAACATTATTTGCTTGCTCATAATTGTAATTTATAATATTACCTTGCGCATCTTTCCATTTAACAATATTATATTCTATAGGTGTAGTGGCATTATCTACCGCTCTTGCAACATATTTACCATACCAAGCCTGAGAGCCATCCTCAAATGTTACCTCAAAATGTTCTGGCCCATAACAACTATATGTTTGCGGTAGATTTCCAAATCCAATACTGCCAACAGATTTTATTTTAATATTTGAGTACTTCTGTGTGACATATTCTGCTCCATCTTGTCCATAAGTTCCAGTTTTAAGAATTAATTTCTGACCATTATAACTAAAGAAGTCAGAATAATCTAGCTTTACACCCCGTAATTCTCCGTCCTTTTCAATCGTTTTCCCAACTCTAGAAATAGCAGTTATACCTGACAGACTCCACCCATAACCAGCAATACCATTACCAGAGTTACTAGTATATAATAAGCTAATATTAGGAGAAATATCTTTTATGCCTTTAGGTAATTCTATAGGAAGAGTATATTGTAACTGTCCTCCTGTATTCACTTCTACATTTCCCTTTGTATCTTGAAAATTAGATTGAGAAAATAGATTATTTGCAATAAAAACTGCTATGATAAAATAAATCTTCTTCATGATAATTTAGTTTTTCGTTATAGTTCTGGTGTAGATACTTCCGTCAGTTAGATAAAACTTTATGTAATAAACTCCATAATTATACCTGTTCATTTTGAATAAATAAGAGTTGTTTGATAAAGAGCTAACATTTACGGTTTCCAAAATACTAAAGGTGTTATATGGGAGGAGTTCAATTTTTACGATGTAATCCTTAATACTTAAATCCCACATAATTGTCAGATCTGTCTTCACAGGAACAGGAGCAGCATGGATTTTGTTTTCAAGCTGATCCGCTAAAGAAGTTGTTATGTTTGATTCAGCATCTCTACATCCTGTGCAAACAGACCCAGATGGTCCTCGGAAAACCTGATTACCTGCTGTGTCGTAGCTAAAAAGCACTATTGAAGCATCAGATTGTGGTGGTCCTACGACGACGACCTGTGACCTTTGACAATATAGTAGTGAACTAAAAACAAATGATATTGAAAATAGAATTTTTTTCATAAGTTATTTTTTTTAAAGTTAACATTTTCCATGAAAAAAAATCATAAAAATTTTCAATATCTTATTTAATGTAAAAATTTTTGTAACCCCTTTGAAATTAACGTTGTTTGATTTTACTTATGGTTTCTAAATTTTTACTGAAATTAACCCTCAAACTTTCCTTATATTTCTCATCCAGCCATTTCTCACCTTGAATACCTTCAATTTTCAATATTTTACTGTTCTCTTTTTGGTCATATTCGATGGTTAGTTTAAGATTGTCAACTTTGAAGTTTTTTAAATGCCTTGAGGAATAAATTTCTCCTTTGATGTTTATTTCTTGTTTTTCCAGCAAGGTTTTGATAATTGTTGGAGATAATCCCATTTTCTCACAATCCAAAATAATTGGAAAAGAATCTTTAATCTGAGGATGATATTGCATCAGTTTGTCAAAAACTTTATTTTGTTTTTCTAAGCTATTTTCCAGTTTTGAAACCGATTCCTGTAATTTTCCTTTTTCCCTTTCTTTATGAGTTTTAAGGTTATTCATTTCCTTTTTCATCTGCTCATTTTCCTGTTCCAGTTTCTTTGTTTTAGAACCTGTCAAAACATTAGTGAAATTTTCAATTACTTTTTTTGAGGAAATATTTTTCTCGATCGCTTTCAGTTCAGATTGCTTATTATTTTTTTCCTGCTCCAACTGCTGATTTTGAAGATGAAGATTCCGGTAATATTCAGCTGTGGAAATGTGTTTCGCTTCCGACCCTTCAATCCCTCTTCTTAATCCGTATTTTGCCATTGCTGAAGCGTAAGTGTTTTGATAGTGTTTCAGCCTGTTTCTTGCCATCACATCATCAGCACAAAGTCGGATTCCATTTGGACTTTTCTTTTTGTAGATTTGAGTATTATTTTCTTTTTTTGCCTTTCTTCTTTCTCCGGAAACGATAGGGACAATAGTAGCGTGGATATGGGGTGTCTTTTCATCCATATGCAATACTGCTGAAACTAGGTTTTCTTCTCCGAATGTTTCTTTCAGCCAATCCACATTATCTGTACACCAATTGCCCAATTGTTTGTTTTTCTCAATTGCTTTCATTGTTTCATTAGTTCCAGATAACATAATACGAATGGCTCTTACTTGATTGGTTCCTACCTTTCTTTTCAAATCAGCATTGTCTAACCTGTATTGGATTGACGAAGTCCTGTTTTTGACCCCTTCAGGATAGGTAATCATTTCCTTGTTGAGATGACTTCTTGAAGCATCTGCATTTTTTGGATGGACGGTTCTTTCGATATGAGCTGACATTCCGGAATCATTGCCCTTGGCTTTTTCTAAATGTAAAACGGTATATGACATTTCTCTTAAATCTAATTGTTAAATAATTTGGGGGTTTCCAAAGGGGGATTTTCCCCCTTGGCTTATTGGGACTTTTTTAGTGGAGTGCAACGGAGCGTTAAGAAAAAGCCCTAATAAGCTATGGCTTTTTATCAAAAGCCGACCTTTCAACCGTCACCTTTTTCTTCTGTAGCCATTTACCTGCTCTGATTTTAAATCATTATCAAGTTCATTCTTTGGAGTGTTCTTCTGATTGCTTTTTAAGTAATCATTCAAATCATTATAGTTTTGATAGTGGGTTGATTCATCTATCAAGTTCTTACAAAATGACCTTAAATACGAAGTGGCTTTATGCCCTGCTTCATCATTGTCCAGATACGCAATAACTTTCTCGTGCGAAGCAATGAATGGTTTTGTTTTTTCTATGTTAGAAACAGAGTTGAGAACCACGACATTTTGTTCTAAGTAAAAAGCTTTTTTGAGTGTCAAGTAAGAGAGGTAGTCTGTAAATCCTTCAAAAACTTTACAAATATTACTGCCAATGTCATTATAGCTGGGTGCTTTTGATGTACAGCCTTTAAAATATTTGTTACGCAATTCATATCCGTGAATATCATTCTGAAAACCAACCGCAAAATAATATTTGCCATCTACCAAATAGCTTATCTCTTGACAATGTTGTTTTGCTATGTTGACATTGATGCCCCGTTCCAAAAGATAATCAATAAGAGCAGGGTTTTTAATCTCTTGTATATTTTGGATGATTAATGCTGACTTTTGTTCTGGTTTAATTGTGTTTTTACCGTGAAAAGAAAAATTCTCAGTCTTATTAATTGCTTCTTTCAGTTGAAATAGGGATATTGCTTTTCCGGCATCACATTTTTCCATCTGCATTACAAGATCAATGAGCGTTCCTCCAATGCCGGCACCATAATCCATCCATAAGTTTTTTTCGAAGTCGACTTTCATACTTGCGTTATGGTCATCTCTGAAGGGGGAGCGATAGAGTCCATAATATCCTCGGTCTTTCGCCGGATGAATATTTAATTCTGCGAGGTAATTTTTTATTGAAATTTTATTTATCTCTTTTGCATTCATTTTTTTAGATTTTTTTTCTTTCACCCGAAAAGAATTGCGGGATTGTTTGGTTTAATGGTCTGTGTTTTGGTTTAAACCCTTAAACTGGTTTAGTATGGTTTACTTATATATACACCTGTTCTAAACTAAACCGCTTTTTAAGGTATTAATAGTAGAAATCTTGATTAAACTTGTAAAACTTGTCTTCTTTGAGAATCATCTTTTTATTTTCAAGAAAAGTTTTCAGTTTTTTGGCTTTGTTGATTCCGAAGTTATGTCCTATTGAGGCATAGCTATTTTGAAGTTTTCCAATGAGAGAAGAATACGAAACCAAAGCGGCTTCTGAAAACAACAGTTTCAGTGCTTCCCGATGCTTGTCTTCGCTGACCTCGGCATAATCAAACCCTTTATTATTCCCCGTCTGCTGATGTTGATAATCTTCAACCAGTTCCGGTAATCCATCAGGATTTATCATAAATGCAAATGGTTCAAAATCCTTATCACGAATATGCATTGCTGTTACAGAACTGATGTTCTTATCAAATTCATTTTTTGTGATCTGTAATATCGTTTCTGCTTTATTGTTAAGCTCTGTGCCCAAATGCCCTCTGGTGTTGTCGTCTCCTTTATTCAAGTGCAATACGGTATGAATATGAATTTTCCTTTGATCCGTCCATTGCATCAGTTTTGTAATAAGATCCGTCGATTCTCCAGGACTGTTGATATCGTGAGCCAAATCACGAATTCCGTCAATAATTACCAAGCCGAGTTCCTCAATTTCATAAATAGCTTCTTCTATTTTTTTCAACCGTTCTTTTGTGGCGTATCCCCGAAGACTTAAAAATTCCAGATTTTCCGGATGCTGATCCAGAGGTAACCCTGCAAGCTGTATTATTCTGCTTAATGCACGCTTGCAGTGAAATTTACTCTGTTCTGTATCTACAAAAAGGATTTTGTTTTTCCCTGCTGGCAAGGAAGCGGTATAGTTTAAAATAGTGCTATTTGTTAAAGCTGCGGAAACAATTGCGCAGATATTGAACGTTTTTTTACTCTTCGCCTTTCCGGTAGAAGCACTGAAATTTCCTAGAGTTCCAATGATAGAATCATCTATTTGAATGATGACCGGAGGGGATTCAAAGTAATCAGTGATTAGTAGTCTCGCATCTTTCCAAGAACTGACAGATTCAACAGAGGAGAGAATGGATTCCTTCTCCGTTTGCATCATCTATTTTCGGTTTCGTTTGTTCGAAAATGCAATAAAAGAGGTTGCCATATCTTCAATTTCCTTTTTTGATCGCACCGGATTTTGTCGTAACCAGTTTTCAAGTTCTTCTTTATCAAAGTAAAGAATCTTGCCCTGTGGTTTGTAATGAGGAATCTGACCTCCTGATGTCAGTTTATACAGGTAGCTTTTTGAAAGGTTTAGAAATTTGCTTGCTTCTTCAAAGCTGAGTACGTTTTTTTGAATAAATTGATTTTTTTCTAGTTCAAAAATTCTTTCTTCTAAGGATTTTTCCATTTTACGTTATTTATACATTAATAAATAGGGCAGCGCTGCCCCGTTGTTATGTCGACGAGGCAAATGTAAAATGGAAAAATGAGGAACGAGATTGATAATGATTGAGGTCTTAACCTATTCTCAATCTTTTTTCAGTTGTTTGATGTATTTGTCAATGATATGACAATCTTTGGGTGGGTTTTCCCTGCATTGGTTAACTGCCGAAGAAAAGTGGTTCTGTACCAAAGGAGTGTGTTTATAGGATTGGAACAGCCTTTTTCTGGTGCAGAGAGATTGCCAGTTTTTTATGATAAGACTACGGTCGTCTAAAGAAATAAAGAAATAGGCGAGAAGTTTATTTTTACCATTGGCAACAATTAATGGAAATTTCAAAGAACAAGAAAATATATCATTCATCGTTTCTGAAGTTATCGTTTTTGAAAAAATCCTTGCTTCATTTATACACTGCGTAAGAATTTCTATTTGCCAATCTTCAAAATTAGCTCCGAAATTTTGTTCTTTGTTTTCTTCCTTTACTTTATGGTCTTCCTTGTGTTGTGGCTTTATAAATGATGAATCTTTATAACTTTCAGACTTCTCAGGTTTGATTAAACTTTTCAGATATTTCAAATATCGAATGCATACTACATAATCAATGATTTGTGATAAATATGGTAGTTGATTATAATACAATGAAGGATTTTTAATAAATTCAAGCACCTTGAAATAAGAAAAATCAAATTCAGCGTATATCCTCTTTTCTTCACGGGATAAACATTCTATAAAATTGCCTTCCCAAAGAAAATGAGGGCTCTCAATCTCGTGAATGATCTGTTTTAAAAGAGAGTTGTCTCTAACAAACAACATAAGTTTGTTAGAAAATTCTTCAATTTCGATTTCTGTAACAGGTTTTTTCTGCTCTTCGGTGAGATAACTATACTTGACAGAATAGGAGTATGAATAAGTTTGATATTTCTTGTCAATACTATCATTGACATATTGTTGTAGGATTTTTATATTTTTTTCTAATTGATTACCAGTGGTCATAAAGCTGCTAATTATGTTTATTCTACTATTTTCTTTCCTAAAGGTTATAGATTGCTTGTTGCATCATCTTTCAAAATATTTACATAATTCAAATATTTGATGGTGTTTGCTGTCGTCTTGTGAGCTAGCGCATCAGATACTGTTTTAAGGTTTGCACCCTTTATCAATAGTCTTGTTGCAAATGTATGTCTTCCGCAGTAAAATGATATTTTTTTCTCAATTTCTGCTTTTTTCAGCCAATTATTAAGAGTCTTATTAATACTAACCTCTGAAATAAATTTCCCGTTATGTTTCAAATCAAAAATTAGATCTTTAAAATCATTTCTTTCCCCCAAAAGGTCTAAAGCGGCCTTGCTAAGCGACAAATTAATCTCTGTTCCTGTCTTCTCTCTATTGATAATAAGCCTGTCATTGATAATATTGTTCCACTTTAAAATCTTACATTCCGCCAAACCCAAACCAGAATAGCAGGCGAATAAAAAAGCCCTCTTAATTTCAGGATTGCCACAATAAGTATTTTGTAAAATAGAAATTTCTGATTCTATCAGCACTTGTTTTGTTAATTTTGTTTCGCTGTAATCCCCTTTCTTTTTAAATCTTACATTTTTATATACAATGTCATCAATATAGCCATCTCTATTGGCTTGAAGAATGATTTTCTTAAATCGTTTCCAATACGAATGTGGTGTTTCGCCGTTGAAACCGCACTTGTTGTTTAGATAATCAATAAATTTTAAAAAATGGCTTTCCGTAAGATCCATTATCAAAATTTTCTTATCAGGTAAGAATAACTTGAATTTAGAAATAACTCCCTCTATCATTCTTATATCCTTTTTGTCATAATTAGCAACATAATATTCAAAGTACTCAAATAATGCAATCTTCTTTTTGTGCCTAGGAACATATTTTGTCCCTTTTGCTAAAACTTCGAGCTCTCTTTCAGCCCTTATCGCTTCAGCCAGTTTTTTCTTTTCTTTCAAGTCATTGGGCTTGGTCGTGAATAGGGTTTCAAGATTTTGCTGACCATCTATATAGACAGATAGGTAAAATTGAGTGTTGCCACTTTTAAGGGTTCTTTTGTGAAGTGTGACTGCCATCTTTATATTTTTTCGTGCAATGTATATGCAATGTGTGCAATGCAAATATAAGATAATATTAGAAAATAATCATTACATTTGTGCTGTAAATCAATGTTTTATTTGTTTTCTTTTTCTTTTGTTTTCATTAAAAATACCCGTCTGGGGTACAAAATAGCCTTGATAATCGATTGATTGTCAGGGTTTTTTGTTCATCTATCTTCTTTTTTTCATGCTTTCTCAGCATTGCTTTGTGATGTCTCCTCTGTTTGTTGTAATCTTTGGCAATAGCCCCGATTGTAGTGGAAATCCTTTTTCTTTTTTTGAAAGAAAAAGATTGCAACGGAAAGCGGGAGATAGCTCCCAAGAAAAATTAAAATCTGAAGTATTAGTTTGATTTGTTGTTGAAATCGATCATTTTCAGGGCAGTGACGGCCGCTTCCACGCCTTTGTTACCAAGACTTCCACCGCTTCTGGCAATGGATTGCTCCTTGTTATCATCTGTCAAAAGACAAAATATGGCAGGGGTATCGGTCAAAATATTGCAGTCTTTGATACCTTGGGTGACACCAGCACAAACGTAGTCGAAATGAGGGGTTTCTCCTCGGATGACGTTTCCAATGGCAATCACGGCGGCAAATTTGCCAGAGCGGCAAAGCTTCATCGTTGCGAAACTGAGTTCAAATGCTCCTGGAACGTAATAGATCTGAATGTTTTCTTCTTTGATACCTTCTGCTTTCAGCGTATCGAGGGCGCCATTTCTAAGGTTATAAGTGATAAAATCGTTCCACTCAGAAACGACAATGCCGATTGAATATTCATCGGCATTGGATATGTTGAGCGGTTTGTAATCCGAAAGATTTACAGTTGCCATATT
Source organism: Weeksellaceae bacterium (assembly GCA_022013695.1). Lineage (GTDB taxonomy): Bacteria > Bacteroidota > Bacteroidia > Flavobacteriales > Weeksellaceae > Epilithonimonas. The sequence goes on from JAKLPS010000033.1 coordinate 35,583, forward strand.
TTAATAATATTTGGTCATTTCTATGAAAGCGTCGGACTGGCCGTTGTCATAATCCTGATATTTCTCGTCGATCGCGGCAAAATATTTTTTGGCATCTGCATTTTTCTTAAGTGCAAGAGCAAGCATTCCCGCTTTTTTTGTGAAATAGTACGTCGTGTAAGCATCATCTGATGCTGAAACCGCTTTATCTGCCATAGCCAGCGCATCTTCGCTTTTGTTGAGATTCGAGAGGCAATCTGCCATCGCACCATATTTAAGGGCCATCAACACTTTGTTTCCTGAGCTGAATTTGTCCAACAAATCGTAAGCTTTTTGATAATTTCCTCTTTTAAACTCGATTAATCCAGCGTTGTACGCGGCTAATTTACCGGCTTTTGTGCTTCCGTATTGTTCATAAGTTCCTAGGAATCCGGGATTTGCAACCGATTTGCCGCCGAGAGCCAAATCTTCTTTGCCTTCTGTGAGGTTTTTCTGAGCAGAAAGGTAGCTTTTAGTTGCTTCTTCGTTTTTGGGACCGAGGATGAATTGCTGATAGCCGAACCAGCCTAAAACTGCTACTACCAAAATACCAAAGCCGATGCTAAGCGTTCTCGCATTTTTTTCTAAAAAGCCTTCGATGTTAAGTGCTTCCTTATCAAGGTCTTTGAAGAATTCTACGGTTTCCTTTCCTTCCTTTTCGTTTTTCTTGTTATGTAGATCTGCCATAATTTTTCATTAAATGAAGTGCAAATTTAATGCTTTACTTTTGATCTACAAAAACTTCTTTTTTCAGATCGAAAATTTATTTAATAGGTGAGGATAGAATAGACTTCGGTCCCAAATTTTTTGAGCCGTTCGTCGCCCTTCAGATCTTTCAATTCTATCAAAAAACTGAATTGGGCAGGGATTGCGCCTTGTTTCGAAACCAATTTTGCAGCGGCCTCCGTGGTGCCTCCGGTTGCCAAAAGATCGTCGTGGATCAAAACTCTTTGCCCTTCTTTGAGATGTCCGGTTTTCATTTCGATTTCTGCGGATCCATATTCTAGATCGTATTTTTCTCCGATGAAGGGTGGCGGTAGTTTTCCTGCTTTTCGGATCAAGACAAATGGAACGTCTAAGGCAGTGGCAATGGCAATACCAAATAAGTATCCGCGGCTTTCTATTCCGCAGACCACGTCCACTTTTCCCCTGCTGAAGGTCGCCAGATCGGCAATCACTTCTTCATAGAGTTTGGGTTGCAGAAAAATGGGACAGATATCTTTGAACTGGATGCCCGGCATTGGAAAATCAGGGATATTCTCTATCGTTTGCTCCAATTTCTGGATGAGTTCTGCTGATGCCATTATTTAATTTTAAGGATTGTTGATTTTATATGTAGTGATCTTCCAATTGTTGTTGACTGCCTTCAGGCCGTAGGTCACATTCAAAGAACTAACTTTTCCATTTTTATCCGTTAGGTCGTAAGTCACGTTCACGTTGGCAGAATTGTCTTTGTTGTACGGAACCGCAATATTTTTAACCACAATTTTCTTCACCGAGCCGAAACCGGAATTAGGATTGGAGAATTTGTCGTAAGATCCCCAATTTGGATTTTCGGCAATATCATAGGCCGCTTTCAAATTCTGACTCGAAATATTATAGAGGAATTTATTGACCGTCGCCTTTGGATCTATGTTGGTCGCTTTAGGCGCTGCGGGTGCAAGGGCTTCTCCAGTTTCCGGATCTACCGAAGGCTGCGCCACGGCCAAAGAATCTACTACTTCTGGTACGGGCGGTGTATATAAAGCATTTCCGTTGACAGGTATTCCCATTTTGCTCATTTGCAAGAGCTTTTTGGTTGTTTTTACAGATAATTTGATATCGATTTGATCTTCAAAAATTTTCTCTTTGGGTAGAGACGAATATGTGATCGTAAATCCTCGGAATGCATTATCCTGCATTAGATTTTTGGATGTTGAAATTTTAGTTCCGCCGCTGGAAACTTCCAAAATTGTTTCCAAAGCCGCCCCTTCGAAATCAACTTTTCTACCATTGTTGTCAATTAGTTGGGGAATGATGATTAAGCCTTTGGAGCCCGTCAGACTGTCGCCGGCAATATTTCTGATCACGATGTTTAGTCCCGCAGCTTCGATGTCGTTAAAGTCTTTTTCGGTAGCGGCATCATTTCCAAAAATGTTCATTTGTCCCAGACTTGGAGGCGCGTTGCTGCTCCACGCTATTCCGTTTTTCTGTGCCACTTCGTCTGCCATTGCGAGGATTTCTGCTGTTTTCTTCCCGTTCAGAAGCTTTCCGAGCGCTGCGATTTCTGCGATGTCGCCGTCTGCTTCTACACCAAAGGTTTTCAGAATATAAAGCGCCTCATTGAATTTGACTTGTTGCAAAGTTGGCAAGCTGGAAGCCATATCGTTGATACTTTCCTGAAAACTCATCCGATTGCTGCCATCTACTTTTGTTTTTTTGCAACTAATTGTAAACATCAACAAAGTGACTAATAGACAGTATTTTATGAATTTCATTTTAATAAAGATTTCTTTTTAAATGTAAGACTTTTGATTGATGGTGACGTTCTGAGATCAAATAATATGCAAAATTAAATTTTAAATTCAGAATACTTAGATTTTTCAAAGAAAATTAAAAAAAGTAACTTTACGGAAAAATTAGATTGGATGCAGAATAAACTCAAAATAGAGATTCATAGTTTTTCTTACAAAAAAGGAGGAATCCCAAAGGATAAAACCGAAAATGGCGGCGGATTCGTCTTCGATTGCCGCGGAATCCTGAATCCCGGAAGAATAGAAGAATACAAGGCAAAGACCGGAATAGATATCGATGTGCAGAAGTTCTTGGAAACCAAAACCGAAATGCCCAATTTTTTGGAAGCTGTACAATCTATATTGTCACTCAGTATTGAGAATTATTTAAGTCGCGGTTTTGAGCATCTGCAAATCAATTTCGGTTGTACCGGTGGGCAGCATCGTTCGGTTTACTCTGCAATTAAAACGGCGGAATTCATCAAAGAAAAGTATCCTGAGACAGAAGTGTCCGTTTATCACGACGAGCAATTACATCTTAATTTATCATCGATAAGTGATAATTAATAATTGATTTTTATCTCTCATTATTTAGCATTAATCAGTTATTATTTAGTCTTAAAATATGAAAGCATTAATATTTGCTGCAGGCAAGGGAACTCGGCTGAAACCTTTTACTGATGAGCATCCGAAAGCTTTAGCAAAAGTAAATGGAGTCCCACTTCTCGAACGAAATATCAAATATCTGCAAGGTTTTGGCATCAATGATTTTGTCATTAATATTCACCATTTCGGAGGACAGATTCTCGCTTATTTGGCAGAGAATGACAACTTCGGAGCAAGCATCGAGATCTCCAACGAGCACGAAGAACTATTGGAAACCGGCGGCGGATTGCTCTTTGCCAAAAGATTTCTCGAGAACGAAAAATCATTTCTAATCATGAATGTCGATATACTGACAGATCTGAATATCAGCAATTTCATCCGACTGCACGAAGCGAAAGCGGCGATGATCACTTTGGCCGTCTCGGACAGAGAAAGTTCTAGAAAACTGATGTTCAACGAAAAAATGTTCCTCAAAGGCTGGAGAAATCTTTTGACGAACAAAAAAACAATCTTTGGCGGGATTTTCAAATTAAGAGAATTGGCTTTCAGCGGCGTTCACTGCGTGAATTCTGAGATTTTTGATAAGATGACCAGAACGGGAAAATTTTCTATTATGGATGAATATATGGACTTGATGAAAGAAGATCTTATTATAGGATATCAGCATACTTCCAATTTGGTGGATGTGGGTCGACCAGAATCGATCGTAGAAGCCGAAAAAATTTTCAAATGAGAGAACAGGACGACGACAAAAGGCTGAAAGAAAGTCTGCGCCAAAAGACTTGGGACGAGACTATTACCAAAGACAGTTGGATGGTTTTCCGCGTGATGTCCGAGTTTGTAGACGGCTATGAGAAAATGGCGAGCATTGGCCCTTGCGTTTCTATCTTTGGATCGGCGCGGCTGAAGGAAGATAGTTTATACTATCAAATGGTGGTGGATATAGCAAAAAAGATCACGGAGATCGGCTTTGGTGTCATTACCGGCGGCGGACCCGGAATTATGGAAGCCGCCAACCGAGGCGCCAGCGGACATGGAAAATCCATCGGTTTGAATATCGATTTGCCTTTTGAACAACATTTTAATCGGTATGTGGACAAAGGTTATACGATTAATTTTGACTATTTTTTTGTCCGAAAGGTAATGTTTGTGAAATATTCTCAAGGTTTTGTAGTGATGCCTGGCGGTTTCGGAACTCTGGATGAACTGTCCGAAGCACTCACGCTAATACAGACCAATAAAATTGGTAGATTTCCAATTGTCCTCGTTGGAAGTGCCTTCTGGAGCGGATTGCTGGATTGGTTTACCGCCACTTTGCTGAAAGAAGGTTTGATTGCGGAGCGCGATCTGTCACTTTTCAGAATTGTGGATAGTGCCGATGATGCCGTGGCTCATATCAAGGCATTCTACGACAAATACTCCGTGAGTGTCAACTTCTGACCCGTGGCATATATTTTGACCCCCAATAATTAATAAAAGTTATTTAAAATTAAATTAAGATGAAAAAATCAGTACTTATAATATCTCTCGGAATCTTGCTCGTCGGGCTTTTTAGCTTTGCGAAGGCGGATTTCTTTTCCTCAATGACCAAAGTGGATTACATCGATGGCACCAAAACTTTGAAATTCACCACCAAACTCAATACTTCTCATATCGCGCAAGCGGTGAAAATAGATCCGGCAACAGCCGGCTTTGAAGCAGAAGTGAAAAAATATGTTAATAATAATGTCGATATTGCTATCAACGGCGCTGCCAAAGAATTAACTTTCACGGGAAGCCAAGTCAACGGAGAATCCGTTTGGGTTTATTATGAAGCGAATGGCATTTCCGACATTTCAAGTTTGAAAATAAGAAACAGTATTTTAATCGGGCAGTTTCCAAAACAAGTCAATATCGTGAATATCACGTACAAAGGCACTTTGAAAACCCTTAACTTCCAGAAAGGGAAAGAAACGGCGGAGGTTACTTTCTAAAAAAATTAAATCGGTCAACTGGCCGATTTTTTTATGTGTTTGTTTAACTAATGACAATTTGTATGATCCGTATGAAAACCGTCCGTAGAATGATTCACATGCAAAGATTCCGAATGTGGTGAAACGTAAGGGATTCCCAGTTCCAAACCTCTTAAAATAAATAAACCTCCGAGAATAATCATCATTACTGGAATTACTTTTAAGATTCTTACTCTGAAAGCTGTCGTGATAAAATTCCCCAAGTAAACAACGGCGAACATAAATGGAAAAGTTCCCAATCCGAAGAGGAACATAAAGAGAGAACTTTGCCAAATTCCGCCAGCTGCTAGAGAAGCTGTCAAAGCCATATAAACCATTCCGCAAGGTAAAAGTCCGTTAAGGATTCCGGTTGCGAAACGTGATTTGAAATCGGGGCGTTGTAAGATTTTTCCAAGTTTCATCTTTACCTGTAATAAACCTTTGGAAACAAGTGGGATTTTTGATGCGAAATCCTTTCCTCCAAATGAAAAAATTGCCATCACAATCAATAAAATTCCAACTAAAACAGTCAGATATTTTTGAAAACCTGCGAATTCAAAACTTTGCCCGATGATTCCCAAAATTGCTCCAAGAATAGAGTAGGTGAGAATCCTTCCGAATTGATAAGTGAGATTCTGTAAATAGAAATTAGCTTTTTGATTCCTCGTCAATCCCATCGAAAGCGCAATTGGACCACACATACCGATGCAATGGAATCCGGACGCGAATCCCAGACCGATAGCCGATATGACGAGTGCTATTTCCATAAGATGTCATAATCTACTTGATACGGTTTCTTATTTTCTTTCCATTTTAATTTTAAGGTGTATGACCCTTTCGAGATGACTTTTGCAGGGATTAGCAAGAGATTGTGTTGCAAAGTCGCTTCTTTTTTCACATCCAGATTTGAATCATCGGTGCGGAAAAGAATAAAATTTGCTGTGTTGTTATCCACTTTGCTGCCTTCTGGGAAAGTGATCAAAATGCCTTCGCTGCTTGCTTTGCAAGTCGGGATTTGTGCTAATTTTGCGGCATTATTTTTCGCATCGATAATATCTTGGTATTGCAATTCTTCCTCATAATAATTATCCGAGACCATTTCTGCATTCTGCTTGCCTATCGGAAAAATAAAGATCAGAAAAAGGATAAAAACTATAAAACAGCCCAGCGCAATCGCCAATCCGTGTCCCCAATTTAAATGTTTCATGGGTTAAAATTGAAATTTAAAAGGCCCCTCAAAATAAGTGCTGTAAGAATCCAGCAACTCGCCATTCATATCATAAACCCCTAATTTCAGATTCTGTTTGGAGAGCTTGATCTGGCTTTGCGGGAAACTGATATTGATCGTCCCTTTGGTTATTTTATCCCGTTTCATGATAATTTTGCTAGAGCTTCCGGAGGATATTTCTCCATTGTTCGGTTCGATGATTTTGATGATCACCGTCTTGTTCTCGTTCGATTTATTAAGGAAAGTATAGTTGTAAATATTGGTAATTTTTCCATCTTTAAGGAAGAAGGTAGATCCTGGAGGTTTTAGGAATTTAGCCTCCATTTCGCCTCTGTTGTAAAGCAAACCACCCAAGAAAGCGACCAAAAGTATCAAGACTACAGAATAGGCTTTCATTTTTCCGGAGAATTTGAATTGCTTTTGCTCTTCGATTTCTTTTTCCGAGGCATAGCGGACTAAGCCCGTGGGAAGCCCCACTTTCACCATTACTTCATCGCAAGCATCGATGCAAGCAGTGCAGTTTACGCATTCCAGTTGCTGACCATCTCGAATGTCGATGCCTGTTGGGCAGACTACAACGCACTGTTTACAATCGATGCAGTCTCCTTTGCCCTCTGCTCTTCTGTCTTCGCCTTTTTTCCATTTAGCTCGGTTTTCACCTCGTTTGTAATCGTAGAAAACGTTGATTGTTTCTTTGTCGATTAGGACCGCTTGCAATCTGCCATACGGACAGACCATTGTACAAACCTGCTCGCGGAACCAGGCAAAAACAAAGTAAAATGCCGAAGTGAAAAGGATCATTACCAAAAAATTAGTTGGTTTTTCAAATGGCCCCTGCTGCATAATATTCAAAACTTCCTCGTAACCAACAATATACATGAACATAATATGCGTAATGAAAACGGAAATCAGAATAAATATAAACCACTTCAGGGATCTTTTCCAGATTTTTTCGGCATCCCAAGGCTGATTGTCCAGACGGATCTGTTTGTTTCGATCGCCCTCGATTGCATACTCTATTTTACGAAAGATCATTTCCAGAAAAATGGTTTGAGGACAGATCCATCCGCAGAATATCCTTCCGAATACGACCGTAAAAATGATAATGAAAATGAGTGAAACAATGGCTCCCAGAGCAATTATAAAAAAATCTTGCGGATAAAAAGGATGTCCCAGAATAAAAAATTGCCGATCGATGATATTCAGCATCAGAACGGAATTCCCGTTTATTTTTAAGAAAGGAATAGTAAATAAGACTAATAAAAGGAAGGTGCTTACTATGGTTCTGTAATTGGTGTATTTTCCTTTAGGTTTTTTTGGAAACACCCACTTTCTTTTTCCTGTACTGTCCATTGTCCCCACAGAATCTCTGAATGTTTCAGCGTCTGCAATCCAGCTTTCGGCCTCGTTGTATTTCTTCTCTGTAGTACTCATAATATTTAGATAAAAAAAGAGATAGTCACGAGAATGAAATCGTTGTAATGCTTTTCATTTTCAAATCATTCTGTGGAGAATGATACTTTTTTGACCGTCTCTTCTGTACGATATTATTTGGTTTTTTCCCAGTGCGCCTCGGTTCCTTGCGGTTTGGCGCCACCTTGGGCTGGTGTAATCGGGGCTTGTTCCTGATTGATGTGATAGACATACGCTGCCACGTTTTGCATATCAAATCCGGAAATCACACCGTTTTTCCCCCAGGCCTGCATTGTAGGGTTATTTGGACTACCATTGAGAGCCATCCAAAATACATTTTTGAACAGAGTTTTCTCGGGTTGGTTGATCCAGAAATTATCTGTCAAGTTAGGGCCAATTCCACCTTTTCCACCCTCTCCGTGGCAAGACACACAGTTGGTTTCGAAAACAGCTTTTCCGGCTTCTACGTTATCTTCGGAGAAGACGGCTGTTTCTAAAGTGGGCTGAGTCACGGTTGACATATATTCATTGATTGCCGCAGTCTGCTCTCTGTATTCCTGCTCATATTCTTTGTATGGATGTGCAAAGTCTGTTAAGAAATAAGATGCCATATACAAAGCACAGTAGGCAATTCCAAAATAGAAGAGTCCCAGCCACCATTTAGGAAGTTGATTATCAAGCTCCATAATGCCGTCGAATCCATGGTCGATGAGGATGTCTTTTTCTTCTTTTTCAGATTGGCTTTTGAAGGCGCCGTTCCAAAGATATTGGAGATAGGGCACTTTTTTATCTGCGATGTAGGTTGCTTTTTCCTCATCAGTTAACTGTTTGAATTTTTCATTCTCAATCAAATCTCCAATAGAGGCCTGTATAAATACCGTAATGATACTGATCAAAACTGTTCCCAGAAAAAACTTGGTGGTCAGAAAATCCGATGTCTGAGCGAACATATAAAAGACAACTAACAGTAATCCTAAAACGATTAAAATATTAATATAAATAGGTGTTCTTCTTTTCATGATTAATTATTTTTTTTAATTACAAAGTAAATTTATCATCCTCATCATCTTTTTCCAAAGGGGCATTTTCTTCCTCCTTATAATATTTTTTTGGTCGGTTGATCACAATATACACCAATATAACAAAGAATAGAATGAAGACAATCATTGCAATGGTTTGGAATAAGCCTGTATTTTCTACGTTGGCCACGATGTCCTTAAAACTTTGAGGAATCATTTTATTTTAATTTAATTACTGGCAGTTTTGACTTGTGTGGTTTTGATGTCTGTTCCAAGTCTTTGCAGATAGGATATCACAGCTACGATTTCTCTCTTCTCAAGCGGTACAAATTTTTCGCCTGATTTGGCTTTATTAGCTTTCGCTTCTGCAAATGATCTTTTAACATCATCTGCTTCAGAGAATACATTTTTGACAATCGCATTCGCCTGATGATCCATCCAGTTATCCATAGAGTCAATCTGAGATTTGGTGTATGGAACATCAAATGTATTTTTCATTAATTCCAATTTTGCCTTTGTTTTGCTTCGGTCCAGTGTATTTTCGATCAGCCAAGGATATCGAGGCATTATAGACCCTGCAGAAGTGGATCTTGGGTTGTACAGATGTTTGAAGTGCCAAGAATCTGGTCTGGTGCCCCCTTCTCGCTGCAAATCTGGACCGGTTCTTTTAGAACCCCACAAGAATGGCCGGTCATAGATAAATTCCCCTGCTTTAGAATATTGCCCATTTTTCCCGTTGAAGCGGACAACTTCATCACGGAACGGGCGAATCATCTGGGAATGGCAGGCATTACAGCCCTCGCGGATGTATAGATCTCTACCTTCTAATTCCAGCGGAGAGTAAGGTTTTACAGCAGAAATAGTAGGAACATTATCTTTCACAAAGATGGTAGGGAGAATTTCCAACGCACCACCAATTGCCAAGGCTACAAATCCGAGTATAGAAAAATAAAGGGGCGTTCTCTCTAACCATAGGTGGAAAGTTTCACCTTCTTTTCTGCTTTTGTTAATTTTAGCCAAGGCAGGAACTTCTGCTGGCACTTCTTTTTGGAAAGAACCTTTTCTAGCAGTCGCAATTAAGTTGACAACCATAAGGCACGCACCTGAGAAATATGATAATCCACCGACAAATCTTAACTTGTAATAAGGCAAAATAGCAGTAACAGTGTCTAGCCAGTTTTTGTAAACCAAAGTACCATCGGGATTGAATTGCTTCCACATCAATCCTTGCGTAAATCCGGAGATATATAATGGAACTGCGTAAAAAATAATCCCGAAAGTTCCGAGCCAGAAATGCCAATTGGCTAATTTAACAGACCAAAGCTTGGTTCGCCACATAATTGGAACCAGATAATAGATGACCCCAAAAGCCATAAAACCGTTCCAACCGAGTGCGCCAATATGCACGTGACCAATAACCCAATCGGTAAAGTGCCCCACCTTATTCACCGTTTTAGTCGCCAAAAGCGGCCCTTCAAAAGTGGCCATTCCATAGCAAGTTACCGCTACAACGAAGAATTTCAGAACTGGGTTTTCTCGTACTTTGTCCCAAGCTCCTCGTAGTGTCAACAAGCCGTTTAGCATTCCTCCCCAAGATGGTGCGATAAGCATAATAGAAAATCCCGTACCTAAGGCTTGTGCCCAAGCCGGCAAAGCCGTGTATTGCAAGTGGTGTGGTCCGGCCCAGATATAGACGAATATTAACGACCAAAAGTGAATAATAGACAATTTGTAAGAAAAAACCGGTCGATCGGCAGCTTTCGGGACGAAATAATACATCAACCCAAGAACTGGTGTGGTCAAGAAAAATGCAACCGCATTGTGACCATACCACCACTGAACCAAAGCATCTTTCACACCGGCATAGGCAGAGTAAGATTTCCAACCTGCGAAAGAAAGGGGTACTTCTAAGTTGTTGAAGATATGAAGCATTGCAATCGCAACCCAGGTTCCTATGTAGAACCAAATCGCCACGTATAAATGTCGCACCCTCCTAATGGCAATGGTCGCAAACATATTGAAACCAAATACCAGCCAAACCACGGTGATCAGAATATCGATAGGCCACTCGTGTTCTGCATATTCTTTGGAGGTATTAATACCCATCAAGAAAGTGATAACCACAGAAACGATCATCAACTGCCAACCCCAAAAATGGATCCAAGACAGCGTGTCACTCCACATTCTTGTTTTCAATAATCTCTGCAATGAATAATATATTCCACAAAAAAAACTATTCCCAACAAATGCAAAAATCACAGCACTCGTATGCAACATTCTAATTCGTCCGAATCCAAATGCTCCCTGCGAGTTGACCAAACCTTGTAATCCTTCCGTGCGCAGAGTTCTGATAGTCGGATCATCTGTTCCCAAGAAAAATTCCGGCAATTCTGGGTAAAATAACAACAACGCAGCTGTAAGCCCCAATAACATACCGACTAAACCGAAAACAACTGTCGCAATAAGAAAAGCGCGAACAATCCCGTTGTCATAATTAAATTTTTGTGTTTCCATATCTACAAATAGCAATTATTCTTTATCTTTTTTTTCAGGAATTTCTATCTCCTTTTCTGTTGTCACTTCATCATCAAAAAGTATTCTGACGGCTGGCGATTCATCGTCCTCAAACTGCCCTTTTCTGGCGCCAATGATGAAAATAATCAAGAAAATAACAGCCAAAGAAACGCTGCAGATAATCATCAAATAGAGAATCTCCATAATTGTTACAAATCTAAGATAAAAACCGTTGTCAAATTTAATGAAAATTACTGACTTTGGTCACACTGAGCGAAATTTGGATAATTTATAATTGCTCTAAATAGAATTTCCCTAAATGTTAATCCTAAAATATTTTGAACTCCTCAGCCAAGTGGAAACCGTCGTGAAAGTGACCACCGTTACAGAACTTAAAGGCATAAAAATAGCTGCAAAAAGTGGATGCATAAGACCAGAAAAGGCAAAGCCTATACCAATGACATTGTAGCACAAGCTGATGATGAAGGTGATTTTTACAATCGAAATGGCATCTTTGCAAAGCGCCAAAAATTTATCCAGTTCCGGGACTTTTTCGCCATTCATAATCACATCCGAGGCAGGCGTGAAGGAGTTGCTATCGTCCGAAATGGCGATCCCAACATTACTCTGTTTTAGAGCGCCGGCGTCATTCAATCCGTCACCTAACATTGCAACTTTCTGTCCTTTGTCCTGAAGCTCTTTGATAAAATCCAGCTTGTTTTCCGGATTTTGGTTGAATTTCATTTCAGAAACATTCGGAATGAGTTTTTCCAGAATTGATTTTTCTGAAGGATTATCGCCGCTCAGAATATTGATTTTGTAATTTTTTAAATGATTGAAAAGCACAGAAAGATGATTTCGATATTCATTTTTAAAAGTAAATTTTCCGATGAAAGTTCCATCCTTTTTAAGGTAAACGGCCGTTTCCAAGTCCAGAGATTTTTCGCCCGTAAAACTAGCGGACCCAATTCTATAAGTCGTGCCACGGACTTTTCCCTGATAACCTTTTCCGGAAATCTCCACAAAATCTTCCACTTCAAAATAGTCATCATTCACCAAAATGAAATTATAAAGCGATTTGGACAGCGGATGATTGGAATTTTTTAGCAATGATTTGATATTTTTCAGATCAAAATCTGAGATTTCCGCTCCGAAATAGTGGATGTCGGATTTATGATTTTCCGTGATGGTGCCGGTTTTGTCAAACACCAATGTGTCAATTTTAGCCAGTCTTTCGATGGTCAAAGTATCTTTGACATAGAAATGATTCCGACCCAAGATTCTCATAATGTGCCCGAAGGTAAACGGTGCCGACAAAGCCAAAGCGCAAGGGCAAGCCACAATCAAAATCGCAGAGACCACCTGGAACATTTTTTCTGTATCAATTCTTGCCCAATAGATCCCTGCCACAAGCGTAATTCCTAAGATAATGAACGTAAAATATTTGCTAATGCTATTCGTCAAAGTATCCAGTCCAGTTTCAAATTTTTTGAAGGCTTCTTTGTTCCACAGTTGCGTCAGATAGCTTTGATCCACATTTTTGATAACCTCTAGTTCGAGAATAGAACCCGACTGCTTGCCGCCCGCAAAAATCCTATCGCCAGGTTTTTTGGAAACATGCGCCGATTCTCCTGTAATGAAGCTATTATCGATATTGCCTTCGCCCTTGATCAAGATAGAATCTACAGGAATAATCTCCTGATTCCTGACCATAATTCGGTCGCCAACAGCCAGTTCGGAAAGTAAAATATTCTCTTGCTTGCCATCAAACTCAATTTTTGTGACCGCAATTGGATAGAATGATTTGTAATCTCGGTCGTAAGACAGGCTGTTGTAGGTTCTTTTTTGGAACATCTTGCCCATCAGCATAAAAAACAGCAGACCGCAAAGCGTATCGAAATAGCCCGGGCCGTAATCCGTCAACACTTCATAAATACTTCTGAAATACAGCACAAAAATACCAAGAACGATTGGAACATCGATGTTGACAATTTTATTTTTCAAACCATACCACGCCGATTTGTAATAATCTGAGGCAGAATAAAAAACCACGGGCGTTGCCAACAAAAACATCAGAAATCGGAAAAGATTTTTGTAGGAATCCAGCCAGACGTCGTTCCCCGAAATATACTCTGGGAAGCTAAAAAACATGCCGTTTCCAAACGCAAAACCTGCGATGGCCAACTTGATGAGTAGCGTTTTATCGATGGTGTCAAGTTTCTTTTCGCTTGTTTCCAAGTTGATCACCGGTTTGTAACCGAGATTCGTGAGGAATTTTGCCAATTCACTCAACTTCATCTCGTCTTCTTTGAAAGAAATTTGAACCGATTTTCTCGTAAAATTCACCTGAGAATAGTTGATGCTTTTATTGATCGTATGAAGACTTTCGAGAAGCCAAATGCAGGAAGAACAATGGATTACAGGGATTTTGAAAGTGACAAGCGTGGTGCCGCCTTCGGAGAAATCTACGATTTTGGAACCGATTTCCGGCGTGTCGAGATAATCGAATTGAGAATTATTTTCAGTATTGGGTCGGATGCCCGAGCGTTTGTTGATGCTGTAGAAATTCTCTAGATTGTGAACGTTTAGGATTTCGTAAACCGCCTGGCAACCGTTGCAGCAAAATAGTTTTTCATCAAAAAGAACGCGTTCCTTATCGATATTTTGCCCGCAGTGAAAACATTGTTCTGCCATTAAAATTGCTCAGATATTTGGATAGCAAAATTACGTCAAAAATTTTATGATGTAGTCTTAAAAAACCTTATTTTTGCTGACAAATGTCATAGGTATGTCGCTTGAACAACAATTGATTATCGAAAAAAATTTCTCCAAAGCCTTTAACAAAGAATCTTTGCGCGAAAGTCTTAATTCTGAAGATTTTGGAATGTACGAAAAGACTCTGAAAGTGCTGGAGTTTGAAAAAGGCGAGGTTGTTTTTGAAGATGGAGAATCTCCGAAAGGTGTTTATTTCATTGAAAAAGGAACTGCAAAACTATCCAAATCTGGCGTGTATGGCAAAGATCAAATCTTAAGGTTTTGCAAAGAAAATGATTTGATAGGCTACCGATCTTTGCTTTGCGGCGAGAATTTCCAGGCCAATGCCGAGGCGATGACGCCGATGAAAATTCAGTTTTTACCAGCCAATGTGTTTTTACGACTGCTGGAGGTGGATCCCAAATTATCTTACGCCATGCTGCAGAAAATCGCGTATGAACTGGGCGAATCTGCCAATACGGTCACCTTCCTGGCGCAGAAAACGGTGCGAGAAAGGCTGGCAGAAATCCTAATTTTGTTGGAGCAGAAGCTGGGCACAGATCCCGAAGGTTTCATCAAAATAGCTTTGACCAGAGAAGAAATTGCCAATCTAATTGGAACCGCCACCGAAAGCGCCATCAGGCTGATTTCAGAATTCAAACAAGATCAGTTGATCTCTGTTGAGGGCAGAAATTTCAAAATCCTAAACCGCGACAAGTTGATCAAACTTGGTCATGTCGCTATATAAATGATAGTCGATGAATGATAATTGATGATCAATTCATCGTTTAAGATTTTCATCAATCATTTTCATATTCTTAATCATTTATCACTTATAATTTAATAATCATGTCTGTACACTCCGAAATAAGAAAAATAACGACGGAAACCTTGCGAAAAATGAAATTCGATAAGGAAAAAATCACTATGCTGACAGCGTATGATTTCACAACCGCAAAAATGGTCGATGCCGGCGGAGTAGATTCTATTTTGATCGGCGATTCCGCTGCGAATGTGATGGCCGGTTTCGAAACCACTTTACCCATTACACTGGATCAAATGATCTATCACACACAATGTGTCGTTCGGGGTGTAGAAAGGGCTTTGGTAGTCGCCGATTTGCCTTTCGGAACCTATCAAAGCAATCCCGAAAAAGCGCTGGAATCCGCTGTGAGAATGATGAAAGAAGGCGGGGCTCACGCCATTAAGGTAGAAGGCGGAAAAGAAATTGAAGAGTCTATCAGGAAAATTGTGAACGCCGGGATTCCTGTTTGTGGACATCTTGGTTTGACGCCCCAAAGTATCTATCAGTTTGGAACTTATAAAGTGAGAGCGAAAGAAGATTCGGAAGCTGAAAAACTAATTTCTGACTGCAAATTGCTTGAAGAACTTGGATGTTTCGCTGTCGTTTTGGAAAAGATTCCGGCAGCGCTTGCAAAGAGAGCTTCAGAAAGTATCTCAATTCCAACAATTGGGATTGGAGCGGGACCGGATTGTGATGGCCAAGTACTCGTTTATCACGATATGGTGGGGATGAATCAAGGTTTTTCTCCAAAATTCCTTAGAAGATATTTGGATCTTTATTCTGAGATCACTGGTGCCGTTTCGCAGTATGTAAAAGATGTGAAAAGTGCTGATTTTCCCAATGATAATGAAAGTTATTAAGCGCAGCACTGTAAATTATATATGGGTCACTTCTTCTTATGAACCCCGTCTTGGCGATTTAGTGCAGGATCGGATGAAATCCCATTTGAATTTTTAAAAATAATGTGTCAAGAATTTTCCGCTTCGCAGATAACTTATGAAGACAATCATCTTCTCGTTATCAACAAAAAAGCCGGCCAACTGGTTCAAGGCGATAAAACAGGCGATCTGTCTTTGCTCGAATTGATTAAAGATTTCATTAAAAAAAGAGATGACAAACCGGGTCATGTTTTTCTTGGTTTGGTTCACAGGATCGATCGCCCCACTTCCGGATTGGTAATCTATGCGAAAACATCAAAATCGCTTTCCCGATTGACTCAGATGGTAAAAAACCGGGAAATCAAAAAAACCTATTGGGCAATTGTTGGCAAAGAAATCATCCCGAAATCGCAAAGACTGGTTCATTATCTTCAAAAAAATGAAAAGACGAACAAAGCCACCGTTTTTGTAAAACCTACCGAGGGCGCAAAAGAATCAATTCTGACTTATAATTTGATTAAAATGTTGGATCATTATCAACTGTTGGAAATCGATTTAGAAACCGGAAGACATCATCAGATCCGTGCACAGCTTTCAAAAATGGGCATTCCGATAAAGGGAGACTTAAAATATGGAGCACCTAGATCAAATCCTGATGGTGGAATTTCCCTTCACGCCCGAAAACTCAATTTCATTCATCCCGTTACGAAAGAAAATATTGAAATCACAGCACCACTTCCGCCAAATGATGGGGTTTGGAGCGCTTGTGAAGAATAATTGCGCACGAATTATCGGTTCTTCTGCTATCATTTTTTTTGATTATTTAAAAAATATAAAAGCCGTATTTTAGACTTGTTGAAATACTTGTTTATTTAATAGTTCAGTACACTTTAAAGTAAAAAATGAAGATTCCCGTCATATTCATATGGACGCGCTATCTTTACAGCAAATGACCGAAACCAGATCTGCATCTATCACGGAGCTTGTAAAAAAGTATGGCTCCCAACTCTTGCGCTTTATCAATTCTAAAGTGGCAAAGGCAGAAGATGCCGAGGATATCCTGCAAGAAGTCTGGTTCCAAACCAGCCGATTGACGAATCTTAATGAGCTAGAAAACGTGGGAGCCTGGCTTTATTCGGTGACGAGAAACAAAATTATCGACAGCTATCGAAAGAAAAAAACGGAATCTCTGGAGGACTTTGTCTATCGGGACAAAGATGGCGAACTGAATGTTAAGGATATTCTGCTGGCAGATGACAGCAAAGATCCAGAAATTGCAATGTTTCAGGATTTATTCTGGGAAGAGTTGATGAAGGCCCTCGATGAGCTGCCCGACAAGCAAAAGAGGGTTTACGTGCAAAATGAGTTGGAAGATAAAACCCTACAACAGATTGCAGACGAGGAAGGCGAAAACATCAAAACCATTATCAGCAGAAAATCTTACGCCGTCAAACATCTGCGAAAGAGAATGCAGAGACTTTATCACGATTTGAAAAACTAAAGCTAAAAGAAATGAACAAGCATAAAAAGAAATTTTGGTTAGCCGTTCCTTGCGTCATCATTGCCATCGGATTGTTTGTTTGGTTTTTCCAATGGCTATGGAATGTGCTTTTGCCCGATATTTTAGGCGTCAAAGCGATCAACTATTGGCAATCCTTTGGTCTGTTGCTAATTTCTAAAATTTTATTTGGTGGCTTCAGTGGAGACAAGCGAAAATTTAGAGGCACTCATAATTTTGCAGATGAAGGCACAAGAGAAATGTGGAAACGCAACTTGGAATCCAGATTTTGTGGCACAGACGAAGAGCGCGAAAAGATGAAACAACTATGGAAACAGAAATTCGAGTCGAAGTTCTGCAAGTCAGAATCAAAACCGGAGGATGATTCAATCTAAAAAAAACGAAGCCGCCTCCAAATTTTGGAGGCGGCTTTTGGCTATTAAAACTAAAAATTTTTAGTTCTGTTTCTCCATCAATTTGATCAGGTTAAGCGCAGATCCCGCTTTGAACCATCCGATCTGTCCGGCATTGTAGGTATGATTGGTAACTACCACATCTTTTGTTCCGTCTGCGTGCACAAACTCCAGAGATAATTGTTTCCCAGGCGCAAATTGATCTAGATCCAAAAAGTTGATGGTATCATCTTCCTGAATCTTATCGTAATCGGCTTTGTCTGCGAAAGTCAGCGCCAGCATTCCCTGTTTCTTGAGGTTGGTTTCGTGGATTCGGGCAAAAGATTTTACCAACACGGCTCTTACGCCGAGGTGTCTCGGCTCCATCGCTGCGTGCTCTCTAGAAGAACCTTCGCCATAATTCTCATCGCCAACAACGATGGTTGGCACGCTAGCGGCTTTGTATTGTCTTGCAGAGTCTGGCACCGCTTTATATTGCCCGTCTAATTCATTTTTTACTTTGTTGGTTTCCATATTGAAAGCGTTGACAGCGCCAATCAGCATATTATTAGAAATATTATCCAGATGTCCGCGATATTTCAACCAAGGTCCCGCCATAGAAATATGGTCGGTTGTGCATTTTCCGTATGCTTTGATGAGCAGTTTCGCATTGGTAATATTTTTGCCATCCCAAGGCGTGAAAGGTTCCAGCAACTGCAATCTATCGGACGTTGGAGAAACCGCGACTTCAACTTTGGAACCGTCTTCAGCAGGCGCAATATAACCCGGATCGTCCACATCAAATCCTAATTTTGGCAATTCGTCACCCGTTGGCTCATCCAGAAGAACCATTTCTCCATTTTTATTTTTAAGTTTATCTGTCAATGGATTAAAAGTCAAGTCGCCGGCGATTGCCAAAGCCGTTACCAGTTCTGGCGAACCTACAAAAGCATAAGTGTTTGGATTTCCATCCGCTCTTTTGGAGAAGTTTCTGTTGAAAGAGTGTACGATGGTGTTTTTCTCTTGTCTCTCAGCACCTTCTCTTGCCCATTGCCCGATGCACGGTCCGCAAGCATTTGCAAAAACTTTACCGCCAATATCTTCAAACGTTTTCAGGAATCCATCCCTTTCCACGGTGAATCTCACTTGTTCCGATCCTGGGGTAATGGTGTATTCTGCTTTTACCTCTAGATTTTTTTCATTGGCCTGTTTGGCCACAGACGCTGCTCTTGCGATATCTTCATAGGAAGAGTTGGTGCAAGAACCGATTAAACCAACTTCGATTTTTGTTGGCCAGCCATTTTTTTCAGCAATTTCTTTCATTTGGGAAATAGGCGTTGCCAAATCCGGTGTGAAAGGGCCGTTTAAATACGGTTCAAGCGTATCCAAGTTGATCTCGATCACTTCATCATAATATTTGTGAGGTTCTGCGTGGACTTCGGGATCTGCTTTCAAAACGTGAGCAACGGCATCAGCTGCGTCGGCAAGATCTTCTCGGTCTGTGGATCGGAGATATTTGCTCATATTGTTGTCATAAGCAAAGATGGAAGTGGTTGCTCCAACTTCTGCGCCCATATTACAGATGGTTCCCTTGCCAGTGCAAGAAAGTGACTCTGCGCCTTCTCCAAAATATTCTACAATAGCGCCAGTTCCTCCTTTTACGGTTAGGATTCCGGCTACTTTTAGGATAATATCTTTGGCAGCGGCCCAGCCGTTGAGTCTTCCTGTCAGTTTAACACCGATCATTTTCGGGAATTTTAGTTCCCACGGCATTCCTGCCATTACATCCACGGCATCGGCGCCACCAACACCGATGGCGACCATTCCAAGTCCACCTGCATTCACAGTGTGCGAATCGGTTCCGATCATCATTCCGCCAGGGAAGGCGTAATTTTCCAAAACTACTTGGTGAATAATTCCGGCTCCGGCCTTCCAAAATCCGATTCCATATTTGTTGGAAACAGATTGAAGAAACTGGTAAACCTCATTATTTTTATTTTCAGCTTCGATTAAGTCTTTTGCTGCGCCAACTCTTGCCTGGATCAGGTGATCTGCATGCACGGTGGATGGCACTGCAACTTGTTTTTTGCCGGCTTGCATAAACTGCAAAAGCGCCATCTGCGCAGTCGCATCTTGCATAGCAACTCTGTCTGGCGCAAAATCTACGTAAGAGTCTCCTCTTTTGAAAGTCTCTTTGGCTTGCGAATGGAAAAGGTGCGCACAAAGAATTTTTTCGGAATAAGTAAGAGGTCTTTCCATAAAAGCTCTTGCTTCGTTCACTCTGGTTTCGAAATCAGAATAAACTTTTTTGATCATATCTAAGTCAAAAGTCATATCTCGATTATAATTTTATTATTTTTAAATTAAATTTCCCCCGACCTGAAAGGAAAAGTTGGAGCCAATGAGGCGAAAAATTCTGTACTTAATATCTACAAAAACAAGATCTCATCTTACAAAAGTTTTCAACTCTCAAGTTAAAAAAAATTAATGATTCCCAGTTTAATTTTGCGGAAAATATATCCATACTTCAAATCAGGAAATCTTTCAAACAAAAAACTTGCAAAATCTGATCTCAACACAATTGGAGCACGAACTCTGCGAGGCACTAAGCTGGTTTTGTGCAGCGGAGTGCGATTTTAGAATTCCTTTTCTAAGGCACAAATCTACGAAAATCTACGCTTTTAAACGATTAGATTAATTTAGATTAAAAATAAATTCAATTTACTTCCTCTATATGATCAGATTTTAGCATTTTTTTTATAATTTACCCATCGAAAGTTCTTAAAAATTATGATATTGAAAATCAGCACTTTAACCAAAAATAATAAGCTCAGAATTGCTGTTGTTGTGTTTGGTTTGTTGGGATGCGCTGCTTATTTTTTCATAGATCCTGCAACCAGTTCTTTTTTTCTGCAATGTCCTTTGAAAAGCCTAACTGGCTACGAATGTGCCGGATGTGGGGCGCAAAGATCTTTTCACGAGTTGCTCCACTTCAGATTTTTGAAGGCTTTGCAATTGAACCCGCTTTTCGTTTTTTCCCTAAGCTTTTCGCTAATTATGGTAATTACTCAATATTCTAAAAAAGATAGGCTAAAACTTAGCATCCATCGTTTCATCACTAGTAAAGCATTTATTTTAGGCATTTTAATTGTAGTTTTCTTATTTTCGCTACTGAAGAACACCGATTTTTATCCCGATATGATGTCGAAGCTCTAATGTGCAATCCTTTGAAAAAATTATTCAGTTTAATATTGATAAATATGGCGCTTGCGACCTTTGCCCAGGCAACGCCAGATCTTTTACCCGCGTTGATTCCGAAAAAAATCAATCAAAAATTCGGTTATATAAATCCGAAAGGGCAAGTAATCATCCGGCCCGAATATCGCCTTGCAACCTTCTTTTCCGAAGATTGCAACTTGCTCAATTCATCCAATAGAAAAGTGAGGATCTACGGCAGCGCAGCATTTGCAACGGTGGAAAAAGACAGCCTCTCCTACCGGATTAATAAGAAGGGAATCCGCGTTTATCAGTACAAAAATACGGATTTGGGAAAATGTTCTGCGCCGTATGAACTTCACAAGTACAAAGCCTTCTCACTCAGCGGAAAGTACGGCCTGGTAAGCAAGGACAGCATCGATCTTGGTGGGTACAAAGATTTCGACATCTATCCACAGTATCAAATGATGATGATCTTGGAGAGCGACCGGGAAAACCCCATGATCGTGGCAGTCCGGAACAATCGTTTTGGCATCGTCGATAGGCAGAATAAGGTTATCATTCCCTTTGTTTATGCGGATATCAAGATGAATCTTTCCTGGAAAACAGCCCATCTTTTCGAGGTTTCTTACGATGGTAAAAATTACTTTTTCGTAGACCAGCATAATAAAGCCTATTGAATTCAAAAATAATTGTAATTTTGTACTAAGAAATTTAAGGGGTGCTGTAAAAAGCTGAGATTATACCCAATGAACCTGGAACGGATAATGCCGTTTAGGGATTTAATGAAAAAAGGATGTTCCATAAGTTTGTTTTTCATTATTAAATCTTCATTGACAATTCTGTAACGCCCCTTTTATTCTAAATTAATTTTAACCATCAAAATTTTTTTAAGAATGAAAGGTTTACTTTTTTTAGGAGTCTTCGTTGCTCCATTCTATTTTTCACAAACCAAAGATTCTGCGAAGGTTACAAGCATTCAGGCCGTAGAATTTACCAAGAGGACGCCAGTTGCAAAGTCCATTATCAATATAGAAAAAGATCTTGCCGAGAAAAATCTGGGTCAGGATCTTCCGATTCTATTGAAAAATCAAATGTCCGTGGTTTCTACATCGGATGCCGGAAATGGAGTTGGCTACACGGGTTTCCGGATCCGAGGCACTGCTGGCGCCAGCATCAATGTGATGATGAATGGCGTTCCGTACAACGATTCCGAATCGCAAGGCACCTATTTCGTAGATGTCCCGGATCTTGCAAGTTCTGCTTCGCAAATCGTGATTCAGCGCGGTGTCGGGAGTTCGTCCAATGGAGTTGCGGCCTTCGGAGCGAGTGTAAATGTGATCACCAAAGATCCTGCGGAGTCTTTTTCTGTCCAGACAGACGACTCCTATGGCTCGTTTAATACATATAAATATTCCGCTGAGATTAATTCGGGCAAATTCTGGAAAAACCGTTTGTCGGCGACGGGAAGATATACTTACATTCATTCCGACGGTTACATCGACAGAGCACAATCCCAACTGCATTCCTATCATTTTTCGGCCTTGTTTCAGGAGAAAAACACGGAAATAAGACTGTTGGCCTTTGGCGGGAAGGAAAAAACCTATCAAGCCTGGAATGGCATCGATAGAGACACTTGGGAAACCAATCCCAAATTCAATTATTCTGGCGCGATCTACGATGCAAATGGTGAAAATATCATCCGTTTTTATGATAATGAGACCGATAATTACACGCAAGATCATTATCAACTGTTGTGGAATCAGCGCTTCTCAGACCGATGGAAACTGGAAACCACGGCGCATTACACCAAAGGGAAAGGCTATTATGAAAATTATCGACAAGGCGACCCTTTTTCAACCTATAATTTACCCAATCCATTTGTAGATGGCGTAGAAGAAGAGGATTCTGACTTTATCCGAAAGAAATGGCTGAACAATGATTTTTATGGTGCAATTTCTACTTTGTACGGTAAATTGGGAAACCTGGATCTGAATATAGGAGCGGTGGCCAATCAATATTATGGAAGACATTATGGCAATGTGAGCGGTGTATTTTTACCAGAAATTTCTGAATACGAATATTACAGAAACCGATCCATCAAAAATGAAGGATCCGGTTTTGCAAAAGCGATTTATAAATTAGGAAAATTCGAAATTTTCGGAGATCTTCAATTAAGAAATATCGATTATGATACCAAAATCTTATTGGCAGGCGATTCGGAAGGCGCAAATCTGAATAGAAAATGGACTTTTTTCAGTCCAAAAGCGGGCGTCAATTATAATTTGGCAAGCGGAAAAGTATTCCTGTCGTATGCCAACGCCCATCGAGAACCAAACCGCGACGACCTTGTTGCAAATCCCGACACAAAGCCAGAAACGCTGCACGACTTCGAGGCTGGATTTGAAAAGCAGATTGGAAGAGTAGCGTTCACTGCAAACGCCTATTATATGTATTACGAAGATCAACTGGTTCTGAACGGGCAAATTAATAACGTGGGCGAATTCATCCGTACCAATAGTGGCAAGAGCTACAGAACTGGGATTGAATTGGGGATTTTGGCCAGGATTTCCGGCAAGTGGCAGTTATCGGCCAATGCCACTTTGAGTTCAAATAAAAATAAAGAATTCATCTCAGAGACCAGCGCTGGACTGGTGAATTATGGAAAGACTGACCTCTCTTTTTCACCAAATGTGATTGCCAACGGAAATATCTCTTATGCACCGACGCAAAATTTGAAACTTGGGATTACAGCTCAGTATGTGGGCGAGCAATTTTTGGATAATGCGGGGAACAAGCTCAATCAACTGCCCGATTATTTGGTTCCTGATTTTAATATTTCTTATAAATTACCGTTTGCAAAAAATGATGTGATTTTGAGATTCTTATTAAATAATTTCACAGATATCAAGTATGTCAACAACGGTTTTAGTGGGCCGTACTATTTCGCTCAGGCCGGGATTAACTTTATGTTTGGGCTCTCTATAAAAGTAAAATAAAATTTTTATCATTGATTATCAATAGGTTATAATAATTAATATTAAATTTTGTCGATTTTTATTTGTTGGTTTAAAATTAATGTTAGATTTACAAAGGGTTCATACTGCATTTGTGAGATGCAGGTGACTTAATTAATATAGACCTTAAAAATTTACAATTATGAGAAAATTTTATTTTCTGGGACTTGCTTTATTAGCGAGTGTCATTGCTTTCGGGCAACTTACTTACACCGTCAACAGCGGCGTTTACAAACTAACGTACGGGAAAACCGGCGATTGGAGTTTCTACAATCCTCAAAGTGCACCAACTTTCTACGTTCACGTCTGGTCTTCGCAAACCGATGGTGACAATGATAAAGGTAATTTTGATGATGCTTGGAGTAATTCTAACACCACCATGAACTGGGATTCAGTTGAGAATGCGTACGTTGGAACCATTGATCTGAACACGAAACTTTTCACCAACTCTAACAACATTATGCCCCAAGGAACGATTGTGCAAAGAATTGGTATCGTTTTCAAAAACCAAATGAATGGTGCAACCGCTCAATCTGCGGACAAAGACTTGGACGGCCCAACCACGCTTTCAAGCTTAGGCGTTTCTGACATCAATGGAAAATCTAAATCTCAAGTTGCTGCAGGTCAATTATTTACTTCCGTCAAAGGAAATATAGATCTGACGGTGTACGATTTTGGAGGTAAAGTCATTAAAACAATTAAGGTGAATGCCAATGGCACTCCGATCGATCTTAACATGTCTCAAAAGGGATTATTCTTACTTCAGATTTCTGGAAACAATGTTTCGGAAGTCGTAAAATTTGCTAACTAGGCCTTAATTTTTCATATCAAATTCAAAAGCTTGCTGTAAAAAGCAGGCTTTAATATTTTCTGAAAGCCCGAAAAATATGTAGTTTTGTGGCAATGAATTTTGAACATCATATCTATCAATATCTTCTGAAACATCGCCTGGCGGAGGTTCCTGATTTTGGCGTTTTTGAGATTTCCAAAGAGCCTGCTAAAATAGATGCCGAAAACGCTGTGATTATGCCACCAAAGGAAATCGTTACGTTTCGGCATCAGCCCGCTGTTTTTGATAACCATCTGGCCAAATATATCGCAGAAGAGACAGATAGCAACCTTTTCACCGTTCAGATGGAGCTGAAAGATGAGGTTACGAAGTGGATTCAAAAATTGAAAATTGAAAAAAGTCTATATCTGGAGAATTTGGGTTTCTTTTTATTGGATGAGCAGAACAACATCGCTAAGGCAAATGATTCCGATGATGTTTTCGGCTTAGAATCTATCCATCTTCAAAATTTCAAGAAAACTTTTCCGGTTAAGAAAGATGCTGAATCCGAAGATTATGCCTTGAATAAAGCGGTTATTTGGACTTTTCTGTTACTCCTTATTTTAGGCACAGCCTCACTTTTCCTCTTTGGCGATCGGGACTTGATATTTGGGAAGTCGTCTCAAATTCCTTCAAAAAAAATCACCTCAAAAACCGAAGTTCAAAAAGCTTGGTCAGCTCCAAAAAAAGACCCAATCAAAGACAGTACAAAAACGATAAAAAATGCTAAAGTCCAAAAAATCAAGTGATAGCCTTACCGTCATGACCAACATTGTCTTACCCAATGAGACCAATTCGTTAAAAAATCTGTTTGGTGGCGAGCTGCTGTCCAAGATGGATCGTGCCGCATCCATCTCCGCCGCAAGACATAGCGAAACGAAGGTGGTTACCGCGTCTGTGAATCATGTTTCCTTCGATCTCCCGATTCCCGAAGGCGGCATTGTGGTTCTGGAATCCAAAGTTTCCCGTGCCTTCTCCACATCGATGGAGATCTATGTTGATGTTTGGCTGGATGATCCCATTAAGCAAAAAAAAGTACACACCAACTCGGGCATTTACACTTTTGTAGCAATCGACGACGATGGAAAGCCTGCGAAAGTGCCGGAAATCGTCCCGGAAACTGACTTGGAAATCGAGCGATTTGCAGGAGCCAAGCGAAGAAAAGAACTGTCATTAATCCTTTCTGGGAGGATGAAACCAACCGATTCTGAGGAGCTTAAAAAATTATTCTTAGGCGAGTAATTATTAATATAAGCGGGCTTTTTAGCTCGTTTTTCATATCTAACTTCTAATTTCTAATTTCTAAAGTCTAATTAATGAAAATCCTTCAACTCGATCAAAACCATCCGCTGATTTCGGAACAATTGACTGCCAAAGGTTTTGTGGTAGAAGAAGATTATTCTTCCAACTATGACGAGATCTTGGAAAAAATTGCTGATTATCAAGGAATTATTATCAGAAGTAGAATCCCATTGGACCAAAATTTCCTGACTAAAGCTTCTCACCTCAAATTCATTGCAAGAGTAGGCGCCGGAATGGAAAATATTGATGTCGCAACCGCAACAAAATTGGGCATCAAATTGATCAGTTCGCCCGAGGGCAACCGAGATTCTGTTGCAGAGCACGTTGTTGGGATGCTATTGATTTTGATGCACAGATTATTCATAGCTTCCAACGAAGTGAAAAATGGAATTTGGAAACGGGAAGAAAATCGTGGTGACGAATTGCTGGGAAAAACTTTCGGGATTATCGGTTACGGAAATATGGGAAAAGCTGTTGCTAAGAGATTATCTGGTTTTGGAGTTGAGGTTATTTTCTACGATATTTTACCCGATCTTTCAGATGAATTTGCAACGCAGGTTTCTTTAGAAGAACTTCAAAAAAGATCAGATGTTTTGAGTCTTCATATTCCTTTGACTTCCGAAACGCATTA
The DNA here is from genome assembly GCA_022013695.1 of Weeksellaceae bacterium. Lineage (GTDB taxonomy): Bacteria > Bacteroidota > Bacteroidia > Flavobacteriales > Weeksellaceae > Epilithonimonas. The sequence continues at coordinate 62,186 of JAKLPS010000033.1, forward strand.
TTTGATTGACGAATATTTTATTTCCAAAATGAATAAGAATTTTTATTTCATTAATACAGCGAGAGGGAAAAATGTGAAGACAAAAGCGTTGGTAGAAGCGATTGGAGCTGGTAAGATTTTAGGCGCTTGTCTGGACGTTTTGGAATACGAAAAGTCATCATTTGAAAACTTGGAAGCAGAAAATCAGGATTTGCAATTTCTATTAGATTCAGATAAAGTGATTGTTACGCCTCATATTGCCGGTTGGACGAGTCAGAGTAAAATCAAATTGGCACAGGTTATTGTGGATAAAATATTAACCGATTTTTAAGTTTATTTTTAACATGTCTTAAGACAATTCCACCAATTCAAAATTGCATTTTTGTGTTAACTTGCGTGCCTCAACGAAGTTTGAAATCCTAATGAATTTTAGAAAAATTATAGTTCCCGTTTTTACCGTGTTATCCGTTTTCGCCTGCAAAAAAGAAAAAGAATCTGCAGCATCGTACACCTCCAAACTTCCCAACTACGGCAACGTTGATATAGAAAAAGTTTTTGAGCCCGATGAATTGACTTTGCCCAATCAAACTTCCATTTTGCCACAGATTAATAATTATTATCAGAAAGTTTGGGTAGAAGGAGACCTCAGCGGTGGTCTGCTCGTTGCCAAAGGAAATAGAATTATCTTCGAAAAATACCGCGGATTTGGCAGAGAAAACGGTGGAATGCCAATCGATGCGAAGACACCACTTCACGTGGCATCCGTCAGCAAAACAATGACGGCAATGGCAGTTTTAAAATTGGTGGAAGCCGGAAAACTGAAACTCGAAGATAACGTCACTAAATTTTTCCCAGAATTTCCTTATCCTGAAATTACCGTTTTCAGTTTGTTGTCGCAAAGAAGCGGACTTCCGAAATACGAGCATTTTGATCAAAGCATCAAGCCGGCTCCGGAAGAATTGAAGAAGGAATTTCTCAGCAACCAAGATGTTGTGGATATGATCATCAAGTACAAGCCCGCTCTCGCAAGACCGTCTAACACTGGATTTATGTACTGCAACACCAATTTTGCACTTCTCGCTTTGATTGTCGAAAAAGTAACGGCAAGGCCTTTCCCCGAGGCAATGCAGGAAATCCTTTTCAAACCTTTGAAGATGGCTCATACATTCATTTTCCAAAAGAAAGATATTCCCACCGCTTCACAATCATTTTTTAGTGGTTATAGACTTTATCCGTTGGACAATCTGGATTTGATCTACGGAGACAAAAACGTTTACACCACGCCAAGAGATTTGCTTAATTTTTCGGTCGCATTATATTCCAAAGATTTCCTGAAACCGCAACTGAAAGCTAAGATTTTCGAACCTTACAGCAATGAGAAGCAAGGGATCAACAATTATGGTTTGGGATTTAGGATGAAGAATTTCGACAATGGCGAGAAACTCACTTATCACAACGGCTGGTGGCACGGCACCAATTCGGTTTTTGCACATCTTTTGAAATCCAAGGTTACGATCATTGCTATTGGAAACAAATATTCGGGGAAAGTATATTCTGCTTTGGCGCTATCGGGATTGTTTGAAGATTTCCCGTTCGAGATGGAAAAATTCAACAGCACGATGAACCTAAATGTTGCTGCTGAAACAGATTCTGCAAATATTAATTCTGGAGATTAATCAACGAAGGCACAAAGAAAAATCCATTGAAGTTAAATGTCGAAAATACTATTTTTAGGTTTTTAAAAACTTTTTTTGGTAATCTTATCGTGCGACTTTAGATAGAGCGGGAGTGCCGCCGAGCCGTACCATTTATAAAGTTCTGCGGCAAAAATTCCGGATTTTACTGAAGGATCTGTCAGCACCAAACTTTCTGCTTCTGCTTTAGTTTTCGCGTCCAGAATGAAGATGCCGTCGTAATGATTTTCATTTTCTTCAAACATTGGACCCGCGACGATCAGTTTTCCATCTTTAGCCAATTTTCGGATGTTGTCCATATGACCTTTCATCAGTTCAGATTTTTTGGCTTTGTCTATGATTTCGGTTTTCCCTTTTTTGAGAATTACGAGGTAATAGACCTTCATTCCGTACTGGTCTGCACCGAGAGAATCTGCAAGCTTTTGGTCGAAGTTTTTGTGTTGAGCATTCGCCAATGATGAAAATATGATTAAGGAAAGTATTGTGAAAAGTGATTTCATATCAGTTAAGTTTTTATCAAAGTTAAATATTAAAATGATAGGCTATATTTTCTCATCAATTATCTTCTGAATCTGAAATATTGCGATAATTCGTGCTTTTGACCTTTCAAAAACTGAGAAGCCATTTCCATCCCAATCACCGAAAAGGTAATCCCATTGCCGCCAAATCCCAAGACAAAATAAGCACTCGGAAAATCGGGATGCGCGCCGATGTAGGGCAAGCCGTCGTCGGTCTCTCCAAAAGTTCCGGCCCACACAAAATCTGTCCGGAAGTCATTTTTTGGTAAATGTTTACCCAGTTTTTTCATTAGTTTCTGCTCCTTTTCGTGCAGCAGAGAATCCCGTTTTTTAGCATTCACGAATTTCTCATCTTCGCCGCCGATCAGAACCCGGTTGTCATCGGTAGTACGCAGATAAAGATAAGGTTCGGCCGTATTCCAGACCAGTAGATCATTCAGTTCTTTGTGATTTTTTTCATTTTGCTCGCCCACGATGGCGTACGTGGAAAGAAGTTTTACAAAATTGTCTTCGATGATCTCGGTACTTTCGAAACCGTTACAGAAAATCACTTTTTTTGCTTTTATTTTATTTCCAAATTCTGTGGTTGCTGTGACGCCACTTTTTTTATAATCGAATTTGATAACATCGGTTTTGTCGAAAATCTGCAAACCTTTTTGGTGATTATAATCCAAAATATCGTGCGCCAGACAAAACGCGTCGATGCTTCCGCCTTGTTCCGATAAAATTCCGCCAAAGGTATTTTCGATTTTAAATGTCTTGGTGATTTCTTCCGACGAGAGCCATTTGACGGGGAATTTTGCGTTTTTTCTGGCTTTGAATTCCTTTTTCAAATCTGGAACATCTTTTTTGAAAGCCGCAAAATACAATGATTTTTTTTTCTTAAAGCCGCATTCGGACTTTATCTGTTTTGAAATCTTTCCTAAAGTATCAATAGAATCGTAACACGCCCAATACGCTTTTTCGGCGCCTTCTTTCCCAATCATTTCTGCCAGTTGGAAAAGTGGAACATCAATCTCATATTGCAGCATTGATGTTGTGGCGCTCGTACTTCCGTTCCCGATTTCTCTTCGATCAACCAAAACAGTTTTGAAGCCATCTTTTATCATTTGATGCGCCAGAAAAGAACCGGTAATTCCACCACCGATGATTAGGATTTCGGTTTCGATATTTTCTCTGAGCGAAGGATAAGAATGCTTTATGCCGTCTTTGACGAGCCAGAACGGTTCAGGAGATTTGAGTTTCATAGTTTGATTTTATTCTGTGGATATAATCAAAAATGAAACCGAGAATTTTATTTTGTAACTTTAAGGTTAATGATTACAATAATTGATTGAATTTGTCAATTGCTACTTGTTCTCCTTTATCTTTCGCTGTTTCTAAAAATTTTATCGCATTTTCTTTATCATTCATATCGAATAACAATTTAGAATAATGGTATTCTAAAAAATCTATGGGTATATTTTGATTGTCGAATGCCAGTTCATAAAGTTTTTTTGCTTCTATCAGGTCACCTTTTCTGTGATGATACAAAGCCAAATTTCTGTAAGAATATCCCTTGTCATTATTTCCTGTGGTGGTAGCGTGTTTCAGAAAATTCAAACCTTCTTCTAAATTTCCTTGCAATATCAATGTGTAACCTAGATTATCATTTGCATAGCCAAAATTATTTTTATCTTTTACCGCTTCTCGAAAATATGCTGCACTTTCCTGAACTAAACCTTCTTTTAATTTTCTATAGCCAATATTGTTCTTTGCGGTAGCAGTCAAACCATTATTTTCGCTTACTTCTAAGACATTTTTTATTAATTCTTGACTAATGGTGATGTTTTCTAATTTTGCTTCTATGTCAAAATCTGAATATAAATTAAATGATTTTTCTATGTTCTTCTGAAAGTCGGACGGTAGTATTTTTCTCCAGTTTGGATTAGAATTTGGAAAAAGTTTTTGATAAAATGCAAATGAATAAACGATGTTTTCTGGCAATACTGGAGAAAGAAAACGCCAGGTTTTTTTCCAAAATCCGGTTCTGATTGTGCCAACTTCCGATCGGTTTTCAAAAAGGATAATGCCAAATCCAAAATAAATTCCTGCTAAAAATATGAAGTGTTCCGAAATATTATTCTCTTCTTCAAATAATTTAAAATCCACTAATTTGATTCTGATAAATTCAATCAGTAATGTATAAATGAATTTTTTTTGTGTGTCTATAAGAGAATTTGAAATATTGATGCAAAAGCTGTTTTCATCAGTCTTACTGATTTCTATTTCATTGATTTTTCCTCGTGAGGCGTACGGTGTATTTCCACTGTCTCTTAAATCATAGGTTATTTCGTAGGTTATTTTTTTGGAGTTTAAATCTAAAAGATTGCTTAAGTCTTGAAAAAGATTGTCTATCTCTAATTTTTTTGAGTTGTAAGTGTTTGGAAAAAATTGAGGATTCAACAGATATTGTTCTCCTTTATTTTTAGGAAACCCACAAGCTTTTATAAGAATCAAGAAACTTGTTTCAATCCATTTTTTTTTATTTTCTTCCGTTTTAAAATTCATTTTAAATTTATTAAATAACTCATTTCAAAAATACAAAAAAACCTCAAAGAATTTCTTTGAAGTTTCAAGATTAAATCGTTTTAACGGTAGCTGAGCGAAGTCGAAGCTACATATTTCTTCTATACTTCCCACCCACTTCAAACAAAGCATTGGTAATCTGCCCAAGCGAACAGTACTTCACGGCATCCATCATCACGTCAAACAGATTCTCCTGATTGATGGCAGCATGTTGCAAAGTTTTCAAAGCGGCTTCAGATTTGTCTTCATTAGCTTTTTGGAAGTTGTGAAGCGTTGCAATCTGAACCTGCTTTTCTTCCTCAGTCGAACGGATCACTTCTCCCGGACGAACCGTGGGCGAACCGTCTTTTCCCAGGAAAGTATTCACGCCGATGATCGGATATTCTCCGGTGTGCTTCAACCACTCGTAGTGCATCGATTCTTCCTGAATTTTTGAACGTTGATACATCGTTTCCATCGCACCCAAAACGCCACCTCTTTCTGTGATTCTGTCGAATTCTGAATATACTGCTTCTTCAACAAGATCCGTCAATTCTTCAATAATAAACGAACCTTGAAGCGGATTTTCATTTTTCGCCAATCCTAATTCTTTGTTGATAATCAGCTGGATTGCCATCGCTCTTCGTACGGATTGTTCAGTCGGCGTCGTAATCGCTTCGTCATAAGCATTCGTGTGGAGTGAATTACAGTTATCATAGATCGCGTAAAGCGCTTGAAGAGTTGTTCTGATATCATTAAAATCAATTTCCTGAGCGTGAAGCGATCGGCCGGAAGTTTGGATGTGGTATTTCAACATCTGGCTTCTTTCGTCTGCGCCATATTTGAATTTCATAGCTTTGGCCCAGATTTTCCTTGCCACGCGGCCGATCACCGAATATTCGGGGTCGATTCCGTTGGAAAAGAAGAATGATAAATTGGGGGCAAAATCGTTGATGTCCATTCCTCTGGACAGATAATATTCAACGTAAGTGAAACCATTTGCGAGCGTAAAAGCCAACTGAGAAACCGGATTGGCACCCGCTTCCGCAATGTGATAACCGGAAATCGAAACCGAGTAGAAGTTTCGGACTTTTTCTTGAATAAAATATTCCTGAACATCGCCCATCAATCTCAAGGCAAATTCTGTGGAAAAAATACAAGTATTCTGAGCTTGATCTTCTTTCAAAATATCCGCCTGAACGGTTCCTCGAACGGTCGCGATGGTTTTAGCTTTAATTTTTGCATACGCTTCCGCCGAAATGACTTCGTCTCCAGTAAGTCCTAATAATTTTAAACCTAAGCCATTGTTTGAAGGTGGCAATTCGCCGTTATATTTTGGTCTTTCTAAGCCTTTGTCGTCGAATTTTGCTTTTAAAGCTTTTTCAACATTTGCTTCTAAATTATTTTCGGCAATATATTTTTCAACATTCTGATCGATCGCAGCATTCATAAAGAAAGCCAACAACATCGGCGCAGGTCCGTTGATGGTCATCGAAACCGAAGTCATTGCATTCACCAAATCAAATCCGGAATACAATTTTTTAGCATCATCTAAAGTGGCGACAGAAACTCCCGCATTCCCGATTTTACCATAAATATCGGGTGGCAGAGCGGGATCTTGACCGTATAAAGTGACAGAATCAAAAGCTGTCGAAAGCCGTTTTGCCTCCATTTCCGCAGAAACATAGTGGAATCTTCTGTTGGTTCTTTCCGGGCCGCCTTCCCCAGCAAACATTCGCGTTGGGTCTTCTCCGGTTCTTTTGAATGGATAGATTCCGGCGGTGTAGGGAAATCCGCCCGGAACATTTTCCTGACCTTTCCATTTAATCAAATCGCCCCAATCGGTATATTTTGGTAAAGCGATTTTCGGGATTTTTAAATGAGATAAAGATTCCGTTGAGGTTTCGACTTTGATTTCTTTTCCGCGAACGAAATATGAATAAAACTCTTTTTGGAAAGCCTGTTTCGTATCATTCCAAGTTTTCAGGAAGTCGATATTTTCTTGATGAAGTTCTTTTTCAGCCTTTTGATATTCGGCATCCAACGTTTCACTGGAAAGGAATTTTTTCACTCCTTCTATGTGATACATTTTTCTGGCTAACTCAGCCTGTTTTTCAACATTGGCGTCGTATTGTTTGTTGTTTTCAACAATTTCAGAAAGGTAACGAACTCTTTTTGGAGGAATGATGGTTACTTCTTCGGTAATTTCCTGTTCCACAAAAGCTCGCAAATTTAAATCAGAATATTTCTCATTAACTTTCTCAACTAATCGATTGTATAACTCAGTGGTACCGTGGTCATTGAACTGAGAAGCTTTTGTTGCATAAACGGGCATATCGTCCAACGGACTTTCCCAAAACAGGTGGTTTCGTTGGAACTGTTTTTTCACGGCTTGAAGCGCATCCAGAGCGCCGCGCTTGTCGGATTTATTTAATGCAACCAGATCTGCATAATCCAACATATCGATTTTTTCCAACTGAGTCGATGCGCCGTATTCTGGCGTCATCACGTACATAGAAATATCCGCAAAATCCGAAACTTCCGAGCCGGATTGTCCGATTCCAGAAGTTTCCAAAATGATAATATCAGGGCCAGCCAATTTCAACACATTTAATGCTGAATGAATAAAAGGCGAAACCGAAACGTTGTTTTCTCGCGTCGCCATCGAGCGCATATAAACTCGTGGATCATTGATAGCGTTCATACGGATTCTGTCTCCCAAAAGCGCCCCTCCGGTTTTCTTTTTCGAAGGGTCGATAGAGATAATGGCCATTTTTTTATCGGGATTGGATCGCAAGAATCGTCTTACCAATTCATCGATCAAAGAAGATTTTCCGGCACCGCCCGTTCCCGTGATCCCGATAATCGGAATTTTGAAATTTTTTGATTTTTTGTCGATTGCTTTTACTAAATCCGGTTTTTCTTCGGAGAAGTTTTCAACTGCAGAAATGACTTTGGCAAGGCGGGCGGGATCTTCAAAACTGATGGTATCCAAATCCGCTTCGGTAACTTCCTTGCCCGTGGGGAAATCTGATTTTTGCACCAAATCGTTGATCATTCCTTGCAATCCGAGCTCGCGCCCATCGTCCGGAGAATAGATTCTATCGATTCCGTAACGCATCAGATCGTCGATTTCTTCCGGAAGAATGACGCCGCCGCCGCCTCCGAAAATCCTGATTTGCGGCGAGTTTTTCTCTCTCAGAAGATCATAGATGTATTTGAAATATTCGTTGTGTCCGCCTTGATAGGAAGTCAGCGCAATCGCATTGGCATCTTCTTGGATGGCAGTGTTTACCACTTCTTCAGCAGATTTGTCGTGACCAAGGTGAATGACTTCGCAACCCGTTGCTTGGATCACGCGGCGCATGATGTTGATGGCAGCATCGTGACCGTCGAATAATGCGGCTGCGGTTACGATTCGTACTTTGTTTTTTGAAGTATATGGTTGGGTTTCCATTTCTTATTATCGATTGTTTCCAAAGATAATATTTTTTGGGAAATGGAATCGGGTGAATTAAAAAAGGGAAAAAATACAATGCAAAATTCAGAATCAGTCTACTGATTTCTACTGCTTTATAAATTTGAAACTTTTGACGCCGGAGTCGGTTTTCAAGGATAATAAGTAAACTCCCGACGGCAATATAGAAACATCGATTTTTTGCTTGGTATCGGATAGCATCACTTTTCCGCTAAGATCGTAAATGACGATTTTTTCGATTTTGGTTTTTACATTTATAATATTAATGAAATCCTTCGTCGGATTGGGGTAGATGCTGATTCCTTTTAGCTCCGGATTTTCTGATGTTGATAAAGCATCTGCCAAAGTAATGGGCTCGCGGAAAAGCGAAAGCTCAAACAAAATAGTATTGCCCAAAACGCCGTAAGAGTAAGCTTCGGCCGTGTACACAGCAAAATCTGTGTTTTCAACACTGCTGAATGTCAGGTTTTCCGTCGTGGCATTTAGTTTTTCATCGAGATTTTTGAACCAGCTGAAGCTGTAATCTCCCGAAAGCGATTGTTCCAGTTTTGCGGGCTGACCAACGACGGCTAAGACAGTTTTGATGTCATCATAACGCTGCGGCGAATAGTCCAAATCGGTCTGCTCGGCAAAGTCGGTGATATAATTTGACAAATCGGTTTTTGAAAATCGGTTGTTGCTCAGGTGCGTAATCGCAGGCAACTGGTCTGGCAATTCGCCTGAAAGCTGATTGCTATTCAAATTGACCATCATCAGTTTTGGCATTCCCAATAACGACGAGGGAAAATTACCCGCAATCAAATTGTTGTGGAGAAACAGCTGCTGCAGATTGGGCAACGCTGTAATCGTGGCAAGATTGGCACTGATTTTATTTCGGCCAAGATTGAGGCTCTGCAATTTTTGAAGTTGAGCAAGTTGTGGAGGAACCTGAGAAAACTGATTGCCTTCCAAAGACAGCCACTCCAGATTGATGAGCGGAGCGAGTCCGGCGGTGTTTTGCTCTGTCAAATGATTATTGTTAAGGTCGAGACTCGTGAGTTGTGTCAGTTGCGAAACCTGCGTCGGGATTTGAGACAGACCGGTTCCCGAGAGCGAAAGCGTTTTCAGTTTTGATAGACCTGCGAGATTTCCGTAACCATTTGCCACGATTGGATTATTGTCCAAAAGCAAGGTTTCGAGGTTGGGGAATGCCGCAATTGTTGCCGGAACGGTGGTCAAACCAAGATCGGCGATATTCAGAAATTTGAGATTGTTGAAATTCTGAAGCATTCCGTCAGCGTCTGCAATTGTGAACAGATTGCCACCCAAGCCAAGATCTTCTAGCTTACCAAGGCCTGCCATTGCGCTGGCGGGATCGCCAGTCAATCTGTTGTTGCTGATGTCCAGTTTTGTCAATAAGCTGAGGGAAGAAACGCCCATCGCCAATTCGCCGGTGAGCTGATTGTTGCTGAGGTCTAATTTTGTGAGTTTTGTAAGAGAGGCGATAGTTGCCGGGAAAGCACCACGCAAGGCGTTTCCGGAAAGATTAAGTTCCGCAACCAAACCATTTTTTACAACGACGCCAAACCAATTGCGTGGATCTTCTTGCAAGTCCCAAGTCCTGTTCCAATTTTCGCCGTCGGTTGCATTATAAATATTGATCAGCAAGGCACGGTCGGCATTGGAAATGCTCCATTGCGCATAGAAAAAATTGGAAATCAGTAAAAAAAATAGAATTTTTCGCAAGTTTCTATAAAATTAAAGCGCAAATATAATGTATAAACAAATTAAATAATCTGTTTGTAAGAAAATTAATGATTATTTTCGCACGTGATGTGATTTTTTTATGAGGAAATATCTGATTTACTATATTCTGCTTTTTACTATTGTAACGGGTTTTTATTTTATATATTCTTATATCCAATTGTCTGGCAATCAGTTTGTCTATCCGATAGACGATGCCTACATCCATTTGGCCATTGCGAAACATTTTGGCGAAAGCGGATTTTGGTCTGTCAATTTGAATAGTTTTGACAGTGCCTCTTCGTCGATCCTTTACACCTTGATATTAAGTGCGTTGATCCGCATTTTTGGTGATAACGTTTATTATCCGATGATTGTCAACATTATGGCCGGATATGTTGCGACTTATTGGATCTACAGATTTTTTCGGGATTTTTATTCGGAGAAAGAGTTGAGATTGGGACTCATCCTTTTCTTGCCGGTTTCTTTATTATATATGATGGTTATCTTGGGTATGGAGCAGACGCTGCATATGATGTTATCGGTGATGGCGGTTTATTTTATCAAGAAAAATTTTAACAACCATTTTCAGCGGCGCGATTTCGCAAAACTCCTGATCACCATTTTCTTTTTAGGCATGGTGCGGTTCGAAAGTATGTTTTTTGTTTTTTGGCTGAGCATCATTTTGATCATCGCTAAAAGATTCGAAGAAATGTTGTTGATTTTGCTGGTAGGTCTGGCGCCGATTGTTATTTTTGGTTTGATTTCTATCGGAAACGGCGGCTTCTTTTTTCCCAATTCGGTCATTATCAAAGGAAATTATCCCACCGGTAATCTGCTGAGAAGCACTTGGATAATGTTCGAAAATGGAATTTTATTGAATAAGAGTTTCTACAAATTGTTTCTTTTTCCGCTGATCTGCATTTTTCTCTATCTCATCAAAAAGTACCGAAAAAAAAGCTTTAAAGAATTGATTCAAAATGAATCATTGCTGATAATCATTCTTGGCACAGCACTTTTCCAAAGTTTTTTCGCGGTCATCAAATTTCGGTACGAGAACTATCTGATGGCGATGCTGGTGTTGGTTCTGATCCCAATGGCGGTAGAATATTTAGTTGCAGAAAAGAAAAAGGCCGGATATTTTTTATTTGCCATCTCGTTTGTAGGCTTTGGTCTTGTAGGTTTTTACCGATTTGAAGCGGCGCATCCGGTACTAAAAAATTCGTCTAAAAACATCGAGGCACAACAAATTCAGATGGCCGGGTTTCTTCATCAATTTTACAAAGGACAAAAAGCCGTTGCAAACGATATTGGTGCCATTGCGTATTTTGGGGAAACGCAGCTTTTAGACATCGTTGGGTTGGGCTCCACCGATGTTGCAAGGTTTTATATCGAAAATAGATCTTTGCCGGAATCTGATTTTAATAAAAAATACCATCAATTTTTAGCAGATTATATTTTGAGCAACGGATACAAAGTGGCGGTCATCTATCCCAAATGGTTTCCCGAGCAAGTCCCGCAAAGCTGGATTCCTGTGGCATCGTGGAGTATAGAAAACAATATTGGAACGGCTCAGAACCGGGTGGTTTGGTATGCCTTCAATAAAAGCGATGCAGTAATTTTGAGGCGCAATCTGGCGCAATTTGATCTCAATAAAAATGTGACTGCATATTATTTTATCAATAAATGAAAAAATCCAGCTTTGTAAGGAGCCGGATTCTAATTTTAAAAATTTAACTTTATTTTCCAAGGTAGGAACTGTACATCCAGACCTCTTTTTCTTGTTCCGTAATGTAGTCGCTCATTTGGGAGTTGGTGCCTTCGTCGCCCGCTTTTTCTGTGATTTCGAGAAGTTCTCTTTGCAGCTCAATCACAACCTTGAAAGAATTAAGAATGAGGTCGACGCTTTTGTTTCCGTCACTTACTTCTTTGCTTTCTTTGATGGTCGATATTTGCAAATAGTCCGAATAGTTATGAGCCGGAGTAGCTCCCAGAGTTAAAATTCTTTCGGCAATTTCATCAATTTTTAAAACCAAACTATTGTAAAGTTCTTCGAATTTCGGATGAAGCGTGAAGAATTGGTCACCTTTGATATTCCAGTGAGAACCTCTGGTGTTTTGGTAAAAAACCGAGTAATTGGCTAATAAGACATTAAGTTTTTCTGCGATAGTTTTGCAGTCGGTTTCCTTGAGGCCGATTAAAGTTGCATTTTTCATTATGTGAAAAGTTATTTGATTAATTTTTAAATTTTGATTAATGGAAAATCCCTTTTTTGTAATCAATAATCTTTGTAAAATTAATCATTTCCTGAGAGGATGATGACGAAGATTCGGTAAGGGTCTTATCGAAAATTTCTATCGCTAATTATTTTTGTTCCAACTACTTGTAGATTAAAAAATTATTCATATTTTTGCACCCTAAAATAAAAAGCAATTAAATGCCTACTATTCAACAATTAGTAAGAAAAGGAAGAGTCGCACTCACCAAGAAGAGCAAATCGGCTGCCCTTGATTCTTGTCCACAAAGACGAGGTGTATGTACGAGAGTATATACCACCACTCCGAAGAAACCTAACTCTGCACTTAGAAAAGTTGCAAGGGTAAGACTTTCCAACGGTAAAGAGATCAACGCCTACATCCCGGGCGAAGGACATAATCTTCAAGAGCACTCGATAGTATTGGTACGCGGCGGAAGGGTGAAAGACCTACCGGGAGTACGTTATCATATCGTAAGAGGTGCACTGGACACGGCAGGTGTCAGCGGAAGAACTCAAAGACGATCTAAGTATGGAGCCAAGAGACCAAAACCAGGTCAGGCAGCTGCAGCGCCAGCTAAAGGAAAGAAAAAATAATCATTAAATAAGGTACAGAAACAATGAGAAAGACAAAAGCGAAAAAAAGACCGTTGTTACCGGATCCAAAGTTTAATGATCAATTGGTAACGAGATTTGTAAACAACTTGATGCTGGATGGTAAAAAATCGATTGCATTCAAAATATTCTATGACGCACTAGACATCGTAGAAACCAAAAAAGGAGAAACGGAAAAGACTGCCCTTGAAATCTGGAAAGACGCATTGACCAACGTAATGCCTCACGTAGAAGTACGTTCCCGAAGAGTAGGAGGAGCCAACTTTCAAATTCCGATGCCCATCAGAGCCGATAGAAAGATTTCTATGGCCATGAAATGGCTAATCAAATATTCCAAAGCAAGAAATGATAAATCTATGGCTTTGAAATTGGCCAACGAAGTGGTAGCCGCTTCCAGAGAAGAAGGCGCTGCTTACAAGAAAAAATCTGATACTCACAAAATGGCGGAAGCTAACAAAGCTTTCTCACACTTCAAATTCTAATTAGAAATGAGTAGAGATCTTAAATACACAAGAAATATAGGAATTGCCGCGCACATTGATGCCGGTAAAACCACCACAACCGAAAGAATTTTATTCTATACTGGGGTCAACCACAAAATTGGAGAAGTTCACGATGGTGCTTCTACAATGGACTGGATGGAGCAGGAAGCAGAAAGAGGTATCACCATTACTTCCGCCGCAACTACCTGTTCTTGGAATTTCCCAACAGACCAAGGAAAAACCCTTCCAGAAACAAAACCTTACCATTTCAACATCATCGATACACCAGGACACGTTGACTTCACAGTAGAAGTTAACCGGTCGTTGAGAGTTTTGGACGGATTGGTATTCCTTTTCTCTGCAGTAGATGGAGTCGAGCCTCAGTCTGAAACCAACTGGAGACTTGCCGATAACTACAAAGTAGCGAGAATGGGCTTCGTAAACAAAATGGACCGTCAAGGTGCCGACTTTCTTAATGTGGTAAACCAAGTTAAGACAATGTTGGGATCAAACGCCGTTCCGATTGTTTTACCAATCGGTGCAGAAGAAGATTTCAAAGGCGTGGTGGACTTAATTAAAAACAGAGCTATCATCTGGGACGAAGCAGGACAAGGAGCTACTTTCGAAGTCGTGCCAATTCCTGAAGATATGAAGGAGGATGTTTTGGAATACAGAGAAAAATTAGTAGAAGCAGTGGCGGATTACGATGAGACTTTGATGGAGAAATTTTTCGAAGATCCAGATTCTATCTCCGAAGACGAAATCAACGAAGCGCTTAGAAAAGCAACGATCGATCTTTCTATTATCCCAATGACTTGTGGCTCTTCATTCAAGAATAAAGGTGTGCAGTTTATGTTGGATGCAGTATGCAAATATTTGCCTTCACCATTGGATAAAGATGATATCAAAGGTATTGATCCTAGAACAGATCTTGAAGTTACAAGAAAACCAGACGTAAACGAGCCGTTCGCGGCTTTAGCATTTAAGATTGCTACCGATCCTTTCGTAGGAAGATTGGCGTTCTTCAGAGCATACTCTGGAAGATTGGACGCTGGTTCTTATATCTTGAACACCCGTTCTGGAGATAAAGAAAGAATCTCGAGAATCTATCAGATGCACGCCAACAAGCAGAATCCTGTAGAATATATTGAAGCAGGAGATATCGGTGCAGCGGTAGGTTTCAAATCTATCAAAACTGGTGATACCATGTGCGATGAAAAACACCCAATCGTTCTGGAATCGATGGTTTTCCCAGATCCGGTAATTGGTATCGCTGTTGAGCCTAAAACTAAAGCTGACCAAGATAAAATGGGTAACGCTTTGGCCAAATTGGCAGAAGAGGATCCCACTTTTACGGTACGAACAGATGAGGCATCCGGGCAGACCATTATCTCCGGGATGGGTGAGCTTCACTTGGATATCATCGTCGATCGTATGCGGAGAGAATTCAAAGTAGAAGTGAACCAAGGACAGCCTCAAGTAGAGTACAAAGAAAATCTTACCAAAGTGGCGCCACACCGAGAAGTTTACAAAAAGCAATCTGGCGGAAAAGGTAAATTTGCGGATATTGTATTCGAATTGGGTCCGGCGGAAGAAGGTAAAGTTGGTTTAGAATTCATCAATGAAATAAAAGGGGGTAACGTTCCGAGAGAATTTGTTCCCGCCATCGAAAAAGGCTTTAAAGCGGCAATGAAAAATGGGCCTTTGGCTGGTTTTGAAGTGGAAGGTATCAAAGTTGTTCTCAAAGACGGATCTTTCCACGCCGTAGATTCGGATGCACTTTCTTTTGAAATGGCAGCCAAATTAGGATTTAGAGAAGCAGGTCGCGCTGCTAAGCCAGTCATTATGGAGCCGATTATGAAACTGGAAGTTGTAACTCCAGAAGAATATATGGGTAACATCATTGGTGACCTCAACAAGAGAAGAGGGACAATCAGCGGGCAGGAAGAGAAGAACGGTGCCGTTGTCATCAAAGGGTTTGTTCCACTTTCCGAAATGTTTGGATATGTCACTACTCTAAGAACGCTTTCATCTGGAAGAGCAACCTCTTCTATGGAATTGGAGAAATACCAAGCAACTCCTCAAAACGTTGCGGAAGATATCATTGCTAAAGCAAAAGGTTAATTTTTTAAAAAATTAAAGAAATGTCACAAAGAATCAGAATAAAATTAAAATCTTACGATTACAACTTGGTAGACAAGTCTGCAGAGAAAATCGTAAAAACGGTAAAGTCAACGGGAGCTATTGTAAACGGTCCCATTCCATTGCCAACAAATAAGAGAATCTTCACTGTACTAAGATCTCCGCACGTGAACAAGAAAGCAAGAGAGCAGTTCCAATTATCAGCTCACAAGAGATTGATGGATATCTACTCTTCTTCTTCCAAAACTGTAGATGCACTAATGAAATTAGAACTTCCTTCAGGCGTTGACGTAGAAATTAAAGTGTGATAATTTTTATTGTCATAGTTTAACAGATTCCATTTCTAAAATAATAAGGGAAATGTTGTCAAGACCAATTGATAAAGGAATAGTAATTCTAAATTCAATTTCTCCAAAAGACCTTCGATCTTGAAGGTCTTTTGTTTTTATAAAACCAATTAATTCTAAAAAAAATGAAAAATAAAAATCTTTTTGAGCGCTTCGCAAATGCAGCGACCAATTTCACAGGAAGTTCTTATGCCTTTATTGCAGCCGTAACCATCGTTGTGATTTGGGCCATCTCGGGTCCTATTTTCGACTATTCAGAAACGTGGCAGCTTGTGATCAACACGGGGACCACCGTCATTACATTCCTGATGGTTTTCCTCATCCAAAAATCCCAAAACAAAGACAGCAAGGCCATTCAGCTAAAATTAAATGAATTGATTGCCGCCAGCAAACAGGCCAGCAATCGAATGGTGGACATAGAGGATCTGACGGAGAAAGAGCTAGATCAACTTCATAGATATTTTGTAAAGATTGCAGAATTATCAAAAAAAGATGTGGATATACACAAATACTATTCTATAGATGCTGCTGTGAAGAAGCACAAAACTAAATATGAGCAGAAAATCCAAGAATCATAAATAGGCCCATAAAATCTGACCGTCCAAACAAATATTGAGCACCATTCCGTAACTCACAAATTATCAAATAATTTCCAAATATTTATTTGTCATTATAAAAAATATTCCTACATTTGCACACTCATTTTAGGGAAGGAGTATGCCTATTTCAAACATAGTATATACGAACACCGCTGGAATGTAATATTTTAATATAATAGATATATATAAATAATGTCAGGTATTATTGGAAAAAAAATCGGGATGACATCTCTGTTTGACGAGAACGGCAAAAACATGCCTTGTACCGTAATTCAGGCAGGTCCGTGCTCGGTTTTACAGGTCAGAACCGTAGAGAAAGATGGCTACAAAGCCGTTCAGTTGGGTTTCGATGACAAGAGTGAGAAGAACGTTGGTAAAGCGTTAGCCGGCCATTTCAAAAAGGCAGGCTCAGCTCCTAAAGCTAAGTTGGTAGAGTTCTACAGAGAATTCGTTGACCAAGTGACGGTAGGAGAAGAGGTAACTGTAAAATTATTCGGCGAAGGAGAATTCGTGGATGTAACAGGTACTTCCAAAGGTAAAGGTTTCCAAGGTGTGGTGAAAAGACACGGCTTTGGAGGTGTAATGCAGGCCACTCACGGACAGCACAACAGACTTAGAGCCCCAGGTTCTATCGGTGCAGGTTCAGATCCTTCTAGAGTATTCAAGGGGATGAGAATGGCAGGCAGAATGGGAGGTAAGCAGGTCACCGTGCAAAACCTTCAAGTATTGAAAGTAGATGAGGAACAAAATCTTTTAGTTGTAAAAGGTGCTATTCCGGGAGCAAAAAATTCTTATGTAATTGTCAGAAAATGGAATTAGTCGTATTAAATACATCAGGAAAAGAAACCGGAAGAAAAGTAGCTCTTGACGAATCAGTTTTCGGAATAGAGCCCAATCAGCACGCGGTTTACTTAGAGGTTAAACAATATCTTGCCGCTCAGCGACAAGGGACTCACAAATCAAAAGAAAGAAGCGAGATCACAGGATCTACCCGAAAACTTAAAAAGCAAAAGGGATCCGGATCTGCAAGATATGGTGATATCAAGTCGCCAACTTTCAAAGGTGGAGGTAGAGTTTTTGGTCCGAAACCAAGAGATTACCGTTTCAAATTGAACAAATCTTTGAAAAGATTAGCCAAGAAATCTGTGCTTTCTCAAAAATTGAAAGACAACAGCGTTAGAGTTTTGGAAAATTTCAGTTTTGATGCGCCTAAGACCAAAGAATTCATCAAATTGTTGGATGCTTTGACACTTACAGGTAAAAAATCATTATTCGTACTTCCTGAGTCTAACAAGAATGTATATTTATCTTCAAGAAACTTACCGAAAACAAAAGTTTTGAATTATAACGAGATCTCTTCTTATGATTTGATCAATGCCGGTGAAATTATCTTCTTGGAAGATGCCGTAGAAAAATTTCAGGAAAATCTAAAGAAATAAATCATGTCAGTTATTATTAAACCAATCATTTCAGAAAAAGCAAACTATCTTACAGAGTTGAGAGGTGCTTATTCTTTCTTAGTTGCTCCCAAAGCAAACAAGATCCAGATCAAAGGTGCAATAGAAGCACATTATGGTGTAAAAGTAGCAGACGTTAGAACGATGATTTATGCGCCTAAAGTTTCTACAAAAAACACCAAACAAGGACTCCAGGTTGGGAAAACCAATAAATTGAAGAAAGCGGTTGTAACACTGGCCGCCGGCGATGTTATTGATCTTTTCGCAACGAATTAATTAATTATAAATAATAGTAATGTCTGTTAGAAAATTAAAACCTATCACCCCGGGACAGAGATTCAGAATTGTAAACAATTTTGAGGAAATTACTACCAACAAACCAGAGAAATCTCTTACCGTTGGTATTAGTAAGTCAGGTGGACGTAACCAAACTGGTAAGATGACCATGCGTTACACCGGCGGTGGACACAAAAAGAAATACAGAATTATCGACTTCAAAAGAAACAAACACGATGTAGAAGCCACGGTAAAAACTGTAGAATATGATCCCAATAGAACTGCTTTCATCGCTTTGGTGGAATATGCAGACGGCGAGAAAAGATACATCATCGCTCCAAACGGAATCAAAGTAGATCAAAAAATAGTTTCAGGAGAAAGCGTAGAACCTAATGTTGGCAACGCTATGAAACTGAAAAATATCCCGCTGGGAACTGTAATCTCTTGCATCGAAATGAAACCCGGGCAAGGTGCTATCCTTGCCAGAAGCGCCGGATCATCCGCTCAATTAACTTCGAGAGACGGGAAATACGCCATCGTGAAATTGCCTTCAGGAGAATCTAGAATGATCCTCACCGAGTGTTATGCAATGATCGGATCTGTTTCCAACTCAGATCATCAGTTGACTGTATCGGGAAAAGCTGGCAGAAGCAGATGGCTTGGGAGAAGACCTAGAACGAGAGCCGTCGTAATGAACCCAGTAGATCACCCGATGGGTGGTGGCGAAGGACGTTCGTCCGGAGGACACCCAAGATCTAGAAACGGTATGCCGGCCAAAGGTTACAAAACTAGAAAGAAAAACAAAGCGTCTAACCGTCACATCATATCTAAAAGAAAATAAATATGTCAAGATCACTTAAAAAAGGACCTTTTATTCATCATACTTTAGATAAGAAGGTTCAGACAAATATAGAGTCTAATAAAAAGACAGTCATCAAAACTTGGTCCAGAGCGTCTATGATCTCTCCAGACTTCGTAGGTCAAACTATCGCAGTACACAACGGGAAATCTTTTATCCCTGTTTATGTTACAGAAAATATGGTAGGACACAAGCTAGGCGAATTTTCTCCGACAAGATCTTTCAGAGGTCACGGTGGTAACAAAAATAAAGGAGGTAGATAATCATGGGATCAAGAAAAAGAGAAAGTGCATTAGCACGTAAAGTAGCAAACCAAGATGTGGCAAAAGCGTTGTACAACGACTGCCCGTCTTCTCCAAGAAAAATGAGATTAGTTGCTGATATCATCAGAGGAGTAGAGGTAGAGAAAGCTTTGTCCATCTTAAAATATTCTAAAAAAGGGGCTTCCGAGAAATTGGAAAAAGTACTTCTTTCTGCCATTGCCAACTGGCAATCCAAAAACGAAGGTGCCGACATAGAGGAAGCAAACCTGGTTGTAAAAGAAGTATTCGTGGATAGCGCCAGACAACTGAAGAGACTGAGACCGGCTCCGCAAGGACGCGGCTACAGAATCAGAAAGAGATCTAACCACATTACATTAATCTTAGGTACTAAAAATTAATTCAAGGTATGGGACAGAAGACAAATCCAATTGGTAACAGATTAGGAATCATCAGAGGATGGGATTCTAACTGGTTTGGTGGTAAAAACTACGGCGACAGAATCGCGGAAGATTACAAAATCAGAAGATACCTTGAAGCAAGATTATCCAAAGGCGGAATTTCAAAAATCTATATTGAGAGAACCCTGAAATTAGTAACTGTAACGATCACGACTGCACGACCGGGATTAATCATCGGAAAAGGCGGACAAGAAGTTGACAAACTAAAAGAAGAATTGAAAAAATTGACTGGAAAAGATATCCAGATTAATATCTTCGAAATCAAAAGACCTGAGCTGGATGCCGTACTAGTTGCCGACAGCATTGCTAAGCAGATTGAAAACCGTATCTCCTACAGAAGAGCTGTGAAAATGGCGATCGCTTCTACAATGAGAATGGGTGCAGAAGGGATCAAAGTGCAAATCTCCGGAAGATTGAACGGCGCTGAAATGGCACGTTCTGAAAACTTCAAAGACGGAAGAATTCCTTTATCGACTTTCCGGGCAGATATCGATTATCACATCGGTGAAGCATTGACGCAGTATGGTAAATTAGGCGTCAAAGTTTGGATCATGAAAGGAGAAGTGTACGGCAAGAGAGAGCTTACGCCACTCGTAGGACAACAGAAAAAAGCACCTTCCGGAGGACGCAGCGACAGAAATGAAAGAGGCGGAGATAGAGAGAACCGAGGTGGCGAGAGAAAACCAAGAAGAAATAATTAATAAAATTTTAGAGGATAGTTTTTAAATGACCGTTACTTTTTTAAAATCTAAATTCTAAAATCTAAAATTTAAAATTATGTTACAACCAAAAAGAACCAAATTCCGCAGAGTTCACAAGATGAAGATGAAGGGGATTGCCCAGAGAGGGAATCAACTCGCTTACGGAACTTTCGGGATCAAAGCTACAGATGGAGCTTGGATCACTGCAAGACAAATTGAAGCAGCGCGTATTGCTGCTACAAGATATATGAAAAGAGAAGGTCAGCTGTGGATCAAAATATTCCCAGACAAGCCGATTACTAAAAAACCAGCCGAAGTAAGGATGGGTAAAGGTAAAGGTGCTGTAGAATATTGGGTAGCCGTAGTGAAACCCGGTAAAATTATGTTCGAAGTTGGTGGAGTACCTTATGATGTTGCCAAAGAAGCCCTTAGGCTGGCTGCTCAGAAGTTACCGATCGTAACCAAGTTCGTAGTTGCTAACGATTTTGTTAAACCTCTATAATCTCTATTAAAATGAAAAATGCTGACATCAAAAATTTAAGCAAAGAGGATTTGACAAACCAATTGGCTGAGGCCAAAGCTAATTATACGAGAACAAAATTAGCCCACAAGATCAGTCCATTGGAAAATCCAATCTTAATCAGAGATTTGAGAAGATCGATCGCAAGACTTAACACAGAGTTAACTAACAAACAATAATTCCTTTTTACAATGGACAGAAATTTAAGAAAAAAAAGAATCGGAATAGTTTCCAGCAATAAAATGGAAAAGACTATTGTTGTTAGCGAAACTACGAGAGTTAAACATCCAATGTACGGTAAATTCGTTTTGAAAACGAAAAAATATACGGCACACGATGAGAAAAACGAGTGCACAGAGGGCGATACAGTTTTGATCACAGAAACTAGACCTTTGAGCAAAAGCAAAAGATGGAGATTAGTAAGAATCATAGAAAAAGCTAAATAATGTTACAAACCGAGTCAAGATTAAAAGTTGCTGATAACACAGGTGCTAAAGAAGTACTGGTAATCAGAGTTCTAGGAGGTACTAGAAGAAGATATGCTTCTGTTGGTGATAAAATTGTAGTGACTATCAAAGATTCTACACCATCCGGAAACGCAAAAAAAGGTCAGGTTTCTAAAGCGGTAGTCGTACGAACTAAAAAAGCCGTGCGAAGAAAAGATGGTTCCTACATCAAATTCGAAGACAATGCTTGTGTTTTGCTCAACGCTGGAGGAGAGATGAGAGGAACACGTGTTTTTGGACCAGTTGCCCGTGAGTTGAGAGACAAAGAATATATGAAGGTTATTTCATTAGCTCCTGAAGTACTTTAATTTTAAAATTTTACAAGAAAAATGACAAAAGTTAAAATAAAAAGAGGCGACAACGTGCTGGTAACTACCGGAAAAAATAAAGGTAGCAAAGGTGAAGTTCTAGAAGTAATCAGAAAAGAAGGTAAAGATCCAAGAGTAGTAGTAGCAGGACTTAACATCGTGAAAAAGCACGTGAAGCCGTCCGCATCTAATCCTCAAGGTGGAATTGTTGAAAAAGAAGCTTCTTTACACATTTCAAACGTGGCGCTGGTTGACAAAAACGGGAAAGCTACCAAGACTGGAACCAAAGTAGAAGGAGACAAAAAAGTACGAGTAGCGAAAACTACCGGCGAAACTTTATAATTAAAATTTACGATGGAATATATAGTAAGACCAAAACAACAATATAAAGACAAAATTGTTCCTGCAATGATGGAAGAATTTGGGTACAAATCTGTCATGCAGGTTCCTAAATTATTAAAAATCGTTGTCAGCCAAGGACTTGGAGCAGCCGTTCAGGATAAAAAAATCGTGGATTACGCTGTAGAAGAATTGACTGCTATCACAGGACAAAAAGCGGTAGGTACTTTATCTAAAAAAGATGAGGCAGCCTTCAAACTAAGAAAAGGAATGCCCATAGGAGCGAGAGTAACACTTAGAGCGGATAAAATGTACGAATTCTTGGACCGATTGACCTCGTCTGCATTACCTAGAATTAGAGATTTTTCTGGGATCAAAGCCGACGGTTTCGACGGTAGGGGTAACTACAACTTAGGAATAACAGAGCAAATTATCTTCCCAGAGATCGTCATAGACAAAGTGAAAAAAATCCAAGGGATGGACATCACTTTCGTGACTACTGCCAAAACGGATAAAGAAGCAAAATCATTATTAACTCACTTCGGTTTACCTTTCAAAAAAAACTAAGAAATGGCTAAAGAATCAATGAAAGCGCGCGAGCGCAAAAGAGAAGCTACTGTAGCAAAATATGCTGAGAAAAGAAAAGCTTTGAAAGAAGCTGGAGATTACGAAGCATTGCAGAAGCTGCCAAAAAATGCTTCTCCTGTAAGATTGCACAACAGATGTAAATTGACAGGAAGACCACGAGGATATATGAGAACATTCGGACTTTCCAGAGTAACTTTCAGAGAAATGGCAAACAACGGACTGATCCCAGGCGTGAAAAAAGCTAGTTGGTAAGCAACAAGAACAATCGAGGCAATTAAGTTGTTGAGATACTGTGGATAGAGATGTCAAATTGTAAGTTTGATATCTTTTGTCTTCAAGTCTTATCAAAACTGGTTGTCATAAACCAATAATTTAAAACAAAGAAATGGTAACAGATCCAATTTCAGATTTCCTAACCAGAGTAAGGAACGCACAAAGCGCAGGCCACAAAGTGGTGGAAATTCCTGCATCGAAAATCAAAAAAGAGCTTACGAAAATTCTTTTCGACCAAGGCTACATCTTGAACTACAAGTTCGAGGAAAGCACCGTTCAAGGAACGATCAAAATCGCTCTTAAGTACGACAAGCAAACCAGCAAGCCGGCTATCAAGTCTATCCAAAGAGCTTCTAGACCGGGACTAAGACAGTACAAAGGTTCTACAGAACTTCCAAGAGTACTTAATGGTCTAGGCGTGGCTATTATCTCGACTTCTAGAGGAGTGATGACAGATAAAAAAGCGAGACAAGAGAAAGTAGGAGGTGAAGTAATTTGCTACGTATATTAATTTTTTAAAACAAGGAAAATGTCAAGAATTGGTAAAGCAATTATAGAAGTTCCTGCGGGAGTTACCATCACTCAAAAAGATGATGTGGTAACCGTTAAAGGTCCAAAAGGCGAATTGATCCAGGAGCTTACAGGGGGAATCAGCTTCACGCAGGAAGACGGCGTACTGACGTTCAGCCGGCCTTCTGAATCAAAAGAACACAAAGCGCTTCACGGGTTGTACCGTGCACTTATCAACAATATGATTGTTGGAACTACTACAGGATTTTCTAAGAAATTAGAATTGGTAGGCGTTGGATACAGAGCATCTCACAACGGCCAAAAATTAGAACTGGCTCTTGGATTTTCTCACGGTATCGTTTTGGAACTTCCGAAAGAAGTCACATTGGATACATTGACTGAAAAAGGGAAAAACCCGATCATTACATTATCTTCTTACGATAATCAACTTCTTGGAATGGTGGCTGCAAAGATCAGATCTTTCAGAAAGCCAGAGCCGTACAAAGGAAAAGGTGTTAGGTTCGTAGGTGAAATCATTAGAAGAAAAGCCGGTAAATCTGCATAAAATTTAAGAAAATGGCATTAACAAAAGTTGAGAAAAGAAACAGAATCAAAAGAAGAGTAAGAGGCAAGATCTCAGGATCTGCAGCATTACCAAGATTGTCTGTATTCAAAAGTAATAAAGAAATCTACGCACAGTTAGTAGATGATAAAGACGGAAAAACATTAGCTTCTGCTTCATCAAGAGATAAAGGAGTGGACGCTAAGGGTACAAAAACAGAAGTATCTACAGCCGTAGGTAAAGCAATTGCCGAGAGAGCAAAAGCCGCTGGTATCGAGAGTATTGTGTTTGACAGAAACGGCTTCGTATATCACGGTAGAGTGAAAGCTCTCGCTGACGGTGCAAGAGAAGCGGGTCTTAAATTCTAATTTTAAAAATTCAGAAATTATGGTAGATAGTAGTATAGAAAGAGTAAAACCTGGAGGATTAGAATTAAAAGATCGTCTGGTTGATGTAAATAGAGTAACCAAAGTAACCAAAGGTGGTAGAGCTTTCGGATTTTCTGCAATTGTTGTGGTAGGAAACGAAGACGGAATCATCGGATACGGACTTGGTAAATCGAAAGAAGTTGCTTCGGCAATCGCGAAAGCTGTGGAAGATGCTAAGAAAAACCTGGTAAAAGTTCCTGTCATCAACCACACCATCCCGCACCAGACTTCTGCAAGATACGGCGGTGCCGATATCTTCTTGAGACCAGCGTCTCACGGTACAGGACTAATCGCTGGTGGTGCAGTACGTGCAGTACTAGAATCTGCAGGTGTACACGATGTATTGTCAAAATCCAAAGGTTCTTCTAACCCACACAATGTTGTGAAAGCGACTTTCAACGCACTGTTGGACATCAGAAGACCAGAGGAGATCGCAAGAATGAGAGGAGTTTCTTTAGATAAAGTGTTTAACGGTTAATCAATATCATAATGGCAACAATCAAAGTAAAACAAGTTCGAAGCGCTATTAATAGATCCAAAACCCAAAAAAGAACGCTTGAAGCTTTAGGATTTAAAAGACTTCACCAAGTGATCGAGCACGAAGCCACGCCTTCCATCTTAGGAATGATCGCGTCTGTCAGTCACTTATTAGAAGTTCAAAAATAATAATAGATCAAGAGAAACGAGATTGGAGACCTGGTCTTCGCTCTCAAACCTCAATCTTTTAATCTCATAATATTCGATACAACAATGAATTTAAATAACTTAAAACCATCAGCTGGTTCTACATTCAGCACAAAGAGAATTGGTAGAGGGCAGGGAAGCGGATACGGTGGAACTTCAACAAAAGGACATAAAGGTCAAAAAGCCAGAGCCGGATATTCTCAGAAAATCGGTTTCGAAGGTGGACAGATGCCTTTGCAAAGAAGATTGCCAAAATTTGGTTTCAAAAACGTTAATAGAAAAGAGTTCAGAGCCATCAATCTTGATACCATCCAAACTTTGATCGATACCAAGAACATCACCGGTGATATCACCAGAGAGGTATTGGTAGAAAACGGTCTGGCATCTAAAAACGAATTAGTAAAAATCTTAGGAAGAGGAGATTGGAAAGCCAATGTTTCGATCTCTGCGGATAAATTCACTAAATCTGCTGAAGAAGCCATCAACAAAGCAGGAGGAAAAGCAATTACTCTTTAATCATTAACTAATGAAAGAATTTATACAAACACTTAAAAACATTTGGAGCCTAAAAGAGCTAAGAGATAAAATTGTCTTAACGCTTTTGCTGATCCTTGTGTATAGATTCGCATCTTATGTTTCTCTCCCGGCGATTAATATGTCACAAGTAGGAGATCTTCTGGAACATTACAAAAACCAAGGCGGGAACCAACAAGGGGCTGGCCTTTTGGGTTTATTGTCCTCGTTCACAGGAGGCGCATTTAGCCACGCTTCTATTATGGCATTGGGAATTATGCCTTACATCTCTGCTTCTATTATTGTTCAGCTGATGGGTATGGCAATTCCATACCTTCAGAAGTTGCAAAAAGACGGAGAAAGTGGAAGGAATACTTTGAACCAGATTACCCGCTGGTTGACTATCGGTGTTTGTCTCGTGCAAGCCCCTTCCTATTTGACATCCATAACACAGTTTTTCTTGCCCTACGCACAGTTTCAATCCGCCTATTACGTTGATCCAGCATCTATCATGTTTTGGTTGCCAAGTATCATCATCCTCGTCGCGGGATCAGTATTTGCAATGTGGCTGGGAGAAAAGATTACGGATAAAGGCATCGGGAATGGTATCTCAATCCTTATTATGGTAGGTATTTTATCCAGGCTTCCAGAAGCTTTTGTTCAAGAAGTATTTACTCAAACCGGAAAAGGCGGGCTGGGAAGCATTATGATTTTGGTAGAAGTGATATTCTGGTTATTGGTTGTTCTATTAGCTATTGTTTTATCCGTGGCAGTAAGAAAAATCCCAATCCAATATGTAAGCAGAGCCCAGGCCAGAGGCGGGGTAAGCAGAAACCTGATGGATGGCGCCAGACAGTGGATCCCATTGAAGGTAAACGCCGCAGGCGTAATGCCCATCATCTTTGCACAGGCCCTAATGTTTGTTCCAGGATTGCTTACAAAGGTTGACGAATCCAACACATTTTTGGCAGGATTCAAAAATGTTTTTAGCTGGCAATACAATGTATTGTTTGCCTTATTAATTATAATTTTCTCATTTTTCTACACCGCAATTACCATACCTGTAAATCAGATGGCTGATGATCTAAAGCGTAATGGTGGATTGATTCCGAAGGTAAGACCTGGGAAAGAAACGGCTGACTATCTGGATGATATTTTGTCCAAGATAACCTTGCCCGGTGCAATATTTTTGTCTATCTTTGCAATCCTTCCGGCGATAGTGCATGGAACGATAGTTCAGACAGAAGGATTTGCCTTATTTTTTGGGGGAACATCGTTGTTGATTATGGTGGGCGTTGTCTTAGACACTGTGCAGCAAATTAATACGTATCTGCTGAACCATCACTATGATGGCTTGATGCAATCTAAATTATCAAGATCATCAAACTATTAAAAAGTAAATGGCTAAACAGAAACATATAGAACAAGACGGCGTGATCACGGAAGCACTTTCGAACGCGCAGTTCCGTGTAGAGCTGGAGAATGGGCACGTCTTAATTGCCCATATTTCCGGTAAAATGAGAATGCATTACATTAAACTCTTACCCGGAGACAAGGTAAGACTCGAACTCTCTCCTTATGACTTAACTAAAGGGAGAATAACTTTTAGATATTAAAAATAACAAAATGAAGGTTAGAGCATCTATCAAAAAACGAAGTGCTGATTGCAAAATTGTACGCAGAAAGGGTGTGCTTTTCGTAATCAACAAAAAGAACCCTAAATTTAAACAAAGACAAGGTTAAGAACCAAAATTAAATTATGGCGAGAATTTCAGGTATCGATTTACCAAAGAACAAAAGAGGCGTTATCGGTCTTACGTACATCTACGGTGTTGGAAGAAGAACAGCTTCAGAAATTTTGAAAAGCGCTGGAATCAGCGAAGACAAGAAAGTCAACGAATGGAATGACGATGAATTGGCCGCAATCAGAAACTACATCACCGAAAATATAAAAGTAGAAGGTGAATTGCGTTCTGAAGTGCAATTGAACATCAAGCGATTGATGGACATAGGATGCCAACGAGGAATACGTCACAGACTAGGATTACCTTTAAGAGGCCAGAGAACGAAAAACAACTCTAGAACCCGAAAAGGCAAGAGAAAAACAGTTGCTAACAAGAAAAAAGCAAGTAAATAATCGTTAGGAATTATGGCAAAACAAACCAAAGTAGTTAAGAAAAGAAAAGTAAAAGTTGATGCTATCGGCGAAGCGCATATTCAGGCGTCCTTCAATAATATCATCATTTCTTTGACAAATAAAGCAGGAGAAGTGATCTCTTGGGCTTCAGCCGGCAAAATGGGTTTCAGAGGTTCTAAAAAGAATACGCCGTTCGCAGCGCAGATGGCTGCCGAAAACTGTTCGCAGGTCGCTTTCGAGGCAGGCCTCAGAAGAGTGAAGGTGTTTGTAAAAGGTCCAGGAGCTGGTAGAGAGTCTGCCATCAGAACGCTGCACAACTCCGGGATTGAAGTAAGTGAAATCGTTGACGTGACGCCGATGCCACACAACGGATGTAGACCACCTAAAAGAAGAAGAGTATAACCCGAAAGTTTTGAATTTTAAATTTTAAATGCATTCATTTTTAATCTAAAATCTAAAATCCTAAAATCCTACAAAACATGGCAAGATATATTGGCCCCAAAACAAAAATTGCAAGAAAATTTGGTCAAGCAATTTTCGGAGATGACAAAAACTTCGAGAAAAGAAAAAATCAACCACCGGGACAGCACGGTGTCAACAAAAGAAGAGGCGCAAAGAAATCGGAATATGCCGTACAGTTGATGGAAAAGCAAAAAGCTAAGTACACCTACGGCATCCTCGAAAAACAATTTGCGAACCTTTTCGAAAAAGCTCATAGAAGCAAAGGCGTAACGGGGGAAGTCCTTTTGCAACTTTGCGAGTCAAGATTGGATAACGTGGTTTACAGACTTGGTTTTGCAAAAACAAGATCTGCAGCCCGACAACTGGTTTCTCACAGACATATCACTGTGAACGGAGAACTGGTAAATATCCCTTCTTATTTGCTAAAAGCTGGCGACGTGATTGCAATCCGAGAGAAGTCCAAATCCCTCGAAGTCATTGCAGACGCTCTCGCTTACAAAGCAAATTATGAGTGGTTACAATTCAATGACGAGAAGAAAACTGGCACTTTCACCACTGCTCCTGAGAGAATTCAGATTCCTGAGGATATCAAAGAACAGCTAATCGTCGAATTATACTCTAAATAATAATTTTTTCAAATTTTTGCTCAACCAGACTATGGCAATTTTAACATTTATAAAACCCGATAAGGTAATCCTTTTAAACTCCACAGATTTCAAAGGACAATTCGAATTCAGACCTTTAGAATCAGGTTTCGGGCTTACAATCGGTAATGCATTGAGAAGAGTTTTGCTTTCTTCTCTGGAAGGATATGCTATTTCATCTATCAAAATAGAAGGCGTAGAGCACGAATTTTCAACTATACCAGGCGTGATCGAAGATGTTACGGAAATCATTCTTAATCTGAAACAACTTCGTCTCAAAGCGAAAACAGAAAACCCGGGAACAGAGCAGGTTACTGCAAAAATATCAGGTAAAGATGTGGTAACCGCAGGAGATTTGGGATACTCCACTGTCAATTTTGAGATCCTCAATCCTGAGTTGGTCATCGCAACATTAGCGAAAGACGTCACGTTTGAAATTACTTTCAGCATAGAAAAAGGAAGAGGATATGTTCCGTCTGATCAGAACAAATCTAGCAATGCTCCCGTTGGAACCATTGCGATTGATTCTATCTTTACACCGATCAAGAAAGTGCAGTATAGCATAGAAAATTACCGTGTAGAGCAAAAAACAGATTACGAAAAATTGGTGTTGGATATAGAAACCGATGGATCTATCACCCCGCAGAACGCTTTGACAGAAGCTTCCAAGATCTTGAT
Organism: Weeksellaceae bacterium; assembly: GCA_022013695.1. Classification (GTDB taxonomy): domain Bacteria; phylum Bacteroidota; class Bacteroidia; order Flavobacteriales; family Weeksellaceae; genus Epilithonimonas. The sequence continues at coordinate 91,729 of JAKLPS010000033.1, forward strand.
CTATCACTTTATGTTGTTCTCCGATGAGAGAATCACACTAGAAACCGAAGCCGTAAAAGCTTCCATCCAATACGATGAGGAAACCCTTCACACCAGACAACTACTGAAGTCAAAATTAGCAGATATGGATCTTTCTGTAAGAGCCCTCAACTGCCTGAAAGCAGCGGAGGTAGAAACCCTGGGCGAATTGGTCTCTTTCAGTAAATCTGATTTGATGAAATTCAGAAATTTTGGTAAAAAATCGTTAACAGAACTTGAAGAATTGGTTCACTCAAAAGGACTTAATTTCGGGTTTGATGTTGCAAAATATAAGTTAGACGCTGATAAATAATCCTTACAATGAGACACGGAAAGAAAATCAATCACTTAGGCAGAACAGCCCCTCACAGAAAAGCTATGCTTGCCAATATGGCCTGTTCGCTAATTGAACATAAAAGAATCAACACCACAGTGGCCAAAGCCAAAGCTTTGAGGGTGTACGTAGAGCCCATCCTTACGAAAGCTAAAGAAGACACAACGCACAACAGAAGAACAGTTTTCTCCTACCTACAAAGTAAAGAAGCAGTTACCGAATTGTTCAGAACTGTAGCTCCAAAGATTGCAGAAAGAAACGGTGGTTATACAAGAATCATCAAAACAGGTTTCAGACTTGGTGATGCGGCCGATATGGCTATGATTGAGTTGGTAGATTTCAACGAGATCTACAATCCCAATGCAGAAGAGAAGAAAGCAACCAGAAGAAGCAGAAGATCTACGTCAGCTCCCAAAAAGGAAGCCGCTGTATTTGAAGCAACGAACGCTAAAGTTGAAGAAACGCCTGCTGCAGAAACCTCTACAGAAGAAAAAACCGAAGAATAAACATTCTCAGTTTTTACATACAAAACCATCTCATTTCGGGATGGTTTTTTTGTTGGCATTTGGGTCAGCATTTGAGGTCTGGCTTAAGTATAGTTTTTAGTAATGAATATTAATTGCCGGTGAACATCCTATTCTCCAGCATTCGAGAGGCTTTTTAAGTAGAAGAGATTTTGATATGGATAAAGATTTTACAAAAGTCAGATCAAATTAATCACGTCGATATCGCGTATTTTTTCACCACCTTTTTTCCTTTAATCTTCTGAAAAATTAGCTCTTTTCTTTATATTTAGTATACAGCATTTGGCAAACTTTGTCCATTGCTTTAAAAATTGGAGCGTCAAAATCGGAAGCAGTGGTGAGGCTAGCTAACGTTACAACAGCGTTATATAAAATGACATCGTCTCCTTTCTTGACACGTTCAACAAAATCTATTTTGTTACTTCCTTTTTGAGATTCCGAAACGATTACTTCGTCCGTCTCAGTATCGATTGCGAATAATATGTTAGCCATTTCTTAATTTGATTTAAAAATATTATTGGTGCAAATAGCAGCGTCCATTAGCGTTAGTGGTTCTGTTTTTACATCGATTGCCTTTTTTAGTTATACCCGTGCATTGGGTCGCAGTTGTAGAATATCTGTAATATGTGGACGAAGATAGGGAAGAATTGGATACCTTAGCATTTCCTGCACAACAATTAGTGCCCACTTTTTTGCCGTGTATTTTACAATAGCAACCATTTGATTTACTTCGATTGCACATTCGACAAAGTAATTGAATGTTTGATACATCGCTACTGCCACCACAAGAATAGGGAGTTATGTGGTCATATTCTAAGTTTTCAAAACTCCCACAGCATTGGCACTTACCGCCATCTCTCGCATAAACCACCTTTTTGGTTGTTTCGGAAATATATCGACTCTGAGAAAAACAAAAAACACCAAAAAAAAGCAGTGTAAAGATGAAATATAGTTTTTTCATTGCAACGGCAAGGTATAAAGTTGATTTGTTAATTATAATTTATGTAATAGAGAGATGCCAAACAAGAACAAAGATAGACATATTTTCAAAATCGAAACCAAGATCGAAGCAATGCAGCTACCACATAAAGCCTTTCTAATCACGTTTTTGGAAGCATCCATTTTCCAAAATTAATAAACCATCAATAAAACTTGTAATTTTGCGTTTTAAATTTCATCAAAATCATCTATGAGCCCATTTTCAAAAGTCATTTCACTATTTCTTGTGCAGATCAGTCTCTTCGCTAATTCTCAGACAGAAAATCCGGTTTTCACTTTGCCAAAGATCAAATCTAATATCACTTTGCCAGTATCCTTACCGATCTCGGAGATTAATAGGCTCATTAATCAATCCGTGAAAGGCGTTCTATACGAAGACCAATCTTACACAGACAATAATAATGATCAGTTCAAAGTGAAAGTAGAAAAGCAAAACAACATCACTATAAAAGCCTTGACGGGAAACCGATTGATGATCTCGGTTCCACTCAAAATCTGGGCAAACAAAGGTTACGGAACTTTCGGATATTACGTCTATCAGGACACGAATTTCAACCTGGTGATGAATTTTATTACAACCATCTCAGCATCTTCAGATTGGAGACTGAATACCAAAACGACGGCAGCAGGTTTTGTGTGGACTCAGAAACCTGTGCTGGATTATGGAAAAATCAAAATCCCCATTGCACCTTTGATCGAGAGCACGCTGAAAGAACAGCAGGCAAAATTCACGACAATAATCGATCCGCAGATCCGGACTCAGTTCAATCTACAGCCGTATTTGGTGATGGCTTGGAATCAATTCTCAAAGCCGATCAACGTTTCAGAAGAGTATAATACCTGGCTCAAAATATCGCCACAGCGCACTTATTTGGCACCGCTTCAGATCTTCCAAGACAAAATAAAAACCACCGTCGGCATCGATCTCTATTCCGAAACTTTTGTTGGCCAAATACCTTTGGCTACCAAAGAGGTCAGCGCTATTCCGAATTTTGCAATAGATCCCACTCTTCCAAACATTTTCAACCTGCAAACAACTGCCAATATCAGCTTCGAGGAGGCAAGTCGCATCGCAAAGCAAATATTCCTGAACAAAGAATTTGCGATGAGCAGCGCCGATAAGAAAATAGAAATCACAGATATTTCTGTTTATCAGATGGCGGCAAATGTAGTGATAGAAGCGCATACAACAGGCGAAGTCAATGGAGTCGCCCTGATTAAAGGAACTCCTTACTATGATCCAATCAATCACAAAATAAAGCTGAAAGTGACCGATTTCAATCTGAAAACCAAGAATGTCTTTCAAAAAGTGTTGACCGTTTTGTTCGAAGGAAAGCTCCGACGACTCATCGAAAATGATTACGGAATCCCACTTCTCGATATCGAAAACGCTTCCAAAAAAAGCATGATGGAGAGCTTCAACAGAGAATATGCCAAAGGAATCAGACTGGCAGGAAATGTTTTGGAGCTGAAACCAACACAGTTTTTATTGTCCGTAAAATACATCACAATTGTTATTGATACCAAGGCTCAACTTCAAATGAATGTAAATGGTCTTAATTTTTAATGATTTCTTAATATTTATAGCCTTCGAACATTAAAATTCGGAAAATAAAAGATATATTTGTTTTCCATATTTTAAAAAATGAAGAGATTATTTACGCTTTTGTTGGCATCGGCTTGTGTTTGCGGTTTTGCTCAGGAGTCAAAAGAATTAGCCAAACTCAAAAAAGAGACGAATGCCAATGTTACCATCAGTAAAAGCACGTCCAACCCCAACTTCATCCTTTTCGGAAGTTCTAATGCGCTAAAGCTGAAAGCCGCGGGTGCCAAAGCTAAATCGGAAGAGTTTCTTGCAGAAAATTTCAAAGCCTTCAACCTCAAATCCATCAACGATCTTGTTTTTGTGGAGCAGAACACCGATAATTATGGATTGGAAAGTGTGACCTACAGACAGCAATACCAGGGCATTCCGGTTTATGACGGCGTTTTGAAATTTCATTTTAATAAAAAAGAGGAATTGACCGCCATCAACGGAAACACTATTTCTAATATTAAGGCCAATTCTACACCCAATATTTCTGTAAATGATGCAGAAAGTATCGCAAAAAACTTGGTAGCGAAGCAAGAACTGAACAAATCAAATACGCCTTTGCAAGCTGCAAAAAGTAACTTGTTGATTTTCCCAAAAAATTTAGCACAAGGCGGTATCGTAACGTCTTATTTGGTTTACGAAGTAGAAGTTACCAATAGAGTGGACGTTAGAGAATTCCTCTTCATCGATGCGCATACCGGGGAATTGGTAGATCAGTTCACTGGAATACATCCGATCGACAGAAAAGTGTATGAAAAAAACACCAATGCGGCCAATCTCAAGTGGAAAGAAGGCGACGTTTTTCCCGGCACACTTACGAGTTGGCAACAAAATGAAGTGGTCACTTCCGAGCATGTTTATAATTTCTTCAAGAATGCCTTTGGCTACGTCTCTTATGACGCCGCAGATCACTCGATGACAACCGTGAATAACGATCCCACAATTTCTTGTCCTAATGCCAGATGGAATGGCACCTATGCAGGATATTGTGATGGGACGGCAACAGACGATGTGATCGCTCACGAATGGGGACATGCTTACACAGAATATACCAGTAATCTGATTTATCAATATCAATCCGGAGCGCTTAATGAGTCGTATTCCGATGTGTGGGGCGAAACCATTGACCTTATTAATAATTACGAAGATGAAGGCGAAGATATTGGAGTGCGCACGACAGCAGCCTGCTCTCCAGGATCTGTCCGTTGGAAAATGGGCGAAAAAGCAACGGCTTTTGGCGGAGCAATTCGCGATATGTGGAATCCCAATTGCAACGGAGATCCTGCAAAAGTTTTGGATGTCGCAAATTATTACTGTGGAACTGGTGATAGCGGTGGCGTTCATTCCAATTCCGGCGTTACCAATCACTTGTACGCCCTTTTGGTAGATGGCGGCACTTATAATGGCTATACAATGGCGGGTCTTGGCTTTGTAAAAGCGGCGCATCTTTGGTGGAAAGCGCAAACCACTTATCTTATTTCAACCAGCGATTTTTCCAATTTTGCAGATGCCTTGGAAGCTTCAGCCAATGACTTGGTGGGAATCAACCTACAAGGTTTATCCACCTCAGGTACCGCCGCAGGACTTAGCGGGCAGATGCTGACAGCCGCTGATATTCAAACGGTAAAAAACGGTATTTTGGCCACTCAACTTAGATCTTCGCCAGCTACCCAATGTAATTATATCCCAATTTTGCAAGCGGTTCCAGATCTGTGCACGGGGGCAACGTCCAATCCTCTATTCAAAGAAACTTGGGAAAATGGCTTAGGAAACTGGACGGTTTCTAATATTCCGTCAAAACCTTCCACTTGGGAAGCCCGAGATTGGATGATCAAATCCAACCTGCCGAAGGGCAGAACGGGAAAGGCTATTTTTGGGATAGATCCTATCAACGGCGATTGCGCATCCAATTTGCAAAACGGAATTCTACGTTTGGAAAGTCCTCAGATTAACATTCCCACCTTCACAGGAGGAAAATATGAGATGGCCTTCAATCATTATGTGGCAACAGAGTCAACTTGGGATGGCGGAAACATCAAATACAGTTTGAATGGGGGTGCCTGGACTTTGGTTCCCTTGGTAGCATTCACTCAAAACGGGTACAACAAAACCTTGGACGGAACTTCCAGCAATGACAATCCGCTGAAGGGACAAAGCGCTTTCACCGGAACCGACGGTGGATCTCTCAGCGGCAGTTGGGGTCAAAGTGTTATCGACCTTTCAAAAATAGGAGTGGCTTCCGGATCTAATATCAAATTCAGATTTGAGATGGGAACCGACGGCTGCAACGGCGTAGAAGGTTGGTATCTAGACGAAATCTACATCTACAACTGTGCAACGCTCGCCGTAGAAGACACGATGAAGAAGAACGGAATCCAAGTGTTCCCAAATCCTACTTCTGGTTTTGTAACCATTCAAAACCTTAAGGATACAAACTTGAAAAATGTAGAAGTTTACAGTGCCACAGGGCAGTTAATTCAGAAATTCACCGTCAATAATGTCAAAAAAGCATCTTTGGATATGAGCCAGCTGGTGAACGGAACTTATATTCTCAAAATCAACACCGAAACAGAAAGCAACTCGGTCAAAGTGATCAAAAAGTAATTTTCTGGGATATGAAGAAAAAATGCTTATGAGTTTTTCATAGGCATTTTTTTATTGCACCTCATCAAAACAATATTTTTCAGACAAAGGATGGCGATATTATTAGCTTTTCAGGCAACTTATCACAATTTCAAAGCTGTTTCCAAAGATAGTTCCATCATCGGTTGCAGTGCCTTTTCTCTTTGGTCTGCGGATATCAATTCTTTGGTCGGGATGATGTCCGAAACGGTCAAGATTGTCGCAGCGCTTTTCCCCAAAAATTTTGCGTTGGCAAAAAGTGCAAAAGATTCCATCTCGACAGCTGTGCAATTGTATTTTTCGGCAATGGCGGGCAAATCGGAATCTTTTCTGTAAAAAATATCGCTGGAGTGGATGTTTGTAGTTTTTACTTTGAGATCAAGCTCTTTTGCTGTTTCATTTATTTTGTCGAAGGCCGATCCTTGTTTAGCAATCAAATCCTCTTCCATCACCCAAGCAAATTTTGCATAAGTGCTTTCGCTGGCAGCATTAGCCACATTCAGGATGTCGAATAGTTTTAATTCGGATGTGTATGCGCCGCAAGTTCCAATCCTTACAATTGTATCCACTTCATATTCCGTAAAGAGTTCGTAGGAATAGATGCCGATGCTTGGGAAGCCCATTCCGCTTGCCCCAACAGTTATTTCTTTCCCTTTGTACTTTCCCGTAAAAAAGAAAATATTTCGGGTCTGGCTTACCAACGTGACGTCTGTCAGGAAATGGTCAGCCATATATCTGGCTCGCAGCGGATCGCCAGGCATCAAGACTGTTTTGGCAATTTGGCCTTTTTTAGCACTAATGTGAACACTCATTTTCAATGTTATTTTGAGATCGTGAATATAAAATTTATATTTTGAATAATCTCAAATCTCTTATCAAATAAAGAGGCTTCGCAAAATGTTTTCGCAAAGCCTTTCTTGGGGTTATAAGTGGTTTGGTCAATGTTTATCGTCTGCAGTGCAAAGCCCGATGACGGCGTGGAACGTGTCGTGCACGTTGGAAAGCGTTTTGGTAATTTCGGTGTCGGATGTTTTTTTCTTGATTTGTCTTTCCAAATTTTTAGTTGCTTCAACAAGATTGGCTAGAGAATTTTTTACAGCTGGTTTATCAAATTCTGGTGGGATAGAAGAAGATTGCAAAGCTTTGGCCTTGGTTACCATCTCACCAACACGCGTTTTGATGGGCTGCAAATTACCTTCCTCGCTCGGATGAAAGGTTTGAGACATTACTTCGTGGAATGTCTTCAAGGCTGGCCAATCATCAAATTTTCCTTTCGTTGCCATCTCGTATCTTTTGCTCACCTCGTTCCAATTGGCGACGTTCCAAAATGCGGTAAGATAGTCGGCTCGTTTGTTCTGATATTTAAGGTAATAGGCGTGCTCCCAAACATCGATACCCAAGATGGGAGTTCCCTTCACTTCCGCCAGATCCATCAATGGATTGTCCTGATTCGCAGTGGAAGTCACGGCCAGTTTCTTGTCCGAAGTTACAACCAGCCAGGCCCATCCAGAGCCAAACCGATCTGCGCCTGCTTTGCTCATTTTTTCCTTCAGCGCTTCTAGGCTTCCAAAAGTTTCTGTGATGGCTTTGGCTAATTTTTCCGATGGTTGCGTATTTTTTTCAGGCGTCAACACGGTCCAGAATAGTTCGTGGTTGTAGTGTCCGCCCGCATTGTTTCGTACTGTGGGACTTTCTTTGGAGACGTGAGCGAGGATCGCTGTAAGGCTCTCTTTTTCCATTGGCGTTCCGGCAATGGCTTTGTTCAGGTTGGCAACATAGCCAGCGGCGTGCTTGGTGTAATGGATTTCCATTGTTTGGGCATCAATGGAACCTTCCAAAGCGTTGTAAGCGTACGGCAAAGGCGTTTGTTTGAATTGAGCGCTTAGAAAAGAAGCGGCTGACAAAGAGCTGACTAGGGCTAATTTTGAAATTTTCATAATGATTTTATTTTTTGATTATAGACTTACTGTTTTAATAATTTCCGGATGTCTTCGATTAATTTTTCCCGATCGGGATGATATTTCCCTTTTAGCGACGTCATTTTTCCCTCGGGATCGTCATAATTGAGACCCGAATAATATAAGATGGGACTATTGTTCTCATCAAATCGCGACCGCAAGTTGCCTTTTTTATCCACCAGTGCAATCATTCCGCTGTGGTTCAGGCTTTCGGATTTGTCCTCGCTGTCGCCCACATAAATATTGAATTGATCTGCTAATTGGTTGATGTACTCTCTCTCGCCTGTCAGGAAATGCCAATTGGTCGATTTTGCACCGAGCATCCGAGCGTGTTTTTTCAAAATCTCGGGCGTATCATTCGTTGGATCGATGCTGATGGAAATGATTCCAAAGTTGGGGCTGTCAATCGTTTCTTCAATGTATTTCATATTAGAATTCATCACAGGACAGATCGTGGGGCAACGGCTGTAGAAAAACTCAACCAGATACACTTTGCCCAGCATATCTTTGTTGCTGATTTTTCTGTTGTTTTGGTCCGTCAGTTGAAATGGCGGAACCTTCATCACTGTGAAAAGGCTCTTCTGGAAATAGCCTATTCCGACACCGATGGACAAGAAAATCAAGACCAAGACCATTAATGGAATGATGATTTGGCTCTTGAATTTTGCTTCGGATCTATAGCTATTTCGCAATTTTGGCATATTTCTCTGGATTTTTTTTGAATTCTGCTTTGCAATGCTCGCTGCAAAAACCATACTTTTTTCCTTTGTAGTCGGCCGTGTCTTTCAGAAAATCGGCGGTTTTCATGTGGCAAATCGGGTCTTCGGCGTTGACGACTTTAATGTTTTTGAGATCTTTGGCAGGTTTCATTTTCGAAACGTGTATTGCCGTTGGGGTTTCTTGTGCGCAAGAAAAGCTGGAAACACAAAGAAGAACTGCAAATAGGACTGTTTTCATAAATAATGGATTTAATTTTAATAAAAATGGAAAGATGATGAAACGATCGGTTAAAATTAGATCAGCGGTGGATGAAAGATCTTGGCGTAGAACGAGTTGGTATCAATAAAAGGTTGTTCTGAAACCACTTTGGAGGAGCGGTAATCATCCTTGTTAAGAGAATCAAAGAGAAATGTTTCTTGGATGATAAAAGGATCGCTGAAACCGAGAATGGTGCTTTGGGAAGCATTTTTTGCCTGATTTTCAGTTGTTTTTGCGATTTCCTTTTTCAAATAGCAGGTTCCCTTGCAGAGCAACTGCGGTCTGCTCCTATTCTCGCAAAGTTTTTGAGAAATGTAATGATAATTCACTGCATAATCTACAAATGGCATCAGCGGACGTAATGCGATTGTAAAGATGATAAAGCAAGTAAATATACTTTTCAATGTTTAAATATTATCACAAAGATATAAGATAATCTTCTGATTTGATGATGACAAAAGTCAGCGTTATGAACCATATTAAATCCAAAAAAACCCACATCATCGTGGGTTTAATTTTTGATTGCAAAAGACTTGCAAATTAGTTTTGATTGGCCTAGTCCAGCGGTTTTCTGCCAGAAATCAAATTGTAAAGAACCACAATAATGGCGATTACCAATAGAACGTGTACCAAGTATCCTGTGCTCATTCCTGGCACAATACCTAAAATTCCCAGTAGCCAGACGATAATGCAAATCACCGCCACAAGCCATAAAAGATTTCTCATAATTTTATATTTTGTTTATTTGATTTTGACTATACACATTTTATGCCTTTTTTCTAAATGATTGATCTTTGCATTTTGGAAAATCTTCAAAGGACGAATGGTATTAGAATTGTTTATGAAGAAGTTATAATTTTTTGGTCGTTTAAGAAAAAAATCTTAATCAGCCAATAGCAAAATCAAAGCAATGGAATCAAATCATCATTCAACTAAAAGTTTAGCAGGGAAAACAGTCGTGATCACGGGAGCCAGCAGTGGCGTGGGGCGAGCAACGGCAGAAGCGTTTGCTTTGGAAGGTTGTAATATAGTACTCGCTGCCCGAGGTCTGGAGGCTTTGGAAGAGACCGTTTCACTTTGCAGAGATCTTGGGGCAATCGCCTTGGGCGTTCAAACGGACGTTTCTGTTGCGAAGGAAGTAGAGAATTTGGCTCAGGAAGCACTGCAGTTTAACGGTCGCATTGATATTTGGGTCAATAATGCTGGTGTGATGGCAAGCGGGAAATTTGAGGAAATCCCAATGGAATTGCACGAGCAGGTCATCAAAACCAATCTCTTCGGATATATGCACGGCGCCTACAGCGTGTTGCCCATTTTCAAAAAACAGCAAGACGGCATTTTGATCAATAATGTTTCGATCGGGGGCTTTATGCCAGCGCCTTACAGTGCGGTCTATTCCTCTACAAAATTTGGGATCCGAGGGATGATGGAGTGTTTGCACGGCGAAATATCAGATTTTGCGGACATTCATATTTGTAATTTGTATCCTCAGATCCAGAGATCGACTGGTAATTCCCATTCTGCTAAGTTTTCTGGATTGGATTTCAAAGTTCCACCTTTTGCGGCTGATCCGCGCGATACTGCGGCAAAAATGGTAGAATTGGCCAAGAAACCGAGAAAGGATCTTTTCCCAGACGTCACATCATTAATCATCAAAAATATTTACGGTGCATTTCCCAAAACATTGATCAATACGGCTTCTGCTGCAATGCGGCTCATGATGAAAATCAGAAAAGGAAAACCAAATCCGGGCAACGTTCTTTGGTCCTCTCCAAAGCCGCACAGAATTTATGGCGAAACGATGCTGCCAGTGCCCAGCCGTAAAACGAAATTGGCTTTGCTCGCAGGAATTGGTTTGGGATTATCTTATATGATTATTAAGAAAAATTCTTCTAAGAAGTAAATTCCCAAAATTTAAGCAAAAACTTGTTTCTGTAAATGCTGTATTATTTTTGTTTTGATTAACTATAAAAGATCAAAATGAAAAAAGAAGTATTAAAATTTGGAACAAGAATTCGATTAACAGATTATATGCAAGGCTATTCCAGAGGAAGTAATTTTATAATAAGTTCTTTACATAGTGATATGCAAAAGAGCTTTG
>JAKLPS010000006.1 GCA_022013695.1 Weeksellaceae bacterium
CAGTCAAAAGAAAAGAGCTTAATTTTTCCATCAATCAATGAAGAAATTGATATTCTGATTGCTACAGATTGTATCTCTGAAGGTCAAAACCTGCAAGATTGCGATTATTTGATTAACTATGATATTCACTGGAATCCGGTTCGTATTATCCAGCGTTTTGGTAGGATTGATAGAATTGGCTCAAACAATGAAACCATAACCTTGGTCAACTTTTGGCCGGATATCACGTTGGATAATTACATAAATTTGAAACAAAGAGTTGAAGATAGGATGCTAATTTCAGATATGGCGGGTACTGCTGATGATAATATTCTAAAAGAAAACCAAAAAGATTTGGAATACCGTAAAATTCAATTAAAAAAACTGCAAGATGAAGTAACAGACTTAGAAGATTTGCGCGAAGGAATTGACATTACAGATTTAGGTCTTAATGATTTCAGAATAGATCTTTCTAATTACATAAAGGAATATGGAGAGATGGTGGATATTCCCGAAGGTATCCACGCTATTGTTGAATCTACAGAAACTTTGAAACCGGGAGTTATTTATGTTCTTAAAAACATCAATAAAAGCATTAATATTAATAAATTGAACAGATTACATCCTTTCTATTTAGTTTATATAAATAATGAAGGAAAACTTTTATTCAATCATATTGAATCAAAGAAAATCTTAGACGCTATTCGAATGTTGAGCAAAGGTATCAAGGAGCCTATAACCTCATTATGTGAAGTTGTATATAGAGAAACGGAAGAATACCACAATATGTCTGTCTATTCAGAATTGCTCAAAAAATCTATCTCAACAATCCTAGATACTGAGGATGAAAAAGAAGTATTAAGTTTGTTCAAGTCAGGAGGAACCCACGTGATGAAAGAAAAGTTCAAGGGCATTGAAGATTTTAAACTGATCTCGTTTTTCATCGTAAAATAGAAATAGATGTTTACTTTACCGCCATCTACCCTTGTAAAAAAGGTTATTCCTAAAAACGCTTTTGATTCTTATACGAATACAAAACAAAAGAAAATGTTTAGCGAAAAGGTGTTAAGAATTACCTGGACTAATAAACTGTCTTTGGATACGATTAATATTGCAGGGATCGATGTAGAAGAAATACAGATATTTGAAATTGAATTAAAAGAAAAATTTGATGCAAAACATTTATTAGCAATAATTGACAAAGCAATACCCTACCATATCATCTTTATTGTTAAATATGGCGACGAACATTACATTTCAACCTCTGCAAAACACATTCATCCTACAAATGAAGACAATGCGGTTATTGATTATACTTTTCTAAGTGATTGGACAGAAACGAAATTATCTTCGCTTGATATCGAACTGAAGAACAATTTGGATTGGGTATATAAAACTTTTTGTTCGCAATTTATTTCTTTCAAGGATAAGACCAAAAATCTTACAGAGTTCATTGAAAATCAGAAAAATATTGACAGCATAAAAAGAGAAATTGAAAAGATTAAAGCAGAAATTGCTAGTTCTAAGCAGTTTAATAAAAAAGTAGAATTGAATTTACAGCTCAAAACATTGGAAGATAAAATGTTAAACCTTGCCAGATATTTTTAGATTATTCTGAACACATTGACCACTTTCAATAAAAAATCATTTGGAAGAAGCAGGATATTAAATGAGAAAAAAGAAAAGCACTGTTTACGTGCGGACAGACAAAAGAGAATTTACATTCAACTCAACACTTGAAATCCTGAAAAAGCATTTTCCAAATCATTCAATAAAGATTGTAGAAAAGCCTTTGACAAAAGATACTAAGACACAAACAAAACTTTATGGGGACAAGACAATGAAACCCGGTGAAGTTGATATTATAAAGTCAAGAAAATGAGCCCACTCACCAGCCACACACATTGCCAAGTCGCGCCAGCCGACCCGCAAGCACAAACTTGGCAAAGAATGTATCTGCACCACCGCACCACAAAAACGACCGACATACCACCAGACAAAGAAAAAACCAAACGTCCAACCTCACAATCAATTAAGTTTCTTGAAACCCTCTTAAAATCCAAAAATGAGCCAATCGATTGCTCCAAAATTGCCATAGAAAAATTTTTAAAAATAAAAAAACTAAATTTGTACTTAAACCAACCGCTATCTAAGAAACATTTAAAAATATATCTTAAAAATTGTTCTCAAATAAAAACGATAAGGACAACGAGCTGTCTTTTTGGAGAGGGCGTCAACAATAGAATATGCGGACAAAGAAGTTGTGCTATCAAAGCCGGGAACCCATTAGCACCTATTTTAAACTATTAAAAATGAACAAAGGCATTTGCAACGTTTCCATCGCACCGCTGCGGGCAGACTGCTCCGATAAAAGCGAAATCGTCACCCAGCTTCTCTATGGCGAATCTGCCGACATCATCGATGTTTCGAATAACTGGACAAGAATCCGAACGCACTACGACAACTATGAAGCGTGGATGGATACCAAACAAATCACGCCGGCTTCCGATGACTATTTGGCCTCCCGAAAGATCAATCTGATCCAAGAACCTTTCGAATCGACGATGACGGAAAGCGGGCGGACGCTCCTATCAATGGGATCGGAAGTGACCTTCGAAACCAGCTCTCCCACCCGCGGGCAAAACCTCAGCGAAAGCATAGCCAACTGCGCAAAAGAGTTTTTGAACGTGCCTTACCTCTGGGGCGGCAAAAGTTTTTTCGGAATCGACTGCAGTGGATTTACTCAAATTATCTACAAAATTCACGGCATCAAAATCCCAAGAGATACCTATCAGCAAGCAGAACTGGGCAACGTGCTGACTTTCATCGACGAAGCCAAACCGGGCGACTTGGCGTTTTTTGAAAATTCGGAAGGACGGATTATTCACGTTGGATTCATCCTGGCCGATCAAAAAATCATCCACGCACACGGAAAAGTACGAATCGACGGTCTGGATTCCACGGGCATTTTCAACAAAGATCAGAATAAACACACGCACAAACTGCGGTTTATCCGTTCCTATTTTTAACCAATCTTTCTTTTCTTCGCACATCCACACAGCAAAAAAACTCCCGAAAAAGGAAGTTCTATTCTTTTATTTTTGAAAAATTCGGCTTGCTAAAGTTTGAATTCTATTTTAACATTGAAGAATCTCCCCGTCAATCTTACCGGAACCGGATAATACAATTGCGGCGAAGAATTGACATCGCTGATCCATTGGTTCGCAATCGTATTATTAATGTTAAAGGCGTTGAAAATCTGAACTCCTAAGCTCAGTTCCTTAAATTTGCCCCAGAAATCGCCACTCGCCTTGTTGTCTTTTTGATCGATGAAAACCTTTGTCATACCGATATCCACCCTTTTGTAAGAAGGCAAAGTTTTCTGATAACGATAAGCCGCCAAATAATCCGGCAATCCGTTGGCATCAAACAAAACCGGCGTTCCCGACGGCAATCCGCTGGCAAACGTCAAAGTCAAATTGACCCTCATACTTGGGAATTTGGGCATATAATCCTGATAGAACATAGAAAAACGGAAGCGCTGATCCGTTGGTCTCGGGATGTAGCCCATCCCATCAATATTCTGATAGACTCTCGCATAACTGGCAGAAACCCACGAATCGATTCCCGGAACAAACTGCCCAAACAAGCGGGCATCGATACCATAGGCGTAGCCCTCTGCGTTATTTTTCCCGGAATATCTTACCCGCACATTATCCAGATAATACGGAATCAGCTTATCCATCTTTTTGTAATAAGCCTCGGTGGTCAGTTTGAAATTCCGTTCTTTGAATTTGAATTCATAATCGTTTGCAAGAATGACCTGATAAGATCTTTGCGCTTTGATATCCGGGTTGAAAGCGCCTGTCAAATCTTTGATTTCTTTATAAAACGGCGCTTGGTAGTAAACCCCTCCGGCCAATCTGAAAAGCATATCCATTTCCCAATCCGGTTTGATGGCAAACTGCGCTCTGGGACTGACCAAAGTTTCCTCGTTGAAGCTCCAGTTCTGAACTCTTGCACCACCATTGATGAAAACCCGGTTGCTTCCCCAATAGAATTTTTTGGAAAACTGAGCATAAGCCGAAACCCGTGTGGGGTTGATATCGTTTTGGCCGGCAATAGAATAATTCAGGTTGAGGGCCGAAGCATCCAGATTTCCCGGGATCACAAAATCTCTCGGATTGCTGTAGCCGATGGAATCGATAAACTGCCATTCATTGGTAAAATCTTTGATGCTTTCTCTTTCATATTTCACGCCGACTTCGAAGTCTGTATTGACATCAGGAGAAAATCGGGCTCGGAACTGCGAACCGGCGACCCTCACCAGCAAATCGTTTCTCGCGTGGTCTATCTGTCCGCCGGCATCGTAGCCCGCAACAGGATTTCCTTCCTCATCAAAAGCTTCCAAAATATAACCCGCCGCAAGGGTGTAATATTCTCTTTCCCTATTTTGGTAAGCAAAATTATCGAGTGAAAGATGCCATTTTTTGCTCGGCTTGAAGTTCACGCTCACCGTTCCCATCATATTCTTGTATTGGTCATCTTCCTGCCCATTGTAGAAAACCGTGAGTTTCAGCGGTTGGAAAAGACTTCCAAAGTCCACTTCCTTTTCTTTGGGAACCATCTCGTAATCATTTTTGGCATAATATCCCAGGAATGAGACGGACCATTTGTCGTTGAACTGATAATTGAGATAAGTCTGCACATCGCCGTAGCGTGGGTTAAAATCGGTATCTTCATTCAAAGTATTGAGAACCAGATTGGTATTGCGATAACGCCCGGAAATTAATCCTGTAAATTTTTTGTTTTTGGACGCAAATCCACCTGTCAATCTTCCGCCGATTAGACTGGCCTCGCCGGAAAGCTCCATATTTTCCGGCTGGCGGTAATAGATATTGAGTGCAGACGACATTTTATCACCGTATCGCGGCTCAAAACCACCGGCAGAAAAGTTGATCGTCGAAACCATATCGGGATTGATGATGCTCATCCCTTCCTGCAAAGAATTTCTGATTAAAAACGGTCGGTAGAGTTCGATATCATTGATATAAATCAGATTCTCGTCGTAGCTACCGCCTCTCACCATATATTGCGAACTCAGCTCTGCATTGGAGTTCACAGACGGCAAACTTTTCAAAAGACCTTCTACGCCACCTGCTAATGAGGCTACTTCTTTGGCTTCCTTGGCAGATATTTCTACGGAAGTGATATCGTTGGTCTTAAATCTCGCCCTTTTCTGAAAAACAACTTCTTGGATCTCGTTCTCCTTGCCAGAGGGCAGAAAAAGCACATTCACATTCTGCGTTTTCGGCGTCGTTTTAATGACCTTTGAAAACCCTTTGAAGTTTTCTTTGGAGACCGTCAAGGTTTGCTCCGAATCAGCAATGGGGATTTTGACATAGCCGTTTTTGTCGGTTTGGTATGTTTGGTTGTTGTAAGCAACTTGGGCATCGGAAACTGCTTTGCCATCTTCGTCCAGAACTTTTAGATTGATTTGAGAAAAACCCAGCACGGGCAATAAAAAAAGAATGAGGAGAATATAGTTTTTCAAAGTTGTAATTTTTTTCGATGGATATTTTTTGAAAATGAATCTTAATAAAGGCAAAAATAACAATTAATCTAAAGAACGGAAGAATATTTGTATTTGTTGTACAAAAAACTGAAGGATTGCGCCAAACTTCTTTTTCCAAGGGAAAACATTGAATTTACAATTTTGATTTTTACGGTATCAACCACAAAAATATCCGGAATTTCCGGACTTTATATTTTATAAGATTGCTTCTCGTATTCTCGTCAGTTTCCCCAGCAAAGCGTCCAGCAGATCCAGCTTCAGCATATTGGCGCCGTCGGATTTTGCACACGCCGGATCGGGATGCGTTTCTATGAACAAACCATCTGCGCCCACGGCAATTCCAGCTTTGGCAATGGTTTCTATCAATTCCGGCCGACCACCTGTGACGCCTGAGTTTTGATTGGGCTGCTGCAGGGAATGGGTGACATCCAAAATAACGGGCGCGTATTGCCGCATCGTCGGGATTCCGCGGAAATCGACCACCAAATCGGTGTAACCAAAAGTGTTCCCGCGTTCGATGATAGCCGTCTTCTCGTTCCCAGAATCTTTGACTTTCTGAACGGCAAATTTCATTGCTTCCGGAGAGAGGAATTGGCCTTTTTTGAGGGTCACCGCCTTTCCTGTTTCGGCGGCCGCAATGAGAAGGTCGGTTTGCCTCACGAGAAACGCGGGGATTTGCAAGACGTCTACATATTCTGCCGCCAGCGCTGCGTGAGCGTTCTCGTGAATATCGGTGGTTGTTGGGATATCGAAGGTCTCTCCTACTTTGCGGAGGATTTTCAGTGCTTTTTCATCGCCAATTCCGGTAAAAGAATCTACGCGGCTGCGGTTGGCTTTCCGGAAAGACCCTTTAAAAATGTAGGGAATATTATATTTGTCCGAAAGTTTTACGATGTGTTCTGCGATTTGCAGCGCCATAGTCTCCTCCTCGATGGCGCAAGGCCCGGCAATGAGGAAGAAATTGGTGGAATCTTTGTGATGAATGTTATTTAGAAATTGTATCATTTGTTGATTTTGAATTTTTGACGTTAAATTCTCTAAAAAAGGTCTGCAAATGTAAGATTTTTATAAGAAACCCTTTCAGGAGCAGAAACTTCGAAAGGGTTGTTATTAAAGTATTTCTTCACATTGGGAATCCTAATAGATTCTTTCAATTCCAAATTGGGCAGATTTCAGGTATTTGATATGAATCACTCGTGCATTTCTTTTTTAACCATTTCCTCATCGGCCACCTCATTATTTTGAGATTCTTTTATTCTGGTTTCTAATTTTTTAATAAAATAGACGCACGATGACCGCATCAATTTCCTTTCATCGGGAAACTGATCAATATGCATTTTTAGTTTTTTTGATGGTCATTTTTTCTGAATTTGGTATGGCTAAAATAATGAAAATAAAATGAAAATAGATTCAAATCTTTTTTATAATCTTTTCAAATGTATTCATATTCCGGCTGGTCATTTTATCTTTCAGGCTTTTTCTGCCAAGGATTTTCCCAAAAGCACTTTCCAAAGTCTGCCCTTGTGCGACCTGCCAATAGAAGATTTCATTGACCATTTTTCCTTGCTCGCCTTCTTCTTTTTTTGACTGTTCAAATTCTTGCACCAAAGTTTGTTCTACTTTTCCGTTACCAAGAAATACATAGTTGTGGAAATTTTCTTTTGCTGGAAAAGGATTACTCTTTACGATTTGATTGATTTCATTTTCGTTTTTGATGAAGAGAAAAGCGTCGTAACTGAAATGATCCGACAATGCTTTTTCTAATATTTTCTTTAAATCCGAAGCCGTTTTATCAGATTGAAACAGAATATTTCCGGAAGCCAAAACGGAAGTCACGTTCTTCATACCCGCATCTGAAAAGACTTTGCAAACATCGGCCATTTTCATATTAGTTCCTTTGACGTTGACGCCGCGGAGGAATGCGCAATAGTTGGTCATCGTTGATTATCAATTGGTTAATAGTTGTTTGTTGTTAGCGAAACATATTCTTATTTTCTTGGAAATTTCTATTGATCGATTAGGGTTTAATCTTTGTTGGAAACCATTAGCCCCGATTGCAGCGGCATCCTTTTTTGTCTTGGTCTGAGCGCAGGCGAAGACCAAAAAGATATAGCGGAAAGCGGGAAATAGCTCCTAAAAATCTGGTTAAATACGAAAAACGCCCCGAACTGTCGAGACGCTTGATTGGTTTATTGTGTGACTTTCATTAGCTTTTTCGTGATTTGATCCATCTTTTCGGCTTCATAAGTGGTGTCGTAATCCCTCATAATATCGAAGAGATAGGAATAGAATGAGGTGACGTGCTGAACGTCATCGGCTTTGTTGTAGGCTTTTTCCTTGCCCATTTCCTGTAGATCTTTGATAAAGATGTCGAACCGTTTGTCTATGACATTCAGAGAGTTGACAAGATATTGGTAACCTTTTTCTTTCTGACCGATCTTGTTGTAAGCATCCGAAACGGCGCCTACGACGAGCGAATATTCCATCGGTTTGGTTTTCATCTGCCGCGCGGCATACGCTTGGAATTTTGGCGACAATCTGGTGTAATAATCGTATTCTTCGAAGATTCCTTTTTTGAGATCTTCCGCCAGTTGCAGGCCTTTTTGTTCTTGTCCGGCCACGATGTAGGCATAAACGATAGAGCTCAGCGATCGGGGATCGTCGTATTTGGAAACCGGAATTTCGCGGTTGGCCAGATCCAAAATTTCGATGGCTTTGTTCCGCTCGCCTTTTGCAACCAATGCTTCTGCAGCGCGGCTTGCCGAGGACCGGTAGCTCACGATATTTTGTGTACAAGTCTCATCAAAATGGGTTTTCAGGTTTTTGAAATTGCCCCAACGGTAGTTTTTGACCACCTTGTAAAGTTCGTCTGCATTTACCATTCCGAGTTCGCCATCCGAGGATTCTTCCGTTTTGATAGGAACCAGTCGGTAGCTGAAACCGTCAAATTTCAGGTAATTGGAAAGGAAAAACAGGTTGCTGCCGTCGTAGATGCCGCCACTGGAGAAGTTGATCGGGCGTTTCCAATCAAAGTTGGCAAGAATATCCATCATCAGCAGATTATTTTTGAACATACTGGATCCTTTGTAATCAATAAGGATTTGTTTCTCGGCATTTTGAGCTTCTGCTGGCGTGATTATTCCAGATTTAATGGCATTATTGATATTAACGGGAAGGATAAATTTGGAAACCGGAAGGAAGTTGAATTTCTCGAAGCGCTCGTCTCCGAAGATCATTTTTATGATTTCGTCTTTCTCGGGCGACTTCATTTTCAGGAAGTTAACGGCTTCCTTCAAAGTCATAGAATCCTGCGTGAGATATTTTCGAAATGCCGCCATCTGGGTATCCGGCACGCCCTGATCTTTCATATTGTCAAAGATATTGGTCCAGTCGTCTTTTGACATCATATACACCTGATCGTTGGAGCCTTCCCGGTAATCTTCGTGCGTGAAAGTTGATGGAACCGGCATCGAAGCGTAGGATCTTCGCTTCACCTGATCGATATTCCAAGGTGTCGACAGCAGGGTAAAATTCACCACTTTCACGTCTGGGCGGAACTCCTCAGTTTCCTGAATGGCCCAAACCGGATAGGTATCATTGTCGCCATAAACGAACATTATATCGTTTTTCGGAAGTGATTTTAAACTGGAATAAGCGTAATCATAAGCCGCATATCGCTCGCTTCTGTCGTGGACATTGTAGTTTTGGAAGCCCATCATCAATGGAATTCCCAATAAAATAATGCCCGCAACAATCTGAGCAGCCTTACTTTTAACTTTTTTCTGAAGCATCCAATAGATGGAAGCGACTCCCAGACCTATCCAAATTGCAAATGCGTAGAAGGAACCGACCATCGCATAATCTCGTTCGCGCGGTTCGAAGGGTTTCATTCCGGTATAAAAGACGATCATCACACTCGTTAAAATGAATAAGGACAAGATAGCGTAAAATCGCCCGAAATCTCTGTTCAATTGAAAGAAAAACCCTAGTAGCCCGAGGATTAAAGGCAACATAAAAAACTTCACAGTGCTTTCGTTCTGGAACTTGGCGGGCATCTCCGCCTGATCTCCCCAAAGATTATTATCGATGAACGGGATACCCGTGATGAAGTTTCCGTTGGTATTTTCCATATGACCTTCGACATCGTTCTGCCTTCCGGAAAAGTTCCAAAGCAGATATCTTACGAAGTAGAAATAATTCTGAAATGTGATAAAATAATCGAAATTCTGAGCCAAAGTCGGGCGCTGAACATTAATGAGGTCGTATTGTTTTGCTTTCAGATAATCCTCCATTTTGATGGTGCCATTTTCATATTTCTTGCGAAGCTCGTCGAAGAACTGTTTGGCTTCTGGACTTTCGGCAACCTGCTCATTCCCATAATTGAAGGTAAAATCTGGCGCGCCATACATTGAGATGTAATTGGGCATCACAGACTTGTCCTCGCTGAACATTCTTGGAAAAAGACTTACCTGCTCTGGACTGAAAACATAGTCGAACTTCTCTCCAACCAAGCGATAGCGGCCCGTCTGAGAATCTTTTTCATAGGTGTCGCCGGTTTTCTGTGTTTTGTAACTTCCGTCCTCGTTTTTTTGAATGCCATTTGCGTCCAGATAAGCGGTATAATTTTGTCCGTAGATCGTCGGCCAGTCGCCGTATTGCTCGCGGTTGTAATAATCCAGCATACCCAAGGCGTTGTCTGGATCATTGAGGTTCATCGGCGGGTTGGCATTCGCTCGGATCGGGATAACCAGCCAGCAAGAGAATCCGATAATCATATAAACGACGGACAAGGCGATTGTCTGGTAAAGCGATTTTCCGGTTTTTCTAGTATAAGTAATTAATAAATAGGACAGGACAATCAAAATAATAAAAGCGAACACGGTTCCCGAATGGAAAGGCATACCGAGACCATTGACGAAGAAGATTTCTGATTTTCCGAACAAGGTCATAATGACTGGGAAAATGATCTTGAAAACCATAATCAAAATCAGTAAAGTAACGGCATTGGCTATGAGGAAAGATTTCCAAGTGAACTTATAATTTCTTGTATAATAAATCAAACAAACGGCCGGCAAAGCCAACATGCACATCATATGCACACCTATCGAAAGCCCGATGACAAAGAATAAAAGGATAATCCAGCGTTCGTTGTCTTTTTCCAGATATTCGTTTTCCCATTTGGTAATGAGCCAGACGATCAGTGCGATGAACATCGTTGCCATGGCGTACACTTCGCCTTCCACCGCCGAAAACCAGAAAGAGTCCGAAAAGGTAAAACACAGCGCGCCGACAGCGCCTGCAAACAGAGTGGCAATCTCCTCCGCATTGGTAATATTTTCAAATTCTTTATTTAATAATCTTCTTACAAGATGCGTTATGGTCCAAAACAGGAACAAAATCGTCAATGCACTGAAAAGCGCCGACATCGCATTGATCACCAAGGAATAATGCTGCCCGTCTCCAAACGCAAATAAGGCTACCACCGCGCCCACCAATTGGAACAATGCGGCTCCCGGCGCGTGCGTCACCTCCAGTTTGACGGCGGAGGAGATGTACTCCCCGCAATCCCAAAAGCTGAAATTTGGCTCTATCGTTGATAAATAAGTGAGGAATGCAATTGCAAAAACGACCCATCCCAAAAGGGTGTTCCACTGTTTAAAAGTCCAGTTCTTCATATGATGAAAAGAAATATCGGCGAAATTAGTATTTTTGATTTAGTTATTGCTGTTTTTAACAATATTTAAACTTTGGAAAATAGATGTAAAATCCAGATTTTTTACTTTTTAGGATGCGATATATCAACGTAATGTAATATTAGTATATCAAAACTAAAAAACATTCCAAATTTTTTTTTATTTTTGCAGACAGTTTTTGAGAGAAAAATGATTACAATATGACGAATGTATACGATAATATTCTTGGTTTGATTGGCAACACCCCGTTGGTCAAATTGAATCACGTTACCAAGGACATTCCCGCGACAGTATACGCTAAGTTGGAGTCTTATAATCCAGGCCATTCTACGAAAGACAGAATCGCCCTTCATATCATAGAAAATGCAGAAAAAAGAGGCCTCATCAATCCCGATTCTGTGATTGTGGAGACCACCTCTGGCAACACCGGATTTTCTATCGCGATGGTTTGCATCGTAAAGGGTTACAAATGCATCTTAGCCGTAAGTGATAAAACGAAAGCCGAAAAAATTGCTTATTTAAAAGCCTTGGGCGCCACAGTTTACGTTTGTCCGGCGGCGGTTGCGGCAGAAGATCCAAGATCTTATTATGAAGTGGCAAAGAAAATCGCAAGAGAAACGCCCAATTCCGTGTACATCAATCAATATTTTAATGAGCTCAATATTGATGCGCATTATAAAACCACTGGACCCGAACTTTGGACGCAAACTGACGGCAAAATCACCCACGTTTTCGCTTGCACAGGCACCGGAGGAACTCTCTCGGGAACGGCAAAATATTTGAAAGAAAAAAATCCCAATATCAAAATCATAGGCGTCGATGCAGAAGGATCTATCCTGAAAACTTACCACGAAACTGGCAGAATCAATAAAACAGAAATCCATCCTTATCAAATCGAAGGTCTTGGGAAAAACTTGATTCCTGGAGCCATTTTGTTCGATAAAATCGACGAATATGTACGCGTGAACGACGAGCTTTCCGCTTACCGAACCCGAGAAATCGCACTGAAAGAAGCCATAATGGGCGGCTATACCACTGGCGCAGTGACGCAAGCCTTGATTCAATATGCCAATTCCCACGAGTTCCAAGAGGACGATCTGGTGGTGCTCATCTTTCCGGATCACGGCTCGCGTTACATTACCAAAGTGTACAGCGACCAGTGGATGGCAGAGCAAGGCTTCGTCAACAATTGTTTTCACAATTACAATGAAATCTTCAAAACAGAAATTATCAAATAATAATTCATATCAGAAAACCTTTTGGACAGACAAAAGGTTTTTTCAGTAAAATCTAAAAAATATCAGTTAGAAAAATGGACATTTTTGAAAGAATAAAACAGAATCCGGGTCCGCTGGGTCAATTTGCAGATTATGCCGAAGGCTATTACATTTTCCCACGATTGGAAGGTCCTATCGGTCCGCGAATGAAGTTCCAAGGGAAGGACGTGATCTTCTGGAGCGCCAACGATTATTTGGGACTTTGCAATCATCCGGAAGTTCTGGAAGCCGATGCAAAAGCCGCCGCAGAATACGGAATGTTCTATCCGATGGGCGCCAGAGCAATGTCGGGCGAGACCGATCAGCATTTGCAATTGGAAAAAGAATTGGCAGAATTTGTCCAGAAAGAATCAGCATATCTATTGAATTTTGGTTATCAGGGAATGGTCTCTTGCATTGATGCATTGGTTTCCAGAAATGATGTAATCGTTTATGACGTCGATTCTCACGCCTGCATCGTGGACGGCGTGCGACTGCACTCCGGAAAACGGTTTACTTACAAACATAACGATATCGAAAGTCTTGAGAAAAACCTAAAAAGAGCCAAAAAAGTAGCGGAAGAAACCGGAGGCGGAATCTTGGTAATTACCGAAGGTGTTTTCGGGATGCGAGGTCAGCAGGGAAAACTGAAAGAAATCATAGCGCTTAAAGAACAATACGGATTCAGAATTTTGGTGGACGATGCACACGGATTTGGAACGCTGGGCGCCACCGGTGCTGGTACTGGCGAGGAGCAAGGCGTTCAGGACAAGATTGATGTTTACTTTTCTACTTTCGCAAAATCGATGGCCGGTTTCGGGGCTTTTCTTGCGGGAAATAAAGAAATTATCCGTTATCTGAAATTCAACATGAGATCGCAGATCTTTGCCAAATCTTTGACTATGCCAATGGTAATCGGCGGTTTGAAGAGATTAGAACTTTTGAGATCGAGACCCGAAATCAAAGCGAAACTTTGGGAAAATGTCGAAAAACTACAAGGCGGACTTAAGAAAATTGGCTACAATTTGGGCGACACCAATACCTGCGTCACGCCTATTTTCATCCAAGGAAGTCCGGTTGAAGCCATGCTTTTGGCCCGAGATCTTCGCGAAAACTATGGCATTTTCACATCAGTCGTTTGCTATCCTGTAATTCCAAAAGGAATGATCTTGTTAAGATTAATTCCAACCGCTTCTCACACAGATGCTGAGATCAATGAAACTTTAACCGCCTTCGACGCGATCTATAAAAAATTAGGAACAGGCTATTATAAAGAATTGGAAGCGCAGCAGATTAAAGAGCAGAATCTAGCTTTTAAACCGATTTAACTGCCTCACTTAGAACAGAAAACCTGTCAGGATTACAAATCTGGCAGGTTTTTTAGTTGATTTCTTAACTTAAAATCAAAATCAGAAGACTGGCCACAAAAATCCTGAAAATAGTAACCAAAGGATAGACCTGGGCATAAGTTTGAATAGGAATATCACTGTCCAAGTAGTTGGTACTAAATGATAATGCTGCCGGATCGGTATAACTTCCGCTCAAAATACCTGCCAGTTGGAGGTAATTGATTTTCATAAAGAAATGTCCCACGATGACTGCAATAATCAACGGAATAAAAGCAATCGCAGAGCCATAAAGCAAGAAAATCCAGCCATTGAATTTTATAAAATTTCCATAAAAATTCTCTCCCGCGTGGATTCCTACTGCTGCGAAAAACAAGCAAATTCCCAAGTCTTTCATAAAATAAACCGCACCATTATTAATATATGAATGGATAAAAGAAATGCCACCATAGCGGGAAATCAAAAGCGCGACAATCAAGGGTCCCGCAGCAAAACCAAGCTTGATGGGAATCGGCAGGCTCGGGATCACGATCGGAATAGAGCCCACAATGATGCCCAGCAGCAATCCTCCGAAAAGGGAAAGAAAATCCGGCTCTTCCAACTTTTTCTCCTGATTTCCGATTATTTTCTCCACTTCCGCAATGCCTTCTTCCGAACCAATAATCCGAAGTTTGTCCCCATAAAAAAGCTCCAATGTTGGGCGGGGAACGATCTCTTTCCCCGCGCGGAAAACTCGGGTCACTTTGATATCGTAGGTATTGTACAGATCCAGCTCAACAAGTTTTTTGTGGATAGCGGACGGTTTTGTTACAAACAGATTTTTGGTGCAAAGATCAGATTCAGATTCTATAAAAAGATCGGTGGATATCCTGCCCGTTTCTTGGATAAAATGATCAACGTCTTTCTCTGTACCAACAATCATCAAGACATCTTTTTCGCGTAGCAGTACATCTAAAGTGGGCGAATGGACAGCCTCCGAACCGCTGTTTTTGAGACGCGACACCACGATATTTCCGCCCATTTCTTTCAGTGTCTGGTGAATTGATTTCCCAAAGAAGTCAGGATTTGTAATTCTTACTTTTTTATGTATTAATGATTCCTCCGTATTGATTTTCAACAGGCGAAATTTCCGCATTTCGGATTCTGTATCGATTTTCAGAAGCACTTTGGACAAAATAATGCTGGCGATAATTGCGAAAACACCCATTGGATAAGCAATGGCATAACCCACTGCTGGGTCATTAAAATGTTTTCCAGGGAAGCGCTGCGTCAGTTCCTCAATGGTATTTTTGGCCGCTCCCAGACCTGGCGTATTGGTAACGGATCCGCTCATAATGCCCACCAGATTTTCTATGCTCAAAGTGGTCGTTTTTGAAAGAATAAAAGTAATAAGCCCGCCCATCAGAACCACCGAAATCGCCAAAAGATTGAATTTGATTCCTTCTTTTTTGAAGGAGGAAAAAAAGGAAGGTCCCACTTGCAATCCGATTCCGTACACAAAAAGAATAAGCCCAAAATCTCTGATGAAATCGAGGATATCCGCATTGATTCTGTAGCCATAATGTCCCAAAATTAATCCGGTAAACATCACGGCGGAGACACCGAAAGTAATCTTCCCGAGCTTGAGTCTTCCAAAGAAGATTCCTGCGCCAATGACCAACATAATGGTCACAAGAGACTGTACCAAGCTGGGATTTTCCGCAGGAGAAAGCAATTTTATAAGCCAATCGAACATTGCATTGAGTTTTGAATTGAACCACAAAGTTACTGTAATTCAAGGCGTCATTTCAGAAATAATATATTGAAAGAAATCAGTATTGCGGCATTTTCTAATAAAATAATGAGCCGGGCGTGGAATACAGAGGCTAAAAAAAGAAAATTTTGTGCAGGAATTGGTCGAAGATAAGAAATAATTGATTTTAATGATAATTGTCCGTGGATAATTATCTTTGCTTTCTTGAACTTAATATCAAAACTATATGTCCTATTGCGCCACAATCGAAACCATGCAGCCCGAAGAAAGAAAAGCATTGCACCAAAATTACCACGATAATCATTACGGTTTTCCGATTCATACTGACGATGACCTTTTCGGAAGATTGATTATGGAAATCAACCAAGCCGGACTCAGCTGGGAAACCATTCTGAAAAAAGAAAATGCTTTCCGAAAAGCTTACAGCAACTTCAGCATCGAAAAAATTGCGAATTACACAGAAAAAGACAGAGAAAGATTGCTTTCTGACGCAGGAATTATCCGAAATAAATTGAAAATAAATGCTGCGATAGAAAATGCTAAAACCATCCTGGAACTGAAAAAAGAATTTGGCTCTTTCGAAAAATGGCTGGAGCATCATCATCCCAAAAAGAAAGAAGAATGGGTAAAACTCTTCAAAAAAACTTTTAAATTCACGGGTGGCGAAATCGTTGGCGAATTTCTGATGAGCATCGGCTATCTCAAGGGAGCCCACTCGGAAAGTTGCAGGATTACCGAAAAAATATTATTGACGAATCCGAAGTGGAAACAGGAATAAACCAGAAAGCATCATAAAAATCAACATAAAAGATTTTGGAAATCAAAAGTTTTGCCTATGCGAACTTTGGCTGCTGATATTATTCAAATAGCAAGAGAATTAAGTGTTTTTTGAATAATCTTTTGTGCCTTTTGTGGTTAAAAAAATAGCCTTAAATTTGTTGAAATCTTAGAAAAGCTGATGGAAAGCAAAAAAGAATTCTTCCTAGAGTGCTACAAACTCGGGATCATCAAGTTTGGCCGTTTCACGCTGAAAAGCGGCATCGAAAGTCCGTTTTACGTAGATCTTCGGCCGCTCGCTTCTGACCCAAAAATCCTGAAAAAACTCGCCAATTATCTTTTGGAAATGCTTCCATTGGACAATTTTGATATTATTTGTGGCGTTCCTTACGCGGCGCTTCCAATGGCGACGGCGATGTCTTTGGAAAGCTATATTCCGCTGATTATCAAAAGAAAAGAAGCCAAATCCTACGGTACCAAGAAACTCATCGAAGGGATTTTTGCCAAGGGGCAAAACTGTCTTTTGGTGGAAGATGTGATTACCTCCGGAAAATCTTTGATCGAAACGATTGATGAAGTTGAAAATGAAGGCATCATAGTCTCGGATATCGTGGTGGTGCTGGATCGCCAGCAAGGCGGAAGAGAGAAATTGGAGGCCAAAGGTTACAAGGTTCATTCGCTTTTCAAAATTTCGGAAGTGGTGAAAATTCTGAGGGAAATGCATTACATCGATGAAGACGAAGTCGCCAGAATCCGAGATTTTGTAAATGGAAATCAGGTGGTTTTTGCGGAGAAAAAACGCTTGTCTTACGAAGAAAAATTGGAGATTGCAGAACATTCCTTTGCCAGGAAAATATTAGAAATCGCTATTGAAAAAAGATCAAATCTCATCGCTTCCGCTGATTTTGTCAACACCAAAGAACTGCTTGCATTCGCCGATATCGTTGGCCCGCACATCGTTGCGCTGAAAACCCACGTCGATATTCTGAATGATTTTGATGTGGACGAAACCATTTTACCATTAAAAAACTTAGCCCAAAAACACAACTTCCTTTTGATGGAAGATCGGAAATTTGCGGACATCGGGAATACGCAGGCTTTGCAATTTTCTTACGGGACTTTTGAGATTTCCAACTGGGCAGATCTCGTGACATCTCACGTGATTGGCGGCAGCAAAAGTTTGGATTGCTTCGTGAATGCCGGCGTAGTCGCCATCTTGGGAATGTCATCGGAAGGTGCTTTGACGGATTCTCACTACCGAGAGGAAGCACTAAAAGTGATCGAAAACCATCCGAACGTCATCGGTTGCGTGGCTCAAAACGAGATTTCGGATCAGCTGCTGCTCTTCACGCCGGGCGTCCATCTGGGAGAAAAGGGCGACGACAAAGGGCAGCAATACCATTCTCCGGAGCACGTCATCCGGAATTACGGAACAGATTTTATCATCGTGGGTCGGGGAATTTATAAATCCGATGATCCGGAACTGGAAGCGCTGCGTTACAAAACCCAAGGCTGGAAAGCGTATCTGAGTTGTTTGTAAATAAAGGAATTAAGCGAATAGAACTTTAACAGTTTTGAAATCGGAGCAAGTTCTCAAATTACAAAAAAATAACTGCAAATCCGTTTCGCAGTGAAATTGGAAGTTCAATTTTATACTTAAAATTTCAAAACACCGTTTCATCAGAATAAATTGTAGTTTAGACTGTACCCGATGAAGCGTTTTTATTGTGTCTTGGTGTCGTTTTCTTTTAATTTCTGGGCTATGGCGCAGCAAGACAGCATTCGTCTGAATGTCAAATTGAATGATGACCACCAATCGATCTCTGTGGAGCAGACTTTGGTCTATCACAATCCTCATCAGAAAGCGATCCATCAAATCAAGCTTCTGAATTGGGTGGCCGCCTACCGGAAAAGAAAAACGCCACTGCTGAAAAGAAAAATAGAAGACCGGAAAAGCGATCTTTACTTTGCAAAAGCTGATCAATTGGGAGATTTGCAAAGCCTGCAGTATTCCTACAACAACAGTTTTTCCGAAATTCTAAACACCGATCAGGAGAATATTTTCATCCCGCTTACCGAGCCGCTGCAGCCCGACCAAAAAATCCGCATCCATCTCAAATATCAAATCAAGCTGCCCGATGCACGTTTCACAGGCTACGGGATTGACGCCAATCACCTGCTTTTGAAATATTTTTTCCTGATCCCGGAAACCTATGAAGACGAAGCGCAAACCAATTCTTACTTTCGCGATACAGAAGAAACCGCCAACGCAGGATCCTTCTGGAAAGTGACTTTCGACGTTCCCGAAATCTGGAAAATCTATTCTAATCTGTCTCAAAATAATGAGCTGGAGTTTGAAGGCGAATCTCTCAATGATCCCGAATTTCTGATTTCGAGAATCACCTATCCAGAGTTTGCCTTAAAAATTGATGATCAAAGTATAAAAGTCCAGTTGGGCTATCAAATTACTGAATATCAGAAGCAAATATTAGCAGCGGTGCTAACCAATCAGTTAAAATTTATCAAAGCGCGAACAGGAAAACTGCCCAATAAGCTTTTCATATCCGAAAAATTCTTGAAGAAAGAAGCGTTTATTGGCATCGATGATCTCAAATTCTTGAAGTTCAAATTTCAACTGTTTACAGACTACGAAAAGACGGATCTGGATTATTTCAGCGTCATTTCCAAAAAAGTGGTGGACGAATTTTTCATCACCAATAAAACCCAAGACCATTGGCTGAAAAACGGGCTGAAAGCTTATCTCGAAATTCAATATCTCAAAAAATACTATCCCGAACACAGATTGCTGGGAAATCTCCCCGACAATGCGGAATTCTTCGGCCTCAAGCCTTTGAAAATCTTTCACGCCTCCAAGCTGAAGCTGTCGGAACGCTATGGTTTGGCGTATCATTATATTTATACCCAAAATCTAGATCAGAAGATAACAACGCCGTTTGATCAATTGAGCAACTTCAATACGACGGCCATCAGCCAGTTCGAAACCGGAAGTCTTCTCGATTACCTCTCGGAATACCAAGGAACACCTTCTTTTGAACTTTTTTTGAAACGATATTTTTCTGAAAATTACAGACAAAAAATCTCGGGAGTGCATTTCCTAAAGAGTCTGGAAATCTTCACGCAAGGCAAGTCGGCGTTTTTGAAGCAGATGATGGCAGAGAAACACAGAATCAATTTTGATCTCAAAAATTACCATTTACAAAACGACCATTATCTCCTTAATATTCAAAAAAACACTTCGAAAATCATTCCTTTAAAAATAGAGACGGAACAAAAATCGGGAGACAAAACCACGTTCTGGAAAGCGGAAAACGAGACGAAAAAAGACACCTTTTCTGTGCCTTCTTTGCAAGTTGATAAGATTGTATTGAATGATGATTATATCTTCCCAGAGACCAATTTTAGAGACAATTATCTTTATACGAACGGTATTTTTTCTAATATGAAGAAGATCAGATTCAAACTTATCAAAGATATTCAAAACCCGGAGTACAACGAGATTTTCGTGGCGCCAAGGATTAATTTCAATGCTTATGACCAGATTCTCTTTGGCGTCAACTTCAAGAATCAGGGGATTTTCGATCAGAAATTTGATTATTCGGCAACGCCTTATTACAGTTCAGGAACGGGAAAACTCACTGGCTCCGCTGCCGTGGGCTACTCTATTATGCCGCCCGACAGTTTCTTCCGAAGGTGGAGTTTCGGCGTATCGGGCTCCTATTTTCATTATGATAATGATTTGGCCTACAAGCGTTTGGGTGGTTTTACTTCGTTGAGTTTTAATAAAAATCCCCGCAGTGCCGTCGGCAGAAGTCTTTATTTTTCTTACAATTATTACGAGCGCGAACTCACGCCAGCGATGCTTGCCGCTAATCTGTACGCCAAATATAACCTTTGGAGTTTGGGCTATTCTTATGCCGACAACCAGCTTATTCACGAGCAATACATCAGCACCAACGTGCAGTGGATGGAAGATTTCCAGAAGATCTCTACAGAAGCCTATTTCCGCTGGGAGTTTGCAAAGAACAAAAAAATCAGTTTCCGCTGGTTCGCCGGCTATTTTGTGAAGAATGAGACGAAAAATAGTCTTTTCAATTACGGAATCTCGCGGGTTTCCAACTACTCATTTTCTTATGGATTGTTGGGCCAAAGTGCCACATCCGGGATTCTCGCGCAGCAATTTGTCTTGGCAGAAGGCGGTTTCAAATCGTTTTTTAACACGTCGGTCAATCATTTTATCACGAGTCTTAATGTGGATTCTCATCTGTGGCGCTGGTTCAATCTTTATGCTGATGCCGGGATTTATAAAAACAGGCGCAGAGCAGAACAATTCATTTGGGATACGGGCATCAAAGTGAAAGTGATTCCGGATTTTCTCGAAATTTATTTTCCTGTAGCTTCCACGCTGGGTTTCGAGCCGTCGTTCAAGGATTATGGGTACAGAATCCGATACACTTTGGTTCTGAATCTTGGGGCGCTCGTAAATAATTTGAGGCGCGGTGTTTTTTAGAAATTATTTCAATTTCCAAATAGAAAAAGGCTCCCCGAATTGGGAAGCCTTTCTAAGTTTTAAGAAAAAACTTTAGATTAGTTTTTGATTACTTTTCTGCTGATTTTGTTGGCGCCGCTGTCAACCGTTACGATGTAAGCACCTTTAAGCAGAGACTGGGTATTGACAGAACCTCCGTTTTCCACCCTGTTGGAAGAGATTAATTTACCATCAAGCGAATAGATATTCACAGTAGATTTTACCGGAAGTTTGAAGGTAATTTGGTCTTTCACAATGGTGTTGAACTGAACGGCTTTCTCGAAACTTGCCACATCAGAAACAGCTAAACTTGCTTTGTTTTCTGGAGTCGGTGCTAGTTTAGCAAAATCAGTTGCATTATTATTAGTATCACCTGCAGTTCTTGTAGCCGAACTACCAGCATCTAGTGCGGGAGCAGCACCTCCACCTTCGTATTGATTAGCAGTTCCGTAACCAACAAAATCAATCACATTTGATGCTGTTGCAGAAGCAACCTGAGTAGAATTAGTTGCTAAAACAATTTTTCCATTGGAAGCTGACATATTAAACCCGCCTTGGTAAACCGTTCCTGTAGTTGTGCTTGCATTAGACGTCGCTTGGAAATCTGCAGTTGGTAAAGCAGCTCCAGCTGAATTAGGAGAACTAGGAACCATCTCAACTAAGAATTTTTGACCTGGATCAAGTGTAACCGTAGGCAAAGAAATAAAAGAGTTGAAAGTACCTGTAGCAGAAGCATATTGTAAAGTAGCTCCTGTAAGGGTTGCAGATGAACTGCCTAAGTTCTTTAATTCTACAAAATCATTGATATATACAGCTGTAGCACCACCGCCACCTCCATACACTTCGCTGATTACGATTTGTGCATTTGCAATCGAAGCAACAGACACAATACTTAAAATTGTAAAGATTTTTTTCATTGTATTAAAATTTAAAATTGATTGTTACAAAAATAAGGAAAAAAAAATGCCTTAGCTTTCTAAAAGCATTTTTTTAACCGTTGTTATTATTTTTTGATGATTTTTTGAGAAACTGCCTGTCCTTTTACAAGTCCGGTTACGATGTAGTTCCCTTTTGGCAAAGCAGAAACATCCAATCTTGAATTTTCCGACACCTCTGCTGTTTTCACCATTTGTCCGGCGGCGTTGTAAATGGATACATTTGCTGCTGCTCCGAAGATGATTTCATTGGCAACAACTGTATTTTTCACCAAGTTGGCTTTTGTTTTTGAAGGATCTAGAACTGATAAGGTAGAAGTTGTAATTACCATAACATTATCAATAAAAGCTCTTGTTGGTGAGGTTGTTTTGATGGTGATGGTAGAATTGGCGGTGCCTCCGGTAAAATTAAAAGTCAAAGGTGTTGTTGCGGTCAAGCTCGATGGTTGAGCTGGAATATCTAAGGTTTGCGCGGTTAATCCTGTCACTTCAACAGTAATTTTACCTGCAGCAGTTCCTCCTGTTTGGATCCATCCCTTTGCATCTAAAGTAACTTTAAAATTACCACCGTCTGTGGATAAGTCTAATGTTCCTGTTGTCATAGATCCTGCAACAGAACTGCTTCCAAACTTTGCCATTCCACCTGCTGCATAAACCTTTGTTCCGGTTGGAAAAGTTGAAACATTAGAACCGTCTGTGTAAACATCTGTTGCACTTGGTGCTGCCAATCCACTAGAGGCTGTATTGCCTCCCGCAGAGTAACTTGCAAAATCTTCTGACAATAATGTTGTCTGTGCATTCACCGTTGCTGTCAAAGCAATTGCTGCGATTAAAGAATAGAATTTTTTCATACTAAAAATTTAAAAATTTGTTGTTGTTGATTTGTTATGTTAATCTGTCGCAAATATAAAATTTAATCCTGAATTACAATTTTAGAACTGCCTTTCCCGTTTTAAATTATTGTTAATTCGTTCCAAAGCCGATTATAAGTACATTTGCTATCATATCAAAAGGGTGACCAACGTAACCAAAATTTTTCTGCCGATACTGTTTTTTTTTGCATTAAATCCCGCTAATGCACAGATTTTCAGCTGGAAAAACCCAAACATTCCCCAAGATTCCCTCAAAACAGACAGCATCCTCGCTTCCAAAATCGACCGCGACTTTTTCACCAAAGACACGCTCGACTTCATCAAAAAGCAAAATAAAATCATTTACGACGAAGAAGTGCTCGTGAAAAACGACAAAAAAAGAATCCTCGGCGAGCTCAATTCCAAAGGCTCCATCATCCGAGGCATTACCTTTGGCAACAATCAGGGATCCTCGGTTCAAAGCTCGATGGATATGCAGATCTCGGGCAAACTGAGCCCGGATGTTTCGATCTTGGCTTCCATTTCGGATCACAATCTTCCGGTGCAGGCGGATGGCTATACACAAACTCTTCAGGAGTTCGACAAAATCTACCTTCAGCTGAATATTAAACAAAATACCATCATCAGAGCCGGCCATTTGGATTTGAATGACGATACCACGTATTTCGGGCGTTACCAAAGAAGAAGTATGGGACTGCAATTTCTCACCAATTGGGAAAAAAACGGCAACAAAACATCACTGGATGTTTCGGGCGGCGTTGCCAGAAGTGAGTTTTTCCGGATGCGTTTTCAGGGGATCGAAGGAAACCAAGGACCCTACCGGCTGACGGGCAAGAACGGCGAACTTTTCATCACCATCATCTCGGGTTCGGAGCAGGTGTTCATCGATGGCATCTTGATGAAGCGCGGCGAAAATCAGGATTATATCATCAATTACAACACCGGGGAAATCACCTTCACCAGTTTTCGACCGATTTACAAGCAGAATTTCATCAACGTTTCTTATAATTACACCAACCGCAATTACACGCGATTTCTCATCACGGGAAGTATCAAGCAACAGCGGGAAAGGCTGAAAATGGGACTGAGCTGGTTTATGGAAAATGACAACAAAAACGCGCCTCTTTCCCTCAACCTTAGCAAAGAAGATGAACAGCAACTCGCCAATGCCGGCAACGATCCGAGCCTCATGTACTCGCCATCGGGCGTAGAAACGGAATATGATGTCAACAAAATCTTGTACAAAAAAGTTTTCTCGGGCAGCTCTTTTTATTACGAATTTTCGACAGACCAGACGCAGACGCTTTATCAGGTTTCCTTCACCTATTTTGGGACGGGAAAAGGCGATTATCAGTTGCAGCAATCTACCAACAACGGGCGTGTTTTCCAATACGTCGGGGCCGGTTTGGGCGATTATCTCGCGGTGAGGAAATTGCCGGCTCCGGAAAAATCGCAGGTTTATAGCGCCAATGCAGAATACGCGCTGAACGACGGCGTCATCGGCACCGATGTATCCTTGAGTAATTATGATATCAATGCCTTTTCGTCTAAAGATAATGACCAAAACATCGGTTATGCGGCCAGAATCTATGCCAACAAAACCTTCAAATCCGACGGCTGGGCGGGGACGCCAATGGTGGAATATCAAGTCATTCAGAAGAATTTTCATATCTTGGATCGGATCAATAATGTCGATTTCTGGCGGGATTTCAACTTGACAAATGAGTTCAGCCAGATTACGCAGAACCGTTTTATTTTTTCTTTTCTAAATGATTTTAACAAAACTTCCAAAATCAATTACAAATTAAATTATCTCGAAGAAAAAGACACTTACAAAGGCATTAAAAACGACATCGATGCCGTCTGGAAAATCGGGAAATTCAACAATCTGGCGGCCGTCTCCTACCTCGACACGAAATCGACCGACCTCAACACAAATTTCTTGCGCGGCGCCGTTTCTACCGAATTGATGGGCAAAAAAGGAAGCTGGATGCTTGGCGGATCTATGGAACAGAATGAGAAAAAATACAATGCTACTGACAATCTGGATCTTACGAGCTACCGCTGGAAGGAGTTCTTCCTTCAGAAAAAAATAGCGGATTCTGCCAGAACCCAATTGCTGACGAAAGTCTATTTCCGAAGCAACGACTCGGTGCAAGACAACCGTCTGCAGAAGGTGAACGATATCTTCGGAATAATGGCAGAAAGTCAGATCATCAAAACGGAAAAAACCCAATTATCTGCTCTGGCGCATTACCGAAAATTCTTTTATGAAAATGAAACGCTGGCCAATGGTCAGAACCAGGATTTTGTGGTGGGAAATATTCTGTACAACCAGCAACTGTTCCGAAACGGTATGCGGCTTCAGTTTTTCTACGAGCTGGGCAATGGGCAGGAAGCGCAACGGGAATTTCAGTACATCAAAGTGACGGATGGGCAAGGCGTTTACAAATGGACCGATTACAACAATGACGGCGTGCAACAATTGGACGAGTTTGAGGCAGCAGAATATGCAGATTTGGCTCAGTACATCAGGGTTTATACGAACAGCGTCAACTATTTGGCATCAAATAAGAATAAACTGCAGCTCGCCTTATTCGTCAATCCCTCATTGATTATCAGTTCGAAAAACGAATTTCTGAAACGCTGGAACTTCAATCTGTCCTTGCTTTCTCAGAATTCTTATCTCAAAAATGATCAGGTCTTGGTTTGGAATCCATTCAAAAAAGAAAGCGATCAGCTGCTGCGGACGCACAATATTTTGGCTTCCGCTATTTTTAATTCCAACGACAAATCGGGGTGGAACGGCAGCTATCGCTACACCGACAATGATAACTTGGTGAATGCCAACTTCAGCAACGAAGCGCACAGCCAGAAATCGCACTTCCTGAATATCGGCTATTCCTTCACCAAAGCTTTCCGAACCGATTGGGAAAATTCTTTTCAAAACGTCACCAACAGTTCGCAGGTTTACGAATCCCGAAACTACGAGTTGCAAAATTGGGAAACCAAGCCGAAAGCCACGTATAAACTGACGCAAACTTTGCAAACAGAGCTTTATGGAGCGCTTCGGCAGAAGAAAAGAACCGATGGTCTGGAGCTTTTGAAAACCTACGAAATCTCTGGAACCTTGCAGTGGGAGAAGGTAAAAACCTCCATCCGCGCCAATTTTTCGTTCATCAATAATGATTTTACAGGAAATAATTTCAGCATCGTGGGCAATCAAATGTTGGAAGGCTTGAAGGTGGGAAAAAATCAGGTTTGGTCGCTGTTTATTCAGCAATCGATCAATTCTTTTATCCAACTGAATGTGAATTATGAAGGGCGAAACTCCGGCGACCGCACGATTCATATTGGAAGTATGCAGATAAGGGCAAGTTTTTGAGTTGAAGACTTGCCGTATTGGCTTTACAGGAAATCTATTTCAAAATATTTTTGCCCATTTTTTATTGGTTTCAAAAATAAAACGGATTTGATCCTGTGCCAGCTTATGACCTTCGATCTGGTTGGAATTATGAGATGTTGAGTCGCAAAAATCCTTCCAATTTCAAACCTCATTCCTGCTCCACTCGCTCCAACTTCCGACATAAAGATTGGGGATTTCCAAGCCTGCATAATCCAATGCTAAAAGAGAATGACAGGCGGTAACGCCACTTCCGCAATGGAAAATGATTTTCTCAGAATTCTTGTTTTGGAAAAATTCAGTATATTTTTCTTTGAGTATTTCAGGCGATTTGAACAGTCCATTTTCATCCAGATTATCAGAAAAAGGAACATTTTCAGCATTTCTAATATGTCCTGCGACCAAATCGATTGGCTCCGTAAGTCCCTGATAACGTTGTAATTCGCGCACGTCAACAATTAAAAACTCGGGATTTTTGGTTGCACTTTTCACTTCATCAAGTCCCACTTGTGGCAACTGCCAATCTTTAAATTCCGAAATATAATTGGTTTTGGGATAAGTATCGTCGCCATCGACTATTGGATAATTTTGATTTTCAGCATATTGCAAGCCTCCGTCCAAGACGCGAACATTTCGATGACCCACCGCTTTCAGCATCCACCAAAATCGGGCTGCAGCATTGGAACCGTTTTTATCATCGCAAATCACCACTTGAGAATCCTTGTCAATTCCTAATTTCCCCAATGTTTTTATGAATTTCGGATAGTTCGGAAGCGGATGTCTGCCTCCATTTTTAGGCTCATCAATTTCTGCTAATTCTGTATTCAAATCAACAAAAACCGCATTGTTCAAATGCTGCTTTTCGTATTCTTCTTTTGCATTTTGGCCCGTTCGTACATCAAAAATTCTGAGATCAGAATGATTGGAAATTAGAAAAAGCTCGTCAACGCTGATAATTGAATTTGTTTTCATGAAATGGAGCCGATCTTTAAATTGGAATCAAAATTGCAAAGATTTGGAAGCTAAAATTAGTAAAAATCCACTATTAAATTTGAAAAACGCAATACAAAGAAAGTGAACTATTTTCTAATGGTGAACTTGACCACTTTTTACAATTTTAAAATTAATTAGATTTGCAAATCTAAAAGAGTAGAAATGGAGGCATCACAAGAAAAAATTCTAATCACAGGCGCCCTTGGACAGATAGGCACCGAATTAACAATCAGATTATCAGAACTTTACGGACAGCAAAACGTTATCGCATCTGGCCTTGACAAATGGAAAGAAGGAATCACGGCGGCGGGATACTATGAAAGATTGGATGTAACTAATTTTCAGGCCGTTACGGAAGTTATAAAAGAACACCACATCACGACGGTTTATCATTTGGCATCTCTTCTTTCGGGAACCTCGGAAAAACAGCCTCTTTTCGCTTGGAAACTCAATTTGGAACCTTTGATTCACCTTTGCGAATTAGCAAAAGAAGGTTTAATAAAAAAAATCTTCTGGCCCAGTTCGATTGCCGTTTTCGGCAAAGGAATTCCAAAAGAAAATGTGGGTCAAGAAGTGGTTTTGAATCCAACAACCGTCTATGGAATCTCGAAAATGGCGGGCGAAAAATGGTGCGAATACTACTTTGAAAAATATGGCGTGGACATCAGAAGCATTCGCTATCCCGGGCTTATTTCTTGGAAAGCGCCAGCCGGCGGAGGAACGACCGACTACGCTGTTGAAATCTTTTACGAGGCGGTCGAAAATGGCAAATATACCAGCTTTATTCAAGAAGACACGGCGATGCCCATGCTCTATATGGACGATGCCATCGAGGCAACCATCAAGCTGATGACTGCCCCGAAGAACCAAGTGAAAATCCGTTATTCCTACAACCTTGGCGGGATGAGTTTTACACCGAAAGAATTGGCTCAGGAAATTAAGAAAACCATCCCGGAATTTGAGATAAAATACGAGCCTGATTTCCGCCAGGCCATTGCAGATTCTTGGCCGGCAAGCATCGATGATTCTGCAGCAAAACAAGACTGGGGATTGGATTATCAATTCGACATTTCATCGATGTCAATTGATATGATCAATAACTTGAAAGCCAAATTAGGGAAGTTATCAGATCTTAATTAATTGTTGAAGTTAAATATATTTTAACATTTGATTTTTAATGATTTAACCAATTCATATAAATTACAGTTTAAGTGATATTATTAAGTTTTAACCTTTCCCTTGTGGACAAAGAGCGAGAAAATAGTGAAAAGTTTTCGGCATCTGAATTGATATCATCTATCGAAAAAAAGACCGACATAATTTCGCAATTGCTCGAGTTGCACGGCTATCAAGCCACATTTTTCATTGAAATCTCACTAGCCATTCCACTACAAAAATTGCTAAAAAGCTTGTCACTCTCGGGTCACGAAATAGCGCTTTACAATGTCAATTCTGATGCTGAATCAGTTGCAAAATGCAAGCAAGATTTGGAACCGATATTAGGCAAACCGATCCGGGGATTGCGGCAGAAAATGCAGCGTTTTCCAAGTTCTCAAATCAAAGATTTAGACTTTACATACGTGTCCAATATCGAGCATTCCAAGATTAATTTCCTTTGGAGAAAGCTGACCGAAAAAACGGAAATCTACACCGAAAATGAGTTGACTATTGTTCCAGAAAGTCAGTCGCCTTATTCCCAACTTCCGTTCAATGATTATGTGCTGCAGGTGTCGCCGATGAAGTATTATGAAAGTATGCTTTTGGAAAGTTTGAAGTCGAGCGAATATGTAATGATTTACGCCAACGTTTGGCAATTCTTCCCCAGAGAGGAGCTGCCATTTATTTTACCTTTTTACAAAAAGATAAATGTCGGGCGGACCTTCGAAGACCGGATAGAAAATCTCTTTCAGTTTCTGGATGATCACGAAATTGCTGTTTCGAGGATGAAGGATTTTTTGTTTTAGATTGTATACAAAATATATAAGTCTGTAAATCAATGTCTTAATATTGTCACTAAGTTTTTTTAACTGAGTTCAAAAACAGTAATCTCTGGCAATACTCCTACTCTACCAGGATAACCTATAACGCCGAAACCGCGATTGACATAGAGATATTTCCCTTCGCTTTCATAAAGATCGGCCCATTTTGGATATTTGTACTTCACGGGTGACCATCTAAAGTTTTTGAGATCGATGCCGAACTGCATCCCGTGGGTGTGCCCAGAGAGGGTTAGCTGGATGTTACTTGGGTGGGATTTAACAACCGCATCAAAATGGGAAGGATCGTGTGACATCAAAATTTTTGCAGCGTTGGGTGGCACATTTTGGCTCGCTTTATCGAGGTCGCCATATTGTGGAAAAGGCGGAAGGCCCCAATTTTCGACCCCAAGAATATACAATTTCTCTCCATTTTTCTCGATAATTCGGTGTTCATTTCTCAGCATTTCGAAGCCCGATTTTTTCTCATATTCAATGAGTTGAGGAATATTTTTAGCTTTTTCTTCTTTACTTTTAAAATCCCCATAATCGCCGTAATCGTGATTGCCAAGAATTGCAAATTTGCCGTCTTTACTTTTGATCTGAGCAAAAAGATCAATAAAAGGAAGGAACTCGTCCGCATAATTATTCACCATATCGCCTGTAAAAAGTATCAGATCCGCATTTTGCTTATTGACTAGATCGATGGCGTGCTGCAGGTGCTGTGGGTTTTGGAAACTTCCGCTATGTACATCCGAAATCTGAACGATTTTGTAGCCCTTGAAACTCTCAGGCAGATTTTTCAATTTGAGCCTTACAATTCGGGCTCTATGACGGTGTTTCCCAAAAGTAATTCCGTCTAAAACCACCGCAGCTAGCAAACCAGCAGATCCAAGACCAATCAGGCTAACAAATTTTCGTCTGGAAGGATAGGAGTGATGATCTGTCGCCACATAATTGTAACCGAAGTTCAGCAGTCTAAAAATATCCTCAAGCAATAAAAAAACTGCCACCAAAATCTTGGGCAGAACAAAGATCAAAAAAACAGAAAAAACGAATTGAAGCCTTTGATAGTCGTGAGAAGCCCGGTTGAACGTGAAAACTGAATAAATTAGCAATCCGTAGATCAGAAGTGTGGGAACCCAATAAATAAATTTCGCATTTTGATGGGAATAAACTGTTTTGAATGCTTGGTAAACATACACTTCCAGCACTAGAAAAATGCCGAGAAACATTAAAATATTTTTTTGCATATAATCAATTAAAACACGAAAGGAATAAAAAATTATTCCTCTCGATCTTTATAAACGTTTCAATTTCGATTTTACTTTATTTTTTCTTCTGGGAATTTGTAGATCACACAATTGATGTTCATCCCAGCGCCAACCGAAGTGAAAATAATATGCGAGCTGGGCGTGAATGCCTGACCTTCGAGTTTCCCCTTCCGAATCAAATCAAATAAAGTCGGAACGGTGGCCACAGATGAATTTCCCAACGCCTGAATCGTCATTGGGGAAATGGCGTGATCGTAGTCTTTTTGTCCGTATAATTTGAAAAGCCTTCCAATCATCGCGTAGTCCATTTTTGCGTTGGCCTGATGGATGAGGATCTTACTGATATCAGAGATGTGAAGATCTGCTTTTTCGATGGTCGCTTTTATCGCATCTGGAACGTTCTTGAGAGCGTATTCGTAGATCTTTCGGCCTCTCATTCTGATGTACATTTTGCTTTGATCCGCCTCCAGATTCAAAGACGGTGCATTTTCCAGATAGCAGAGTTCTTCGCCGTTATCGCAGAGAGTTTTGTCGGCAATAAGTCCTATGGACATATCATCTGTTGCTTGAACTACCACTGCGCCGGCGCCATCTGCAAAGATCATTTTGTTCCTGTCATAAGGATCCGTAACTCTACTCAAAGTTTCTCCGCCCACTACCAAAATGGTTTTGGCTTTATGGGCTTTTATCAATGTATCGGCAAGAATCAGAGATTCGACCCAGCCAGGACATCCGAAAATCATATCGTAGTTCACACAATCTCTTCTTTGGATTTTCAGTTTTCCTTTGAGTCTAGCGGACAGAGATGGCATAAAATTGGGAATTCCGCTGGCATCTACCTCACCAAAATTGGTGGCGTAGATGATATAATCGAGCTCTTCTTTGTCAATGCCAGCATCTTCAATAGCCTCCAGAGAGGCACGAAGACCAAGATCGGAGTTAAATTCTTCGGGATTCAAATATCTCCTGGTCTGTATTTCCGTAATATCTACAAATTTGGTAATAATCTCTTCTGAAGGCTTCTGGATCAGGACATTATTATCATCATAGAAAACAGAATCTTTGAAATGGGAACCTTCTATGATATTTTCTGGGATGCAACTTCCCGAGCCAATGATGAGTGTATTAGGCATTGATATTCATAAATTTTAATAGGCAAAATTACGTAAAAATTAATTGTTGGGATTTTAATTCGCTAATATTTTGAGAAAGCGGATTCCAGTAATCAGTGCAACGCGTCTTACGTTGTTTCTTTGCCCTAAATTGAAATAATACCGCTATTATTTAGAAAGTGCGATAATCCATTGAAATGTTTTATCATTTGCAGCAGCTGCCATTTTTGTTGGAAAGTAATTGAAGGCGTGCGGGCTTTCTGGATACAGCGCAAGGTAGGTTTTGTTGCCGGCCAATCGCCATCTTGCCTCCATAAAATAAGTATCATCTATCAGCGGATCCAAAGTTCCTACGGTGAAAAATGCAGGAGGTAGATTTTTAAGATCTGCATATAAAGGAGAATATTGCGGATTTTGAAGTTGCTCTGTAGTCCATCCGTGAAAGACGAGTTCCCAAGTATCCTTCACATATTTTTTGCTAATGATAAGGGTATTATCTGTCGCCATTCTTGTGGAGGGCGTGAGCGACAAATCATAACAACCATAGTTGAGATTGACCCCTTTTACTTTATCAATGGCGTGCAGCGTATCCCTAATGTAGAGCGCAGTTACAGCGCTTAGATGCGCACCTGCAGAAGCGCCTGAAATGAATAATTTATCGGTACCGAATTCTGTCTTTGCATTATCTATTAGCCATTTTGCAGCTGCCTTACAATCCTCAACACATGCAGGAAAGGGATTTTCTGGCGCCAAACGATAATCCACACTCACGACTGCCACCTTGCAGGTTCTTGCCATCTGATCATTCATGGCATCATCGACTGTGGCACTGCCCAAAGACCATCCGCCACCGTGAATGTCCAGAACTACAGCCCGAATGGTATCTGGTCTGAAAATTCTTAAAGCAAGATTTCCCGCAGGTCCTTTTATATTTTTGACAGTGGGTTGCAATTTAGGTTTTTGTATAGCAGCTGATACCATCGCTTTGCGCCGTGCGGCTAAGCCTTCTTTGGTCAAGACCGATCCTTCCTGTGGCAGATTTGCTAGGTATTGATTAACACCTTTTGCCTGTGGCAAGTAGGCAGAGTAGTCTTCGTTTGCATTTGTTTGCTGCGCAAATGCACGGTTTGAGAATATCGAAAATGATAGGATAATACTTGTAATAACCAGTTTCTTTGTCATTTTAATAGTTTTTAAAAAAGTTTAAAGATAATTATGTAAAGCCTTAAAGATAAAAAATAATTTTACTTATTGTGCCAATCTTTGAAATAATTTCTTGTTTACTTTCTTTTTCTTCATCGCTACTGTATAAATTTCCAAATTTGAAATATTAGGCCGTAATCCCTACTTTTGAAGAATGTTTGACTTCCAAACCATCGAGCAAGAAACAGAAAATATTATTCTAAAAGAAAAAGGAAGCCGTTTCATTGGTTTTGCGTACGGAGTTATGTCCGAAGCTGAAATCAAATATAAGCTTCATCAGCTCCGTAAAATTCATCCGAAAGCAACGCATCATTGTTATGCCTTTCGATTGGGAATCAACGGGGAAAATTACCGCACGAATGACGACGGCGAACCTTCCGGAAGCGCAGGCCTGCCAATCTACAACCAATTGCTCGCGCATCAAATCACAAATGTGCTGCTGGTGGTAATCCGATATTATGGTGGAACCAAGCTGGGTGTCGGCGGATTGGTCAAGGCGT
This sequence comes from Weeksellaceae bacterium, assembly GCA_022013695.1. GTDB lineage: Bacteria > Bacteroidota > Bacteroidia > Flavobacteriales > Weeksellaceae > Epilithonimonas. Next base: position 33,194 of record JAKLPS010000006.1, read on the forward strand.
ATAAAGAAACTGCAAAAAATACGCTGGAAAATTCGAAGATCATTACAAAGGAATTAGAGTCCAAAATTGTGCTTAGATTCAAATTCTCTCAGCAGAATCTGATTTTTACGGTGCTCAATAAGTATGAGGCAAAAATCACCTCCTTCCATGCGAACGACATTTGCACCATCGAGGCCGACTTCAAAACCTCGAAAAAAGAAAGCATCGCAGACGAATTGTCCGAGATGCTTCTGGAATTTAATATTTCATAATTTCTACCTTCGATTGCCTAATAGCAATGAGGCAAAATAAAGGAGTTGAGCGAGTGATCCCAAAGCTGCCACAACGTATGTTCTTGCGGCCCATTTCAAAGAATCTTCGGCACCTGCATATTCTTCCCGAGAAACGGTCCCGGTGGTCTCCAGCCATTTCAAAGCGCGGTTACTGGCATCGTACTCCACTGGTAATGTGATAAAGGCAAATAAAGTGGTCACCGCGAAGAGAAGGACGCCAATGGCCAACACAGTAGTATTTCCATTTGGATTATCGATGCTTCTTGTTGCGGCCATTATGACGATCCCTGCAAGCAAAACGAACTGTAAAAGATTGGAACTGATATTCACAATTGGAACCATTTTGGATCTCAATTGTAACATTGCATAACCCACAGCGTGCTGCACAGCGTGACCGCACTCGTGAGCGGCAACAGCCGCTGCCGCCGCATTTCTTTGCATATAAACGCCTTCCGAAAGATTGACTGTTTTGGTTTCAGGATTATAATGATCCGTCAATTGTCCTGGAACAGAAACGACTTGAACATCTGTAATTCCGTTGTCCCGCAGCATCTTTTCGGCGATCTCTTTACCAGAAAGTCCATTACTCAGTTGCACTTTGGAATAATGTTCGAATTTGGATTTGAGTCTGGAAGAAACAATCCAGCTCAGCAACATAGAAACTCCGATAATTAAATAATAAACGCTCATTTTAGTTTGAATTTACACAAAAATAAATTACGTCTCTGGAAGTAAAAAGTATGCCAAAGCATTGCTGTTTTTTCCTTAAAAACTATCTTTGCTTTCTCGATCAACAAGAATATGGCAAATATCAATATAAAGCAAGTAATTACTGAAAAAGAGCAGATGGATTTCCTCAAATTTCCGATGGAACTCTATAAAAATGATCCCAATTACGTCCCACCCTTAATCGAAGAAGAACGCAATATCTGGAAAAAAAAGGAGAATCCGGCGCTGAGCTATTCTGAAGCAAAGCAGTTTCTGGCTTATAAAAACGGTAAAATTGTCGGGAGAATTGCTGTGTTAATTAATAGAAAAGAGGAAAAGGAACTGGGCATCGGCAAAGTTAGATTTGGCTGGCTGGATTTTGTTGATGATGCCGAAGTGTCGCAAGCGTTGATGAATGAAGCGATAAAATTTGCACAAGAAAACCAAATGCGGAAAATCGAAGGGCCAATGGGCTTTACGAATCTAGACAAAGCAGGAATGCTGACTTTCGGTTTTGACAAATTGGCAACGATGATCGGGCTTTATAATTATGACTACTACCCAAAACATCTGGAAAATCTCGGCTTCGTAAAGGAAAAAGAATGGGTAGAATTTGAGTTGCAGTTTCCAGAAATTTTGCCCGAAAAAGTTGAAAAATTCAGTTCTTTGATCGCTCAGAAATACAAGCTTCGCACTTTGAAATTCCGCCATAAAAAAGAAATCTTGCCGTACGTAGAGTCGATGTTCAAATTATTAGATGAGACGTACAAACATCTCTCGACTTACACCCCCCTCTCTGCCGAACAGATCAAAACTTACAAAGAAAAATATTTTGGATTTATCGCCAAAGATTACATCACTTGTGTCGCGGATGAGAATAATGACTTAGTCGCATTTGCCATTACGATGCCTTCCTATTCGGCGGCCTTGCAAAAATCCAAGGGAAAGCTTTTCCCATTTGGTTGGTGGTATTTTTTGCAGGCGGGCAAGAGGAACGACCGTGCTAATTTTTATTTAATCGGCATCCATCCGGACTATCAGAGACGCGGTGTGACATCGATGATTTTCAAAGCGATCCAAGAAAATTTGAAAACAAAAGGAATCAAATATCTGGAGACCAATCCCGAGCTGGAAGAAAATAAGAGTGTGCAATTGCTGTGGCAGGAGTACCATCCTGTAAATCACAAAAGGCGACGAACTTACTCATTAGAAATCAAAAAATAGGCGATAAATTAAGCACCCGTTTAACAAAAATCAGTTCATCAATAAGAAATAAAAATCAAAAAAAATTCATTTTGAAAAAGCAACTTTATCTCTATGCTGGCCTGATCATTTTGTTCATAGCCTATAATTTTTACAAGCCCATCAAAGACGAGAGAATCGATGCTGCGGTCAACATCTTGTTTGCCAGTGCGTTATTTCTCTACATTGCCTATATCGCATATCTTGTGCTCAAGAAGATGGGTAAAAAATAGACTCCGAATACTATTTATAACTATTCTAAATTCATAAAAATACTTTTCCCTTCTTTACATAAACCTGATAATTTATCTATATTAAATCTTTATTTAGTAATTTTGCATAGTTAATTTAGACCTTTATGAATTTACCCGAAAATTATATTCCGATACTTATTCAGGCTGCCGTTGGTCTCGGATTTGTTGCAATTTCTTTGTTGGGCGCTCATTTTTTGGGACCTCAACAGAAAAAAGGGAATTCAGTCAAGAACTCGAGTTGGGAATGTGGTATTCCGGTAGAAGGCAACGCCAGAACACCATTTTCTATTCGCTACTTCTTGACGGCAGTTTTGTTTGTGCTATTCGATATAGAGATCGTATTTTTCTATCCTTATGCCGTCAACTTCAGAGAATATGGGATCGAGGGTTTCCTTGCCGTTCTTACATTTGTGGCCATTTTCTTTGTTGCTTTTTTCTATGTTTGGAAAAGAGGTGCTTTGGATTGGGACAAGTAAAGGATTTTTAAATTATAATTTTGGACGGTTTTACGACCCATTCAAAATCAAGTCAATTTTTTAATCAAAAATCAAAAAAAATGTCAGACAATAAACCAATAATAAAAACAGACGCGCCTGCTCCTCCAGGATTTGAAGGCGAAGGCTTTTTCGCAACGCAATTGAGCAGCGTCATTGGGATGGCAAGAAAATATTCCCTTTGGCCATTGCCCTTTGCAACCTCTTGCTGCGGTATCGAATTTATGGCAACATTGAATCCCACTTTCGATGCTTCAAGATTTGGAATGGAAAGAAACTCATTCTCCCCAAGACAGGCCGATATGCTGATGGTGTGCGGCACGATTGCCAAGAAATTGGCTCCCGTCTTGAAAGAAGTTTATACCCAGATGGCCGAGCCCAAATGGGTGGTTGCTGTCGGTGCTTGCGCCTCTAGCGGTGGTATTTTTGATACTTACTCTGTTCTGCAAGGAATCGATAAAATTATTCCGGTTGACGTTTACGTTCCTGGATGTCCGCCCAGACCAGAACAAATCATTGAAGGCGTTATGCAGGTGCAGGCTTTAGCAGAAAGCGAAAGTGTAAGAAGAAGAGACATGCCGGAATATCAACATTTGCTGGACTCCTACAACATTAGCAACTAAGGCAAGATGACGAACGAATTTGTATTAGAAGCAATCACAAGAGAATTTCCTGGCGCTGTTATTTCTAGTTCAGAACCTTACGGAATGCTGACTTTGGAGATCAAAAAAGAGGAACTCAAGAAGCTTATTCATTACCTGAAAGATTCATCTTTGGAAATTAATTTTTTGACGGACATCTGCGGAATTCACTATCCTGAGACGCCAGAGCAAGAAATCGGCGTGATCTATCATTTGCACAATATGATGACCAATTTCAGAATCCGCCTCAAAATTTTTATGAAGAGAGAAGATATCGAAGTCGATTCTCTCACGGACTTATACGCAGGTGCCAATTGGATGGAAAGAGAAACTTTTGATTTCTACGGCATCCAATTCACCGGGCATCCCGACCTTAGAGCCATCCTTAATATGGAAGACTTAGGTTACCACCCGATGCTGAAGGAATATCGGCTGGAGGACGGCACAAGAACGGATAAGAACGACAGCATGTTCGGAAGATAGATTATAATAAATGATAACTGATGACAAATAAATGAATATCAATCATCAGCAATCAATTATCAATTGTAAAAATATGAAAGATAACTCATTATCTAATATCATTAACCAGCACGAAAGCAATGAACAGATCGACGGGCAATTGTACACCCTCAATCTTGGTCCTACACACCCCGCTACCCACGGGATTTTCCAAAATGTGTTGACGATGGACGGCGAAAGAATCTTGCACGCGGAACAAACAGTGGGCTATATTCACCGAGCCTTTGAAAAAATCTCCGAAAGAAGAAATTTTGCTCAAATCACTACACTGACCGACAGGATGAATTACTGTTCCTCGCCCATCAACAATCTGGGTTGGCATATGACCGTAGAAAAATTGATCGGAGTCAAAGTTCCAAAACGTGTCGATTACATGCGGGTAATTATGATGGAACTGGCAAGAATAGCCGACCACCTGATTTGCAACGGGGTCACCGGAATGGATACCGGCGCCATTACGGGATTAACTTATATGTTCATAGAAAGAGAACGCATCTATAATTTATATGAGGAAATATGCGGGGCTAGGATGACGACCAATATGGGAAGAATCGGCGGATTTGAAAGAGACTTCAGTCCTAAGTTCCACGAATTGATTCAGGATTTCTTGAAAACTTTCCCAGACAGATTTGCAGAGTTCGGTCAACTATTAGAAAGAAACCGCATCTTTATGGACAGAACCATCGGTGCTGGCGCAATTTCCGCAGAACGCGCCTTGAGCTACAGTTTTACAGGTCCCAACCTTCGTGCAGCAGGCGTAGATTATGATGTAAGAGTAGCACAACCCTATTCATCTTACGAGGATTTCGATTTTATCATTCCTGTAGGAACAGCCGGCGATACCTACGATCGTTTCATGGTTCGTCAGCAAGAAGTTTGGGAATCAATAAAAATCATTAAGCAAGCTTATGAAAACCTTCCAGAGGGACCATTTCATGCAGATGTGCCAGACTTTTATCTTCCAGAGAAAGCCGATGTGTACAACAAAATGGAAGCTTTGATCTACCACTTCAAAATCGTAATGGGAGAAACAGATGTGCCAAAGGGTGAAGTTTACCACGCTGTAGAAGGTGGTAACGGAGAATTAGGATTTTACTTGGTGAGCGATGGCGGAAGAACGCCGTACAGATTACACTTCAGAAGACCCTGTTTCATTTATTATCAAGCGTATCCGGAGATGATCACCGGCGCCGTAATATCCGATGCAATTGTGACAATGTCTAGTATAAACATTATTGCCGGGGAGTTAGACGCATAAAATTGTAAGAAGTATCATTGTAAAAGATATAAAGATTAAAAATAGAAGTACACTGTACATTGTACATTTTACATTTTACAACAAAATAAAATGAGCGAAACAATTGCTTTTAAACCTGAAAGTTTAGCGCAGGTTCATAAAATAATAGCGAGATACCCGGAAAGCAGACAAAAATCTGCATTGATTCCCGTCTTGCATCTAGCACAGAAAGAATTTGATGGTTGGCTGGCTGTTCCAGTAATGGACTATGTGGCTGAATTATTGAGCATCACGCCGATCGAAGTATATGAGGTGGCAACTTTCTATTCGATGTTCAACATGAAACCGGTTGGGAAATATGTTTTAGAAGTCTGCAGAACAGGTCCTTGTATGCTGAACGGAAGTGATCATATTCTCGACCACATCAGAACAAAATTAAATATCAAAGACGGCGAAACTTCTGCAGACGGACTTTTTACTTTGAAGCCAGCAGAATGTCTGGGTGCTTGTGGCTATGCGCCGATGATGCAGCTAGGCAAGTTCTTCCACGAACATCTGACCACACAAAAAGTAGATGAGATTATTGACCTTTGCAGACAAGGTGCGATTGATTTAGATTAAGAACCAATTAGAAAATAATTAAGCAAAAGCTATGACACAAAGCTCGTCTAAGTGCAAAGCCTATTGCTACAAGCTTATAAAACAATGAGTAAAAAACTTTTACTTAAAAACGCACATATAGAAGGCATACGCTACTTCGAGACCTACCGAAAAAACGGTGGTTACGAAGTAGCCGAAAAAGCGTTCAAAATGAAACCCGAGGAAATCCTGGAAGAAGTCAAAGCCTCTGGACTGAGAGGAAGAGGAGGCGCAGGCTTCCCAACCGGATTGAAATGGAGCTTCCTAGCGAAACCAGAAGGCGTACCGAGGCACTTGGTCGTGAATGCCGATGAGTCCGAGCCCGGCACTTTCAAAGACCGCTACCTGATGGAATTCCTACCTCATTTATTGATTGAAGGAATGTTGATTTCCTCTTATGTTTTGGGTTCCAACGTTTCTTATATCTACATCCGAGGAGAATATTCTTGGATTCCAGACATTTTGGAAGAAGCAATTGAGGAAGCCAAAGCCGCCGGATTTCTTGGTAAAAATATCTTAGGATCTGGTTTCGATTGCGAAATCTATATTCACAGAGGTGCGGGCGCTTATATCTGTGGCGAGGAAACAGCCTTATTAGAATCGCTCGAAGGAAAACGAGGAAACCCAAGATTGAAACCACCTTTCCCCGCTGTAAAAGGACTTTGGGAACGCCCCACCGTGGTAAACAACGTAGAATCCATCGCGGCCATAGTTCCGATTATTGATATCTCGGGCGCCGAATATGCCAAAATCGGCGTAGGAAAATCAACTGGAACAAAATTAATTTCCGCCTGCGGAAACATCAACAAACCAGGAGTTTATGAAATTGATATGACCATCACCGTCGAAGAATTTATATATTCTGAGGAATATTGTGGTGGAATCCCCAACGGTAAAAAACTGAAAGCGTGCATTCCCGGAGGAAGCTCTGTCCCAATTGTCCCAGCCAATTTATTACTAAGAACAATCAATGGCGAACCCCGATATATGAATTATGAATCCCTTGCTGATGGCGGTTTTGCGACCGGAACGATGATGGGTTCTGGCGGTTTCATCGTTTTAGATGAAGATCAATGCGTGGTGAATCATACGATGACCATCGCAAGATTCTATAACCACGAAAGTTGCGGACAGTGCACGCCTTGCCGAGAAGGAACCGGCTGGATGTACAAAATATTAAAAAAAATAGAAAAAGGAGAAGGCAAAATGGAAGACATCGATTTGCTTTGGGACATCCAAAGAAAAATCGAAGGTAATACGATTTGTCCTCTGGGAGATGCTGCTGCATGGCCAGTTGCTGCTGCCATCCGACATTTCAGAGATGAGTTTGAATGGCACATCAACAATCCAGAACTCAGCCAAACCCAAAATTACGGACTTGCCCATTATGCAGATCCAATACCGGCCGTTGCCAAATAAGAAAAAGAATGAAGAAGTTTTTGTTGCTTTTATTAGCAATTACAAGTTTACAAAGTGTGAAAGCACAGAGCGAAGCGTTCAAAAAAGGATCCGTCATGATTTTTTGGGGATGGAACAGAGCTTGGTATTCCAATTCCGACATCCATTTATATGGTCAGGATTATAATTTTACACTGCATAATGTCTCAGCTCACGACAGGCCCACGCCCATCAGCGAGTTTGATCATTACATCAATCCTACCAAAATATCGATCCCGCAGGTCAATTATAATGTGACCTATTTTATCGAGGACAACTTGGGAATTACTTTCGGGGTAGATCACATGAAATATGTCATGGATCAAAGCCAGACAGTGGATATCACTGGACACATTGATAATCCGCAATATGCAGCAATGGTTCATAACGGTAAAATTGACCTTACTAATGGAGAATTTTTGAAATTTGAGCACACCAATGGGTTGAATTACCTTAATTTGGGTTTGCAAAAATACAATCAGTTGCTGAACAGAAAGAATTTTGATATCTTTTGGGGTGCAGGCGTTGGCGCAGGGGTTCTGGTTCCGAAAACGGATGCAACTCTAATGGGAAAAGCTGAAAGTGATCATTTCCATTTGGCAGGCTTTGGACTGGATGCCAGAACAAGCGTCAATCTGCTCTTGTGGAATCATTTTGTAGCTAAGGCAGAATTCAAATATGCGTATATCAATCTGCCAAGCGTGCGAACAACGCAAGAAAATGTAAAAGTGGACAAAGCCATTCAGGATTTCAACGCTTGCGAGTTGGTTTTTGGTGTGGGATATACTTTTAATACAAAGAAAATTAAATAAAAGCATTTGCTTAAAATATAATTATGAGCGAAGAGGTCAAAAAATTTAAAGTTACCATAGACGGACAGACAACGGAAGTTTTGCCTGGCACTTCTATCTTGGAAGCGGCAAGACAGATCGGAGGCAAATCTGTGCCGCCAGCGATGTGCTATTATAGCAAACTGGAAACCAGCGGAGGAAGATGCAGAACGTGCCTGGTAGAAGTATCCAAAGGTTCCGAAGCCGATCCGAGACCCATGCCAAAGTTAGTCGCAAGTTGCAGAACAGGCGTGATGGACGGGATGGAAGTAAAAAACCTATCATCAGAGAAAGCCCAAGAAGGCCGAAAAGCAGTTACCGAATTTCTATTGCTAAATCATCCTTTGGATTGCCCAATTTGCGATCAAGCGGGAGAATGCCACCTGCAGGATCTGGGTTACGAGCACGGAAATCTCGAAACAAGAACGGAGTTTGAGAGACGAACTTTTGATGCCGACGACATCGGTCCATATATTAAACTGAACATGAATCGTTGCATTCTTTGCGCAAGATGCGTGTTGGCAGCCAATCAATTGACGGAAAAAAGAGAGCACGGAATCCTCTTCAGAGGGGATCACGCCGAGATTTCTACAATGCTGAACAAAGCCTTGGATAATGATTTCATCGGAAACGTGATCGACGTTTGCCCCGTGGGCGCATTGACTGACAGAACAGCCCGATTCGCCAGCCGAGTTTGGTTTACAAAACCTTACAACGCCACATGTTCTTGTACCAAATGCAGCGGGAAAGCGGTAGTTTGGATGAAGGGTGAAGAAGTAGTGAGAGTAACGGCAAGAAAAAATCAATACGACGAAGTAGAAGATTGGATTTGTAATGAATGCCGCTTTGAGAAAAAAGACACCAAACTATGGAACATCGAAGGCCCAAGACATATTGACAGACATTCGGTAATTTCTCTGAATCATTATGAGAAAAACACAGACAGCTACAACGTTTTGGACAATCCTGATGCCAAAGAAATTGGTATTGCAGACGAAAAAGAAATTGAAAAATTAGATAATGAGATCATTTGATGCGGAGAACTTCTCAAAATCAAACTCAAAAAAATAGATATGGAATTACTGACTTTTAAAATCATCTTGGTGGTTGTTTTATTCCTTCTGGCTCTTACTGTCGCTGCCTATTCCACGTGGGCAGAGAGAAAAGTGGCTGCGGTAATGCAGGACAGAATTGGCCCGAACAGATCCGGACCTTTCGGATTGTTGCAACCTTTGGCAGATGGCGGCAAATTTTTCTTCAAAGAGGATTTTACCCCGGCCAATGCAGAAAAATTTCTTTTTATAGTGGGACCCTCTTTGGTAATGTTTATTTCATTAATCACCGGAGCCGTCATTCCGTGGGGCAAAACATTGAATTTTGGTGGCGTTTCCTACGATCTTCAGGTGGCTAATATCGATGTTGGCGTTCTGTTTATCATCGGAATGGCTTCTATCGGCGTTTACGGCATTATGATCGGAGGCTGGGCATCCAACAATAAATACTCGCTCATCGGCGCAATCCGCGCGTCATCGCAGATGATTTCTTACGAATTAGCAATGGGACTGGCGCTGCTTTCTATCATTATGATGACGGGAAGTCTGGATCTGAAAGTTATTTCCGAAACACAAGGAACGGGCAAACTATGGGGATTGATACCTGCAATTTCTGGCATCAACTGGAATATTCTTTATCAGCCATTAGCTTTTTTAATATTTTTTATTGCCGCATTGGCAGAGACCAACCGCAGCCCATTCGACCTGCCGGAATGCGAATCAGAACTTGTCACTGGCTATTCTACCGAATATTCTTCTATGAAATTGGGAATGTATATGTTTGGAGAATATGTCAATGTCTTCATTTCCAATGCCTTTATGGTCGTCCTGTTTTTCGGAGGATACAACTATCCTGGAATCGACTGGGTGACGCACCATTGGGGAGAAAACGCTGCCGGAACATTAAGCATTCTCGCATTTTTATTAAAAACAATCATCGGAATTTTGATCTTTATGTGGATCCGGTGGACACTTCCGAGATTCAGATATGACCAATTGATGCACCTCGGATGGAAAACCTTGATTCCGCTGGCACTCATCAATTTGGTGGTGACTGGGGCCGTAATATTGGCACTTGGAAATTAAAATTGAATAATAATATAAGGATATAAGACAAGAACGGTCGACGATCTCATGTCTCACATCTAACATCTATAATCAAATGAAACTTACGAACAGATCAAAAGTTGTTTCGAACAAAGAAATGACCTTGGGCGAAAAGATCTATCTGCCTGCGATTTTCAAAGGGATGGGCATCACCTTCAAGCACGCTGTACGAACGGTGATGAAAGGCGCACCCGCCGTATATTCTTATCCCGAGGTTCAAAAACCACGAGCTAAAGTATGGCGCGGCTTGCACGTCCTGAAACGTGACGAAGAAGGCAGAGAAAGATGTACGGCCTGTGGACTTTGCGCTGTGGCTTGTCCTGCAGAAGCAATCACAATGACAGCTGGCGAAAGGAAAAAAGAGGAGAAAGATCTTTACCGAGAAGAGAAATATGCCGAGATCTACGAAATCAATATGCTGCGATGCATTTTTTGCGGAATGTGTGAGGAAGCCTGTCCCAAGTCGGCGATTTATCTTACAGATCGGCTCGTAGATGTGGAACAGAACAGAAACTCCTTCATCTACGGCAAAGACAAATTGGTAGAGAAAATCGATGCACGGATCGATATCACCGACAGGCAGTCGGAGAAACAAAAAAAAGCTGTAAAATAATGGATCAGATTTTATTTTTTATCGTTGCGTTTTTGGCCATTGCAAGTGCAGTTTACTTCGTTTTTGCCAGGAATCCTTTGCATGCAATCCTTTCCCTCATCGTCACGATGTTCTCCATTGCGGGAATGTACATTCTGCTCAACGCACAGTTTCTAGGAATCGTTCAGATTATCGTTTATACCGGTGCCATTATGGTTTTGTTCCTTTACATTTTGATGATGCTGAACCTTAATAAAGAAGACGAAAGCAAGAAGCAAAACCTTCCGAAATTCATCGGGATTATCTCAGTTTGTATTTTGTTTGTTGGGATGTTGGGCGCTTACAAAGGACTTAGTGGAAAAACAGTGGCTGCAGGAAACATCGATTATTCTGTTGGTCTGACGAAAAATCTTGGACGATTATTGTTTAACGAATATGTATTGCCATTTGAATTGGCTTCCGTCCTTATTTTGGCAGGAATCGTGGGCGCTGTCCTTATTGGTAAAAAAGATTTATAAGATTATGGGAGGAGACGTAAATACATTTATACAACAGGTTCCTTTGGAATATTTCATCATTCTGAGCACCGTTTTGTTCTGCCTGGGTGTTTTGGGCGTTTTGCTTCGCAAAAATGCCATCGTGATATTAGGATGTGTAGAGTTGATGCTTAATTCGGTCAATCTTCTTTTGGCCGCATTTTCTGCTTACAAAGGTGATGGCAACGGGCAGCTTTTGGTCTTTTTCATTATGGTAGTTGCCGCCGCAGAAGTAGCAGTCGGATTGGCTATTATCGCAATGATGTACAGAAATACCAAATCTGTGGACGTGAGTATTTTTAATAAATTAAGAGGATAATAAAAAGGAATGGAAAATTTAGTTTACGCGATTGTACTTCTACCTTTAGTTGGCTTCATTATCAGCGGACTTTTTGGAAAAAAACTTCCTAAGATGCTGGTGGGCAGCTTGGCAACATTGGTAGTTTTCGCATCGTTTGTTATCACGACCACGATATTTTTAAATTTTAATGAAGACAGTGCGCCTGTTATCATCAAAGCTTTTGAATGGTTCACAGTGAATGGCATTCAGGTTAATGTCGGCTTTCAGATCGATCAGTTATCATTAATGATGGTGATGATCGTCACCGGCGTCGGATCGCTCATTCATCTCTATTCTATCGGCTATATGAGCCACGACAAAGGATTTTACAAATTCTTCTCCTACCTCAATCTCTTCATTTTTTCGATGTTGATTTTGGTTTTAGGAAGCAATTATCTCATTTTATTTATCGGTTGGGAAGGCGTCGGACTTTGTTCTTATTTGTTAATCGGATTTTGGTACACCAACGAAGATTACGGAAAAGCCGCAAGAAAAGCTTTTATTATGAACCGCATCGGCGATCTTGGCCTATTGATCGGTATTTTCGCCATTGCAGCGCACGTCAACGCAGTAGATTATCTTTCTGTCAAGGAAAATGCTTCAATTTTTGAATTAGACGGAACACCTGTTATTTTTATTACCGCCAGTTTGTTGATTGGAGCAACGGGCAAATCTGCTCAAGTACCCCTCTATACTTGGTTACCAGACGCGATGGCAGGCCCCACGCCGGTTTCTGCTTTGATCCACGCCGCTACGATGGTTACTGCCGGTGTCTATCTCGTGGTACGATCCAATTTCTTATTCGTTCTGGCGCCAACGGTACAGGACGGAATTCTCTTTATTGGATTTCTAACCGCTGCATTGGCGGGCTTCTACGCACTTCGTCAAAACGATATCAAAAAAGTACTGGCCTACTCCACAGTTTCTCAACTTGGATTTATGTTCATTGCTTTAGGATTGGGTGCTTACTCAACCGCGATGTTCCATGTGATGACGCACGCTTTCTTCAAAGCTTTGCTTTTCTTGGGCGCCGGTTCGGTGATCCATGCGATGAGCAACGAGCAGGATATGCGTTTTATGGGCGGTCTGAAAAAATATATCCCGATTACCCACATCACTTTCTTGATCGGGACCTTGGCCATCTCAGGATTTCCATTGTTTTCAGGGATGATTTCCAAAGACGAAATTCTAGTCGCGGCTTATGCCAAAAGTCCCATTTATTGGGTGATGCTTTTCGTTTTAGCGGCTATTACTGCAACTTATATGTTCCGGCTCTACTATCTGACTTTCCACGGCGAGTTCCGGGGGAGCGAAGATCAGAAAAAGCATCTGCACGAGAGCCCTGCAAATATGACTATCCCGTTAATTGTTTTGGCCGTCCTTTCTGTAGTCGGAGGTTTTATTAATCTTCCACACTATATCGATCACGGGCATTATGCCAGATTAATGCAATGGCTGAAACCCGTTCTGACCGATGAAAGTTTCAAACAGATGGAAAATACGCTTTCTAGCGTCAGTTTCAATACAGAAATGATACTTGCCGCTGCCACCGTTTTGATGTTCTTCGCCGTCTGGATTTTTGTCCGAAATACCTACGTGAAAAAGCGGAAAAGAGCACTTCCCGAAGAGCAATATACGGGCTGGGAAAAACTATCGGCTAGAAAATTATTCGTAGATGAAATCTATAACGCCTGCATCGTGAAGCCTTTCGAAGAAGCTGGCAAGGCTGCGTTGATGTTCGATAAGGCCGTTCTGGATCCTATTGTTAATTTTATCGGATTGGGCGCCCAAGATTCTGGCAAAGCAGCAAAACGACTGCAAAACGGGAATGTAGAAAATTACGTGCTGATTATGTCATTGGCTGTAGGTATTGTACTGATTGTTAACTTTTTTTTGAAATAAAATAAATAATGTCTTATTTACTATTAACATTATTACTATTACCTCTCGTAGGTTCAGTTTTGCTCTTTTTCTGGAACAATGCTTCCGGCAAACATGTTGCTTTGGTTTTTGCAATCGCGGAAATGATCTTAGCGTTATATATGCTGGGGAATTTCGATTTTCTTCCAACAGTCGATTCTGTGCTGCAATATGAGATTAATGAACCCTGGTCCAATTATATTAAAAGTAAAATTCATTTTGGAATCGATGGGATGAGCATGCTAATGGTGCTGCTGACCAATATTTTGGTTCCCCTGATTGTTTTGTCATCTTACAACGAAACCAAAGCCTATCCCGCTTCTTTCTACGCCCTTATTTTATTGATGCAATTCGGATTGTTGGGCGTTTTCACGTCCTTAGACGGCTTGTTGTTCTACATTTTCTGGGAAGTTACTTTGATCCCAATCTGGCTGATTGCCGGAATCTGGGGACAGGAAGATAAAAGAATCAAATTCACAACAAAATTCTTCGTTTACACATTCGTTAGTTCCCTTTTTATGCTCATCGGACTGATTTATGTTTATAATCAATCCGCTTCTTTTGCATTGACAGATCTCTATAACGCCGACCTCAATATCAATCAGCAGACGGTAATTTTCTGGTTCATTTTCTTTGCATTTGCCGTCAAACTACCGATTTTCCCGTTCCACACTTGGCAACCCGACACTTATACTTACGCGCCTACACAAGGCTCGATGCTACTGTCTGGTATTATGCTGAAAATGGCCGTTTATGGCGTATTAAGATATTTGTTACCAATCACGCCGTTAGCAATTGGCGGGATTTCCGGCGAAATTGTCATCATCCTTGCCGTCATCGGCGTTATTTATGGCGCATTGATCGCTATGATTTCCACTGACAGCAAGCGGCTGATAGCCTTCTCATCGCTTTCGCACGTGGGACTGATTGTCGCTGGGATTTTTTCCAGTGCAGTTGTCACGATGCGAACAGGATTGACCTTCGAAGGCGGACAAGGTGCGATGATTCAGAGTTTTGCTCACGGTATCAACGTCGTAGGATTGTTCTACTGCGCCGATATTCTTTATAAAAGATTCAAAACAAGAGACATCAGAAAAATGGGCGGCTTAGCAAAAGTGGCACCTAAATTTGCCGTTTTATTTATGATTATTCTGCTGGGCGCCACCGCAGTGCCATTGACAAATGGCTTTATTGGAGAATTCATCTTGCTGAAGTCGGTTTATGATTATAATTTGATAATGGCTGTAATGGCTGGTTTGACGATCATCCTCGGCGCTGCCTATATGCTTCGATTTTACGGAAAAACAATGTTCGGGCAGGGCGACGATGCAGTTCTGGCAACTACGAAAGACATCAGCAGTGTTGAGTTTACGGTATTGGCCAGTTTATCTGTTTTTGTAATTGTTTTGGGCGTTTATCCACAACCTGTTATAGAAATGGTGACGAGTTCCGTGAGCTTCATTTATTCCTCTATGATCAATTAATCGACGGGCTTTTAAATAAATTAAGAAAATCTAAATTATAGGCTTCAGACTTCCCACCTCGGGCTTCTGATTTCTAAGAAACAAATAAAGAAATGGGTGTTTTAATAGTTTTATTCCTTACGGCAGTTCTTGCATTATTTTCAGGCGTTTTCGAGAAGGGAAAGTACGCCAGATATATTGGCATCGCGGGATTGATTATCGGTTTATATGTCAGCTTTCTTCCCGAATGCGAATTTTTTGCACAATACAGATCGATGTATGAGTATGGAAGCAATGCGGCGCTCTTCACCAAGATCTCGGTGCTGGTGACTTTGCTCTTGTTCTTTTTGGGCGGCTTCGCATTCAGCAACCATAGGAGCCACCAGTCGGAACTCTACACCTTGATGCTGTTCGCGCTGTGCGGAGGAATCGTCTTATTTGGCTTCCAAAATCTTGTGACCTTGTTCTTAGGAATAGAAATTCTCTCCATTCCACTGTACGTAATGGCCGGAGCCAATAAAACCGATCTTCGTTCTACGGAAGCCTCTATGAAATACTTTTTGATGGGTGCCTTTGCCACAGGCTTCCTTTTGTTTGGGGTCGCGTTGGTTTATGGCAGCTCAGGCAGTTTTGATCTTTACACCATCCACGATTTCGCCATCAATAATCCCAAAAATTTGATGTTGATAATGGGCGCTATTTTGATGCTTTGTGCTTTGGCGTTTAAAGTTTCTTTAGCACCTTTTCACATGTGGAGCCCCGATGTTTACCAAGGTTCACCCTCTCTCATAACAGCCTTTATGGCGTCGGTGGTCAAGGTTTCGGGATTTTTTGCGCTATTCAAATTGATGACCATTGCTTTCGGCGGACTTGCCGGCGACTGGCTCAATATCTTGGGAGTCTTCATTATCATCACTTTGCTCTTGGCCAACGTGATGGGGCTGGTTCAGACCAATGCGAAAAGAATGCTCGCGTACTCGTCCGTTTCGCACGCGGGCTATATCGCTTTGATATTTTTCGGAATCAATAATTTGTCCACTTACATTTTAGGATACTATTTGTTTGCCTATTCGTTAGCCACGGTGGGCGTTTTCATCAGTTTGCTGTGGGTAGAGAAGGTGAAAAAAGAAACCTCTTTTGCAGCATTTAATGGTCTTGGAAAGAGAGAACCATTTTTGGCCGTCGTTTCCACAGTTTCTATGTTATCGATGGCTGGTATTCCTTTGACGGCCGGTTTCATCGGGAAATTAGGCATCTTCAATCAGGCGATTGGCGGCCATTACGAGTTTTTGGTGTTGATTGCCATCTTGGGTTCAGCGCTCAGCATTGCATACTATTTGAGATTGATTATCGCAATGTTTTTCTACAAAGAAGACAACTTCCAAAATACCGAAAGAGCCACTGCCACGTACAATATCATTTCTGTCCTCATCGTCTTGGCATTGGTTTCGATGGGCATTGTGCCGGATCTTTTTGCGAAACTTTTCGGACTTTAAGGAATTGATATTACAAAAACTATCAAGCTCCGGGTTTTTGACTCGGAGCTTTTTTGATGACAATTTTTCTGCAGATTATGACGTAATGCCTATTTTTCTAAACTCTAAAGCCAAATAAATTAACTTAAAATTCAACTTCTAACCAACACATAAATTTTTCCCCTTTCAATTCCATCAAAAATCCCTATTTTTATTGCCAAATATTTTACCAATGAAGCGATTATTATTATTTTTCTGCTTGATTACCGTAACTTTCGGGGTTTCGCAGACCAATGCCGTTCAAGATAACTACACCAAAAAAGAGGTCTATATCCCAATGCGAGACGGCACCAAACTGTTTACCATCATCTATACTCCAAAGGATATTTCGAAAACCAATAAATATCCCATCATCCTGAACAGAACCTGCTACAGCATTGCACCGTACGGCGAAACGAATTTCCAAAAAAGACTGAACCCCAACAAATTCATTGAAAAAGAAAAATACATCTTCGTCTTCCAAGACGTGCGTGGCAGATATATGAGCGAAGGCACTTTCACTAATATGACACCGCAAGTGGATCACAAAACCAAAAAAGATGTCGATGAAAGTACAGATACGTACGACACCGTGGATTGGCTGGTGAAAAATATAACATTCAACAACGGAAAAGTAGGGCAATACGGAACTTCATATCCCGGATTTTACACCGCAGTCGGCACTTTGTCCACTCATCCTGCTTTGGTGGCTTCATCGCCGCAAGCCCCAATTTCTGACTTTTGGTATGATGATTTCCACCACAATGGCGCTTTTTTGATGAGCTATTTCAAAACTTTTCCGGTCTTTGGCGTTGCTAAAACTAAGCCCGAAAAAAAAGCTTGGTTCGCCGACAAAATGATAAAAACCGCTTCAGAAGACGGCTATCTTTTTTATAAAAATATGGGAACTTTGAAAGACGGTGTCGATCAATATTACAAAGACAATTTCTTTATGCAGGAAGTAGTAAATCACCCCAATTACGACGACTACTGGCAAAAAAGAAACCTCATTCCGCATCTTAAAAACATCAATCAAGCCGTGATGACGGTTGGCGGTTGGTTTGATGCTGAGGATCTGAGAGGTCCTTTGGAAATCTATAAAACCATCGAAAAGACTAGTCCGAAATCGAAAAACACGATTGTAATGGGGCCATTTTCTCACGGCGGCTGGAACTACGACTCTGGAAAGCATTATCACAACGATATCTACTTCGGAGACAGCATTGCCACATTTTATCAGAAAAATATAGAGCAACCGTTCTTTCATCATTATTTGAAAGAAGATTCCAAAATCGCTGCTAAACTGCCGGAAGCCTATATGTTCGATACCGGAAAAAAGGAATGGGCAACTTTCGAAAATTGGCCTCCAAAACAAGCTCAAAAACAAACTTTCTATCTCAACAGTTCGGGAACGCTAGCTGCAACGCGGGACAATCCAAAAACTTTTTCGGTTTATATTTCCGATCCTGCAAAGCCTGTTCTTAGCAGCGAAAATTACAGAGATATGAACGGCTTTACACCGAGAAATTATATGAGTGAAGATCAGCGTTTTGCAAGCTACAGAACCGATGTTGCCACCTTCACCACCGAGGTTTTGGAAAATGATTTGACTTTGGCTGGAGAGATTTTAACCAAATTGATGGTCACTTCTTCCTCCACCGATGCAGATTTCATCGTGAAATTAATCGATGTCTATCCCGCCGATGAAAAATCAAATCCCGACAAACCGAACGTGGTCTTTGCCAATTATCACCAAATGGTACGGAGCGAAATAATGCCCGCGAGATTCCGCAATAGTTTTGAAAAACCAGAACCTCTCATTCCCAACAAAAATACATTGGTGAACGTGAAATTGCAAGACGTTTTCCACACTTTTAAAAAGGGACACAAAATCCAAATTCAGGTGCAGAGCACTTGGTTTCCACTGATGGCAATCAATCCTCAGAAATTCCTCGAAAATCCTTACTTAGCCACAAAAGATGATTATGAAAAAGCAGACATCAAAATCTCTAGTGGAAGCACGATAGAATTTGAAGTTTTGAAGTAAAAACAAAAAGCACAAACCTAGGTTTGTGCTTTTTAATTATAAAGATTTGATGATCTCAGAGGCAATCTTGTAAGATTTCTGCTTGGCTTCGAAATCATAGATATTTCCGGAAACTATGATTTCATCGGGTTTGTAATCTTTTGCAAACCTCGTCAATTTTTCCGTCAAAGTTTCTCGGTCTCCCACGAAAGTTTTGGCCGTCACAAAGAAGTTCTCCACATTGTAGAACATCAACAGTTCAGCATTCGGTGTTACCAACGTTTTCTCTTCATATAAATAAAAGTCACGACAACGATGGTCAACATCAATCCGATGGTGAAAAAATAGCCGTTCTTGTGATGCAGCTCGGGCATATTATCGAAGTTCATTCCATAAACTCCGGCTATAAAAGTGATCGGTAGAAAATACACGGAATAGATTGCCAAAAGCTTCATCACCTGATTGGCTTTCTGATCCGATAAGGCCAGAAACATCGAGATAAGGTTGGTCGTTTGTGCATTCAGATGGTCGAAGTCTGCAATCACGTCTTTTTGCTTGTCGATAAGATCCATCACCTGCACCTCTTCCAGATCCAAAGTTTTGAATTTTGAGATCCATTCTCCCGAGATGTTCAGGATTCTGGTATTGAGCCCAGATTTGCGTTTCAATTTGTACAATCGGCGGATTTGCACAGAGTTGTTGGTGTTTTTCAGGAAGATTTCATTCTCGATCACGTCGATCAATTCCATCAACTGTTTACTTTGATCGTCGAAGCTTTTTATTATTTTGAGTGCCAGCCGCAAAGCCAGTTCATCTCTTGTGATCTTATTGATGTCTTCCTTGCCCAGTTCTGCCGATATTTCCTGGACGCTTTTGCTGTTGGTTCTGTGTGTTGTGATGATGAAGTTGGGGAGCAGGAAAATGCCCAGTTTGCTGCTGATATCGCTCATGCTGTTTAATGATGTCCTTTCCAGATCGTTAGATTCCCGTGTCAAGAAGAATTTGACATCGCCAACTTCCTCATATTTGGGAAGGTGATTCGGATCTATGGTATCTTCCAAAAGCAGGTAATTGATTTGATAGTTTTGATGCAGCAGCTTCAGATCTTCCTCATTCGGCGTCGTTACATCCACCCATTCCCACTTTTTGGACTTGTATTTTTTTTCTATTGGCATACAGCAAAACTAAATAAAATTACGATTAGTTGGAAAAAATGGTTAATTCAATTTTATAGAACGCATAGAATAAGGGCGTTTTGAATCAGAAGATTTCCCCTTTTTTTATTACGGTTTAAGCCATTTTAGAAGGTTTTTGAACAAATTAAGCTTAATAATATTTATGTTTCAGTTTCTGCAAAAATCCGCTCTTTTTTAATGTAAATCGCTTTCAATCAATTTAATAATCATCGTTTGTACTCAAAATATTAAAATAAATGCGCCGTATTAGATAAAATAATTATTTTTGTCTTCTACCTTAATTTGTAATAAATGATCAAAAGTGTAATCGCAGGCGTGGGTCATTACGTCCCAGAAAATATAGTTACCAACGACGACCTTTCTCAACGGATGAACACCACCGACGAATGGATTACCGAAAGAACCGGAATCAAGGAAAGGAGACACCGCAAAAACCGATTAGATTCCGAAGAGACCACTTCTTTCTACGGTTTCAAAGCCTCAGAAATAGCTTTGAAAAGTTCCAATCTTACCGCCAAAGACATCGATTATATCGTTTTCGCCACCTTGTCGCCAGATTATTTTTTTCCCGGCTGTGGCGTGCAGCTGCAGGAGCTCTTGGGTTGCGACACGATTGGCGCGCTGGATGTTCGTAATCAATGCTCGGGTTTCATTTACGCAGTGAGCGTTGCCGATGCGTTTATAAAATCCGGAATGTACAAAAATGTTTTGGTGGTAGGCGCAGAGATTCATTCTTTTGGACTGGATTTTTCCGATGCCGGCCGCGGCGTTTCCGTCATCTTTGGAGATGGCGCTGGAGCGATTGTTTTATCATCCAGCGAGGCCAGCGGTTCCCGAGGCATTTTGTCTGTCAATATGCATTCGGAAGGCAAATATGCGGAAGAGTTGGTCGTGAAATTTCCGGGAAGCAAATCGGGCTGGAGCGATAATCTGCTGTCGAATCCTGATTTGATTACTGCGGAAGACATCTATCCGGTGATGAATGGGAATTTCGTTTTCAAGCACGCCGTCACCCGTTTCCCAGAAACCATTCTGGAAGCTTTGCAGAAAGCCGGAAAAACCATTGAGGATTTGGATTTGCTCATTCCGCATCAAGCCAATCTTAGAATATCGCAATATGTACAGCAACTGCTTCATCTGCCGGACGAAAAAATCTTTATGAACATTCAGAAATATGGCAATACCACAGCAGCATCTATACCGATTGCACTGAGCGAGGCCATTTTGGAAGGCCGGATGAAGCCCGGTGACCTGGTCTGTCTGTCAGCTTTTGGCAGTGGATTCACTTGGGGAAGCGTTTTGTTCGAATATTAATTTGGTTTGTCCTTTGAAGTCCCTCTCCTTTGGAGAGGGATTTAGGGTGAGGAAGAAAAGTCCCTCTCCTTCGGAGAGGGATTTAGGGTGAGGAAAAGCGCAACCAACTAAGGCTCATTTTCCGTCATAGATTTATTTTCTGAACAACTTTTTCGGACAAAGTTTTTAATTGCTGCATTTCGTCCAAATTGATATGCATCGCTTTCGCAAGATCTGATGGAATATTGACAGCTTTTGACTTTAGCTTTTTTCCTTTTTCTGTCAAGTAGATATTCACGATGCGTTCATCATCCTCGCTGCGCTTTCGCACCAGAAATTCTTTGGATTCTAATCTTTTTAGCAATGGCGTCAGCGTTCCATTATCCAGCTGCAAAATTTTTCCAACTTGGCTGACGGTCTGTTCGTCCTTTTCCCAGAGCGCCATCATTGTGATGTACTGGGGATAGGTCAATCCAATATCTTTCAGAATTGGCCGGTAGCATTGCATGATCTCGCGGTGCAAAACATAGACCGAGAAACATAGTTGTTTATCAAGTTTTAATAAATCTTCCATGCCAAATTTTTTAATTTTAATTCCCAAAAATCAAAGTTAAGAGAATTTTAAATTTGCTGCCAATTAGCTACTTTGACAAAAAATTAGTCTTTGCTCACCGTAAGTTTCACTTCTATATTTCCCCTTGTAGCATTGGAATAAGGGCAAACTTCGTGTGCTTTTTCAATTAATTCCTGTGCCTGCTCGATACTGACGCCCGGAATGTTGGCATGCAACTCCGCTTCCAGACCGAAGCCGCCATTCTCTAATTGACCGATGCCTATTTTAGCAGTTACAGATGTTTCACCGGTCTCGATTTTGCTTTGCTTGATGATCATATTCAAAGCACTGTCAAAACAAGCGGCGTACCCTGCCGCGAATAACATTTCCGGGTTTGCGAAGTCGTTATTAGCGCCTCCTAGGTTCTTGGGCATTCGGACATCCAGATCTAGAACTCCATTGTCACTTTTTACGTGTCCGTTTCTTCCTCCTTGGGCGGTTGCGCCGATGCTGTACAATGTTTTCATTTTTAAGATAATTTTAATTGTTAATATTTTTCTTTTGCAAATATATATTGTCATATTATATCGTGCACAATATAAATTTACTTTTAAAACTATATCAATCATAGAAACAACCTATCAATACTTTAATGTAATAAGTCCCTCTCCCTGGGATAGGGATTTATGGTGAGGAAGAAAGGGATTTTGGGTGAGGATCACACAAAATCGTAATAACCATTAGTCTTTCCAAGTATCTTCTTATCGTCTGTGTTCAGCCATCTTTTCAGAACAGTGGCATAGACTTTCCGGAAATCTTCGGTGTACTTCAGGTCTCCGTCGTTCAGATTTTGAAGGTCTGGTAGCGCATTTAATAGGCCTTTCTTTTTCAGCCCGCCGCTGATGAAAAACATTTGATTGGCCGTTCCGTGATCGGTTCCATTACTCGCATTTTGGGCGACACGCCGGCCAAATTCGGAAAAAGTCATAATCATCACATCTTTGAATTTTCCGTTGTCTTTCATATCTTTTACAAAGACTTGCACGGCCTCATCAATGCTGGTAAAAAGCTGATTTTGTCTTTGATTCTGATTATTGTGCGTATCAAAACTTCCGACGGACAGGTAATAGACTTGCGTATTGATATCCGATTTGATTAGCGATGCCACAGTTTTGAAGTCCTTGCCAATTTGCGTATCAGGATATATTTTATCCGTTGTTTTTGCCTTGCTTTCTTGGAAGATGTATTCAGAATTGTTCAGCGTGCTGCCCAAAGTGTCGTACAGGTAACTAGCCAAGTCGTGCTCGTGATCGGTATTCTCTGCCGCCAGTTTCTTGTAGAGCGTTTCCTGGCTGTTTTCGAAGAGTTTCTTGGGGTCTTTCAGCGCGATGGCTTTATTATTTTCACCCTTCATCGCGAGGCTGAGAAGGTCGTCCAGTTCTATCGCCTGTGTCGGATTTTTGCAGTCGTGGCAGGCTTCGTCCAGATATCTCCCCAGCCAGCCGGAATTTAGGAACTCATTGCTGTCGCTGGCAGATTGCCAAATATCCATACTGCGAAAGTGGGATTTGTTGGGTTCTGGATAGCCCACATTGTTCAGCACGGCCAGTTCGCCATTCTCGTACAATTCTTTGAAATATCGGAGCGCCGGATTGATTCCGGCTTCGTCAGTCAGCAAAAGAGCCTTGTCCTCTTTGATTGATATTTGATTTCTGGAGCTGTAGTAGATATCATTTTTGATGGGGATAATTGTATTAAGACCGTCATTACCGCCAGACAACTGAAGAATGATGAGGGTTTTTCCATTCATTTCGAGCGCTTCTGGAAGGGTAAGGGCACTTAGAAAATTGGGAAACAGGAAGGAGGCAGCAGCAAGACTGCTGGTTCTTATAAAGGTTTTTCTGTTGATAATCATAACCGTTATTTTTTAACAAAGTTGATATTCGGGAGTGGACATAATACTGATCATCAGATGCTGTCTGCTCTTGTCGGCATTGAAGTCCGTGATCGTTTTTCTAAATTTTTCCGTGGGGTTTGGTAGTAATAGAGCAAACAGATCGTCATCCAAAATAGTCGAAATGCTGTCCCAGTGAATCGCAATCCGGTTCTGTTTTTTGTTCACGACAAATTTATTTTCTGTTTTGCCCATATTCACGTCGTCATTGGGTTTAGGCTCTACATCTAGGGTTTTGTAACCGGCCATTACAGATGGTATTTTCATTCTCAAAAGCAAGGTAGAACTGTCTATCCAATCGATTCCCGACGGCCATCCAGCAACATTCGGCGGTTGCAAAAGTTGCTGCCCCAGAAGTCTTTCTATATAATAAAGACCTCTTCCATCTCTGGTGTCCATTGGCAGAATTCTGCGGATTCCGACAATCAGATCTATAGGAGATTTTACTTTGGCTCCGATATTATTTTCAGAGTAGAACCAGGTAGAAAGGAATATCTCATCCATCAAAGTCATCAGATTATAATCGGAGACATAGAATTTTTGACTCAGATCATTGATGATTTTCTGATCGGGCGTTTCATTCACAAAATATTTGTAAATTTTGGCGGTGATGAAGTGCGCACATTCTGGTTGTTCAAGAATGATGTTGATGATGTCTGTTCCGCTGAAATTGCCTTTTTTCCCAAGAAATTCTTTCTCTCCAAAATCGTGCTGTCTTAGATTTTCGCGGAATGTTCCGTCCGCATCGTAGCTCCAGCCTGTGAAAGCTCTTGCAGATTCTTTGATGTCTTTTTCTGTGTAGAGATTTCCTCTTCCCAAGGTGAAAAGCTCCATCAATTCTCTCGCAAAGTTTTCGTTGGCTTTGGCTTTTTTGTTCTGTTGATTATTAAGAAAATTCAGCATTGCAGGTGATCTGGAAACTTCAAAGAGCAAATCGCGGAAACTTCCTATGGCATTTTTTCTGAAAATATTGATAATCTCCAGATTGAAGATCGACTGCTGAATTCGGGTGGCAAAATGCCCGTGCCAGAACAGCGCCATTTTTTCCTGAAGTTGATGCGGGCTGCTGATCATCAGATCCTGCCACGCTTTCGCAATAGCGACATTGTGATTCCTATTGAACTGGTTGAGCGCTTTTCTGTCTTCCGCTTTGGCCATTTCCAGATATTGCTGAGACGATATTTTATAGGCCTCGATTTCAATGGGCTGATAATTGGAGGTGTCTTTGAGCAGCTTATATAGCTTTTTCTGACCCATTTTTTTGATTTGATCAACATCGTTATGATGAAGTCCGAACGCCGCTCTGGAAACCAGATGTTTATTGTTGGGGAAATTGTTCATAGTCTGCGATTTATATCTTTGACTTGGGAAATGGGATTTGGTTAAATCAAAAATCACGAAAACTTTTAAATATTAACGAAGGTTAATATTTTATGAAAAAAACAACTAAAATTAAAATATCAAAAATTAATTTTCACAAGGAGAATTAAATAAGCAGTCAAAGATGACGCTGCACCCAAAGTCTTTTCTAAAAACTATTGGGTGCAATCTTTTTTTTTATTTTCAAATTTCGAAAATATTAAGGAAATTTGTAAATCCTGCCGAACAGGAATTCAAAAAATCTAAGTTCATGAGATTATACACCGTCAGTGGCCTTGGCGCAGACGAAAAAGTACTGGAGAAGCTCACTTTTAATCCGGGAGTCGAGGTGGTTCACATTCCCTGGCTCATTCCCCATCTGGATGAAGAATTTTCCGACTATGTTGCCAGAATGTCCTCATTTGTAGACGATTATGAGGCATTTTACTTGCTCGGCTATTCCTTTGGAGGTATCATCGTTCAGGAAATCCACAAAATCAAACCGGCAAAAAAAGTAGTGATTCTCGGCAGCATTCGATCCGACGCAGAAAAATCAAAGCTCATCAGAGCGGGAGAAAAAACCAATGCCCTCAAGTACATTCCGCTTCGGTTTTTCAGCGATAGCGGTACCGTTTTTTATGCTTTCTTCAGAAAATTAATAGACCCAAAAAATCCAAAATTGCTACAATATTTCCGCGTCCGAGATCCTTACTATCTCAAATGGTCGATGGACAAAGTCGCGCACTGGAAATCCGAGGAAATGCCTGGCATAGTGCAGATTATGGCTGATAAAGACATCATCTTTCCGTTGAAAAATTCCAAACCCAACTTCGTCATCAAAAATGCCACCCATCTTTTCCCCGCTACCAAACCGAAGGAAGTTTCCGAGATTTTGAAAACAATTTTTATATAAATTTGATGTTATTTTTGGCCAGATATTTTGATTTTTCACTTTTCGCTGAATCAAAAAAAATTGCTAAGATGTTCCGGTTAAAATTTCATTTAATATTGGAACCGGAGTCGCTAAAATCAAGTACTTTTACTGCAATTAATTTCTCTTAATGGAATCAATCAGCGTTTTCGATATTATCAAGATCGGTATCGGTCCGTCATCTTCCCACACGATGGGGCCTTGGAACGCCTCGGAAATGTTCTTAGATTTGGTAAAACGAAATAATCAGTTGTCCGAAATCAAAGCGATTTTTGTAGAATTCTTTGGTTCGCTGGCAAAAACTGGCGTCGGTCACGGAACCGATATTGCAGCAATGTTAGGCCTCAGCGGAGAAAACTTTCGTACCATAGATACTGATCTCATCAACGAAAAGATTAAAAAAATTAAATCTGAACAAAAGATTCATTTAGGCGGAGAAATTTGGTTGCCGTTCATTTACGGGCATCATTTGATTCTCAACAAAGAAAAATCTTTGGATTTCCATCCAAATGGGATGATCTTCAAAGTGATGTTTGAAAATGGAGAAACCCTCAGTCAGGATTATTATTCCGTTGGTGGCGGATTTGTCGCAACGAGAGAAGATAATTCGATGGAGGATCGATGTGTGCGGACGCTCTATCCTTGCCATCACGGCAGCGACATTCTTAAATATAGCGAGCAACTCAAACTGAATAGAATCTCAGACCTAGTATTCATAAACGAAGAATCTTGGCGCCCCAAGGCAGAAACCCACGGAAAAGCGCTGGAGATTTGGGACAACATCAAAGATTGCCTTTACAAAAGCATCAACAAAAAAGGTGTTCTGCCCGGCGGTCTCCACGTCACGAGACGCGCTTCGGAAATGAATGAAAGACTGCTCGGTACTCAGATCTATAAAAACAAGAACGAGTGGTTTGAGATGGTAAAAAACGACCCGAAAACTTTCAGTTCTGTTACCAAATGGGTTTCCTGTTTTGCGCTGGCCGTCAATGAAGAAAATGCGTCTTTTGGACGAATTATCACAGCACCAACAAACGGAGCAAGCGGCGTAATCCCAGCAGTTTTGATGTATGCGCAAGTTTTTACAGAATTTAATTCAGTAGAAGATATTGTCAGATTCCTGCTCGTTGCTGGCGAAATAGGAACATTGTTCAAAAAAAATGCGACGATTTCCGCAGCAATGGGCGGTTGCCAGGCAGAAGTGGGCGTGTCCTCCGCAATGGCCGCTGCCGGACTTACCGAGATTTCCGGCGGAACGCCTGCTCAGGTTTTGATGGCCGCAGAAATTGCGATGGAACATCACCTCGGTTTGACTTGCGACCCGATCGGCGGTCTTGTCCAGATCCCTTGCATAGAGCGCAATTCTATGGGTGCGATGAAGGCGATAACCGCTTCTTCTTTGGCTTTGGATGGCGATCCTGCGAAAGCAAAAGTGTCATTGGACAGTGTTATTAAATCGATGTGGGAAACGGCACTGGATATGAATTCCAAATACAAAGAAACCTCCGAGGGCGGGCTGGCTATTGCGGTAAATGTGGCGGAATGCTAAGTTCTTAACCTTCGGTCTTCGGCATTTAACGGCCAATATTAAATTATCCTTAATAATTAATTCCTTAAAAATACAGTCCGTTTGTTATCAAAAATAAAATCGTATCTTTGCACCAATTATTAGACGATCTTTTTAAATGAATTTATTTACGGAATCCAACCTTAGCGCTGAAGTTCTTCAGGCGGTTGGCGACCTCGGCTTCGTAGAGCCGACAGAAATCCAAAAACTGACTATTCCTTTTATCTCTACAGATACTCGCGATCTTATCGCACTTGCGGCAACAGGAACAGGCAAAACAGCGGCATTTTCGCTTCCGATTTTGGATATGATAGACGACAATAGTCGTAAAATCCAATTTTTGGTCCTTTGCCCCACTAGAGAACTTTGCCTCCAGATTACCAAAGACATCAAAAACTATACAAAATACCTGAAAAACATCAAAACGGTAGCCGTTTATGGTGGTAGCAGTATTACGGACCAGATTAAATCTCTCAGAGAAAAACCACAAATCATCGTGGGAACTCCGGGGCGGGTGATCGATATGATCAACCGGAAAGCCTTAGACTTTTCCGAAGTACAATGGTTGGTATTAGACGAGGCGGACGAAATGCTTTCTATGGGTTTCAAAGATGATTTGGAAACCATATTGAGAGAAACGCCCGATACAAAACAGACCTTTCTATTCTCTGCCACAATGAGCAAAGAAGTAGAACGCATCTCGAAAAATTATCTCACCACGCCTCATAGGATCACGATCGGTTCTGTAAACGAGGTGAAGAAAAACATCTTGCACGAATTTTATATCGTAGGATACAGACAAAAAAAGGAAGCCCTAAGACGACTGATAGATGCCAACCCAAACCAGTATTCTATCATCTTCTGCAGAACAAGAATGGAAACTCAGGAGGTTGCAGACTTCTTGATGCAAAATGGCTACGCGGCAGATGCGCTGCACGGCGATCTTTCTCAGGCTCAAAGAGATACAGTAATGAAGAAATTCAGGCTAAAAAACATCGATATTTTGGTAGCGACAGACGTTGCAGCAAGAGGATTGGATGTTGATTCTCTCACGCACGTGATCCATTTCTCTTTACCAGATGATCCCGAAGTTTTCGTTCACAGAAGCGGAAGAACAGGGCGCGCCGGCAAAAACGGAATCTCGATGACGCTGGCAAAACCAGAGGAAAGCAGAAAAATGAAACAAATCAAGGCGGAAACCAAAATCGAAATCGTCGAGAAAAAAATCCCTACAGGAAAGGAAATTATCAAAGCCCAAGTGGCTGGCGTTTTCGAAAAATTATTGACAGAGCACGTGGATGTGATCGATTTTGACGAAAGCCTGATCCCCGATCTTTCTGCCTTTACCAAAGAGCAATTGGTAAGCCAGTTGTTGCAATTTCAGCTGAAAGAAATGGCCACTTATTATCAAAATAGCAATGATCTTGCAGATCAGAAATTTGGTGCAAGCCGGGACGACAAATTTGGCCGACGAGACCGGGACTCCGGAGACCGAGATAGTAGAGGATCCAGAGAGGGCGGCTCTTTCCGAGACAGAGATAGCAGAGCAGACCGCGGCGGAGACAGAAGCGGTGGCAGAGACCGCAAGCCAAAACGCAGCAACGAGGATATGGTACGGTTCTTCTTCAATCTTGGGAAAAGAGATCAGTTGAAGAAAGTTGATATGTTGGAAATCATCAACAAAGCGACTTCCAAATCTAAGAAAAGAGCGGATATCGGCGAGATCGAAATCTTAGACAAATTCAGTTTTTTCGAGATCGAAAAGTCTTACAAAAATGAGGTGATAGACGGATTGACCAGTATGAAGTTTCGGGGAAAAGAAATGAGAGCAGAAGTTGCCAATTAATCACCGAACTGAGGAAAAACACCAAAATATTACACGTAAAAACCTGCTAATCAGCAGGTTTTTGTGGTTTTTAATCTTAATGAAAAATTAATATAAAAGTTTTTGCGTGAGGTTTTTTTGTGTCATATTTGCAGAAATTAAAGCAAAATAATGGGAATAGGCAATATTTTCAGAGCATTTCAGCCAAAAGATAAAATCTTTTTCGATCTGTTTCTGCGTGTAGCAGACCACTTGGTCGAGATGTCCAAAACATTTCACGACGGCTTGCTTGAGTTTGATATCAATGATGAAACCTTGCTGAATCAAATGAGTGATTACGAACACAAGCTGGACGATCTGACCCACGAGATATTTGTACAATTGGGAGAAAACTTCATCACCCCATTTGACAGAGAAGATATCAATTATCTCGCCTCCGGATTAGACGATATTGCTGATTATATCTACGCCTCCGCAAAATATATTTACCTTTACAAAAGCCCCGAAAACAAATATTACTCCGAGTTTTCTCTGCTGATTCACAAATGCTGTATCGAAATCAAAAAAGCATTGGAAAATCTGAAAGATTTCAAAAATCCAAACGAAGTTCGAGAATCTTGCATCAAGATTAATTCTTATGAGAATATTGCGGATGATGTCCTCAGCCAAGCTATCGAAAAATTGTTTGAAACCAATGAGGCCGTTTTGATTATCAAGCAGAAATCTATTTTGGATTATTTGGAAATCGTGACCGACAAAGCTGAAGATGTTGCCAATACGCTTGAGAGCATAGTGATCAAATACGCTTAAAAGGCAGCACCTAAAAATAAACGAATGGAATTTCCGATTCTACTAATTGTCATCATCGCTCTGGCGCTCATCTTTGACTATATCAATGGATTTCACGATGCGGCCAACTCCATCGCAACGATCGTTTCTACAAAAGTACTCACGCCGTTCCAGGCCGTTCTTTGGGCCGCATTTTGGAATTTTGCAGCGTTTTTCATCGCGGCTTATGTGGTGGGCGAATTCAAAATCGGAAATACGATTGCCAAAACGGTAGACGAAAATTTCATTACCTTAGAAGTCATCTTTTCCGGACTTATCGCCGCCATCGCCTGGAATCTTTTGACTTGGTGGTTCGGTATTCCGTCCTCATCCTCCCACACTTTGATCGGCGGCTTTATCGGCGCAGCATTGATGCACGCTTTGTTGGGAGACTATCATTTGCTGGCCGTTGCACATCCGGAATATTCTTTTTTCGAAAATATTTATATGGCGTTTAAACAGCTTTTCACGCAGAATGTGGTGAAATATAAAGTCGTCATTCCTATTTTCCTGTTTATTTTTATGGCTCCATTGATTGGGATGTTCATTTCCGTTATTATCACGCTGATCATCGTCAATATTTGCAAAAAATCAAAACCGCATAAGGCAGAACGTGTTTTCAAAAGATTGCAGTTGGTTTCTTCTGCCTTGTTCAGCCTCGGCCACGGAACCAATGACGCGCAGAAAGTGATGGGAATTATTGGCGCTGCAATGATCTATTTTCACGTCAATATGATGCAAGATCCATTATACTTAAATATTCCTGAGGCAGGACGGTTCAACTTTTTTGCCGAGCATTACCTGTGGGTGCCGCTGATTTCGTTCTTAGCCATCGCATTGGGAACGATGAGTGGCGGCTGGAAGATTATCAAAACAATGGGAACCAAAATCACCAAAGTAACGCCGCTCGAAGGCGTTGCGGCAGAAACTGCGGGAGCCATTACGCTTTTCATTACCGAGCAATTGAGAATTCCGGTTTCTACCACGCATACCATCACAGGATCCATCATCGGGGTGGGGCTTACAAAAAGAGTATCAGCCGTCCGGTGGGGAATTACGGTCAGTCTTCTCTGGGCTTGGGTGCTTACGATTCCTATCAGTGCTATCGTTGCAGGCATCACTTACCTGCTCGTCGCTTTGATTTTCTAAAATAAAACACAATCAAAAATCGATGGCTTTCCATTTTTTGGGAAGCTTTTTTGGTTCAAATCACTGGAAAAACTGAAAACAAGATTCGAAATCGTGAGAAAACATTTTTAAAAATCGTATTTTTGCCTCAAACAAGTTTTTAAATGGAATTCTTAGATCAATATCAAAAAATTGTTGCAGACGCTATCGAAAAATATACGTTTACCAATAAGCCAGACGAGTTGTACCAGCCAATGAATTACATCATTTCTCACGGCGGCAAGCGCCTTCGGCCGATTATGATTTTGATGGCGTGCGATCTTTTCCAAGGTAATCTGGACAAAGCGCTAAAACCTGCTTTGGCAATAGAATTCTTCCACAATTTTACCTTGATCCACGATGATATAATGGATGAAGCACCTCTCAGGAGAAACAAACCAACCATCCATACCCTGCACGGGATCAATGTTGGGATTCTTTCCGGCGATGCTCTGTTGATAAAAGCTTATCAGTTTTTCGAAGATTTGGAGCCAGAATTGTTCAAAAAATGTATTAAGATTTTCTCGGAAACGGGAGCCGTACTTTGCGAAGGGCAACAATTTGACATCAATTTTGAGAATATGTCCAACGTCTCTTACGATGATTATATCCAAATGATTACCGCAAAAACCGGTGTTCTCAGCGCCTCATCTTTCCAAATAGGTGCATTGATCGCAGGCGCATCAGAAGAAGATGCAGACGCGATGTACAACTTCGGAAAGCACATCGGCATCGCATTCCAGATTATGGATGATTATCTGGACGTCTTTGGAGATCAGGAGCAGTTTGGAAAAAAACACGCCGGCGATATCTACGAAAACAAAAAAACAATTCTCTATCTATTGGCCTTGGAACATGCAAGCCCAGAAGAACTTTTTGAACTGAATTATTGGTACTCCAAAAAAACAGATAATGTAGACAAAGTGTACAGCGTTGAAAAAATATTCCGGAGAACAAAAGTGGACGACAAAGTTCTGCGACTGATCCAAAAACATAATGAAATAGGGCAGTCTTACCTCGACAAAATCAACCTTGCGGATGAGAAAAAATTGCCTTTCCGAGAACTGGCCAATTATCTTTTGAGACGAGAAAGTTAACAAAACAAGAGCAAAGTAAAAAGATACAAGTTAAAATTCCCCTTCTTTGAAGGGATGGCGAAATTTTCCGAGGATAATTTTGACGGAGTAGTTAGTAAGAACAATGCTTTTTTCGTGACCCCAATTTAAAACATACGCGCAAAAATGAAATTCAGGACCGAAGTAGATCTTAATGCGAGCGAAAGAAAAATTGGACTGCAAGACTGCATCTTTACCATCGGATCTTGCTTTGCGACGGAAATGCACGACAAATTTTCGCAAGGTCAGCTGCAATCTCTCAACAATCCTTTTGGGACGATTTTCAATCCATATTCCATTTATAATGCCATTCAACAAATTTATGATGCGAAGGAATATCACGAACGCGACTTGATTTTGGTCAATGAAAACTACATCAGTTTGGATCATCATTCGGCTTTCGATTCCAGATTTGCGCATCAATCCTTGGAAAAAATCAATCAAAATATAGAAGATGCCAATCAGTTTTTGCAGAACACAAGTTTTGTAATTATCACATTCGGAACGGCTTACGTTTACGAATTTTTGCCAAAGAAAAAATTGGTGGCCAACTGTCACAAGATCCCGCAGAAGTTCTTCCAAAAAAGATTTTTATCCCATCAGGAATTAACCGAATCTATCGATAAAAGCATAGAAATTCTGAAAGACATCTGCAAAACCGATGTTCAAATTCTGTTCACCGTCTCGCCCGTTCGCCACACCAAAGACGGAATGGTTCAAAACCAATTGAGCAAATCAAAATTGATTAATGCCCTCCACGAGGCGATTTCCGGAAAAGAAAACTGCCATTATCTTCCGATTTACGAATTGATGATGGACGATCTACGGGATTACAGATTTTACAAAGAAGATATGATTCACCCGAATTCACAAGCGGTTCAGTACATTTGGGAAAAGTTTGGCAACGCTTATTTTGCCGACGAAACCAAAATTTTTATTAATGAAAATAATAAAATCCTATCCGCGCTGAGCCATAGACCCACTGATGCCAAAAATCCAAAATATCAGGAGTTTTTGGAAAAAATCAATCAAAAAATTCGGGAGCAGCAAAAGAAAGTGAAGCACAAAATATTTTAATAATTAGTAATTATAAATGATGAATTATAAATTTTCGCACATTTAATTTTTCATTTATATAATCATTCATCATTAATATGATAGACACCCACACCCATTTATATTCCGAACAATTCGATGAAGACCGTACAGAGATGATCCAACGGGCTTTGGAGAAAGGCGTGGAGAAATTCTTCCTGCCCGCCATCGATTCCGAAACGCACCAGAAAATGCTTCTTTTGGAAACCGAATATCCGGGCAAGATTTTTTCGATGATGGGATTGCATCCTTGCTCTGTGCAGCCACAAAGTTGGGAAAACGAGTTGAATCTCGTTCAGAATTATCTTAATCAGAGAGATTTTGTAGCGATTGGCGAGATCGGGATTGATCTGTACTGGGACAAAACAACTTTGGATATTCAAATCAAAGCTTTTGAACAGCAAATTGATTGGGCAATTGAAAAAGATTGGCCCATTGTCATTCATTCCAGAGAGAGTTTTGATGAAACTTTTGAAGTGTTAGAAAGAAAAAAACATCCGAAATTACGCGGAATTTTCCATTGTTTCTCAGGAAATCTGGAACAGGCAAATCACGCAATCGATCTTCAATTTGTTTTAGGAATTGGTGGTGTAGTGACGTTTAAAAATGGTAAGATTGATCAGTTTTTGAATCAGATTCCGTTGGACAAAATCGTTTTGGAAACAGATTCGCCTTATCTTACACCCGTTCCTTTCCGGGGAAAGCGAAACGAGAGTTCCTATTTAGAATTGATTGCCGGAAAGTTGGCTGATATTTATGGAAAAGACTTTTCTGAAATTGATAGAATTACAAATGAAAATGCTTTGAAGATTTTTAAAATCTAAAAAAAGCCAACAAAAACAAACCCCTTCAAAGTTCAAAACTCTGATGGGGCTTTTTTTTCGCAATATTCATACCGCAGATTTATTTTTTTCTAAAAAAATTACCTTTATTCTTAGGTTTTTCTGTGCGTTGACCAATTCCTCCAGTTCTTGGTCTTGGATGGGAAGGCTTATTGTTGCTGTCTCTTTTTTGCTCTACAAGATTGTCTGTGTGAAAAGGGTGATCTGTCATCACTGGGATTTTCTTCCCGATCAATTTTTCGGTATTTCTAAGATTCGCAATATCCAAAGCATCTACGAAGGAGAAAGAAGTGCCTTCTGATCCTGCTCTTCCAGTTCTTCCGATTCTGTGAACGTAGGTTTCGGAAACGTCGGATAGTTCGTAATTCACAACGTATTTCAATTCGTCAATATCAATTCCTCGCGCAGCGATATCGGTCGCCACCAGGATTCTCGTTTTCTTGGACTTGAAGTTGGAGAGGGCATTTTGCCTTGCATTCTGAGATTTATTTCCGTGGATGGCCTCGGCAGAAATGTGCGACTGATGCAGTTTTTTTACGATTTTGTCGGCACCGTGTTTGGTTCTGGAAAACACCAAAACCTGATCCAATTTGGGATCTTTCAAAAGATGAATCAAAAGATCGGTCTTATTGTTGTTATCCACAAAAAAGATACTTTGTTGGATCGTCTCTGCGGTGGAAGAAACGGGCGCCACTTCTACTCTTACTGGATTTACCAATATTTCTCCGGCCAATTTTGCAATTTCCTGAGGCATCGTGGCAGAGAAGAAAAGATTTTGCCGTCTAGCGGGGATTAGTTTCACGATTTTTTTCACATCGTGCACAAAACCCATATCCAACATTCTATCGGCTTCATCCAGCACGAAGATTTCCAGATGATGCAGTTTTACAATGCCTTGGGAAATGAAATCCAATAATCTTCCCGGTGTCGCGATCAGAATATCCACGCCTCGCCTGAGTTGTTGCTCCTGCGCGTGCTGTTTTACGCCACCGAAAACCACCAGGGATTTCAGTTTGAGATTCTTACCGTAATCTTGGAAATTCTCTTCGATTTGGATGGCCAGTTCGCGCGTGGGCGTCAGGATCAAGGCTTTGATTTGATTCCGGTGCGGTTCTTTGGCCGTCGATAGATTTTGTAAAATTGGGATGGCGAATGCCGCCGTTTTCCCGGTTCCTGTCTGGGCGCTTCCCAGCAGATCTCTTCCTTGGAGGATAGATGGGATGGCTTTTTCCTGTATCGGTGTTGGCTGTTCGTAGCCTTGTGTTTTCAGGGCATGTAATATGGGCTTGATTAAGCCTAAGTCGTCAAAATTCAAATGAAATATTTTTTTAATTTAAAAAACTAAAAATTCCTCCGTACATCAGAAGGAATTTATATGGTGCAAAGGTAATCTATTTAAAATAAAGTTGGTATTAAGTTTATTTTACTTTTTCCCACTGTATTTTCTGCTTCAGTTCATCGATGTAATTGGTGAGTTTGGCAAGTGTTTCGGGTTTTTCGCCAGCCGACATTTTGATTTCTTTTTTGCTGCCGTCGGGGAATGTGATGCGGAGCGTGGTTTTGGAGGCGTCCATTATTCTTTTGTCTATGTAGCTGTCTTTTAATGTTTTTACGCCGGCCTCGTCGGTCAAAGTTATTAATTTTTGATAATCTTCTTTGCCGATCGTCGATCGGAAAGTGCCTTCTCTCGGTTTGCTCATATCATCTTTTGATCCGCCATTGGTGAAATTAAAATGTTCCGCTTCCAGAATGGCATTTCGTTGAGAATCAATAGTAATTTTATAAGTTGGGCAAAATCCGAAGCAAGGACCCACTTCGTATTCAATT
Source organism: Weeksellaceae bacterium (assembly GCA_022013695.1). Taxonomy (GTDB): domain Bacteria; phylum Bacteroidota; class Bacteroidia; order Flavobacteriales; family Weeksellaceae; genus Epilithonimonas. The sequence continues at coordinate 69,572 of JAKLPS010000006.1, forward strand.
CTGGAATATTTTGAAACTTGGGAAGTGGTGCAGGATATTAATCCTAAAAACGCCAAAAGGCTCAGTAAATATTTCATCATAATTTTTAGTTTTAAGCTCCCAATAAGTACTTCGCAAAATAAATTATCTAAAACGATAACCTAAACCAATCTGGAAAATTCCAATTTTTGTAGAAAGACCTTCTTGATTAATATCAAAGAAATTGAAATTATATCGAGCATCAACAAAGAATTTTTCTGTAAAATGAAATTCTGTTCCTAAAAAAGGGAAAATATTGACGGTTTTTATGTTGTTCTGATCGACATCAGACGGATTGAAAAAATCATAGTATTTGAACTTCACATTAGGATCAAGGTTAATTCCGAAATTAAGGCCTCCTAAAAAAGCTAACTTTTTAATAGGATAATATTTTGCGGAAAGAGGAATCTGAAGTTGGGGATAGTGAAAATTAACTTCGTTCATTCCCTGCGTAACGATTTGATTCCCAACGATATTTGTCATTTCAACGTAGGTTTTCCCGCCCAACTCGGTAAAGTTAAGTTCGCCTTGTAAAGCAAATTTTTCCGAGATGTTATGCTCCACAAATGCGCCAACATAAAAATAGGACTTAGCATCAAGTTTTTCCTTTCCATATTGTTGCCAATCGAAAGTCATATTGGAAAGACTATATCCTGTTCTTACCCCGAAATGAGTTTGTGCAAAAGATAGAATAGAAGCAACGCTGAATAATAATTGACAGATTTTTTTCACGGTTATAGTAGATTTAAAAAATTATCCGTGGAGCTTCTTCCAGATGGCATCTTTCAGTTCCACGAGTCCTTCGCCGGTCACGCCCGAGAAGAATAAAGGTTGCCTGTTTTCCGGGAATTCTGAAGCGATTTCTTTTCTCAGTTCATCATCCAAAAGGTCTGATTTTGAAATGGATAAGAGGAAATCTTTGTCCAGAAGCTCCGGATTATATTCTCTAAGTTCATTTTCCAGAATTTTGAATTCCTGATAATGGTCTTCCGAATCTGCAGGAATCAAGAATAGCAAGATCGAGTTTCTTTCGATATGTCTAAGGAATCTGTGTCCCAGTCCTTTGCCTTCCGCTGCACCTTCGATGATGCCCGGAATATCGGCCATCACAAAGGATTTGTAATTCCGCCATTCTACGATGCCGAGATTGGGTTGCAAAGTCGTGAAAGCATAGTCCGCAATCTTGGGTCTTGCGGCTGAGACGGACGACAACAGCGTCGATTTGCCGGCATTCGGGAATCCTACCAAGCCAACATCTGCCAGAAGTTTGAGTTCAAAAGTGATGTAACCTTCCTGTCCCTCCATTCCGGGTTGCGCAAATCTCGGGGTCTGGTTGGTAGATGATTTGAAATGTTCATTCCCTTTTCCGCCTTTACCGCCTTCCATCAGGATGATTTCTTGCCCGTCTTCCAAGATTTCGCCAACGATTTCGCCTTCCTCATTTCTGGCAATCGTTCCCATTGGCACGTCGATATAAACATCCTCGCCAAAGGCACCCGTCAATTGGTTTTTTTGACCATTGTGACCCCGCTCCGCTTTGATGTGGCGCGTGTATCTCAAGGGCAAAAGTGTCCATTCGTGCGCATTGCCGCGCATAATGACGTGACCACCGCGACCGCCGTCGCCGCCATCCGGGCCTCCTTTTGGGATATATTTTTCTCGCCGAAGATGAGCCGATCCGGCACCGCCGTGACCGCTTTTGCAATGGATTTTGACGTAATCTACGAAGTTTGACATAAGATATTGTTGGGTGCCGCAGGATGGAAGATGGATGCTGGAAACTGACTTCCTACATCTGACTTCAAACTTGCGTTTTACTATTTAATTTTCTCTACTTCCGCAAATAGCTTTTCAGAGATTTCGGAGATGTTGCCAACGCCGATTACTTCTGCATATTTGCCTTGTTTTTTGTATAATTCTGCAACTTCTGCGGTTTTTGCGTAATATTCTTTGATTCTGTTTCGGATGATTTCTACATCAGAATCGTCGGTGCGACCGCTGGTTTCGCCTCTTTTTATAAGTCTCTGTACCAGTATCTCGTCGTCCACGACTAATGAAAGACAAATGCTGATTTCAGAATTTAATTCTTGCCGCACGATTTTTTCCAGAGCTTCGGTTTGAGCGATTGTTCTAGGGAATCCGTCGAAGATAAATCCGTTGGTATTGCTTGGTTTTCTCAGCTCGTCGGTCAGCATATCGATGGTTACTTGGTCGGGAACCAATTCTCCTTTGTCGATATACGATTTTGCCAGTTTTCCCAATTCTGTTTCATTTTTGATGTTGTACCGAAAAAGATCTCCTGTGGAAATCTGTTTTAGATTAAATTTCTCAATCAGATGCTGAGCCTGCGTTCCTTTTCCACTTCCCGGAGGGCCAAATAAGACAATATTGATCATTTTTTTGAATTTTTTAAAACGGATGAAAGTCTAAAATTATATCAGAAATTTTTATTCGTTGATGGATCCTTCGTGCAATTGGTAAAGATCTTTCAGGTTTCTGCCCAATTCATCATAATCCAATCCATAACCCAAAACAAATTTATTCGGAATCTCTTTACCGACGAAGTTGATCTCAAATTCTTTTCTGTAAACATCCGGTTTCAGAAGAAGCGAGGCTATTTTCAGAGATTTTGGACCTTGCGTTTCCTTGAAAAATGTGCAGAGATTTTCGATCGTATTTCCTGTATCCACAATGTCTTCCAAAAGAACAATGTGGCGATCCTTGATGTCCTTCGTCAGTTCCATTTCTTTGTAAACGATTCCTGTAGATTGCGTCCCCACATAAGAACTCATTTTGATAAAACCGATCTCGCACTCGCCAGGATAGGCCTTCAAGAAATCCGAAAAAAACATAATGACGCCGCTGAGAACACCTATGAAAACAGGAACTTCGTCCTTATATTCGTCATAGACTTCCAGCGCAACCCGGCGGGTGATTTCCAAAATTTCTTCGTGTTTCAAATAAGGGACAAAGGTTTTGTCGTGGACTTTGAGGCTTTCCATAATATTTTCAAAGTGCAAAAATAAGGTTTTTAAACCAATTGCCCATTTTCTTTTTTAACAGGTTTTTAGAACTGCTCGGCCTTCGGAATACAATTAATTATCTATATTTGCGTTACGTTTCTGAAAAAGAATAATTATGATCAAATCGCTTTTCCATTGGAAAGTATTACTTAATATCGTTTTGGCAATGGCGATTTTCGTCGGTTTGGTTTGGCTTACATTCCGTTGGTTAGAGTTCCATACCAATCACGGAGACGAGATTCCGGTGCCGAATGTGATGAATATGAAAGTGCACGACGCCATCAAGATTCTGGATGATTCTGGTTTGGAATATGAAGTGGATAGTTTCAAATATGACCCGAAATTTCGCCCGTTTCAAGTTTTGGCGGTTTTTCCTGCGCCCGGATCCAGTGTGAAGAGTGGCAGATCTATCGTGCTGAAAGTGAATCCAAGAACTTGGGCAAAAGTGGCCGTGCCCGATATCATAGACCGGTACAAAGGTTTGGCATTCAATCAATTAAATTTGGTGGGTCTCAAGGTGGGCGACACACTTTATGAGCCTAGCATTCAGCGGGATGCCGTTCTACGGATTATCTATAATGGATCCAGCATCAAACCAGGCACCTTGTTGCCTAAGTTTTCGAGTGTCGATTTGGTAATTGGGGCAGGACCTTTGAGGAACGTTTCTGTTCCCAATCTGGTGGGAAGAACCGTGCAGGAGGCAAAACAAATTGTCGCTCAAGCCTTATTTGAAGTCGGAATCGTAGATTATGAAGATGGTGGCCGAGATGAGTCTGATATTATTTATTATCAAGATCCCGAGTATGGTGCGTTGCGAGATCAGGGTATGCAGATCGATCTATGGGCTAGTAAAAAGACGCCTGCTGAACTTCAGAGTAAGATACAGCAGTTGGATGAAATGTACCGACCAAAAATCGATACTACATTAGCTCCTGTTCAATATAACGAAGTTCCAACGCCCACAATAGAACAAAATCCCGAGCTTGCAAAGCCAACCGTGCCTAATGCCACCACTTCTGGCGCAACCCAATCTGCCACCGCCAAACCGAAGACGAGTACAGCAACTTCCGGTAATAATGTAAAATCAAAAACAGCAACGCCACCATCTACAAAACCAATAGATAAACCCAAGCCAAAAAAGGTGGTGATTGAATAACTAAAATAAAAGGCTTCGACATCAGTTGAAGCCTTTTTAGACATTAATATATGCTAGACGAAACGGAGGATTTCCTAGAAGATGAGTTGATCAACGAAGATCATGCTGCGGATGAAGAAAACGGCGGCTTGTACGAGCACGTCAATATCACCGTCGATAAAAAACAGGAACCACTCCGGATAGACAAATTTTTGTTGATTTTTCGTCAGAATTCGTCGCGGAACAAAATTGCTCAAACCTGCAAAGCGGGCAACGTGATCGTAAACGGGAAACCCGTGAAACAGAATTACAGAGTAAAACCCGGCGATGAGATTAGCGTTCTCCTAGCCCATCCGCCCAGAGAAAATGTCATTGTCCCACAAGATATTCCCATCAATATCGTTTACGAAGATAATGACCTTGTGGTCGTAGATAAGGATCCTGGGATGGTGGTTCATCCCGGTTTCGGAAACTGGGACGGCACATTGGTCAATGCGCTTGCTTACCATTTCGCAAAAGATCCAAATTACAATTCAGATCTGGATAGAGTAGGATTGGTACACCGAATCGATAAAGATACCTCGGGATTGCTCGTGATCGCCAAGAATGAATACGCATTGAGCTATCTGGCAAAACAATTTTTTGAACGAACCACCAAGCGGCTCTACTGGGCATTCGTCTGGGGTAATGTCAAAGATGATGAAGGCATGGTGACCGGACACATCGGCAGACATCCGAAAAACAGAATGCAGATGTACACCTACGAAGACGGAAGCCACGGCAAACACGCCGTAACGCATTACAAGGTTTTGGAACGCTTCCGCTACATGACCTGGATCGAATGCAAATTAGAAACGGGACGCACGCACCAGATCCGCGCTCACCTCAAGCATATTGGTCATACTTTGTTCAACGATGCCCGTTATGAGGGAAATATTGTCATGAGAGGTGTGGAATTGCCAAAGTACCGGAAATTTGTTCAAAATGTGTTTGAAATTTTACCAAGACACGCTTTGCACGCACACACATTGGGTTTTATCCACCCAACGACCAAAAAAGAAATGTATTTCGAAAGCCCGATGCCAAAAGATATGCAGGAAGCTGCAGACAGGTGGAGAAAATATCTCGATAGTAATTAGTGTTTTATATATTTGCAGCGTGAAGAGAAATTCTATTTCCTATAAGTTTTTTGTCCTCTTGGTCGCGGTATTTTTTAGCGAATCAAAAGCTCAAGAAACTTTGCCATTCTACCAGCAGTATTTGGTTGACGGCGACTTTCTGTTCAATCCGGCATTACTGGGTAAGACGGACGACGTGGTGCTGAATCTCAATTATCAAAAGCAATTTTCACAGCTCAGCGAATCTCCAAATGTGCAGTCTATCGGTCTTCATGCCAATGTCTTCGACCGAGTGGGCGCAGGAATTTCATTTTTCAGAGATCAAAATGGTCCTATTTCATCCAATGGTTTGATGCTTGGAGCGTCTTATTTCGTGCCTCTCAGTGACGAGGAAGACCGCCAAGATCAGTTCTCATTTGGGATTGGGACAAATTTGTACAATATGAATATCGACTATTCCACAGTCTTCCCCGAGCAATCGGGCGATCAGCTTTTGGGAGAAAATACCAACGATATTTTTTTGGCTTATGTCAATTTGGGCGCCGCCGTCAAATACCACCATTTTTTCGCAGGTGCTTCGGTGGTTGATATTCCGGTGAGCAATGATGTCCCGATCGTAAACGGAATAGAGCCTTCGCCTACCAAATTTTATCTGAACGCCGGCTACGACTGGCATTTTACCGACGGTGTTTTCCTCACGCCTTCTTTAATGATGAATCTCAATACCAATTCCGCAAGAATTTTTGATTATAATTTGATGGCCACCGTTTTTGGAGAGAAAAACAATATTTCGGCTGGCATCAGTTTCCGAAGTGCCAAAACTGCTGTTGGAAGCCAGAATCTTGGCATGTCGCCCATCATCAAAGGTCGGGTAGGAGGCATCACATTTGGTGCAGTTTACAACTTTGGCGTTTCAGAGCTGACGGATAATTTTGGCAACAGTTTTATGCTGTCGCTAGGCTTTAATATAGACAATTTTATCAACTCGAGAGGTTTCCGATATCGATAATTCCCTATCCTCAACGTTTAATGGTGAATGATTTTTTGGCGAGATTTAACAATGAACAATTAATCATTAAAAAAAATTGATCTACATCCACATCCCCTTTTGCAAACAGAAATGCAGCTACTGCAATTTTCATTTTTCAACTTCCTTAAGTCTGAAGGATGAGATGATGTTGGCGATTAAAAACGAAATTAAGTTGCGGAAAAATGAACTTAATCATAAAACCATCCAATCACTTTATTTCGGCGGAGGAACGCCTTCGGTTCTAAGTGTTGATGAAATAAAGTCGGTAATGGACGAAATTCAAAAATATTTCAGTTTTGACGAGAATATAGAAATCACATTAGAATCCAATCCGGACGATTTAAGCAAAAATTTCCTCAAAGAATTATCCCAAACCGACGTCAACCGATTATCCATCGGAACCCAAAGTTTTTTTGATGAAGATCTGAAATTAATGAATCGCGCGCACAACGCTTCCGAAGCAGAAAGTTCCATCAAGCGAGCCCAGGATTTTGGATTTGAAAATATCAGTATCGATTTGATTTACGGCTCGCCCACTTCCAACTTCGAAATCTGGAAAGAAAATCTTAACAAAACAATTGAGTTACAAGTTCCACACGTTTCGTCTTACGCTTTGACGGTCGAGCCAAGAACGGCTTTGCAAAAGTGGATTGAGAACGGAAAAGTAACTGCTCCCGAAGAAGCCGAGCAGAATCGGGAGTTTTATTATATGTCTGATTTTCTGAAAGATAAGGGCTACGATCATTATGAGATTTCAAATTTCGGGAAGCCGGGTTTTCACTCCAAACATAATTCGGCGTATTGGCAATCCGAAGCTTATTTGGGAATCGGTCCGTCCGCGCATTCTTACGACGGGAACTCGGAGAGAAGCTGGAATGTCGCCAATAATTCGATTTACATCCAAAATATCACTCAAAATATTCTTCCGAAAGAAACCGAAATCCTCTCGGAAAAAGATCGTTTCAACGAAATGTTGATGATTGGACTCAGAACGATTTGGGGCGTTGATTTGGATAAAATCAAGCAAAATTTTTCTCCTGAAATCATCGATTATTTTCAAAAGGAAATCCAGTTAAAAATAGAATCCGGAATTTTGAAAATTGAAAATAATCATCTTTTAATTCCCGAAAAACATTGGTTTTTGGCAGACGGAATTGCAAGTGACTTATTTATGGTTTGAAATTTTACTTTCAAGTAAAAACAATTTTGTCATTGCTGAAGAGGCTAAACGCCGAGATTCTTCGAAATGTAGTATTCCACAAAGTGAATGGCAAAACTTCTAATAAAATTTCTATTTTTGTACAGCTAAATCTTTGCTGAGTTTTACGCCTTTGCGAAAGTAAAATATCTTCGAAAAAGTAAAAAAAACTTTGCGGAATTTGCGTTCAAAATTTCATACATAATAAATCTTGAAAAAGAAAAAAGCCGACTATTCTCATCTTTCAGCCAGCCAGCCCATCGGAATTTTTGACTCCGGCGTTGGCGGTTTGACGGTGGCCAAAGAAATCAAAAGACTTTTGCCAAACGAAGATCTCATTTATTTTGGTGATACCAAACACCTTCCTTACGGCGAGAAATCCAGAGAAGCCATCGTGGGTTATGCGACAAAAATCACGCAATTTTTGCTCGACAAAAACTGTAAAGCGATCGTCGTAGCTTGCAATTCGGCGACAGCCAACGCTTTGCACGAAATTCAGGATTTAGTTGCCGAACGCGTTCCCGTAATCGATGTCATCAATCCGGTTGCCGAAAAAGTGGCTTACGAAATCCACAACAATGTGGGTGTAATTGCGACCAAAGCAACGGTCAATTCGGGACTTTACAAAAAGTCTATCCGCAAGCACAATAAATTTATCAAGGTGGATGAGCTGGCAACGCCGCTTCTGGTTCCGGCCATCGAAGAAGGTTTCAAAAACCATCCCATTACGCATTCTATCATTTATAATTATCTGAGCAACAATAAATTAAAAAATATCGAAACCTTGATTCTCGGTTGCACGCATTATCCGCTTTTGATAGATGAGATCAAGCAATATTACGGAAATCGCGTGCGCGTGATCGATTCTCCAAATATCGTTGCCCATCAATTGAAAATGATTTTGGACAAGCATCATTTACTGAACGAAGAAAATCATCAACCAACTTATCATTTTTATCTTTCGGACATTACCAAAAACTTCGAAAAAATTTCGAAAAAATTCTTCGGAAAAGCGATCGATTTGGAGCTGAAAGTTTTGTAAATTCCTATTCAGAAATGGCTTTGGCTTCGAAAAACGAAAAATTAATGTTGCCGTACTTTCTGCTGTCTTTCAAGTTCGGATGTGCATATTTTTGCCGGCTTTGATGCTCCAAAATAAAAATTCCGTTTGGTTTCAGTAAATCATTAGATAAAACCAAGTCAATCAGCTCGTTATATTTTTTTTCGTCGGTTTCGAAAGGTGCATCCGCGAAGATAATATCGTATTTTTTCTCATGATTTTTCTTTCTTTTCAGCCAATCGAAAACATCAAAACGCTGCGTGTTCACCTGCAATCCCATTCCCAATTCCTGAGCAGTTGAATTGATAAAACCGGCGTGTTTGGGATTCAATTCGATGGAAGTGATGTCTGGGCAATCTCTGGAAGCAAATTCTAAAGTGATGGAACCAATTCCTGCAAATAGGTCCAAAACCGAGCAGAATTCCAAGTCGAACCGATGCTCGATAATGCTGAACAGCGCTTCCTTTGCAAAGTCTGTCGTTGGGCGCACGTCGAAGTTTTTTGGAGCTGCAATTTTCTTGGCTTTCCATTTTCCGGAGATGATTCTGTACATAATTGATAGTTGATTATTGATAGATGATGATGATAATTCAAAATGATTTGTTAAACCAAAAAAAGTACAAAAGTTTTTCGGGATTTTAAGTTTTTCAAAAGTCCAAAAAAGGAAGTTTGCATCACTATTTTTTTGAACTTTACAGGTTTTGCTCAACCACAAAAGGCACAAAAGTTTTTCGGGATTTTAAGTTTTTCAAAAGTCCAAAAAAGCGTGGTTTAAATTATGACTATTTTGAACTTTC